>NZ_JASBQE010000257.1 GCF_029960785.1 Polyangium sp. 15x6
CGGGTCCTGGCAACTCATCCTACGGGCTTGAACACGGCAAACCATCCGCCGTGCCCGGCCTACCCTACTCCGTCCCCGCTTACTTCAACGCCATCCTTGGTGGTGCAGGAATATTAACCTGCTTCCCATCACCTACGCCTCTCGGCCTCGGCTTAGGATCCGACTAACCCATGGGAGGATTATCCTTCCCCAGGAAACCTTGGGCTTACGGCGACCGAGTTTCTCACTCGGTTTATCGCTACTCATGCCTGCATAAGCTCTTCTCAGGTCCGTTACCGGTCGTCACCGTCCGGCGTGTATCTACCTGAGAATACTCCCCTACCGCTCTCTTTCGAGAACCCGTAGCTTCGGTGCCGAGCTTAGCCCCGTTATATTTTCGGCGCAGGTTCGCTTGACCAGTGAGCTATTACGCTTTCTTTAAAGGATGGCTGCTTCTAAGCCAACCTCCTGGTTGTCTGTGCGCTCCCACATCCTTTGACACTTAGCTCGGACTTGGGGACCTTAGCTGACGATCTGGGCTCTTTCCCTCTCGGCTACGGAACTTATCTCCCGCAGCCTGACTCCCGGATACTTGTCGGCGGCATTCGGAGTTTGATTGGGTTTGGTAATCTGGTAGGACCCCTAGCCCATTCAGTGCTCTACCTCCGCCGCAATTCGTCCGAGGCTATACCTCAATATATTTCGGGGAGAACCAGCTATATCCCAGCTTGATTAGCCTTTCACTCCTATCCACACCTCATCCCCCGCATTTTCAACTGCGGTGAGTTCGGTCCTCCAAGCGGTGTTACCCGCTCTTCAACCTGGACATGGATAGATCGCTAAGGTTTCGGGTCTACGCCACGCGACTCCTCGCCCTGTTAGGACTCGCTTTCGCTTCGGCTCCACCTCTCGGCTTAACCTCGCCACGTAGCGTAACTCGCAGGCCCATTATGCAAAAGGTACGT
>NZ_JASBQE010000258.1 GCF_029960785.1 Polyangium sp. 15x6
TCGTGCGGCAAATCGAGGCTCTCGAAGCCTGGATCCGCGCGCAGGTCGGTGAGGCGGCGGAGGAGCCGCCGCTCAAGGACCTGCTTGAGCTCATCGCGCAGCTTCGCGAGCAGGACCTGGATCCGGAGCCGCCAGGCGGCGGACCGCGGATTCGCGAAGGGGTCGCGAAGGATCGTCGCGTTTCGATCGAGGACCCCGACATGCGCCACGGGCGCAAGAGCAAGAGCAAGCGATTCAACGGCTACAAGCAGCATATCGCCGCGGACCTCGACACCGAGCTGCTCTTGGCGTGCTCCGTCACGCCGGCCAATCGCCCGGAGGGGGAAGGCGCTGCCGGCCTGAAGGCAGACCTCGCGCGCTCGCCACGGCACGAGGCCATTGGAGAAGTGTTCGTCGATCGAGCATACGTCAACAGCGAGTTCGTCGAAGCCTCGGCTGAAAACGGCGCGATGGTCTACTGCAAGCCATGGAACGCGACCAACGGCGACCGCTTCAAGAAGGCTGACTTCAAGCTGAACTTCCGTCTCCGAACGATCACCTGCCCGGCGGGCCATACGCAGAACTTCCGCCCCGGTGAGCTCGTAGAATTCGACCCCCTGACGTGCAATGCGTGTCCTCTCCGGCCTCGCTGCACGAGAGCCAGCAATGACGCGGGGCGGACCATACGCATCGCTCCCGATGAGCAGAGACAGCAACGATTCCGTAAGCTCGTCGGGACGACCAAAGGGCGCGAAGCCCTCAGGCAACGCGTTGGCGTGGAGCACCGACTCGCCCACCTTGCATCCAAGCAGGGGCCGCGTGCCCGCTACCGAGGCTTACGCAACAATCTCTTCGACCTGAGACGCCATGCCGCCATGCTGAACCTCGAGGTAATCCAGCGTCGCAGCGACATGGCCAACGCCGCGTAGTTCCTGGGAGGATCGAACCGTTCGGCGCTCTAG
>NZ_JASBQE010000259.1 GCF_029960785.1 Polyangium sp. 15x6
CGTCGGCGACGTAGATCGGGTTTGGACGATCCCATGCCTACAAACAATGCGCGGGGAAGCGAGAGGTAACAGAAAATCGACGCGGCCCCGTCGACGCAAGGCCCGGCTGGCGTTTTACCGTACAAACTTATCAGCGTTCGGCCCGTCAAGTTGGCCGTCGCGGCCCGTCAAGTTGGCCGTCGCGGGGCGAGCAACGCCACCGCGAAGGTCCCAAGGAGCGCCAGGGGAAGCAGGGAGCGAGTTTGCTTGGGATGCTCCTGCTTCCCGAGCCACGGGCCCGAGATGGCGCGCGGCGAGCTCGGGCACGACGCGCACGAGCTGCGCCGCGTGGGCCGGCGCGTCGATGTCCGCGCTCGCGTACTCGCGGTCGAGCAGAACGCTTTGCCGCGTGGCAAACGCTCCGTGTAGACCTGCATCGTGTGCGTGGCGACGACCCGCGCGCGCCTCGCTTGCGATGCCGCGAAGCCAGCCGATCTGCCACGCCTCGGGCGGCCAGGACGCATGTGTCCCGTCCGCGCTCCTCGGGCGGCCAGGACGCATGTGTCCCGTCTGCAAGTAGGTACGCGCTCGCGCGGACGCCGAAGAGGTAGAGGGCCCGGACGCGCTGGCACCCGGCCGAGTAGGCTCGCCCATCATCGGCGTCGTCAGCCATCGCAGGCGCCGCAAACGCGACGACCGACGCAGTGAGGGCCGCTCGGACGAACCCAGGATCCTGCCTACGGCCATTCACCGAAAGTACGCAGTGCCCTCGTTCACGCCCGGGGGTAGCGTCGCCGCGATGCGGCACCGCCATTTTGTTCTAACACTACTGCGGGACCTTCATCCACCTCTGCGCGGGCTCGAGCGGGTCCTGGGTGGGGTTGTGTCGTTTGTTTCTTACTTTGTCCTCCAAATCTTGCGCCCGGTTTGCCCAGGTACTTGAAAGG
>NZ_JASBQE010000260.1 GCF_029960785.1 Polyangium sp. 15x6
CGCTCGTGACGGAGTTTGTCTTGCTCGCGGGAGGCACCCGCGAGGCGGCTTTCCAGAGCGGCGACCTTCGCCTGAAGCTCAGGGTTTGTCACGGGACGTGCGTTACACGCCCCGTGACGACTTGTAAATGGGAAAGTTTATCCGGCCGAACCCGCCGCGAGCGCGCGGGCGCGTTGCTTCGCCTTCGGAAGCTGGATCCCTTCGAGGATCCTGGCCATCTCGGCGGCCTCGATCGGGATGCTCGTCGCGCCCGGCTCGAGCCCTTGCGGCACGCGGAACGTCCCGCGCTCGAGTCGCTTGTAGAGCAAGCAAAACCCTGTGCGATCCCACCAGAGAATCTTCACCCGATCCGCGCTCTTGTTGAAGAACATGAACAGCGCACCGGAGAGCGGATCGTCCCGCAGCACCTCGCGCACGACACCCGCGAGCCCATCGAACGAACACCGCAAATCGCGCCGCTCGGTCGCCACGTAGATCGCCATTCGCGCCGGAATCACGCGGCCCCCCCGCGCAGCGCCGCGACGACGCGGCCGAGCTGGGTGAGATCTGCGCCCGGCGAAACGCGAATGACTTCGCCCCGCGGAAGGACGACCTCGAGCATGGCGGAGCGCTCCGGTGAAACGGTGGGCGCCTCCTCGATGAGCGTGACGGGCAGGAACTTCGGCGCTGTCGTCGGCGGAGCGGCCGGCGAGGGCGTATCCGGCTTTCCGAGCCGACTGCTCCACGCGTAAATCATCCCCGCACTGATGCCCCTGCCTTTGGCGAACTCCCGCGCCGATAGCCCGCTCTGCCGCCACTCGTCCACGACGCGCCGCCACCGGCGCTCGGTCCTCGTCGTCCTCGTAGCCATGACGAACCTCCTTCGACGACGAGAACTGCACGGAAGAGCGCAGGAGCGGAAGGATGGGGGTTGCCGGACGGGTAC
>NZ_JASBQE010000261.1 GCF_029960785.1 Polyangium sp. 15x6
CCTGCTCGATCTCTGCACGAATCGCCGCCGCTCGCTGATGGTTCCGCATCGGGTGCTCCCTTCGGGGCACCAGCGTCGGAGGAGCGAGCCGTCGGTGTCAGGACGGGGGTGGGCGAGGTGGTACGGATGAGCAGGAGTACGGCGCCCATTACGCCGCGTACATGAACGAGCTCGAGCGCTGGAAATGGTTTCAGCGCGCCGCGCAGGGCGTCCTTTCCGGCGATCCCGAAGCCTGCCAGGCGGTCCTCGACTTCCTCGGCCCCTTCCAAGCCTTCCAGCAGCTCGGATCCTCGCTGAACGTATGCATCACCCGCCCGTGGTGCGTCGAGGCATGGCTCACCGCGAACGATTCAGAGCGTCCTGCCTGTCGAGGCGGTCTTCTACACGTCGACGGGCAGGCTCTCCCGGAAGACGATGCCAACCCAGCGGTATTGGGCGATCTACCAGGACCACGTGTGCAGCGCCACTCTCCGCATCGCTCGGGAGGTCTTCGCGATCCTTCGGATCCCCGTCACGCTGGTCCACGTCGCCTACCCGTGGACGAACTCCCGGACGGGCCTCCCGGATCGCTACCCATCCTGTCCGTCGCCTTCGATATCGAGACCTTCTTCCAGCTCAGGCTCGAAGCGATCGACCCCTCGGATTCGATGGCCAATTTCGAGCACCGCATGGAGTACAAGAAAAACACCGGCTTCGACCCGATCGAGATCCTCACCCCCAACGACATCGAGCAGTACCAGGGGTGAGCCTCGCCTACCAGGGGAGGACCCGCTTCCACGTCGCGGGCCCGTTCTCCGTACCACCTCGCCCACCCCCGTCCTGACACCGACGGCTCGCTCCTCCGACGCTGGTGCCCCGAAGGGAGCACCCGATGCGGAACCATCAGCGAGCGGCGGCGATTCGTGCAGAGATCGAGCAG
>NZ_JASBQE010000262.1 GCF_029960785.1 Polyangium sp. 15x6
GCCGGCAAAGCCGTCGAGGAGTCGCCCCTCAAGGAGCTGCTCGATGTCGTCGAGCAGCTCCGCGCGCAGGATCTGGATCCTGAGCCGCCCGGCGGCGGAGGTCCCCGTATCCGCGAAGGAGTCGCCAAGGATCGACGCATCTCGGTCGAAGATCCAGAGATGCGCCACGGTCGCAAAAGCAAGACCAAGCGATTCAACGGCTACAAGCAGCATATCGCGAACGACCTGGACACCGAGCTCATCCTGGCGTGCTCGATCACCCCAGCCAATCGGCCAGAGGGAGAGGGCGCAGCAGGGCTGAAGGAAGACCTTTCTCGGTCGCCGCGACGCGCTGACATTGGAGAGGTATACGTCGACCGGGCTTACGTGGACAGCAAGCTCATCGAGAGCGCAGAGGAGAACGGTGCGACGGTCCTCTGCAAGCCCCGAAATGCGACGAATGGCTCACTCTTCTCCAAGTCGGACTTCAAGATGAATTTCCGACTCTTGACCATCACGTGTCCCGCAGGTCAGACGCAGAAGCTCACGTCAGGTGGGCTCGTGCAATTCAACGCGGCAACTTGTGGGCCGTGCCCCCTCCGAGCGCGTTGCACGAAGGCCGCGAACGACGCTGGGCGAACGGTCAAGATTGCCGATGACGAGCAGCGGCAACAGCGTTTCCGGAGGCTCGTCCAGACGGCAAGCGGGCGCGATGCGCTCCGAAAGCGCGTGCATGTCGAGCACCGGCTCGCCCACCTGGCAGCCAAGCAAGGGCCGCGAGCACGGTATCGCGGCGCGCGCAGGAACCTCTTCGACCTCCGCCGCTACGCAGCCTTCCTGAACCTCGAAGTGATCGAGCGGCGTGGCCGAACGGCTATGGCCGCGTGATCATGATGGAAACGAACTGAACGATGCTCTAG
>NZ_JASBQE010000263.1 GCF_029960785.1 Polyangium sp. 15x6
GCGGGCGCGGGTTTCGCGCCGGCGGGGACGGCGGGCGCGGCCGGCGGCTTCGGGGCGGGCGCGAAGGGGGCCACGTCCGCCGGAGCGGGAGGCGCGGGGGCCTGCGGCGCGGGGGCGGGAGGAACGGCGGCCTTTTCGCCGATTTTCGGCGCCCCGGGCATGGCGCCTTCGGGCACCTGCGGTTTGCCTTCCGGCATCGCGGCTTTGCCTGGGGGCGCCGGAACCTTGCCTTCCGGCACGCCGGGCGCCGCCTTGGCGGCCGGAACGTCTACCTTGGCGGCCTGATCCGGCACCTTGGCGGCCGGCGCCGCCTTCGGGGCGGCCGGAATTTCTACCTTGGCGGCCGGCGCCTCCTTCGGGGCGGCCGGAATTTCTACCTTGGCGGCCGGCGCCTCCTTCGGGGCGGCCGGAACCGCTACCTTGGCGGCCTGATCCGGCGCCTTGGCGGCCGGCGCCGCTACCTTGGCGGCCTGATCCGGTACCTTGACAGCCGGCGCCGCTACATCGGCAGCCGGCGCCGCTACCTTGGCAGCCGGATCCGGTACCTTGGCGGCCCCCGCCGCTACATCGGCGCCCGGTTCCGGTTTCGAGACGTCCGGCGCCGATTTCGAGGCATCCGGAACCGCCGCCTTGGCATCCGGAGCCGCCGCCTTGGCATCCGGAGCCGCCGCCTTGGCATCCGGAACCGCCGCCTTGGCATCCGGAACCTCTGCCTTGGCATCCGCAGCCGCCTCCGCGCCGCCCGGAGCCGCTGCCGCCTCCCCTTCCGGAGCCGCCGCCTCGCCCTCGGGCGCCGCCGCGCCGTCCGCGCCCGCCGCCGCGCCGTCCGCCCCGCCGGCCTTGGCCTGC
>NZ_JASBQE010000264.1 GCF_029960785.1 Polyangium sp. 15x6
CCTGCTCGATCTCTGCACGAATCGCCGCCGCTCGCTGATGGTTCCGCATCGGGTGCTCCCTTCGGGGCACCAGCGTCGGAGGAGCGAGCCGTCGGTGTCAGGACGGGGGTGGGCGAGGTGGTACGCCAGGACTGCGCGTTCTGCTCGTGCGAGGCGCTGCTCCAGTTCTTGTACCTTTGCTTGCAGTTCTGCCAACTGATCCGATCCTGCGAACGGCAGCGGATACGCGCACCGCAGCCTGTCGACACTAACGAGGCTTCCACCTCGACCTTTCCGCACGGCGCACAGCCGTACCCCAAGCTCCCTTTCCATCGCTCGCAACCGCCGCAACACCCGCCGCCGCCACCCGCTCCCTTCGGGCCGCATCCCGAGCACGAGCGCCGCCTCCGCCAGTCCGACCACCGCCCCGCGCCCCGCGGCCCCCCGTTTTCGCACGCGCGGGGCGGCCTCCGCCTGGTCCTCGTCCCCAGCCTCGCCCGAAGAACCCCACACCGCAGCCTCCACCGACGCGCCCCAGTTCGACCGCAACCCACTCACGACGCACCTCGCCCAGGTTGAAGGAAGCCGACCAGCCCCACGCCTTTTCTGCCGCGCCCATCGCGCAACCCAGCAGAACCACGCGGGAAAATAAAATGCCGTCCGCGGTCCAGGCCCGCGCGCCTCGGGGAAGATTTCGCGCCGAGGCCCGGCCCTTCGCCGAGGAGCCGATCGACCCCTTGCCGCTCGCCGAGCTCGGCCCCCTCGAGCAGCCCGACCGGCCCGGGCCGACCCGTGGCCCTCGTCCTCGGCGGGATCGCCCGGCCCGGTCCTCGCCGAGCGTCGAAACGTGTGGCTCGGCCG
>NZ_JASBQE010000265.1 GCF_029960785.1 Polyangium sp. 15x6
TTCGCTCCGCAGTACGCCGACGTCGACCTCCACATCTCGCCCTGCTTCGGGGTTTGTCCACGGGACATGCCCCCCGCCTTACACCATCGCGCGATGGTTTGGTAGAGAAAAACACCAGCCATCTAGCCGGCGCTCGGCGCGCGGGAAGGTCGGGGCCATCCCGCGCGCCGTCGACACCAACGGAGATCCTGGTTCGATTCCCTTGACACGCGTACAGTTGTAAAGCAATCATGACGTGCCGAACGGTCGGTCATACTGAACGGTCGGTAACGTTTCACGACGAACATGCCGGAGCAGCGGGGATCTCGTGGGTCCCTCGTGGTTTATCGCCCGTGAGGTACACAATGAAGCTCACAATCAAGACAGATTCCGGTGAAATGATGGGCACGATCGAAACACCGTACTTCCGCCCTCACGACGGCGAGGCGAAGCTCCCGGGTGGAGCCGGCATGCAGCTTTGGCGTATGATTCACGAGCGTGTCGGGGACGGTTCCTCCGCTCGCCTATTGAATTACTCATTCACCATCGAGACGGATGTCGTGCGTCTCGAATCTTGCTTCATTACCCGCGCCGACACCTCCGGCAACGATCCGATGGATCTCCGATACCGGAAAGCCACGCCGCTGTAGCCGTTGGCTTTTTGAGCATCGGCGCCGGTCAGGAGCAGCTTACTCCAAACCGCGACAGAGGGATCCCTCTCAGTGTGCTAGCACTACTCTGCCACATCCACCCACACGTTCATATCGGCACGAGCGCCCGCACCGTCGCTCCGCACCGCGCGCATCTTTGGGGCGCAGCGAGCCTTTGAATCAGTCGCCGCCGGATTTCCGGT
>NZ_JASBQE010000266.1 GCF_029960785.1 Polyangium sp. 15x6
TCTGGCTCGGAAACCTCCAGCGGGAGCTGCGGGCGAAGCGGTATACGCCTGCACCCCTGCGGCGAGAGTGGATCCCGAAGAGCAATGGTGGTAGGCGGCCGCTGGGGATACCGACCATTCGGGACCGCGTGGTCCAGATGGCGTTCCTCCTCGTGTTGAACCCGATCTTCGAGGCCGATCTGCTCGACGAGCAGTACGGCTTCAGGAAGGGGCTCGACGCGAAGCTTGCGGTCCGTCGCGTCCACTTTCACCTCGTCGACGGTCGGCGTGAGGTTGTCGACGGCGATCTGCGCGATTATTTCGGCACGATCCCGCACGGCCCCCTCATGAAGAGCGTGGCCCGCAGAGTCGCCGATGGCCAAGTACTGTCGGCGATCAAGGCGTGGCTGAACGCCCCGGTCGTCGAACGTTCGTTTCGTGGTGACATCCGGACGACAGCAGCACGCGACGTACATCGGGGGACGCCGCAGGGCGGGGTGATTTCGCCCCTGCTGGCGAACCTCTATTTCCGTCGCTTTGCCCTGGCATTTCGGAATAGCCGCGTGGCGCACGAAGCGGATGCTCGCCTGGTCAACTACGCGGACGATCTGGTCCTCTGCTGCCGCCCCGGCCACGGGGTGGCGGTCATGGCGAAGATGCGCGAATTGATGGGCCGGCTGGGGCTGACAGTGAACGAGGAGAAAACGCGGCTCGTGAGGGTGCCCGAGGGGGCGTTCGACTTCCTCGGGTACACCCTGGGGCGTTTCTATGGGCGGAACGGCAAGCCGTACATCGGCACCAGGCCGTCCAAGAAGG
>NZ_JASBQE010000026.1 GCF_029960785.1 Polyangium sp. 15x6
GGTATTGACTCGACCTGTTCGATGAACTGCGCATCGCGCAGTTCATCGACCCTGGGTCCAGCGCTTGCGCTGGTCCGGGTCCAGGGGCGGATAGCCCCTGGTCGGGTCCGGGGTGAAACCCCGGCGCTGCGCCGTGGGTTCGTCCTGCTCAGTTGCCGTCGTTCGAGCAGGCCAGGAACTGCATGCCGCAGCCGTTCGACGAGTTGTCGAGCAGGCAGTTCTCGCAGTCGGACGCGGGGACCTGGCTCGACATGCAGGCTTCGCCGCACACGGACGCGCAGGCGCCGAGACACTTGCAGTCGGTGAAGGCCTCGTAGAGCGGGACGGACTCGGGGCAGAGCTCGGGCGGCATATCGTCGAGCAGGAACTGCTTGCACGACGCGCACGTCGATGCGCCGCCCGATCCTCCCTCGCCGCCGGCGCCGGCCACGCCGCCGGCTCCGCCGCTGCCGAAGCCGCCGACGCCGGGGGCGCCGCCGACGCCCTGGGCGACCGAGGGCCCGGGCGGGAAGGGGCCTGGCTCGGGGACGCAGGTCGCGAAGGTCGAGCTGTCCTCGGTCACGTCGTAACAGCAGGTGTCACCTTCGAATGAGCCCTCGCTGTTCACCTCGGTGATGCTGCTCGAGCAGAAATCACCCTGGAAGAAGTCGAGCGCATCGCCTTGCGCGGGACAGGCGCCTTCGAGCTCGGTCCAGTAGAAGCAGGCGCGATCGGTCCCGCATCCGGAGCTCGACACCGTGAGGAGCAAGCCGGTCGCGAGCGCGAGCGAGAGGAGGGGAAGCGGCAGCGAAGAGAAAGAAAAGAAGCGCGGGTGTCGCATGCCGTTCAGCGTGCCGCCTCGCGATCGAAAATTCAATCAGGCGCGTGAGATCGGCGCCGTCGAGATCGCGCGCCGTTCCCTCGTGCGTGGGAGGTCAGCGCGGCGCGGCGGGCCGGTCCTCGGGCGGCGAGGCGAAGAAGCGGAGCAAGCGCTCGGCGAGCACCTCGGGCGCGGTCCAGTGCATCATGTGGCCGGCGTCGGGCAGGTCGACGTGCAGCGTGCTCGGGATGCACGCGAGCCGTTCGGCCTCATCGGGCAGACGCAGGCCGTTCACGCCGCCGCTCATGTAGAGCGTGGGCGCCGTGATGCGGCGGAGGAAGCATTTGAACGACTCGAGGTGGAACGGCACCGGCGCCGTCGTGCGGTGCATGGAATCGTAGGCCCAGGACAAACGGCCCGAGTGGGTGCGCGTGAGCAGGCGCGCGCGGCTCTCGAGGATCCCGCGCGGGACCTGCGGGTGCCTGCGCGCGAGGCGATCGAGGGCCTCTTCGAAGGAGCCGACGGGGCGCGGGGTGCGATCGAGCGAGCGCATGTCGTCGAGCCAGGTGCGCATGCGATCGACGGCGCTGCTCGGCTCGGAGGCGGGCGCGCCGAGGCCTTCGAGCAGGACGAGCTGATCGACGCGCTGGGGCCGCGCGCCGGCGAAGAGCGCGGCGATCGTGCCGCCCATCGAGTGACCCACGAGCGCGAGGCGCTTCGGCGCGAGGATGTCGAGCAGCGACGAGAGGTCACTGACGTAGTCGGGGAAGTGGTAGTAGCCGCCTGCGCCGACGGAGTCGCTCTCGCCGAACCCGCGAAGATCGGGCGCGAGGACGTCGTGGCCGGCGCGCGCGAGGGGCTCGGCCACGAGATCCCACGTGGCGCCCGAGTCCAGGTATCCGTGGAGGAGCAGGACCGTCAGGCCGCTCGGACGGGCGCTGGCGGGCTGAAAACGGTGAATGTAGAGGCGGATTCCATTGACGAAGACGAGGCCCGACCCGCTCTGCACCTTGCCACCCTTAGCAGGGATGCCGCGGCGCGGATAGTTCTGCTAGCGTCCCGCGCCGGTAGGAGCACTGCCCGGACGAGCCGGGCTCTGCCTCGAACCTCAGCAGACGTTGGGGACTCCGCCCGGACGAGCCGGGCTCTGCCCCCAAAACCCCCCGGAGGCCGGTCGATGGCTGCAGAAGGCGGCAATGGCAAAGGCGCAGCGGGGCCGAGCGGGCCGCGGACGTACCCCGACTTCTCGGCGCCCACCGTGGACAAGGTGATGGTCGAGGAGCGCGCGGCGGCCCTCGGCAAGCGCAGCATCAAGAAGGAAGCGAAGGTCGCGGGGCTCTTGCTCTCCATCGCGATGATGGATCTCACGACCCTCGAAGGGAAGGACTCCCCGGGCAAGGTCACGCAGCTCTGCCAGAAGGCGATGCGCCCCCACGCCTCGCCCGAGGTGCCTCCGTGCGCCGCGATCTGCGTGTACCCGAAGCTCGTGCCCGTGGCCAAGCACGCGCTCGCCGGATCGAGCGTGAAGGTCGCGAGCGTGGCGACGGCGTTCCCGAGCGGGCTCTCGGCGCTCGACGTGAAGCTCGACGACGTGCGGCGCGCGGTCGCCTGGGGCGCCGACGAGATCGACATGGTGATCGATCGCGGCGCGCTGCTCGCGGGGGAGAAGACGCGCATCTTCGACGAGATCGCGGCGACGAAAGAGGCGTGCGGATCTGCGCACCTCAAGGTGATCCTGGAGACGGGAGAGCTCGGCACGTACGACCTCGTGCGCGAGGCGAGCCAGATCGCGATGCTCGCGGGCGCGGACTTCATCAAGACGTCGACGGGCAAGGTCACGCCGGCGGCGACGCCCGCGGTGACGCTCGTGATGCTGGAGGCGATCCGCGACTTCTTCTACGCGACGGGCAAGCGCATCGGCATGAAGCCCGCGGGCGGGATTCGCACGGCCAAGCAGGCGCTCCATTACCTGGTGCTCGTGAAGGAGACGCTCGGGGACGCCTGGCTCACGCCGGATCTCTTCCGCCTCGGCGCATCCACGCTGCTCAACGACGTGCTCATGCAGCTCGAGACGCAGCGCACGGGCGCCTACCAGTCAGGCGATTACTTCAGCAAGGACTGAGGAGACACGATGACCGCCAAGGAAACGATCGCCTCTGCGACGAACGGCGAGACCCACGCGGCCCCGTCGTCGCCTGCGCAGCGAGCTGCGCTCGAGTTCGGCAAGGCGTGGACCTACGCGCCCGCGCCCGAGGCCGCCGATCACGTGCGGATCGATCCGCGTTACGAGCTCTTCATCGGCGGCAAATGGGTCGCGCCGTCGTCGGGCAAGTACTTCGACACCGTGAGCCCCTCGACCGAGCAGAAGCTCTCCGAGGTCGCCGAGGCCAACGAGCGCGACGTCGATCTCGCCGTGAAGGCCGCGCGGAATGGCTACGAAAAATACTGGTCGAAGCTCTCCGGGATCGAGCGCGGCAAGTACATCTACCGCATCGCGCGGGTGATCCAGGAGAAGGCGCGCGAGCTCGCCATCGTGGAGACGATGGACGGCGGCAAGCCCATCAAGGAGTCGCGCGACGTCGATCTGCCGCTCGTGGCGGCGCACTTCTTCTATTACGCGGGCTGGGCCGACAAGCTCGCGTACGCGTTCCCGGGTCGCTCGCCGCGCCCGCTCGGCGTGGCGGGGCAGGTGATCCCCTGGAACTTCCCGCTGCTCATGGCCGCGTGGAAGCTCGCGCCCGCGCTCGCCGCGGGCAACACGTGCGTGCTCAAGCCCGCGGAGACGACGCCGCTCACGGCGCTCTTGCTCGCGAAGATCATCGAGGAGTGTGATCTGCCGCCGGGCGTCGTGAACATCGTGACGGGCGCGGGCGCGACGGGCGCCGCGGTCGTCGCGCATCCGGACGTGGACAAGGTCGCGTTCACGGGATCGACGGACGTGGGCAAGCGGATCCAGAAGGCCCTGTCCGGCACGAAGAAGAAGCTCACGCTCGAGCTCGGCGGCAAAGCGGCGAACATCGTGTTCGCGGACGCGCCGCTCGATCAGGCGGTCGAAGGGATCATCTCGGGCATCTACTTCAACCAGGGGCACGTCTGCTGCGCGGGCTCGCGCCTGCTCGTGGAGGAAGGCGCGTTCGAGCCGCTCCTGCAGAAGCTCCGCGATCGCATGCAGACGCTGCGCGTGGGGGATCCGCTCGACAAGAACACCGACGTCGGCGCGATCAACTCGAAGATGCAGCTCGACAAGATCCGCGAGCTCGTCGAGGCGGGTGAGCGCGAAGGCGCCGAGCGGTTCTCGACGCCGTGCGAGCTGCCGACACGTGGTTACTGGTTCGCGCCGACGCTCTTCACGGGCGTGTCGCAGTCGCACCGCATCGCGCGCGAGGAGATCTTCGGGCCGGTGCTCGCGGTGATGACCTTCCGCACGCCCGAGGAGGCGATCGAGAAGGCGAACAACACGATGTACGGCCTCAGCGCCGGCGTCTGGACGGACAAGGGCTCGAAGAGCTTCTGGGTCTCGCAGCGCCTGCGCGCCGGGGTCGTCTGGGCGAACACGTACAACAAGTTCGATCCGAGCTCTCCGTTCGGCGGTTACAAGGAGAGCGGCTTCGGCCGCGAGGGCGGCCGGCAAGGGCTCTTGCCGTATCTCGAGGTGGACTGATGGCGCGCGCGAAGGACAAGGACACGGCGGGGGCGCCTGCCCGCACGGACGAGCGCGAGAATGGGTTCGTCCCGCCCGCCCGTTTGTCGGTACGCAAGGCGTACAAAATGCTGGTCGGCGGGCAGTTCGTTCGATCGGAGTCGGGCAGGTACATCCAGGTGGCGGATCCGATGAGCCTCGGTGGAACGAAAGAGAACGTGCCGTGGGCGTCCCGCAAGGACGTGCGCGACGCGGTCGTCGTGGCGCGCGGCGCGTGGGAGGGCTGGTCCGGCCGGACCGCGTACAACCGCGGGCAGATCCTCTACCGGCTCGCCGAGATGCTCGAAGCGCGGCAAGGCGAGCTCGCGCGCTCTCTCGAGCGCGGCGGGCTCGAAGCATCACGCGCGGCGACGGAGACGGCGGTCGCGATCGATCGCGTGGTCTCGTACGCGGGCTGGGCGGACAAGTACCAGAGCTTGTTCTCGAGCCTGAATCCCGTTGCCGGGCCGCACTTCAACTTCACCGTGCCCGAGTCGATGGGTGTGGTCGGCGTCGTGGCGCCGGCGCGTCCGGCGCTCCTCGGGCTGCTCGGCGCGGTCCTGCCGATCATCACGGCGGGCAACACGGCCATCGTGCTCGCGAGCGAGGAGGATCCGCGCACGGCGCTCGTGCTCGGCGAGGCGCTCGCGACGAGTGATCTGCCGGGCGGCGTGATCAACGTGCTCACGGGCCGCGCGGCCGAGCTGCTCCCGCACCTCGCGAAGCACATGGAGGTGGCGGCGCTCGATCTGCACGGCGTGACGCCGGAGCTCGCGCGCAAGGCGGAGGAGGCGGCCATCGTGAACGTGAAGCGCGTGCGGACGCGATCGATCGACGAGGCGGCCTGGTTCGACGCGGACGGCGCGACGAGCCCGCGCTGGATCGAGCGGTTCGTCGAGATGAAGACGATCTGGCACCCCTCCGGGGCGTGAGCGCAACTTCCACCCACCGGCATCCCCACCTGCGCTGCGCCGACGCGAGCCGAAGGTTTCCGCGTGCGCGGCGTGTCTTGCGTGCATGCGAGACATGCGGGGCCATGTGCGCGGGGGGGCTTGCGCCGGCGCAAGACACCCCGCGCACTCGTGACGACCCCTCTTGAACGGGCGCAAGAGCATTCGAACACACCGTTTCGGCGTGCTCGCGCCCGCGCAAGCGCCTCCGTGACATGTGTTTGGAGTGTCTTGCATCGGCGCAAGGCACCCCAAACAGTCGCGAGTGCACGGCTTGCGCGGGTGCAAGGGACGTCGCGACGCACGAGGGGTCGATTTGCGTGCGTGCAAGACACGCCTTGCAGAAGGCGTGGGGTTTTGCGTCGTGGATGGAGCCAGGGATCGCGTCTTTGATCTCTCCCGTCCCGAGTTCCAGCCCCTCATCGACTTCCTCCGCCGCCTCTGAAGCGCTACACCCCGCCCGTGCGCGCCCTCTTCTTCGGCACCCCCGCCATCTCCGTCCCCGCGCTCGACGCGCTCCACGCGATCGCCGAGATCCCGCTCGTCGTCTGCCAGCCCGATCGCCCTGCCGGTCGCGGCCTCGAGCTCCGCGCGCCGCCCGTGAAGCAGCGTGCCCTGGAGCTCGGCCTGCGCGTCGAGCAACCGCTCAAGGTCAAAACACCGGACTTCGCCCGCCTCATCGCGGAGACGAACGCCGACGTCGCGCTCGTCATCGCGTACGGCCGCATCTTGCCGAAGGCCGTGCTCGAAGCGCCTCGCCGCGGCTGCATGAACCTCCACGCCTCCATCCTGCCCAAGTACCGCGGCGCCGCTCCGATCACGTGGGCGATCGTGAACGGCGAGCGCGAGACGGGCGTCTGCCTCATGCAGATGGACGAGGGCATGGACACGGGCCCGGTCTTCTCCACGCACCGGATCCCGATCGGGGAGGACATGACCGCCGACGAGCTCTACGTCGAACTCGGCGATCTCGCGGCGCGTGTCGTGCGCGAGGATCTTTTCCGCGCGGTATCCGGAGACCTCGTCGCGCGGGAACAGGATCACGCGGCGGCGACGATGGCGCCGATGCTCGAGAAGGAGCACGGCCGCATCGATTGGTCGAAGCCTGCGCGCGCGGTGCACGATCACGTCCGCGGCATGACCTCGTGGCCCGGCGCGTTCACGACGTGCGCAGGCAAAGGGCTGAAGGTGCTCGCAACGAAGGTGGCCACCGAGCAAGGTGTGCGCGGCGCGCCCGGCGAGATCACCGCCGCGGACAAATGGGGCGCGGAGATCGCGTGTGGCGCGGGCTCGATCACGCTCGTGCGCGGGCAACTCGAAGGACGGAAGCCTCTGTCCGCGCAGGAGCTCGTCGCCGGTCGTGCCCTCGCGAAGGGCATGACCCTCGGCGCCTAGCCGGCGCGCTTCTTCCGCTTCTTCTTCGCCGGCTTCGGCTTCGCGTCGCCGCCGTCGTCTTTCGTTCCGTCGCCGCCGCTCGGCGCCTTCGTCGCATCCGAGAGCTTCCCGGGATCGGCGCAGCAGCGAAAGCCCGTCTCGTAGAACGTGAACGACGGCTCGTGTGCGTCGTTCGTCCCGCGGCAGCCCGTCCACGGCTTCGCCCAGAACCCGCCCATCAGCGCGCCGGGGAATTTGCGTCCGGGCCGCGTCGCCACCCACTCCTCGACGTTGCCCATCATGTCGTAGATGCCGAACGGCGAGACACAACTGAGGTACGAGCCGCTCGTCGACCCTTGCCAGAGCTTCGCGAGCTCCTTCTTTTCGTCCTCGCCTCCGGCCGCGAGCGCCCGCGCGTCGAACGGTCGCCACCCCTTGTCGCTGTTGCATTGCGTCCGGTTCACCTGCCAGCCGTACGCGAGCGGCCTGCGCTCGCCGCCCTCGCAGGCGAGCTCCCACTCCTGCTCGGTGCAGACGCGTTTTCCGCGCTCGCCGCACCAGCGCTCGGCCATCCGGAACGACTGCATCACGAGCGGGCGCGCGCCGCGCCGGTTTGGCGCCTCGAACTGATCCATGCAGACACGGACGTCCGTCCGCGGCCCTTCCTCCCCCGTCAGGCCCTCGAAATAAGCGAAGCAATGCGTCGTCTTCGTGTCCTTGCGGGGATCGGTGCAGAGGTGCTGGACCTCGTCGGCGTGCGTGCCCGTGACGAGGCGCATGTCGCTCGGGCACTCGGGGTTCGGGCCTGGATCGAGCGAAGGCGCTGCGGGGACGTGCAGCAGGAAGGCAGCGAGGGACAACGTCGCGAGGACCGGATCGAGCAAGCGGCGGACTCCCGGGCGCATGGTACCCGCCCCGGACGGGGGCGCTAGCCGTGGCGGGCTCTTCAAAAGCTCGGAGAAGGCCCTACGGGACCCCTGTGGCTCCCGAGGGCGGATGAAATCTCCCGCAGAGGCCTGGCATGGCGCGTGCGTCGTGTCTACGTTGACCGCCGCCTCCGAGACCCCGCTCGGGCGTTGCTTGCTCCGCGGGGCTCGGGAGGACATCAAACCGATTGACGCTATTCGTGAGCTGGCCTCTGTAGGGTCCAGCAATTGCCGCCGATGCCGGTCGGAGCTGCTCCCGTCCCGGGTAGCTTCGCAGAGGAGATCGTCTCATGTCGGAAAAGAAAAACCCGCCGAGTCAGCCGCGTTCCGAGGAGGAGGTGGTCTTCGGCGATGAGCTCCCGGTCCTCCCCATCCGCAACGCCGTGCTGTTTCCGGGAGCGGTCGCGCCGTTCGACGTGGGCCGTGAGAAGAGCGTCGCCCTCGTCGAAGACGTCGACAACCTTCCCGGGCCGGTGATCGCGATCTTCGCGCAGAGGGATCCCTCGACGGACGATCCCGCGGCCGAGGATCTTTACCCGGTCGGTTGTGCGGCCCGCGTCCTCAAGGCGCTCAAGCACAGCTCCGGCAACTACTCGCTCATCCTCCAGGGCCTGACGCGGATCCGTCTCGAAGGCGTGGTCACGATGTCGCCGTACATGAAGGCGAAGATCCGTCGCATCGACGAGCCCGCGACGGAGGACGTCGAGGCCGAAGCGCTCGCGATGAGCCTGCGCGACATCGCCAAGCAGGTCATCCAGCTCATGCCCGAGCTGCCGCGCGAGGCGGGCTCGCTGATCGACTCGATCCAGGCGCCCGGCGCGCTCGCGGATCTGGTGGCGGCGAACCTCGACGCGCCCGTCGAGGACAAGGCGCAGCTCATCGAGACCGTCGACGTGAAGGAGCGCATCCGCAAGGTGCTGCGCCTGCTCACGCGCCAGCTCGAGATCCTCAAGATGCGCGAGCGCATCAACTCCCAGATCAAGGAGGAGATGGGCAAGAACCAGCGCGAGTACGTGCTCCGCCAGCAGCTCAAGGCGATCAAGGAGGAGCTCGGCGAGGACGACGGCGATCAGGGCGATCTCGACGGCCTCGAGGATCGCATCGCGAAGGCGAACCTGCCCACGGAGGCGGAGACCGTCGCGAAGAAGCAGCTCAAGCGCCTGCGCACGATGCAGGTGGGCTCGGCCGAGTACACCGTGGTCCGGACGTACCTCGACTGGATCCTCGACATCCCGTGGACGCAGTCGACGACGGACAACCTCGACATCTCGGCGGTGCGCAAGGTCCTCGACGAGGATCACTACGGCCTCGAGAAGGTGAAGAAGCGCATCCTCGAGTACCTCGCGGTGCGCAAGCTGAAGCAGGACAAGAAGGGACCGATCCTCTGCCTGCTCGGGCCTCCTGGCGTCGGCAAGACCTCGCTCGGGCGCTCCATCGCGCGCGCGCTCGGTCGGAAGTTCCACCGCGTCTCGCTCGGCGGCGTGCACGACGAAGCGGCGATCCGCGGCCACCGGCGCACCTACGTCGGCGCGCTGCCCGGCCAGATCATCCAGGGCATGAAGAAGGCGGGGACCGTGAACCCGGTCTTCATGATGGATGAGGTCGACAAGATCGGGCACGACTTCCGCGGCGACCCGTCCGCGGCGTTGCTCGAGGTGCTCGACCCGGAGCAGAACAACACGTTCGCCGATCACTACCCCGAGATCCCGTACGACCTGTCGCACGTGATGTTCGTGGCCACGGCGAACACGGCCGACCCGATCCCGCCTCCGCTGCGTGATCGTATGGAGATCCTCGAGATCCCGGGCTACACGCGCCGCGAAAAACTCGCGATCGCGCGGCAGCACCTCCTGCCGAAGCAGCTCTCGGATCACGGCCTCACGCAGGAGCAGCTCGAGATCACCGATCGTGCGCTCGAAGAGATCATCGATCGGTACACGCGCGAGGCGGGCGTCCGCTCGCTCGAGCGCCAGATCGCGAGCGTCATCCGCGGCGTGGCGGTGAAGGTCGCCGAGGGCGAGACGCAGAAGCGTCGCGTCGACAACGAGGACGACCTGCACGAGTTCCTCGGCGCGCCGAAGTACACGAGCGAGGTCGCCGAGCGCACGGCGGACACGGGCGTGGCCACGGGCCTCGCGTGGACGAGCGTGGGCGGCGAGATCCTCTTCATCGAGGCGACGCGCATGTACGGCACCGGCAAGCTTCAGCTCACGGGGCAGCTCGGCGACGTCATGAAGGAGAGCGCGCAGGCGGCGCTGTCGTTCGTCCGGACGAATGCCTTGAAGTACGGCATCCCGAAGGACTTCCTCGACAAGAGCGATCTGCACATCCACATCCCCGCGGGCGCGATGCCGAAGGACGGGCCGAGCGCGGGCGTGACGATGTTCACCGCTCTCGTCTCGCTCCTGACGGGCCTCAAGGTCCGGCACGACGTCGCGATGACGGGCGAGATCACGCTGCGTGGTCGCGTCCTGCCGATCGGCGGCCTCAAGGAGAAGGTGCTCGCGGCGCACCGCGCGGGGATCAAGCGCATCATCGTCCCCGAGCGGAACCGCGCGGACCTCGAGGAGGTGCCGAAGGAGGTCGTCGACGAGCTGCAGTTCTTCTTCGTGAGCCGCATGGAGCAGGTGCTCGAAGCGGCCCTCGAGTCGATGCCGCAGCCGACGCCGGAGGGGACCGAAGAGGCCCGCGACGGCGAGAAGAAGGACGCCGAGAAGCAACCGACGGCCAGCAGCAACTGACGCAGGTTTGTCGGTACTGAACATCGGGGGCGGTGCTCCGCGCATCGCCCCCGATGTCTTTTTGTGGCGCCGATCCCCTCGCTCGCCCGACGTTCGCGGAGCGGGAGACCCGCGGCGGACAAAAATGTTAATGTGGCGGGCGGATGAAGCCCTGTCCCAGCTGTCAGTGGATGCTCAAGGACACGGACTCGGTCTGCAACATGTGCGGAGCGTCCGTGGGGGGTGGAGCAGGCGCACCGGCGCCGCCTCCGATGGGTGGAGCGGGGGCCTATGCGCCTCCGGGGCCCCCAGGGATGGGCGGCGGCTACCCCGCGCCTCCGCCGAAGATCAACCCAGGCGGGATGGCGCCTCCGCCGCCCGTCACGCCCGGGGCCTATCCGCCGCCGCCCATGGCCGGAGGCGGGATGCCAGCCGCGAGCGCGTTCTCGTCAGCCGACGCGGACGACAGTCCCATGCGCTCGCCCTGGGCGCGCGAGGCGCCGAAGCCCGCGCCGCAGCAGCCGATGGGCGCGCCGCCCGGGATGCCCGCGGCTCCGGGCTTCGGAGCGCCGCCCGCGCCCGGCGGGATGCAGCCCGGGATGCAGCCCGGCGGGATGCCGTTCGGTGGGGCGCCGCTCGGTGGGGCGCCGCTCGGTGGGGCGCCGCTCGGCGCGCCGCCCATGGGGCAGCCGCCCATGGGGCAGCCGCAGGTGCCCGTCGCGCCTTCGTTCGGACAACCTCCGCCGATGGGGCAGCCCGCGCCGACGTTCGGCAACCCGGGCCTCGGCGCACCGCCGATGGCAGTGCCGCAGATGGCCGCACCTCCGATGGCGGCGCCGCAGATGGCCGCGCCTCCGATGGCGGTGCCGCAGATGGCGGTGCCGCAGATGGGCCCGCCGCCGATGATGCAGCAGGGCGGCGTGGGCGCGATGCCCGCGGCGCCGCCGCGCCTGACGGGGCCAGGTCAGCTCGGTGGGCTTGCGCCGCCGCCGATGGTCGCGCCGCCGCCGATGATGACGCCGGGCGGACTCGGGGGAGGCGGGATGGGGCAGCCGCCGATGGTCGCGCCGCCGATGGTCTCGCCGGGCTCGCTGTCGGGTCCTGCGGCCGCCGCTCCGCCCGTGGTGACGCCGGCGGGGCAACGCGTGCTCGTCGGTTTCCTCGTGACGTTCCAGAACGATCCGGGCGGGAGCTTCTGGCCGATCCACAGCGGCCGGACGCAGCTCGGCCGGAGCGGCGGGGACAGCGGCGTGGACATCGCGGTCTCGGATGGCAGCACGTCGTCGCGCCACGCCACGATCCACGCGGATCCCGCGACGGGTCAGGCGTTCGTCGAGGACGACAACTCGCGCAACGGGACCTTCCTGAACGAGCAGAAGCTCGTGCCCGGCGATCGCCGCCAGCTCCGCGACAACGATCGGCTACGCCTCGGCAGCACGACGTTCGTGGTCAAACTGCTCGTGTCCTGAAAAAACAAGCGAACCGCGCGCGTGGGGCGAACGTGCACCACGCGCGCGGTGTTGCGTCTCAGGGCGTGCCGCCCGAACCGCCGGCACCGCCCGCGCCGCCTGCGCCACCGCCGCCCGCATCAGGCATCGTGCACGCACCGGCGTCGACGTCGGCGCGGCACTTCTTCACGCCGTCCGTATCCAGCACGCAAACAGAGCCGGAGCTGCAATCGTCGTGGAAGATGCAGGTCTTGCACTCGCCACAGGCGTTGTTGCAGATGAGGCCGCAGTCCACGTCGCCCTCGCCGTCGTCGTGCGTCCCGTTCTTGCAGTTCGGGTTCGGTTGGCACACGAGGTCCCCGGGCTCGTTTTTGGCGCAGTTCCGAGAAGCACAGTCAGCGTTGATCGCGCAGTACTTGGTGTCCGCGCAGCCCTTGCCGCAGATCACGCCGCAGTCCACGTCGGTCTCGTCCGGGTCCTTCTGCGCGTTGGTGCACGTGGAGGACGCGCCCGGGACGCTGCATTCGAAGTACTCGACGACCACCGGCGGCTCGCCGCTCAGCGGATATTTCTCGTCGGTCGGCATGGGGATCATCGACGGCGGGTACACCACGCGGAACCGCACGAAGCCGTTCACGCCCACCGCGCCTGCGCTGGACAAGATCTCCGCCCTCGGCATGAGCTGGTCGTAGTCCTGCTCGATCTGCTGGTCGCCGTCGCACTTCGCGAGCTGCAGGCGGTTGAAGCGATGCGTCTCGCCGTTCGGGCATTTCGTGTCGATGAGCTCGCGCTCCGTGATCGACGTGACGGAGAACGTGCCACCGCACGTCTGCAACTCGCTGGAGCAATCCACGGCGCCGGCGTCACCCGTGCCGCCGTCCGGGATGGGCGGGTTCGACTCGATGGAGATCGCAAACGCCCCGTCGTTGCCGACCGCGCCAGCGCCGCACAACGTGGCGTCGGCGTTGATGATGGCGAACGAGGCCGTCTTGACGGGGAACTCCGCGATGTCGAGCGGCGGATCGAAGACGACCCTTCCGCCCGCCGCGCTGTCGAACACGCAGAGGTCGAGTTTGTCGCGCTTGAGGAACGTTCCATGGCGCGGCGAAGGCTGGGCCGGATCGTTCGGCGGGGTATCGGCGTTGACGACCACGCCACACCGGTCCGTCACCTCCTGGGCGAACTTGCGGTAGCAGTTGTTGGTATCGCCGAGCCAGCCGCAGAGGTCCTCGAGGTTGTCGGGGGGGCTGCAGGCGGCGAGGTAGGCGCCGATGGCGGTCGGGATGGCGGTGAGAGCAAAGGCGAGCCGGAAGCGCATGGATCGAGTTTACGTGAATGACACGCATCCGGACTACACCCGCGCGCGTCCTTCCCGTCTCGAGCCCCCTCCGCGGGAGGGCCGTGCGCTCAGAGCTCGGTGTACGGACCCGGGACGCCGTACACGTCGTCGGTGCCCGTGTACGCGAACATGCCCCAGCAAACGAGCTTGTGCTTGAGCGCGAAGGCGACCGACTCGGAGAGGCTCGTCTTCGGCGCGAGGACCGCGAGGTTCGACCGGCGCACCCCCCACCAGCCAGGGCCGTGATCGAGGAGCGATTCCTGCAGATCCCGCGTGGCCGCGAAGTGGTCGTCGAGGACCGCGAGGCGGAGGCGCACGAACTGCTGCGGCTCCCCCTCCTTCTTCTCGCCGGTGGGGAAGTCGAACCAGTAGAGGTTGTCACGCGCCTTCTTGGGCTCGATCTTGAGCCCCTGGGTCTCCAGGAAACGCGCGAAGTCCTCCGGCCCGAGCCGCTGCGTGATCGGGTGGGTGTCGAGCCCCTTGCAGACGTCATCCTTGATGACGAATCCGTTCAGCGAAACGCTGGGGTCCGCGTCGCCCTCCGGTGTCGTCAGGTGCTCATCCGGCGAGGGCAAATCGCTCGGATAGTCGATGCCAGCCTCGAGACCGACGCAGCCGAAGCCGCCGAGCGCGAGGGCGAGGGATAGAAGGACACTACGTTCTGCGAGATACGTCACGGTGCACTCCCCAGGCGCCGCGCGAGCGACGCCGGATCCTGGCATCATCTTGTCCGAAGCCGGCCCGATGATTCAACGGTCTCGGCGAGAAGGCCAAACTCATGAGCGATCATTTGGCCCCGCGACCAGGGTATCCTAAGTTAACCGTGATGAGGCCCGTCGACCTCTCTGCCCCCAAGCTCCGCTCTGTTCGCCGTCTGGCCGTCGTGCTGGGCGCGCTGACCCTGCCCATCGTCTCGCTCGGCTGCGGTGGCTCGCCCACGGCGCCCCAGCGAGACGACGTGTTCTACCTGCACGGCAGCGGGGTCATCGACAAGAACCAGAGCTACGAAGTCTACTTCCCGAAGCTGAACGCCGACGAAAACGAGCGCCTCCCGCGCCGCGTGGGCGTCGGCGTGCTCGACGGTGACGTGCGCCTCGCACGCCCGATCGACTGGTACGTGCGCGACGCGGACTACTCCCCCGGTCAACGCTTCATCTCGTACCAGTCGCCGCGCCAGTTCCTCTTCTCGATCTACGAACGGATCGATCACCCCGAGGACACCTGGCCCGACGTGATGAAGCGCTACGAGCGCGACTGCGAGGAGCAAGGCGCGCAGATCCTCGCAGGCCGAATGCCCGTGGCAACGGCGAACGCGCAAGCACGAAGCTACATCGTGAAGACGCGTGTCCCCGCCAAACCGGCGTATCACTCGTACGCGCACGAAATTCTGATCCGCAGCGGCAATCGCCTCCTGCTCGTGCAGGTCGTTCACGGCGAGAACATCGAGTCGGTCGCCGACGAGATGGCGACAGCGCTGCGAAGCATGCTCGTGTACTGAGCGATTTCCTTCCTCACATCAGGATGGGTCTCTTCGGGGGGCCGCCGCGCCGGGGCGCTGCCCCGGGCCCCGCGGGGGCTATCCGCCCCTCGACCCGGACCAGGGCAAGCCCTGGACTCGTGATGGAAGAACTGCGCTCCGCGCAGTTCTTCCAACGGGCCAGTTGAACCGTGTTGCCAGTCGAAAGGGCAGCTCGGCTGTCTTGGTTGGCAGCGTCCTCGCCGGTCTTGCCCTGGCCTGTTCGATGAACTGCGCATCGCGCAGTTCATCGACCCCGGGTCCAGCCCCTGGCTGGTCCGGGTCCAGGGGCGGATAGCCCCTGGTGGGGCCTGGGGCAACGCCCCAGCGCGGCGGGGCTAGTACGGAAGCGGCGGCGGGTCGAGACGTTCTTCCTCTTCGTCTTCTCCCTGGCCGGTCTTCTGGGGTTTGTCGTTCAGCGGTACTTCGATCACGAAGTTTTGGCCGACGGGGCCGCCGAGCCACGTCGTTCGCGCCAGCGTCGACGCGCGCGGTGATGCGAGCTGGAAGCGCGGCGCGTCCTCCGTCGCCACGTGCAGCTCGAGCATCGCGTCGCATGCGCCGCGCGTCAGCGTGTCGACTGCGGCTTTGAGGACGGAGCGGTTCGAGCCGCCTGGCAAGAACGAGATGTACTCGTCGTACTTCAGCGGCCCGAGCTTGATCTTGAATCGGCCTGTCCCGTCGTAGACCCATCGACCGATCGTCAGGCTCTCGCCGAGCTGATGGTTTGCCACGCCCATCTTGTTGCGCAGCGGTTTTTCCAGCAGCGTCCAGTGCCCGACGAACTGCTCGATGTCCACGCCCATGCTGCCGAAGATGTCCTTCAGCACCACCTCGAGCCCATGCGCGCTGCGGGACTTCGTCGCGAGCAACGGCGCGTAGCGCAGGTAGAGGAACCGGTGCAGCGGGCTCTTGTGCTCGCGGAACCCATCGACGCCTGCCGCGCAGAGCAGGCGCCGCGTGAACGGATCGTCGCCCTTCCTCCGGTAGCCGACCGAGTGCCGGTACTTCGTGAACGCCCGGTAAAACAGCGACAGCAGGCGATGGTTGAAGACGTCGAGGAACTCGCGCTTCGGCTGCGGACCACCCTGGTAGTCCTCCTGCGCGAGCTCCTCGACGTAGTACGTCGGAAGCGGCGAGACCGAGCCGTAGAGCCCGAGGAAGCCCGCCGTGATGCGCGCGCGCTCGACCTCGTCGGGGTACTTCGTCGACTTCAGCTCGCTGACGTCCGTCGACGCGAAGATCAGGCTCGTGTCCGCGCGCAGGCGGATGCGCTCCGTCGCGACGGGCCCGAGCTGACCCACGGGCGCGCTGCCTGGAAAGAGGCGCTCGAGGATGTAGACGAGCCGGAAGAACGAGTAGCGACGCGCGCTGTGCTCGAGCTCGGCCATCTTGGCCGCGATCATGGCCTTCGCCTGCCGCTCCGGATCGGGCGACGGCGCGAACGCCGCGTCGGGTTTGGGCCCGCCGCTCAGATCAGGTTCAGGCTGCCGCTCTTCGGCTCCCATCGATAAACCACGCGCGTATTGGTGCCGGTGACGCTGAGCTGCGTGAAGGAGTTGAGCGAGACGTACGCCGCGAGCATCTCGTTCAGGATGCTCGCGAAGAGATACATCTCGCCTTCACCCGCGAAGCCCCCTTCGTCGAGCTCGACCTCCGTCGCCACGCCGCGCACGGGCGCGCCGCGGTAGAGCCGATCCGTGGGGCGGACGCGGATCGACTTGATCGCCTGCATGCGGAGCTGGTTCGCCCGCGCCGCCTGACGATCGACGAGCGCGGGGAAGTTGTAGATCTCGAGGACGGACCGGAGCACGTCGAGCTCCGTGATCGAGCGATAACTCATCGCCATGTGCGAGAGCACGCGCCACTGAAGCTCGCGGCCCATCGGCGGAGGCAAGGGCGCGGTCACGCCCGTGACGTTCGTGAAGCTCGCGACCGCCGGCGACGTCGCCGTCGGCACGCGCAGATCGCCGACCTTGAGCTGCGCCGGCAGGCGTCGGTTCGTGCACGTCGCCTCGATGCTGATGACGTCGAACTCCGGGATCGCCGCGCCGTCCTGCGCCGAGCCGAACGACACGTAGATGTCCACGCCGTCGCCGATCGCCGCCGGCTTGATGTGCGTCTGGTAAAAGACGCCGCGCGACGACGCTTCCGGATCGAGCTCGTGCTCGAACGAGAAGAACGGCGGGATCTTCACGCGCTGGCTCGTGCGCCGCGCGATGCCGATCACGTTCTCGATGCTGTAGAGCTCGTAGGCGACCGGCGTCGAGCCCGCGGGGCGCGCGAGGTACTCGTACTTGCTCGGATCGGGCTTGATCGGATCACTCGAGTGCTCGAACAGGTTCACGACCGGCGAGCAGAAGAGCCGGAAGTTCTCCTTCGACAGACGTGTCCCCGCCGGCAGACCGTCCTTGAACTGGATCAGGATCGAGAACCGGTCGGTGAGTTTGTCCGCGGGCATCGCTTCGAGGCCCACGACCTCGAAGAACGCGAACTTCTGCGGGAGCGTGAAGTACTCCTGGAGCAGCCGGAACCCTGCGTAAACCGTGGGCGGGTAGGGGATCAGCGCCTCGTCCTCGTCGAACCCGACGAGTTTTACGTTGCGCGCAGGAAGTGTTGCCAGCGTCGTGTCACGACCGGCGGCGTCGACCGCGCAGAGCGCGACGGAGTCGACGTGCGCCCCGAGCCAGACGCGCACGTCGTCCTGGAGCCTGCGCTCGCCGTGGATGTAGAAGCGGATCCTCGAGAGCGCGAGCGCCGCGAGCGCCGCGCCGCCCGTCACCTTCACCTCGATCCGCAAGGACTGCGCGAGCTGCGCGCCCGTCTCGACGCGCACGTCCTCCACCGTGAGCGGCAGGAGCTCCACGTCTTGCGTCGTGCGGAATCGACACGAAACACCGTCGACGGGCACCGAGCCGACCTCGGCGTGCCGCGCGACGATGAGCTTCTCGCGGACCACGTTCGGCAGCGGCGTGAACTCCACGATCGACGTCGCCGGGATCTGCCTGAGGTAGTGCGGGAAGAGCAGCGACGCGACCGAGTGGATGACCTCGGGCAGCTCGTCGTCGAGCTTCTGCCGGATCTTCCCCGTCAGGAACGCGACGCCTTCGAGCAACCGCTCGACGTCCGGATCTGCCCCGCGCTCGGCGAGCATCGGCGCGATCGCGGGGTACGCCTGCGCGAACTCGCGCCCGAGCTCGCGCAGGTAGGATAGCTCGTCCTGGTAGTACTTGTTGAACATGGGGCCCGACGCCGAACAGTCGACCGTTCCGCAGAGGCAGTGTCAACGATCGTGAAGAGGTTCGCGCCTCCGCGAACCGATCAGCCGATCTTGACGTTGCCGCTCCCATCCACGGAGGTGCTGAACCGAAGCCCCGAACGTCGTCCGTCCGGGTAGTGCAGCTGCCCCGTGATCTCGAACTCGAGGTACATGGTCCCCAGGACCTCGTTCTTGATGTGCCGCACCTGCACGTTCTTCAGGCGCGGCTCGTACTGCTGAATGCTGTTCTTGATGGCGCGTTGCACGATGCCGACCGCGTCGGGGAAGTCGTGCAGCATCTCCGACACCTCGATCAGCCCATAATCCGGGCAGGTCAGGGAGCTACCCTGCCGCGTGTTCAGCATCCGCGAGAGGTGCGTGATCACCCCCTGCTCGAGATCCTGATCCTTCCACGTGTGCCTCTCCAGCGAGTGCGGGTTGGCCGCGTGGGCGATGCGCGTGAGCAGCGAGGCTGCCATGCTGACCATTCTACCCGTCGCCCCGCTCGACCAGAAGCCCCGAATCCCCGCGCCGCGCTTCCCCCTCGAAACGGCTCGTTGGCATTGTATCAAAGGTCACCTGCCTTCGTGTGGAGGGGGCGTTGTCGGGGTTCGGGCCGTGGATCGTGCGCGGGGGGCTCACAGGGAATTTTCGTGGCAGGCGCCTTGCGTGATACGAAATGAGGCGTGAAGCCGTCTCTTCAAGACCGCCCGAACCAAGCGAAAACGGCGCGCCGCGGGAGCCTCGCCGCGCTGGCGCTGGGGATCGCCTCCACGATGGGCTGCGGCGCTGCGCCCGAGCAGCCGCACCTCGAGGCCAAGACGCGCGAGCAGACGCCGATCGCCGTGTGCACGCAGAAGCTCTCACCGCTGCGCGGGGGCCGCGGCAAGGCCGTGGTGCGCACGCTCGAGGCCGATCAGTGGGCCGAGATCGCGTTCCCGGGGTTCAACGCGGAGAAGGGGTTGAACCCGACCGACGTCGACTGCACGGGCCACTACGCCTTCGCGAACGAGTCGCTCCGCGGCGGCATCTCGGAGAAAGGCTGGCCGCGCAAGCTCGACGTCGAGGAGGTCGACGTCCGCTCCGGCCCGAACGGCCTGCGCACGCTCTGGTACCGCGTGCTCAAGTTCGAAAACGGCGACGAAGGCGGCCCGATCCTCCTCGCGCGCGCGGTCGACGATCGCGCCGAGATCTACGCGATCGGCAGCTTCCGCGGGCCCGCCAAATCGCAGATCACGCCGGTTCGTCTCGGCGACGACAACCTCGTCGTGGCGGAGGCGAAGCGCTGCCCCGATCCCGATGATTGTCGCAAACAGGCGCACATGTTCCTCGCGCGCCGCGGGCGCTTGATCGAGGCGGCGAAGGTCGACATCGAGCGCGTGCAGGTGCTCCCGTCGGTCACCGAGCGCGGGCTCTACGCGCGCTATCAGCTTCGAACGGACGTCAGCTACAAGCCGAACGGGATCCAGCTCCTCGAGCAGGTGAAGGTGAGCATCATCCACTACGAGGATCCGAACCGGGACAGCGACCGCGCCCTGCGCAAGGTCGAGTTCTCGCGTTTCCTCAAGGTGGAGCGCGACGCGTTGTTCTCGTCGAACGACCCGCTCTGGGAGCGCGTCGTCGGTCAGGACTGAGGTTCCAAAAGGAAAAACCGTTGGCGCTCCGAACTTCGGAGGGCCAACGGTTCAGGGAATGATGGAGACGCCCCGCCCGCGCGGGGCGTCTGTCATTTCACCAGCAGAAGATCGCGTTGCCGTAGCCGCAGGAGGGGCGCTGGAGGAGCGCGTAGGCGCCGCCGACGAGCAGGCCGGTGAAGAAGCCCGCGAACGTGCCGGCGATGATCTGGTTCGAGCTCTCGTAGGGGAGCGTCTGCGTGCCGAACTCGTCGACCGCGGGCGACTCGACGCCGCGCCCGACCGACGTGAGGATCGAGGCCACGAGCGGGACGCCGATGTTGCCGATGAACGAGCCCGCGTTGAAGCGGCCCTTCGAGTACTTGATCGTGTCGACGAGGAAGATGCCCGTGCCGACGCCCGTCGCGCCCCACGACGCGAAGGCGTGTGTCGAGGGCCCGCCGAACGTCTCGCAGCCCGAGTCCGGGTTCGCGACGAGCGTCTGATCCACGGTGCAGCCTGGGCGCTCCGATTGGAAGGCGTTCCGGATGGGGCCGTCGACGAGGAACGTCGCGGCGGCCATCGTCATCGCGGGGGCGAAACTCGAGAAGTGCCAGCGGCCCTTCCAGCCGACCGTCGCTTCCGGGTCGCTGTAGTACACGCGCGGCATGAGAAAGACCGTGCCGGCGCCGACGCCGAGCATGACGTGGCTCACCGTGCCCCACGTCTCGTCGCGCGGCGCGATGGCCGGGACGCCGGCGGTCTGGGCGGATGCCTCCGTGGAGTAGGCGAAGGAGGCTGAGACGAGGCCCAACGTGGCCAGAACGATCTCCCTGATACGCATTCGGATGAGCCTTCCGTATCCGCGCCCCGCGATGCGGGCGCGGCTCATCGTTTGAGCTGGTTCGGCGAGAGAGTGAAGCGGCCGCGGTTCTTCGCACCCGCATCGCCGGTGGTTTTCTCGTCATCCCCGGCAGTCGCAGCGTACGCGCGAGAGAACTGCGGGCCAAAAATAATCAGGAAGGTCTCTTTCTGTTCTCCAGCGTAGTCGCCGTGGACGACCTCGTAGAGCTTCCAGAGAGCTTCGAATTTGTTCGAGAATAGGCCGCCCCGCTTACCACGACGCTCGAGCTCGTCCTCGATCGTCTTCGGCGACAGCTTCGTGAGCAGCGTGCGCACGCCTTCCATCACGCCGTTGATGAGCGCGACCTGGTGGCTCATCACGTCGACGAAGATGTCCTGGAGCTGCCGCGGCGCGTCCGGTCCGCCTTGCTGGCCGAGCAGCACGTTGCCGAGCTCCTTCTCGTCCTTCGCCGAGGCGACGCGATCGTTCTCGTCCGGCGTGACCTCGCGCGCCAGCATCTCGGCCTCGAACTCCTGGTAGCCGTTCCGCAAGCTCACGAAGCACTTGAGGAAGACCTCCATCGCGTCGCGGAGCTTGCGGCCGAACGTCAGCACACTCTCCACGTCCTCGATCGGCTTCGAGCCAGGCGCGAGCGTGCGCGCGAGCTCGATCATCGCGGCGTGCGCGGCCTGCGCGGGGCTCGGCTCGCCGAGCATGCGCGGATCGACGCCGTAGTACTGCGAGAGCTTCTGGAAATCGTTCTCGGCCGCGAGGGTCGGCTGCTCCATCGCGACGCGCTTCAAATAGTTCTGCCGCACCTCGGGCGACAGGCGCGGCAGGTGATCGTAGATCACGCGATACACGCCGCCCCAGGCCGCGCGGTAGGCCTCGACGTAGGGCTGGAGCTGCCGCACGTAGGCGTCCTCGGCGCCGGGCGTGATCGGCTTCTGCTGCTGCCTCCACGACGCGGCGGCGTTGCCGGATTGCTCCTGGGCGAAGTCGAGGACCGTCCCGTCTTTCGGGGCCTCGCGTTTCTTCGGCGCCGCGTCGATGAGCTGCATCCGCATCACGATCGGCCCGATGGTCAGCTCCGGCGTGCTCGTGACGTCGGTCGGCGTGTCGCGCGTGAGGCGCCGACCCGCGAACACGGTCCCGTTCGTCGAGCCGAGATCCTTGACGATGATCTGCCGATCGCGGACGTCGATGGCCAGGTGGAACTGCGAGACGTACGGCCGATCGATGTGCAGGTCGTTGAGCTGGTTTCTGCCGATGCGGATGGGGAAGCGCTCGAATGTGACGTCGAAGCTTTGATTGGCCTGGGTATCGATGACCCGGGCCACGAGCGCCAGCGGCATGGGTGCGAGACTAGCAGACAGTGTCCCGGGACCAGAAGTAGCGGGCGACGATCAAGACGATCCTCCTTCGATCCCGCCAGGTTCGCCGCGGCGCGGCGCGTCACCCCGTTCGCGGGCCTTTGGGTCGGTCGTCCCGGTTTTTTGACACCTTTACCTACATCATGCGACCCTGACCGACATGAGCCTCCTCCACAGGATTCCGCCCCTCGTTTCGGCCCTTGCATTTGGGTACGGCGTGGGGATGAGCGCACCGGACGCGGCGCTGGCGCCTGTCCAGGCCGCCGTGGTGGCGGTCGCGCCGACGCCGGGGGCGCCCCGCCCCGAGGCCGCGCCGGTGCCGCTCGTCGTGGATCCTTCGCGAGCGCCCGCGCGGGGGGAGGCGCCGCGGGGCGGGGTCACGGCGGCGCGGATGGGCGGGCCGGAGTCGCAGCACCTCGGCAGGCTGCGCGAGGTCGAGATGCGGGAGGCGGCGCGCGGCGAGCAGTCCTCGCTCGATCGGCCGATGTACTCGCGTCCGCCGCGGCTCAACTCCGACGCGACGGGGGAGGGGGCCGAGGTCGACGATCTCGACGTGGCGGGCGCGGAGGCGCTCTCGCGGTTGCAGCTGCCGGATCTGAAGGTGTCGATCACGCGGCGCACGTTGAAGTACGTCCGCTTCTTCACGCGGACCGATCGAGGCCGCGGGATGTTCGAGACCTGGCTGAAGCGCAGCGGCCGCTACCAGGACCTCATCCAGGGCGAGCTCCGCGAGTGGCGTTTGCCCGAGGATCTGATCTGGGTCGCGATGATCGAGAGCGGGTTCGACGCGCGGGCGAAGTCGCCGGCGGGGGCGATGGGGCTCTGGCAGTTCATGCCGGCGACGGGCGCGGTGTACGGGCTCGAGCAGAACAAGCACGTCGACCAGAGGAAAAACCCGAGGCTCGCGTCGCGCGCGGCCGCGCACCACCTCCGGGATCTCTACATGCGCTTCGGCAACTGGGATCTCGCGCTCGCGGCGTACAACATGGGCTACGAGCAGCTCCTCGATCGGATCGATCGCTACGGCACGGCCGACTTCAACGAGCTCGCGCGGCAGGAAGCGCTGCCCTCGGAGACGGCGTCGTACGTCCCGAAGATCGCGGCGGCGGCGCTCGTCGCGAACAACCTGGAGCGCTTCGGGTTCGATCAGGTCGAGCTCGCGCGTCCCGTCGACGCCGCCGAGATCGCGGCGCCGCCTGGTTTGTCGCTCAAGACCCTCGCCAAGGCGGCCGGCGTGCCGCTGAAGACGGTGCGGCAGCTCAATCCGGATCTGCTCGGCGATAGGCTGCCGCCGGGGCGTGGCGACTTCCTCGTGAACGTGCCGGCCGAGTCGCTCTCGCGCGCGCATACGATGTTGCCGGTTCTCCTCCAGACCGAGCCGATCGTGACCGAGGACGCGGCCGTGCTCGATCCGGTCGATCTCATCGGCGGGCGCGATTTCGTGCGGCGTCGCGCGGCGACGCGGGACAACGACAGCCTGCTCTCGCTCCTGCCTTCGTACAAGAAGCGGCGCGCGCTCCGGGATCCGGTCGAGGAGCTCGCGGCGCAGGCCGGCGTGGGCCCCGCGGCGGACGACGACGAGGGCGACGAGGAGCCTTTCCGGCCGCGCAAGAAGCGCACAGGGCGAAAGACGCTGCTTTACAAGGTTGGTCCGGGCGACACGCTCATCGGAATCGCGCGTCAATTCGCGATGGATGTGGACGACGTGGCGCGGGAAAACCGGCTCGGCGAAGAGGACAAACTCCGCGCAGGATCCATTTTGAGGCTCCACGTCAAGCCCGGCGTGCTCGGTGCGCTCGATCTCGGCGCGGCCGAGGGGGGTGAGGCGGGCGCCAAAGCGGAGGAGACGCAGCGCCGCATCATCGATCCGGGCACGAGCGCGAACGCGAGCAAAGATAAGGACAAGGGTCCTTCCGACGCAGCGCGCGGTACCGAGAAGACGGACGCGCAAAAGGGTCGCGGCGATGGAAGGAAAGGATCGCGAGGCCGATCCCGCGGGTGACGTCGGGCCCCGGGTCCTTGTAGGATGCCCGGGCCATGATGCTCGTCGAACACAAGTCCATCATCAAGCGGCTCAGCAAAACCTGCATCGCTGCGCTCGAGGCGGCTGCCTCCCAGTGCGTCAATGCGAGGCATTACGAGATCACGGTCGAGCACCTGCTGCTCAACCTGCTCGACGATGCGAACTCCGACATCGCGTTCCTCGTGATGCATTACGACCTCGACCCCGCGCGCCTCCGGCAGGCCCTGCAGCGGAGCCTCTCGGATCTGCGCACGGGCAACGCGGGTAAGCCCGTCTTCTCCCCGATGATGCTCGAGTGGATGCAGGACGCGTTCGTCGTCGGGTCGATGGACTACGGGTACACGAGGATCCGGAGCGGCGTGCTCTTCTCGCGCATCGTCAACCAGCCGACGAAGTACACGATGAGCGGCCTCTCCGCGCTGCTCGAGGGCATCTCGCGCGAAGACGTCAAGAACAACCTCCCGAAGATCATCTCCGGCTCGAAGGAGGACGTGGAGTCGGCCCCGACGGCGACGGGCGGCGCGGCGGGCGGCGCAGGCCCGGGCGGGCTGCCGCAGGGCACGGCGAGCGCGGCGGCGGACTCGGCGCTGGCGAAGTACTGCGTGGACTACACGGGCCGCGCGCGCGCCGGTCAGATCGACCCGATCTTCGGCCGTGAGGGCGAGATCCGGCAGATGATCGACATCCTCGGCCGCCGCCGGAAGAACAACCCGATCATCGTCGGCGACAGCGGCGTCGGCAAGACGGCCCTCGTCGAGGGCATGGCGCTCATGATCGTGAACAACCAGGTCCCGCCGATCATGCAGGGCGTGGAGATCCTGGGCCTCGATCTCGGCCTCCTCCAGGCCGGCGCGGGCGTGAAGGGTGAGTTCGAGAACCGGATGAAGCAGGTCATCTCGGAGATCAAGGGCTCGCCGAAGCCGATCATCCTCTTCATCGACGAGGCGCACACGATCATCGGCGCCGGCAACCAGCAGGGCGCGGGCGACGCGGCGAACCTGCTCAAGCCCGCCCTCGCGCGCGGCGAGCTGCGCACGATCGCGGCCACGACGTGGGCCGAATACAAGAAGTACTTCGAGAAGGACGCGGCGCTCGCGCGGCGCTTCCAGCCCGTGAAGGTCGACGAGCCGAGCGAGGCGGTCGCGATCACCATGATCCGCGGCCTCCGCCCGAAGTTCGAGGAGGCCCACAACGTCATCGTCTCGGACGAGGCGGTCGTCGCGGCCGTGAAGCTCTCGGCCCGCTACATCTCGGGCCGCCTCTTGCCGGACAAGGCGGTCGACCTCCTCGATACCTGTTCGGCGCGCGTGAAGATCGCGCTCCAGCAGAAGCCCGCGCAGGTCGAGGACATCGAGGTCCGCATCGACACGCTCACGCGTGAGCTCGAGGCGCTCAAGCGCGACCGCGACGCGGGCCTCACGATCGAGCAGGAGCGCGTCGAGTATCTCGAGGACCGGATCGCGAAGTCGAAGGTCGAGCTCGAGAACACGCGCGTCGCCTACGACAACGAGTCCGCGGGCGCGAAGAAGGTGCTCGAGGCGCGCAAGCGCATGGACGAGGCGAAGACGACGGAGGAGAAAGACGCGATCCGCCGCGAGGTCGTCGCCGCGATCAGCGATCTCCACAAGAGCCAGGGCGAGGTGCCGTTGCTCCGGCCGGACGTCGACGAGGCGATGGTCGCGGCCGTCGTCAGCGCCTGGACGGGCATCCCCGTCGGCAAGATGGTCTCGGATAGCGTCAAGGCGCTCGTCGAGATGGAGTCGCGCCTGAACACGCGCATCAAGGGCCAGGGTTACGCCCTCGAGACGGTGGCGAAGGAGCTCCGGGCGGCGCGCGCGGGCCTCAAGCCGCAGAACACGCCGATGGGCGTCTTCCTCTTCGTCGGCCCGTCCGGCGTCGGCAAGACGGAGACGGCGCTCGCGCTCGCGGACATGCTCTTCGGCGGCGAGCGCATGATGGTCACGATCAACATGTCCGAGTTCCAGGAGAAGCACACGACCTCCCGGCTCATCGGCTCGCCGCCCGGCTACGTCGGTTATGGCGAGGGCGGCATGCTGACCGAAGGCGTGCGCCAGCGGCCCTACACGGTCGTCCTCCTCGACGAGTGCGAGAAGGCGGATCCGGACGTGATGAACCTGTTCTACCAGGTGTTCGACAAGGGCATGCTCACCGACGGCACGGGCCTGCTCGTCGACTTCAAGAACACGGTCATCATCATGACCTCGAACCTCGCGACCGATAAGATCACGAACCACGTGGTCTCGGCGTGGGAGGAGAACCGCGAGCCGGTCATCCGCGAGATCTACGAGGAGATCAAGCCGACGCTCTCCGCGCACTTCAAGCCGGCGCTGCTCGCGCGTATGACCGTGGTCCCGTACATCCCGATCTCGCCCGCCGCGCTCGGCGAGATCACGCGCCTCAAGCTGAACGGCCTCGTCGATCGCCTGAAGAAGAGCCAGAAGATCGACGCGACGTACTCGGATCGCATGGTCGATCTCATCGCGAGCCGGTGCACCGAGGTCGATACGGGCGCCCGCAACATCGACCACATCCTGCGCGCGTCGCTCCTGCCGATGCTGTCGCAGGAGATCCTCACGAAGATGGCCGAGGGCGTGATGCCGAAGAAGCTCTTCATCGACATCGACGATCAGAAGAACTTCACGGCGACGTTCCCGGAGTGACCGCGTAACACCCGCTCGGGGTCAAGGCCCCTCTCGCGCTCGGCGAGGGGGGCCTTTTGGTTTCTGGGCCGACGCTTTCGGCAAAAAGCTAGGCCACTCGCCACACCTTCCGATAAAAAGGAGGGCCATGGCGGCCTCAGCGTCCACCACCTCCTGGAAACGCAAGCGCGCGGCCCTGGCCCTTGCCTCTCTCTCCTTTCTCGGGCTCGGGCTTGGCGCGCTCTCCTCGTTTGCGATCGGCTGCGGATCCGCGCCGCCACCTGCCGCGCCGAAGCCGTGCGACGTCCAGATCGTCACGCTTCGCATCTACGCCGCGGACAACATCAACCCGAACGAGAACCAGAACCCGCGCCCCGTCGTCATCCGGCTGTATCAGCTCAAGGACGAGATGCGGATGCAGAACGCGACGTACGACGAGGTCCTCCTGTCCGACAAGGAGGTCCTCGCCGACGACATCGTCAAGGTGGACGAAGTCAGCGTTTTCCCGAACGATCTCGTGGAGGTGAAGTTCGAGCGCGCGAAGGAGGCGAGCACGCTCGGAGGCGTCGCGCTCTTCCACAGCCCGAAGGGGCAGAGCTGGAAGACGTTCTACGCATTTCCTCTGATGCCGGGCGAGGCCCAGTGCGGCGGCCGCGAGAGCGACGCCGGTGCGCAGGCCGACCCCAAGACTGCCTTTTTCGTCGAGTCCACGAAGATCGACAACGGCAGCGAATTCGACGAATCGATGTTCCCGAACGCGACATCGGTCCGCAGGGTCAACCTCCCCAAGGCGTCGGGCGGCAACGCTCCGCCGAAGGCCGCTGCCCCGGCCCCCTAGGGCTGCGCGGCGAGTTCTGATAAGACTGACCGGGCGATATGATCCACCCGCGCAAGCCCGTCTGGACCGAGGGGCTCTTCATGACCCCTCAGCATCTTCAGCAAGGGGACCAGTACCACGAGTCGCTGCTCCAAGCGCGCACCAACGCGCTCTTGAGTTATCCGTGGGGCGTGACGGGCGTGCAGTTCGACGAGCGCGCCCTCGCCGCGGGACAACTCAAGCTCGTCAAGTGTCACGGCTTCTTCCCCGATGGCACGCCGTTCTTCGTCGGTGATCGCGGCGAGGACGTGGTCGAGGCGCGGCCGCTCGAGGGCGTGTTCCCGGCGGCCCTCGAGGCGCTCGACGTCTTCGTGGCGATCCCGAACGTGCGCGAGACGCACCCGAACGTCGCGCTCGATCCGGCGAAGGCGAACCCGGCGATCCGGTTCGTCGCGGCGACCACGACGGTCCCGGACATGACGACGGGCCGCAACGACACCTCGGTCGTTTGGGCTCGTTACAACCTCCGCATCCTCTTCGGCACCGAGCCGCGCGACGCGTATCAGACCGTGCGGATCGGGCAGCTCGTGCGGGATCGGACCGGCGCGATCGTCCTCAAGAAGAGCTTCATCCCGCCGATCCCGCACATCGGCAGCTCCGACCACATCATGTCGGGGATGCGGCGCATTCTCTCGGCGATGGTGGGCAAGCAGAAGTCCCTCGCCGAGGGGCGCAGGCTGCGCACGGCGGCGTCGGTCGACTTCCAGTTCTCCGACACGGCGAAGTTCTGGATGCTCCACACGCTGAACGCGTTCATCCCCGCCGTCTCGCACATGGTCGATCATGGCAACGCACATCCCGAGGATTGCTACGTCCTCATCGCGTCGCTGATCGGCGAGCTCTGCACGTTCGCGGCGGACGGCGATCCGACGTCGATCCCGAAGTTCAACTACCTCGATCTCGAGGGCGTGTTCGAGCCGCTCTTCGATCGCGCGCTCACGCTCGTCGCCAGCGTGCTCGCGGAGAACTACACCGTCGTTCCGCTGGAGAAGCGCGAGGACGGCATGTACCTCGGCAAGTTCGAGGATCCGAAGCTCCCGCGCACGCACGAGCTCTTCCTCGAGGCGAAGGGCGCCGACGAGGCGACGCTGCGCGAGCGTTTGCCGCGGCTCCTCAAGATGGGGTCGTGGACGCAGATCGGTTACATCCTGAACGCCGCCATGCCTGGCGTTCGTGTCGCGGTCGAGTACCGGCCCCCGGGCGCGATCCCGGTCAAGCCGGGCGTCATCTACCTCCGCGTCGACCAGGCTGGCGATTACTGGAACGATATCCTCGGCTCTGGCACGATCGCGATCTACCAGCCGATCGACCCGCAGAAGGTCGATCTGCGGCTGATCGCGGTCCAGGGCGGCAAGTGAATGAAGCGCGCGGCTTTTGAGATCATGGGGAGCGCATGAGCCTGTCGCAGTCGATGTATTGGGTCTGCTCGGATGTCCTGTCGCTGATCCTGCAGCTCAGGAACTCTCGGGATCTGCCTGCGCCGGACATCCTTCAGCGCCGCGTCCTGCAGCTCTTCGACACGATGATGCAGAACGGCCGCGAGGCTCGGATCCCCGAGCAGGACATGATCGACGCGAAGTTCGCGCTCGCCGCCTTCGCCGACGAGGTCATCTACCACTCGAGCTGGCCGGGCAAGACGCAGTGGCTCAGTAACCCCCTGCAGCTGCAGTTCTTCCAGCTCAACACGGCCGGCGACCAGTTCTTCGTGAACCTGGACAACCTGCACGGCCAGCGCAACCGCGCGCACGTCGCACAAATCTACTTCCTCTGTTTGGCCCTTGGCTTTCAGGGGAAATATCGTTTGCGGCACCAGGAGGGGCTCCAGGCCGTGGTGGAGGGGCTCGGCAACTACGTCGCGCTGGCGGAGGGCGGGGGAGATCAGCTCTCGCCGAACGCGGAGCGCAAGGACGGCGGCGGCGGCGCTGTTCGTCGCGAGCTGCCGTATCTCTTCATCGCGATCGGGTTCCTCATCCTGGCGCTGATCGTGATCTTCATCCTTTGGCTCATCATCGGCTCGAACGCCGACTCCACTGCCGAAGCCATCAAGAAGCTTTTGGGCGGCGGCAAGTAAGAGTCCCGGGAAGTTGATCCGGACCGAGGGAGACGTTCCATGTGGCTGTGGATCCTGAGCGCGTTGTTCCTCGCCCTCGTCTGGGGCGTATGGTTCATCCTGAGACCCACCGGGCCAGGGCCGAGCGCCGAGGTGTTCCCGACGTGGATCCCGATCGCCATCACGGCCGTCGTGGTCCTCGGGTTGGTTGGTCTCGTCGTGTATCGACGGATCCGCGCGGCGCGTGCGGCGCGCGCGCTGGAGAAGGCGATCGCGCAGCAGGCCCAGGAGCAAGCGCTCAACGCGAAGCCCGAGCGGCGCGCCGAGATCCAGGAGCTGCATCGTCAGCTCCAGGAGGGCATCAACGCGCTCAAGTCCTCGAAGCTCGGGGGCGGCACGAACGCGCTGTACTCGCTGCCCTGGTACGTGATGGTCGGCCCGCCCGGCGCGGGTAAGACGACCGCGCTGCGCCACTCGGGCCTCGTGTTCCCGTACCTCGATCCGCAGGGCGGCGGCGTCCGCGGCGTCGGCGGCACGCGCAACTGCGACTGGTGGTTCACGAACGAGGCGATCCTCCTCGACACCGCCGGCCGTTACACGACCGAGGCCGACGACCACGACGAGTGGATGGCCTTCCTCGAGCAGCTCCTCAAGTACCGCCCCGACAAGCCGGTGAACGGCGTCGTCTGCGCGGTGAGCATCTCGGAGCTCGTCGACGCGACGGAAGAGCAGGTCGAGTCGATCGCGAAGAAGGTCCGCGCGCGCATCGACGAGATGCAGTCGACGCTGAAGATGGTCCTGCCCGTCTACGTGATGTTCACGAAGGTGGACCTCGTCTCCGGGTTCGTCGAGTTCTTCGGCGATCTCAAGAAGAGCGAGCGTGGCCAGGGCTTCGGCGCGACCGTCAAGCTCGACGCGAACAAGAGCGAGCCCGGCAAGATCTTCGACGCCGAGTTCGACACGCTCGTCGAGCGCATGCACGACCGCGCGCTCCGCCGCATGGTCACCGAGCGCAATCGCGGGACGAAGGAAAAAGTCTTCCAGTTCCCGCTCGAGTTCGCGGCGATCAAGCAGAACCTCTCGCACTTCCTGAACGTCGCGTTCCAGCCCTCGAAGACGCCGGGCCTGGCGACGCCGATCATGCGCGGCTTCTACATGACGAGCGGCGTGCAAGAGGGAAAACCCCTCGATCGCGTCCTCGGCACGATGATGAGCGCGTTCGGCCTGCGCCCTGCGATCGCGGACGAGTCAGAGGCGGCGGGCGCCACGGAGGCGAAGAGCTACTTCCTCCGCGACGTCTTCATGAACGTCATCTTCCCGGACCAGGACATCGCGGCGCGGACCGCGGCCGAGGTCCGGAGGCAGAGGATCCAGCGCTTCGCGGCGGCGTTCGCGGCGGCGGCGCTCGCGGTCGTCCTGCTCATCCCGTCGGTGATGTCGTTCGCGAACAACCGCGCGCTCGTCGCCGAGACCTCCCGGATCTCGGGCGAGGCGGCGGGCGTGAAGTGGACCGACGGCAGCTCGCCACTGGAGAAAGTCGACAAGCTCGACAACCTCCGCGCGCACGCCCAGCTCCTCGATCAGTACCGCGAGGAGGGAGCGCCCGTGAGCTACCGCTGGGGTATGTACCAGGGCGACAAACTCTTCGAGCCGACGAAGGACCAGTACATCGCGTCCTTGCGCGAGGGCTTCGTCAAGCCCGTGCGTGCGCGCCTCGAAGAGCGCCTGAACGCGGCGACCGGCGGCAAGTACCTCGAGGAGTACAACGACCTCAAGACGTATTTGTTGCTCGCCGACGAGCACAAGATCCACCTGCTCCCCGAGTCCGAGACCGCGTGGGAGACGGGCAAGCTCTTGCAGCTCTGGACCGACATCCTCCGCCCGACGACGGACATCCCCGAGGCCGACCTCAAGGCGAAGCTCGCGCCTCACGTAAAATACTACGTCGACCTCCTCCGCCGCGGTGCGATCCGGGGCGAGGAGCTCGACAAGCGCACCGTGGAGCGCACGCGCGACATCCTCGCCCGTGTCGGCCCCACGCAGCGGTACTACGACCGGTTCGTCACTGCGCTGATCGACGAGAAGTACGACGAGAACGGCCCGAACACGCGCGAGAACCTGAAGTATCCGCCCCTCTCGCTCGACGATCTCTTCTCGGATCGACCCGAGGTCCTGAGCAAGGTCCGCAGCGCCCAGAAGGAGCGCACGAGCAAGTGGTTCGTCGTGCGTGGTCCGTACACGGCGAAGGGCCACGCGCAGGTCGTGGCGAGCCTCGAGGAGGGCATCAAGGTCCTCGATCGCGAGCGCTGGGTCGTGCCGCTGACGCAGGAGGAAGAGCGCCAGGGCGACAAGATCGCGCAGGCCCTCGCCCGCGTGCGCCAGGACTACGACGCGCAGTACATCCGCGAGTGGCTCGAGTTCTTCCGGGACATCTCGGTCGAGATCCCGCCGAACAACAAAGAGGCAATCGAGGAGTTCCGCGTCCTCTCCACGCCCGACTGGCCCTACCAGCGCCTGCTCCGCGCGCTCGAGGACAACACGCAGTTCGACCTGGTGGAGAACCAGGCCGAGCAGCAGGTCCTCGCGGATGGCGGCGTGCTCGATCAGGTCAAGGAGCGCGTGAAGCGCCGGATCGACTCGTCGTTCAGCACGCGCACCGGCACGAGCGGCCGCCTCTCGCAGCTCGTGAATCTCGGCGGCGGCGGCACGGCGGGTCCGTACGATCCGATCCCGGACAAGTTCCGCTCGATGGTGCGCTTCGGCGTGCCCGAGCAGCCCAAGCAGACTGCGGAGGGCGTGGCTCCGCCGCCTCCGACGCCGGCCGAGCTCTCGAAGTACATCGGTCACCTCGAGCAGCTCGCGGCCGAGATGGGCGGCATCGAGGACGCGCCTCCTGGTGCCAGCACGCAAGCCGCGCGCGAAAAGTTCGGCGAGGCCGTGCGCGAGACCGAGAAGCTCCTGCTCAAGATGGACGAGACGGGCCAGGAGCTCATGACGCCGCTGCTCATGAACCCGCTCCGCCAGGCTTACAAGGCTGTCATGCGCAGCGCCGGCGGGTCCGCGAGCGGGCTCTGGGAGGTCGTCGTTTGGCCGCCCTTCCGCGAGAACATCAAGGATCGGTATCCGTTCGATCTCGCGGCGTCGCGTGATGCTTCGTTCGAGGACGTGGTCGCCTTCTTGAAGCCGAAGGAGGGCATCCTCTGGGGCTTCTACGAGCAGCACCTCGACGACTTCCACATTCGCGTGGGCCACGACTTCATTCCGAAGGGCGGCCTCGAAGGTCGTCCGAAGCCGGCGAAGCCGTTCACGCCCTTCAACGCGATGCTTTATCCGTGCCTGCACAGGGCGCACGAGATCACCGAGGCCATGTGGCCGAGCGGCGGCGGCGAAAAACCGCAGGTGACGTTCCACGTCAACCTGAAGACGGTGAGCCCGATCGTCAGCGAGGTGCTCTTCGAGATCGACGGCCAGAAGCGCCAGTATCGCAACGAGAAGGAGTTCTGGCACACGTTCACCTGGCCGGGCGAGAAGCAGACCGGCGCGCGCCTCCGCGTGCGTGGTGCCGGTGGGCTCGACGAGGAGCTCGTGCGTGAGGGCCCCTGGGGCATCTTCCGCCTGTTCGAGGCGGGCACGACGACGGCCGAGAAGGACAAGGACAGCGTCTTCACGGTGACGTGGCAGATGACTGCGCCTCCCGTGACGGTGACGATGGAAGTGCGCCCCACCCGCGCCAATCATCCGTTCGTCAACAGCTTCTTCCGCGCGACCAACTGCCCCCCCAGCATTGGCGACAGCTTCGGCGGCAAGAAGGGCTCTTGAGATGGTGTTCCACAGGCGCCGCGTAGCAGCCTGTGGAATGCCCTCCCAGGGTTCGCCCGCGGCAGCACGCCCCCTTGTAAAAAGAGGGGGTTCGTGTATTTGTGGGCCGGGCCGGTGATGTTCTGGCGAAAGAAGAAGACGCCTGCGAGCCCCCCGCAGATCGGCTGCTTCGGCAAGCTCCCTGCGACGGGTGATTTCATCCGCTTCAATGCCGGCGGAGACGAGCTCGCGGCGTTCGATCGGTGGCTCGGCGGGGGCCTCGATTTCGCGCGTCGCGCGCTCGGCCCTTCGTTCGACGGGGCGTACCAGCCTTCCGTCGGGCTCTTCATCTTTCACGGCGAAGGCAAAGACAACGAGCCTCCCACGCGCGGCATGGTCGGCGCCTGGGCCGCGAGCGGCGACAACGCGGGTCGTACGTACCCGATGGTCGTTTTTGCTTCGTACGATTACGGCCAGCTCGTGTCGGCCGGCGCATCGCTCCCGATCGCGCTCTGGTCGCTGCTCGCTTCGTCGTACGAGATCGCCACGAGCGGACGAACCCTCCCGGTCGATGCGTTCGTCGATCGTGTTTCGCGCATCGTTCCTCCTTCGCTCGAAGACGCGGACGCCGCGGGCGCCGGTTATCGCTCGTGGCTCACCACGCAGTCGATGAAGGCGCTCTGGGAGACGGGCTTCGGCACGGATGCGGGGCGCTTCTGGGTCTTGCAGAACGTGTTCGCGTCCGTCGAGCCGTTCATGGGCCAGGAGAACCCGAAGACGGGGCTCTGCATTCGCCTGCCGCTCGGCGCGGGCGACGCCTACGCGGCGGCCGTGTGGATGGACATGACGCTGCGCCTGGCGCGCTGGAAGAACACGCTGCTCAATGCCTTCTGGGTCCCGCAGCAGACGATGCTCCTCCACCTCGGCCCGCCGCACGTGGCCTCGTTCCGGGAGCTCATCGCGCCGACGGGATATGCGGATCACATCGTGGAGCTTTGCCGTCCTCCGACGGTCGACGAGCCCACCTCGCGCCGCGCCCTCGGCGTGCAGCTCGACGCCCTCGTGGCGCGTTCGGAGCTGACCATCTCGGGCTTCCTCGACGGCCTCGGCCAATAACGAGCCCCGCGGCCGAACGACGCGCCTTTCGTTCGAGGCGCGCACACGTGGTGCGAACGCACGCGACCCGCGGGTATGATGCCGTCCATGGCGGCGAGTGACGCGGTAGAGGCTGCAAAGAACCGAGTGTCGGCGTTGATCGAGCCGATCTCGGGGGGTGTTGGGCAGGACGTCTCGTACGACGAGTTGTTCGAGGCGATCAAGGCCGAGGTCGACAAGGCGCAGTCCCTCGAGGGCGGCAAGATCGACTGGTCGAAGATCGTGACGAACGCCGAGGAGCTGCTCACCGACAAGTCGAAGGACTTTCGTCTCGCGGTGTATTACGCGGCGGCGAAGGCGCACACGGACGGAGTCCAGGGCGCGGTCGATGGGCTCGTGGTCATCAACGAGCTGAACACCGCGTTCTGGGACAAGATGTATCCGCCCATCAAGCGCCCGCGGACGCGCGGCAACTTGATGAGCTGGTACGGCGATCAGGTCGCGGCCGCGATCGGGACCTTCAACCCGACGGCGAAAGACGCGGACATCATCGGCGCGCTCGATCAGCAGAGCCGCCAGCTCGACGGGGAGCTCCGGGACAAACTCGGCGACGCGTATCCGGGCATGGGGTCTTTGCGTGAGTCGGCGCGGCGCATGCTCGCGAGTGTTCCGAAGGAAGCGCCGCCGCCGCCTCCTCCGCCGCCTCCTCCGCCTCCTCCGCCTCCTCCGCCGCCGCCGCCGCCGCCTCCGCCTCCGCCTGCGGCCGTCGCGCGTCCCGCGCCGCCGCCGCCTCCGCCTGCGTATTCCGCGCCGGTCGTGGAGACGCCGGCCGTCGAGGTTTCGGTTCCGGATGGTACGGCCATCACGGACGCGGACTCGGCGAACGCGGTGCTCGATCAGGTGAGCACCTTGCTCATGCGCGCGGGCGAGGCGCTGCGCGCGGCCGATCCGTCGAGCGCGTTCGCGTATCGCGTGAGCCGCACCGGCCTCTGGCTCTTCATGCAGCAGGATCCGCCGGCCGAGGGTGGACAAACCTACCTGCCTTCGCCGCCGGATCACGTGCGCGGCGCGTTCGACGGCATGTCCGAGGCGAGCAACTGGGATGGGATCCTGGCGTCGGTCGACGAGGTTGTCTCGGAACATCGCCTCTGGCTCGATCCGCATCGCCACGTCTCGAACGCGCTCGAGCAGCTCGGGTATACGGACGCGAAGCTCACGCATTTGCGCGAGGTCGCGCTCCTCTTGCAGCGCGCGCCGACGCTGCCGGATCTCACGTTCAACGACGGCGTCCCGCTCGCCGACGACCTCACGAAGGCCTGGATCGACGCCGAGGTTCGTCCGGTCCTCGGATCGGGCGGAGGCGGCGGGGGCGGCGGCGCAGCGGCGGGCGGCGCGCCGGCAGGCAAGGGCTTCCGCGCGCTCGACAAGGCGATCGGCGAAGCGCGAAACCTCATCGAGAATGGGGATCCACTCGGGGCGATCCAGGCCGTGGCGAAGGTCGCGGGGACGGCGGTGACGCCGGTCGACAAGTTCCGCGGCAAGCTCGCGATCGCGCAGGTTTGCCTGCAGCTCGGGCAGCTCGCGATCGCGCGGGCGCAGCTCGATGGTCTCGAGCGCATGGCCAGGCAGCACAAACTCGACGAGTGGGATCCGGAGCTCTGCGCGGAGCTCTACGGTGCGCTTTACACGGCGCTTCGCGGGTTGAACCAGGGATACGAGGTGAGTGAGGAAGCGCGTAAGAGGGAGAACGAGGCGTTCGAGCGCCTCTGCGAGCTGGATGCCGCGGCGGCCTTCCGCATCTCGGCCACCTGAGCGCCCGCGTAGTGAAAAAGAGCGAACTCGTTCGGAAAGATAAGGATGGACGAAGTCGGGGTAGTTTGCGGTATTCTTCGAGCGCCTGTCGAGGTGGGCCCCGACCTGACGGCAATCACGTTTTCAACGTAGGGCGGCTCGGAACGGCCGCTCGGAGCATGTAGCTCCCAAGCGTAGGGGAAAGGAGCCTTCCGCGATGAAAGAAGGATCAGTCGCGCCGAAAGAACGCGTGAACATCACGTACAAGCCAGCGACGGGGAACGCGAAGGAAGAGGTCGAGCTCCCGCTGAAGCTCCTCATGCTTGGCGACTACACGATGCGCCCCGATCCGACGCCGCTCGAGGATCGGAAGCCCATCAACGTCGACAAGGACAACTTCCAGAAGGTGATGGCGGAGCAGAAGTTGTCCCTCAACATGGCGGTCAAGGATCGTCTGTCGGAGAACGAGGACAACGAGCTCAACGTCAACCTCAAGTTCCGCCGGTTGTCGGACATGGAGCCCGCGGCGATCGCCAACCAGGTGCCCGAGCTGAAGAAGCTGCTCGAGCTCCGCGCCGCGCTCACCGCGCTGAAGGGCCCGCTCGGGAACGAGAAGGCGTTCCGCAACAAGATTCAGACGATCTTGAACGATCCGGCCCAGCGCAACCGGCTCATCAACGAGCTCGGTCTCAAGCAGGGGGAGGAGTAACCGATGGCTTCCGAGCATCAGGCGCAAGGCGGCGCGGGCGTACAGACGCTCGAAGGTGGCAGCCTTCTCGACGACATCCTCTCGGAGACGAAGATGGCTCCGGGCGACGAGGGTTACGAGGTCGCCAAGCGCGGCGTCCAGGCCTTCATCGCGGAGCTCATCGCGCCGAAGCGCGAGGGCGAGAAGGTCGACAAGGCCCTCGTCGACGCGCTGATCGCCGAGATCGACGCCAAGCTGTCGCGCCAGATCGACGAGATCCTCCACCACCCGACGTTCCAGAAGCTGGAGTCGGCGTGGCGTGGTCTCAAGTTCGTCGTGGACCGCACGGACTTCCGCGAGAACGTCAAGGTCGAGCTGCTGAACTGCTCGAAGGAAGACCTGCTCGCCGATTTCGAGGACGCCCCCGAGGTGCCCAAGAGCGGTCTTTACAAGCTCGTCTACTCGGCAGAGTTCGGCCAGTTCGGCGGCCGTCCCTACGGCGCGATCATCGCGAACTACGAGTTCGGCCCCGGCCCGCAGGACATCATGCTCCTGCAGAAGTGCGCCTCCGTCGCGACGATGTCGCACGCGCCCTTCATCGCAGCCGCCGGCCCGCAGTTCTTCGGCCTGAAGGACTACCTGAACCTGCCGAACCTGAAGGACCTCAAGGCGCTCTTCGAAGGCCCGCAGTACACGAAGTACAACGCCTTCCGCGAGACCGAGGACTCCCGCTACGTCGGCCTCGTGATGCCGCGCTTCCTCCTTCGCCTCCCTTACGGCGCGAACACCGTGCCCGTGAAGGAGTTCAACTACGATGAGAACGTCATCGGCCAGCACGATTCGTACTGCTGGGGCAACGCCGTCTTCGCGTTCGCGACGCGCCTGGCGGACAGCTTCGCCAAGTACCGCTGGTGCCCAAACATCATCGGCCCGCAGGCGGGCGGCTCGGTCGAGAACCTGCCGCTCCACCAGTACGAGGCGATGGGCGAGATCCAGACGAAGATCCCCACCGAGATCATGCTCACGGAGCGCCGCGAGTACGAGCTTTCGGAGGAGGGCTTCATCGGCCTCACCTACCGCAAGGACTCGGACAACGCGTGCTTCTTCTCGGCGAACAGCGTGCAGAAGCCGAAGTACTTCGGCCAGAGCGAGGAGGGCCGCGCCGCCGAGCTCAACTATCGCCTCGGCACGCAGCTCCCGTACATGTTCATCATGGCCCGCATTGCGCACTACCTGAAGGTGCTGCAGCGCGAGCAGATCGGTACGTGGAAGGAGCGCGCCGATCTCGAGAAGGAGCTCAACGACTGGATCTCGCAGTTCGTCGCCGATCAGGACGTCGTCTCGGCGAGCATCCGCGGTCGTCGCCCCCTCCGCAAGGCGCGTATCATCGTGACCGAGGTCGAGGGCAACGCGGGCTGGTACAAGGTCGACATGCAGGTGCGCCCGCACTTCAAGTACATGGGCGCATTCTTCACGCTGAGCCTCGTCGGCAAGCTCGACAAGGAATGAGCCGTTTCGGCTGATTCCGACAAACGCCGAAGGCCGGCTCGAAAGAGCCGGCCTTCGTGTTTTTGGGGCCGTCGCGCTGGGGCGTCGCCCCAGGCCCCACCAGGGGCTATCCGCCCCTGGACCCGGACCAGCGCAAGCGCTGGACCGTTTGTCGAAGAACTGCGCGATGCGCAGTTCTTCGAACAGGCCGAAACAAGACCAGAGACGACCCTGCCAACCAAGACCGCCGCGTCGACATTGCGATCGGCAACGCTGTCGCTGGTCTTGCCGCCGGCTCGTGGAAGAACCGCGCATCGCGCGGTTCTTCCAACCCGAGTCCAGCGCTTGCGCTGGTTCGGGTCGAGGGGCGAACAGCCCCCGCGGGGCCCGGGGCAGCGCCCCGGCGCGGCGGCGACGGCTTGAATCAGCCGACGAGGAACTCGAGGGAAAACTCTTCCAGGGCGACGCCGAGGAAGCGGCGCGGGCGGATCGTGACGGCGACGGCAGTGCCGTCCGAGGTCGCGTGCGCGTTCACTGCGATCTCCAGGCTGCCGGGCTTGGCGTCCTCGAAGAGCGCCCAGAGTGAGCGATCCACGACGGATTTCGCCTCGGAGGGCGCGACGTTCCCGGGCAAACGGCCGGCGAGGACACGCAGGAACTGAACGATTCGGGCCACGAAGAGCTGATCGACCAAGGAGACCCGTTCGAGCCGCGCCTCGGGCTCCGTGGAGGCGCTGTCGTACGTGCGCTTGGGCGGCGGCACGTAGGACGTCGGGGCCGCGAGCACGTAAATCGAGTCGCTGTTCGGGGCCGACGCGAGGAGGAGCACGCCCGCCTTGGAGAGCTCGCGCTGCGAGTCTGTCGAGACAAACGCTTGCGTGGGGATCGCCACGACCTCGGCGTCGTCGACCTGCCCACTCACCTCGTGGATCGGCAGGTTTCCGAGCGTGCCGCCGCTGCGGGCGCCCACGACGCGGCAGGGCCAGCGCGTCTCGTGGAAGCTCGTCGTGATGAGCGCGCCCACGCCGTAGGCCGGCGCGATCCAGACCATCGCGCCCTCGTCTGCCGGCTCCTCCTTGACCACCATCTCCCGCACGCGCGACGTCGATTTGTCGTAGGCAGCGCGCGCCAGGATGCCGTTCATCGCCATCGTCACCCAGCGCATCGCGGGCTTCTGCGCCGTGGACTGCCAGCGCACCTGATCCGGCGTGGAGAAGAGAGCGATCTTGTTGTCGAGCCGCTCGAGATCGGCGAGCCGATCCAGGCCGAGGAGCGCGTGCGACGCGTTCACCACGACGGGCACGGTCTGCGCCTCGGCGACGCGGGCGATCTCTTCGAGCTGGGAGAGCGTCGCGGAGGTGCCCGTGATCGTGACGTCCACGATCGCGCAGGAGACCGGGGGCTCGCCGCCGGCGGTTTGACGGGCCGCGCGCTCGAGCGCCATCGCCGCGAGCTCGGGCCGCGCGCAGACGACATCGATCTTGAGGCCCTTGGTCCCCTTCGAGCGATCGGCGAAGAGCTGGAGACCTCGCCAGGCCTCTTCCAGGCGGCGCACCTCGGGGTGCTGGAGGATCGCGCCGAGCTGCGCGCCGATGGCCTTCTCGACGCGCTGGATGGCCTCCTGCGGGCTGAAGCGGGTCGAGCTCGACTTGCCGGCGTTCGCGACGGCCGAGATGAGCGCGCCGAAGCGGGCGTCGGAGGCAGGGGCACTTTGCCGCGCCGGCACGACGGGCGCGGGCGCGGATTCGGCGCGGCTCGGGCCGGTCTCGATCATGTCGAGGATCGAGGCGACCGACGCTTCGCTCGTGTCCCGCGCGGGCGCGGAGAAGCTCGCGGCGCGGGGCGCGCTGCCGGCCTCCGAGACGAGGCGGAGGACATCACGTACGAAGGGCGAGGAGTTCCAGATTCGATCGAGCTCCACGCGGGCCTGATCGCGATCGATCGAGCCGTCGCGGAGCTTCTCCAGCGTGAGCTTGCCGTCGAGGAGCGAGCGGAGAAGCGGGACCTCCGTGAGCAGGCCATCGGGCCGGAAGCTCTTGAGGCTCGTCGGCGCGAGATCGACACGCGCGCGGTTGCCCTCGGCGAGCACGCTCGGCACCTCGATCGACACACGCGGGCGCAGGCGCGTGAAGAGGTCGTCGAACGCGAGCGGATCGACCCGCACCGCGAGCTCGGGCGCGCTGGCGCCGGCGTTGTGCTCGTCGCGCGGCAAGAGATCCGCGACGACGAGCACGCGGAGCGGCAGAAGCGGCCCCTCCGTTTGCTCCAGTTGGTCGGGGGCCTCGTCGCCCACGTTGAAGTTCATCCCACCCTTCATGAAACCCTTCGTTTCGGCGGCCATGGCCGAGGAGTGTAGGGGGGGAGCGCGCGCGGGAGAAGCGGCAAACGCGGCGCTCGAAATCACGGCTTCGCGGCTTTCTTTGACGTGGGCCGGGCCCTGCTAAGCTCCGCGCCCATGCGTGGCCCTGCGAACGCCGAGGAGGCCTCGGCGACGACTCCGCGGCGCGGCTCGATTCGACTCGGCCTGCTCGGGTGCGGCACCGTCGGCGGCGGCGTGCTCGAGCTCTGCGCCGCGAATGCGCGATGGCTCGAAGGGCGGGTCGGCGCGCCGCTCGAAGTGCGCCGTGTGCTCGTCCGCGATCCCCGGAAAGAACGCGTCGCCGCCTGTGATCCGCGCTGGATCACGACACGTCCCGAGGACGTCGTCGACGACCCGGAGATCGACGTCGTCGTCGAGGTGATGGGCGGCGAGGAGGCCGCGCTCGAGCTCGTGGAGCGCGCGATCGCGGCGGGCAAGGGCGTCGTCACGGCGAACAAGCTGCTCCTGGCCAAGCACGGGCCGCGGCTCGTCGACCTCGCGATCGCGCGTGGGACAGATCTCGCGTTCGAAGGCGCCGTCGGCGGAGGCATCCCGATCATCCGCACCCTGCGCGAGGCGTTCGCGAGCGACTGGGTCGAGAGGCTCGTGGGTATCGTCAACGGCACGTGCAACTACGTGCTCGGGCGCATGCGCGAGGGCGGGCTCGGTCTCGACGAAGTCGTGCGCGAGGCCCAGGCGAAAGGGTATGCCGAGGCGGATCCCTCGCTCGACACGGGCGGTCACGACGCCGCGCACAAGCTCTGCGTGCTGGCGATGCTGGCCTTTGGCGCGAGGGTCCCGGCGAGCGCGCTCCACGTGGAGGGGATCGAGGGCATCGAGGAGCGGGATCACCGGTATGCAGAGCGCTTCGGCTACGTGATCAAGCACCTCGCGATCGGCCGTGATTTCGGCGACGCGATCGAGCTCCGCGTACATCCGACGCTCATCCCGAAGACGAGCGTGCTCGCGAACGTGTCGGGCGTCCTGAACGCGATCCTGCTCGAAGGCCGCGCGCTCGGGCCCTGCATGCTCTACGGACGCGGCGCCGGTGATCTGCCGACGGCCGTGAGCGTGGTGAGCGACATCCTCGACGTGGGGCGCTCGATCGTGGCCGGCGCGTCGGGGCTGCTCACGCGGGGCATTGCGATGGATCCGCGCCCGCTCAAGCCGCACGAGGACGTCGAGACCCGGTATTACCTGCGCCTCTCGGCGCCGGAGCGGCCAGGGCTCATGGCGCGGATCGCGGGCGGGCTCGGGGAGCTCGGCGTGAGTTTGGAGCAGATGGTGCAGCCGGAGCGCCCCGCGGCGCCAGGGGATCCCGTGGACATCGTGGTGATCACCCATGTGGCGCGAGAAGGGAATGTGACCGCGGCGCTCGAACGTATGCGGACAGAAGGGCTCTTCGCGGCGCCGCCGCGCCTTTACCGCATCGAGGTTTCGTGACGAGCTTCCACCTGGATCCCGACTCGCCGCTCGGCGTTTTCGACTCTGGACTCGGCGGTTTGACCGTCGTGCGCGCGCTCCGCGAGCGTTGCCCCGCGGAGGACATCGTGTACCTCGGCGACACCGCGCGCGTGCCTTACGGGACGAAATCCGCAGAGACGGTCGTGCGGTACGCGCTCGGTTGCGCGCGGGTCCTCCTGAATCGTGGCGTGAAGGCGATCGTGGTCGCGTGCAACACCGTCAGCGCCGTCGCGCTCGACATGCTGCGCGTAGAGCTCGACAGGCCCGTGCTCGGCGTGATCGTGCCGGGCGCGCGCGCGGGGGTCGCGGCGGCGAAGGGCGGAGCGGTCGGCGTGCTCGGCACGATGGGGACGATCACCTCGGGCGCGTATCCACGCGCGGTGGCCTCGCTCTCCACACGGACCGAGGTGTTCGGTCAGCCCGCGCCGCTGCTCGTCTCGCTCGCGGAGGAGGGGTGGCTCGACGGTGAGGTGCCGCGGCTCGTGTCGCAGCGATACCTCGAACCGCTCGTGCGCGCGGGGGCGCGCTGTGTGGTGCTCGGATGCACGCACTTCCCCCTGTTCCAGAGGGTGATCGAGGCCGAGGCCGCCTCGCTCGCGGGCGCGCCGATCCCGATCGTGGACAGCGCGTCGGCGACAGCGGACGACGTCGCGGCGTTCCTCGCGGAGCGCGGGCAACGAACGACGCGGTCGGGGCGCGGCAAACTCGAGCTCTTCGTGACGGATCTTCCGAAGAGTTTTTCCGTGGTGGCCGAGCGCTTCCTCGGCGAGCCGCTCGGCGACGTGCACCAGATCGATCTCTGAGAGGGGGCTGCCACAGGGATGCGCGGGGCGTTGCCCCGCACCCCAGCAGGGGGCTGTCCGCCCCCTGCACCCCGGACCAGGCACGGCCTGGACCGAGGGCCGAGAAACCGCGCATCGCGCGGTTTCTCGGACGGGCCCGTGGCAAGACCAGCGACGACCTTGCCAGCTGAGACAGCAGCGCTGCCGCTCTCGTCGAGCGGACACGTCAACGCCGCGGTCTTGGCTGGCAACGCCGTCGCTGGTCTTGCCTCGGCCTGTTCGATGAACTGCGCGCAGCGCAGTTCATCGACCCCGGGTCCAGCGCTTGCGCTGGTCCGGGTCCAGGGGTGGACAACCCCTGGTCGGGTCCGGGGTGAAACCCCGGCGCTGCGCCTTCTCGCTAGAACTGGTGCGCCTCGGTCGACTCGTTCAACGCGAGCGTCGAGGCGAGGCCGCCGGAGACCACCTGCGCGACCTGATCGAAGTAGCCCGTGCCCACTTCGCGCTGGTGGCGCGTGGCCGTGTAGCCGGATTTTTCCGCGGCGAACTCGGCCTGCTGCAGCTCCGAGTATGCGCTCATGCCGCGCACCTTGTACTCGCGGGCGAGCTCGTACATCCCGTGGTTCAGCGCGTGGAAGCCGGCCAGCGTCACGAACTGGAACTTGTAGCCCATGGCCCCGAGCTCGCGCTGGAACTTCGCGATCGTCAGATCGTCGAGGTTCTTCTTCCAGTTGAACGATGGCGAGCAGTTGTATGCGAGCAGTTTGCCCGGGAACTTCGCGTGCACGCCCTCGGCGAATTTGCGCGCTTCTTCGAGGTCCGGCGTGCTCGTCTCGCACCAGAGCATGTCCGCGTACGGCGCGTAGGCGATCGCGCGCGCGATCGCCGCGTCGAGACCACCCTTGAACTGGAAGAAGCCCTCGGGCGTGCGCTGACCCGTGAGGAACGGGCGATCCCGCGGATCCACGTCGCTCGTGAGCAACTTCGCGCTGTCGGCGTCCGTGCGGGCCACGAGGAGCGTCGGCACGCCCATCACGTCGGAGGCGAGCCGCGCTGCCACGAGCGTCCGGACGAACTGGCTCGTCGGCACGAGCACCTTGCCGCCCATGTGGCCGCACTTCTTCTCCGACGCCAGCTGATCCTCGAAGTGCACGCCCGACGCGCCCGCCTCGATCATCCCCTTCATCAGCTCGAACGCGTTCAGCGGCCCGCCGAAGCCTGCCTCCGCGTCCGCGACGATCGGCGCGAGCCAGTGCCGCTCGCGCTTGCCCTCGGCGTGATCGATCTGATCGGCGCGGAGCAGGGCCTGATTGATCCGGCGCACCACGCTGGGGACGCTGTTCGCCGGGTAGAGGCTCTGATCCGGGTACATCTCGCCCGCGAGATTCGCGTCCGCTGCGACTTGCCAGCCGCTCAGGTAAATCGCCTTCAGCCCCGCGCGCACCTGCTGCATCGCCTGGTTACCCGTCAGCGCGCCGAGCGCCGCCACGTAGTCCTCGCTGTGCAGCAGCTCCCAGAGCCGCTGCGCGCCGAGCTTCGCGATCGTGTGCTCGATGTGGAACGAGCCGCGCAGCCGCTCGACGTCGGCCTCCGTGTACGGGCGGACGATGCCTTGAAAGCGGTTCGGCACGAGGCCGCTCTCGGAAACGGCAGCGGTGCGGATGGGAAGCGGATACGCGACGGACATGCGACTCTCTCCTTCAGCGGTTCATGCGGCGACGGGCGCCTTCTCGGTTTCCCCCGCGGACGTGGATGAAAGGGCGAGGAGACGTTCGTACGCGGGCAGCGTGAGGAACTCTTCGAGCTCGTCCGACGTGGTGAGCGTGGTGAAGAGCTCGCGCGCCTCCTCGAAGCGCCCGTGGGCGAACGCCTCGGCCCCGCGCTCCTTCGCGAGCTCTTCCATCGTCTCGTCGATCGTCCGGGCGAGCCGCGCACGATCGAGCGGCTCGCCCTCGACGGCCACGCCGTGGTGCTGCCACTGCCACACCTGCGCGCGACAGATCTCGGCCGTCGCGGCGTCCTCCATGAGATCGTAGAGAGGCACGCACCCGATGCCGCGTAGCCACGCCTCGATGTAGAGGATGCCGACCTTGATGTTGTGCCGAAGGCCCGCCTCGGTGCGCGGCCCGTCGGGGACACGCAAGAGATCTGCGGCGAGAACGTTCACGTCCTCGCGCTTCACGTCGATCTGGTTCGGACCGTCCATGTGCGCGTCGAAGATCTGCCGCGCGATCGGCACGAGCCCTGGGTGCGCGACCCACGTGCCGTCGTGACCCGCGTGCACCTCGCGGAGTTTGTCCGCTCGAACCTTGTCCAGGGCGGCGCGACCACGCGCTTCGTCGCCTTTGATCGGGATCTGCGCGGCCATTCCGCCCATCGCGTGCGCGCCGCGGCGGTGACACGTCTTGACGACGAGGTCCGTGTAGGCCTTCAGGAACGGACGATCCATCGTGATCAGACCGCGGTCTGGCAGGATGAATGCCGGGTCCGTGCCGAGCTTCTTGATGAAGCTGAAGATGTAGTCCCAGCGGCCGCAGTTCAGCCCGGCCGAGTGCTCGCGCAGCTCGTAGAGGATCTCGTCCATCTCGAACGCAGCGGGCAGCGTCTCGATGAGCACGGTGGCGCGGAGTGTGCCGGGCGGCAGATCCAGCTCGGCCTGCGCGCGCAAAAAGACGTCGTTCCAGAGGCGCGCCTCGAGGTGGCTCTCGAGCTTCGGCAGGTAGAAATAGGGGCGCTTGCCGCGCTCCACGAGGGCGCGCGCGTTGTGGAAGAAGTACAGGCCGAAATCGAAGAGCGACCCGGGCACGGGCAGGCCGTCCACGAGCATGTGCTTCTCCGGCAGATGCAGGCCCCGAGGACGAACGAAGAGGACGGCCGTGCGCTCGCCGAGCGTGTACGACTTGCCCGATGTGGGATCGACGTACCCGATCGACCCTCGAACGGCGTCGGCCAGATTTTTTTGCCCTTCGACGAGGTTCGCGAATGTCGGCGACGTCGCGTCCTCGAAATCGGCCATGAACACGTTCGCGCCGGAGTTCAGGGCATTGATGATCATCTTCCGGTCGACGGGGCCGGTGATCTCGACGCGTCGGTCCTGGATTTCGTCGGGGATGGCCGCGACGGACCAATTCGCGGCGCGGAGCTCGGCTGTCTCCTCGAAGAAATCGGGGCGCTCGCCGGCGAGAAAATGCGCGCGCCGCTCGGCTCGCCGGGCGAGGAGCGCGTCGATGCGCCCGCGAAAGACGTGCGTGAGGTCGGCAACGAACCGAAGCGCCTCGGGCGTGAGCACATCGCCCTGCGAGGGGGTTCTCGGACCGAGGATCGTGACGGGAGAGGAGGTTCCGTGCATGGCTCAACGCTCCGCGTCCAACGCTGCGCGTCGTGACATACGAACTATTTGGCGTTTGCCATCTGTCGTCAATGAACGAAACAAATTCATGATGTTACGTATGTATGGTTCTCTCGTTTGACTTGCAGTCACACTTGTAAAGGTTGTAAACTCCCTTGCGAGTCATGTAGCAAACTGCAAGAGCTCCGCTGCTTTGCGCTATGGCCGAAAACACGATGCTGGGCGGAAAAGTGAGGGCGCTGCGTCGACGCGAGAACATGACGCAGGGGCAACTCGCCGAGCGTCTGGGGATCTCGCCGAGCTACCTCAACTTGATCGAGAACAACCGGCGCCCGCTCACGGCGCCCATGCTCATCAAGCTGGCGCAGCTCTTCGAGCTCGACCTGTCCACGTTCGGGACGGGCGGTGATGCCTCGATCGTCTCGGATTTACGCGAGGCGTTCGGCGATCCGCTCTTCGACAACCACGGCGTGACGACGGGCGATCTCAAAGAGCTCGCCGGAAGCTCTCCCGCGCTCGCGAAGGCCGTGCTCGCCCTCTATCGCGCCTATCGCGATACCCGAGAATCAGCCGAGACGCTCTCCGAGCGGCTCGAGGGCGGCGAGGGCGTGGCCGGCGTGGAGCCCACACGATTGCCGACGGAAGAGGTCAGCGACCTGCTCCAGCGGCACATGAATCACTTCCCCACGCTCGAGGACGCCGCCGACGAGGTCCGTGCCCGCGGCAGGCTCGAATCCGACGACGTCTACCGTTCGCTCGTGCGTTACCTCGATCAGGAGCACGGCGTCGAGGTACGCCTGCTGCACGTCGCCGACGAACGCAAGGCCATGCGTCGCTACGATCGCGAGGGGCGGCGCCTCAGCCTGTCCGAGCTCCTGCCCCCGCGCAGCCGTCGCTTCCAGCTCGCCCACCAGATCGGGCTGCTCTCCGCGAGCGACACGATCGACAAACTGCTCGAAGGCGAGAGCGGTCTCTCGACGCCCGAGTCCCGCGCGCTCGCCCGCGTGGCGCTCGCCAACTACTTCGCGGCCGCGCTGCTGATGCCGTACGTCCCATTTCACGGCGCCGCGCGCGCCGAGCGCTACGACATCGAGCTCCTGGCCCATCGCTTCGGCACGAGCTTCGAGCAGGTCTGTCACCGCCTGACCACCTTGCGCAAGCCCGGCGCGGAGGGCGTGCCCTTCCACTTCTTGCGCATCGACATCGCCGGCAACATCTCCAAGCGCTTCAGCGGCTCGGGCATCCGCTTCGCGCGCTTCAACGGCGCCTGTCCGCGCTGGGCCGTTCATACGGCGTTCCTGACGCCGGGGATGATCCGGGTGCAGCTCTCGCGCATGACCGACGGGACGAAGTATTTCTGCGTCGCGAGGACCGTGCGCAACGATCGCGGCGGCTACCACGCGCCTCACTCGATGCTCTCCGTGAGCATCGGCTGCGAGGCGAGGTTCGCGCGAGAGCTCGTCTATTCGGACGGCGTCGACGTGGAGAGCAACGAGGCGCTCGTCCCCGTGGGCGTGACGTGCAGGCTCTGCGAGCACCACGACTGCGAGCAGCGGGTCTTCCCGCCGATGCAGCACCCGCTCCGGATCGACGAGAACATGCGCGGCGTGAGCTTCTTCGGGCCCACGCCGAAGCGATGAGCCCGAGAGAGCCACTTATGGAAGTGATTCGTGAAGTCGGTCAAATACCGACGATCGCGGAGAGCGCTTTTTCCAGCTCGGCCATGCGCGTCTTCGCGCGCCCCTCGGCCGCGGCGACGGCCTCGCCCGGCGTGATGGGCTCACGGATGTCGAAGTAGAATTTGATCTTCGGCTCGGTCCCGCTCGGCCGCGCGATGATGCGGCTACCGCCCTCGAGATCCAGCGCGATCATGTTGCTCTTCGGGAGCGTGAGCGGTTCGGTACGACCGTCCGGGAGCGTGCGGACCTGCGCCTGGAAATCGGCGAGCGCGAGCACGGCGAGCGCGCCGACGCGTGAGGGCTTCGAGGCGCGCAGCCGATCCATCGCGGCCTGGATCTGCGCGAGGCCCTCGGTGCCGGGCAACGTCACCGAGCGCTGGCCGCTCGCGTAGAGGCCATACCGACGCGAGAGGGCTTCGAGCTCGTCGAGCACGCTCTTGCCGCCGGCCTGGATGACGCTCGCGAGCTCGGCGAAGAGCAGCGCCGCGCCGATGCCGTCCTTGTCGCGCACCAGCGTGCCCACGGTGTACCCGAGCGCCTCTTCGTACCCGAAGACGAACGCCGCGCCTTCCGTGCGTTCGAGATCCATCGCGCGGTTCGCGATCCACTTGAAGCCCGTCAGCGTCTCCTCGTACCGGACCCCGAGAGCGCGCGCGATCGCGCCGAGCATGGGCGACGAGACGATCGACGCGATCACGAGCTTCTTGCCGGCATCGTCGACGGGCACGTCGTTCGAGAGGCAAGCTGGCGTGCGCGTGAGCAGGTAATGGCCGAGCAGCGTGCCGACCTGGTTGCCCGTGAGCTGCACGTATCCGCCTTCGGGGCGGCGCACGGCGACCGCGAGGCGATCGACGTCGGGATCGTTCGCCAGGACGATCGTCGCGCCCTCGCGCGCGGCGAGCGCAAAGGACAGATCCATCGCGCCCTTTTCCTCGGGATTCGGGAAGGCCACGGTCGGGAACGCGCCGTCCGGCTCCGCTTGCTCGGGCACGGTCGTGACCCGGGAAAACCCCGCCGCCGCGAGCGCCGCCCGCACGAGCCGGTTCCCCACGCCGTGCAGCGGCGTGTACACGATCGAGAGCGATCGATCGCCGTCGCCGCGCACCGAGAGCGCGGCGATCGCAGCGAGGTACCGATCGTCGAGATCGTTTGGGAACGAACGAACGAGCCCTTTCGCCCGAGCCGCGTCGAGGTCCGACCGGGGCACGTCCTTCGCCGCCGGCGAGGCGTCGATCGCGGCCGCGATGCCCTTGTCGTGCGGCGGGATGATCTGCGCGCCGTTGCCCCAGTAGACCTTGTAGCCGTTGTACTCGGGCGGGTTGTGGCTGGCCGTGATCATCACGCCCGCCACGGCCCCGAGCGCTTGTACCGCGTACGCCGTGACGGGCGTGGGGCAGGGGATCGGCGAGAGGATCGCCGGGATGCCGGCCGCGGCGAGGGCGCACGCGGTGTCCTCGGCGAACTCGCGGCTCATCCGCCGGCCGTCGTAGCCGATCGCGACCCCACGCGCGCGCGCGGCGGCCTCGTCCGTCGCGAGCAGGTACCGCGCGAGCCCGGCCGTCGTCCGCAGAACGACCGCGCGGTTCATGCGGGTCTCGCCCGCGCCGATGATGCCTCGCAGCCCCGCCGTGCCGAACTCGAGCGGACCCGCGAAGCGCTCGCCGAGATCGCGCGAGGCGCTCGCCTTCTGCGCCGGATCGGCGGCAGAGGAGGCGACCTCGACGAGGAGGGTGAGCTCTTTGCGGGTCTCGGGATCGGGATCGGCTGCGATCCAGCTTCGGGCGCGTTCGAGAAGGTCGGTCATCGTGCGGAGAGTTGTATCACCGCTTCTCTTTCGCGAGCGCCTCCGCGAAGAGCGTGTCGTACCGTCCACCCACGAACGCCTCCGATGCAAGGACCTGGCGGAGGAACGGGAGGTTCGTCGCGGCCGGACCGGCGGGACCCACGAGCTCGAGCGTGGTCTGGGCGAGCGCCTCGTCGAGCCGGGCGATCGCCTCGGCGCGGCTCCGGCCGGACGCGACGATCTTGGCGATCATCGGATCGTAGAAGGGCGTGACCTCCGAGCCCTCCTCGACCCCGGTCTCGATCCGCAGATCCCCGCCGGCCGGGGCCCAGACGAGCTTCTCGATGCGCCCGGGCTGCGGGGCGAACTTTTTCGCGGGATCCTCGGCGTAGACGCGCGCCTCGATCGAGTGCCCTCGCCCCTCGGCCGCGAGCACCTCGGGCGCGAGGCGCTCGCCGGCGGCGACCCGGATCTGCTGCTCCACGAGGTCGATCCCCCAGACCATCTCGGTCACGCAGTGCTCGACCTGGAGCCGCGCGTTGACCTCGAGGAAGAAGATTTCGCCCTCGCCCGAGGCGACGAACTCGACCGTACCCGCGCCGACGTACCCGACGCTCCGAACGATCCGCTTGGCCTGCTCGAAGAGATCCTTTCGTTTGGCCTCGCCCGCTTCGCCCTGGAAAAACGGGGCCGGCGAGGGCGTCTCCTCCACGATCTTCTGGTGCCGGCGCTGCACGCTGCACTCGCGCTCGCCGAGCGCGACCACGCTCCCGTGCGTGTCGGCCAGGATCTGCACCTCGATGTGCTTGGGCGCGCGCATGTAACGCTCGAGGTAGACGCGCGCGTCGCCGAACGCGCTCTTGCCGCGATCCGAGCAAGCCGTGAGGGCGCGCGGGAGTTTTCCGAGGTCCTCGACGATCTGCATGCCGATGCCGCCGCCGCCGCCCGCGGCCTTCACCAGGATCGGCAGGCCGATGCGCTCGGCCTCGCGCGTGGCGAATTCGACATCATTCGCGCTGATGGGCCCGTCCGTGCCGGGGGGCGGGGACACGGAGACGCGCTTGGCCACCTCGCGCGCCTTGATCTTGTCGCCGAAGGCGTCGAGCGCCTCGGGGCGTGGGCCGATGAAGACGATGCCGGCCTCGTTCACCGCGCGGCAGAAGGCCTCTTTCTCGCTGAGCAGGCCGTAGCCGGGGTGGATCGCGCGCGCGCCGGTCTGCTTGGCCGCGGCGATGACCGCCTCGATCGAGAGGTAGCTGTCCTTGACGGGCGGCGGTCCGATCCGCACGGCTTCGTCGGCCATGCGGACATGCGGCGCGTTCGCGTCGGCGTCCGAGTAGACGGCGACGACGGGAATCCCGAGGCGCTTGCAGGTGCGGGCGACGCGGCAGGCGATTTCGCCGCGGTTGGCGATGAGGATCTTTTCGAACACGGTCCAGCGATGTGGGCGTGTGTCCGCGGGACGTCAAGAGTGGTCGATTTACGAAGCCGACTTTCTGAATCCTTTGACCTTCGGCTTCGCCCCGAGCAGCACGAGCTGCCCGCACGCGGCCGAGACATCGTCGCCGCGCCGGCGCCGGATGAAGCACGAGTAACCCGCGTCCACGAGGACCTTCTGGAACGCGAAGACACGCGCCATCTCCGGCGGGCCGAGCGTCGAGGCCTCGATGGGGTTCATCGGGATCAAATTAATCTTCACGGGCACGCCTCGGAGCAGCTTCGCGAGCTTCTTCGCCTCGGCGACGTCGTCGTTTTTCCCGGACACGAGCGTGTACTCGATGGTGATGCGCCGGCGCCGCTGCATCGGGTAGGCCTTGAGCGCCGCGAGCAGCTCCGCGATCGGGTACTTCTTGTTGATCGGCATCAGCGCCGAGCGGCTCTCGTCGTCGGCGGCGTGGAGCGAGATGGCGAGCGCGATCTGCCCGTTGAAATCGCGCCCGAGCCGCTCGATCTCCGGGACGAGGCCCGAGGTCGAGACGGTCACGCGGCGCGTGGACAGCGCGATCCCGTCGGGGTGCGTGAGCAGCCGGAGCGCGCGTGCCGTGCCGTCGTAGTTGTGCAGCGGCTCGCCCATGCCCATGAACACGACGTTCCGCAGCGCCTCGCCCTCGTCGAGCAGCGCGCGCCCGAGCAGGACCTGCGCGACGATCTCCTCCGGCCCGAGGTGCCGCTTCCACCCGGCCACGCCGCTCGCGCAGAACACGCATCCCATCGCGCAGCCGACCTGCGTGGAGATGCACTGGGTCACGCGGATCTTGCCGCGGAACGCCTCCTCCGCGGCCGCGTCGTCTTCCTCCTCGTCGTCGTCCGCGACGGCCGCGTCGGCGTCGATTTCGGGCTCCGGGCGCGCGCCAGGACCGCTTACCGCGGGAAGGAGGACCGTCTCGATCGTGGCGCCGTCCTTCAAGCGCACGACGAGCTTGCGCGTGCCGTCGGCCGAGCGGTGGACGTGCACGATCTCGGCGATGGATCCGAGCCCCTCCTCGGCGAGGGAGGCGCGCAGGCGCGTGGACACGTTGGTCATCGCGGCGGGATCGACGACGCCGTGACGGTGGATCCAGCCGAAGATCTGCTTGGCCGCGAAGGCCCGCTCGCCGCGCGAGGTGAGCGCGTCGCGCCATTCTTCGGGGAGACGCGCGATGGGATGAACGGATGCGGCAGGCTTCACGATGGCGTCGTGGTTAGTGCGCGCGAGACGGAGCGGCAAGAGAGCGAACAAGAGTTGCCGCGAAGACAGGGTCGAAACGTCGGGATCGGCCGCCGAAACGGCCGAGACGGACGCTTGGGCCCGTTTGCTTTACGGGTGATGGAATCTGTCGTAGCCTGGATGAATCCCGAAAAAGAACGGACCTAGGGAGTCACCATGGGTGTCAGCTTTTCCCAGGCAGCGCGGCGAGTGGCGACGAAGTACGTCGATGGTTCGTCCCTCGACGCCGCTGTGGAGGTACTGGGAGCGCGTGCCGAGAAGGACATCGACGCGCTGGATTCCGAAGGCAAGGCGAGCCTGATCAGCTTCCTCGTGCGCAACCTCCGTGAGCTCAGCGTGGAAGAGGCCACCGAGCTCGAGCGCAAGCTGCTCCGCGAGATGGGCGCGGTGCCGAAGCCGATGAAGACGATCGTCGTGAAGGACGACATCTCGGTGATCACGCTGCGCAACTACGTCCGCTACCTCTGCGTCTACCTCGGGATGGAGTGGAACCGAGGCATGCTCCTGCAGTCGGCCGTCTCGGATCTCGCCCGCTTCGCGCTCACGCGTGGCGCCGGAACGTTCGAGATCTCGGCCGCGCGCGAGAAGGTGAGCTTCCGCGTGCACATCGACGGGCAGGTCGCGATCGGCGGCGCGTGGCTCTCCACGTCGAACGAGCCGTTACTCGCCGGCGTGCGCAACCTCGCGCGAGGCCTCCGGAGCACCTCGGGCGCGCAAGGGTCGCAGCTCGAGTTCGACGTCGAGTGGGCGGCCGTCGCCTGACCGTCGGGCTCGCCTCGCGACTCTCGCGAACAAGGGGAAGAGAAGAACGTCATGGCGATTGTGCTGGACTTGTTCGCGCTTCCGCGGGCCGAGCGCTCGCGGACGCGCAAGCTTCGTAACGCGTTTTTCAGCGCATACCTGGAGAAGAACCCCGACGCGCATCGCGTCGAGATCGATCTCGTGCGCGACGTGGACAAGCTGCCGGCCTGGGACGAGTGGGACGTCCAGACCAAGTTCGAGATGCTGTACGGCGAGGGCAACCTCGACGAGGAGATGGCCACGCGCTGGAACGCGCTCAGCCGGTGGACCGATCAGCTCCACCAGGCGAACCTGATCGTCCTCTCGACGCCCATGTGGAACCTCTCGATCCCGTGGCAGCTCAAGCGCTGGATCGACGCGGTCGTGCAGGCGCGCCTCACGTTCGAGGTGCAAAAAGGCGAGTTCAAGGGCCTGCTTGGCGGGCGCCCCGTCGTCCTGCTCGTCTCGCGCGACGGCGCGTATCCGCCGGGATCGCAGTTCGCGTCGTGGGATTTTCAAGTGCCGTACCTCAAGACGATCCTCGGGCTCATGGGCCTCGGTCCGTTCCACGAGATCATCGCGGAGCCCATGGGCCTCGGTGGCCCGGCTGTCGCGAAAGAGGCGCTCGAAGCGGCCATCGGTCGCGCCGGCGAGCTCGCCAAGACGCTGTAGTCGTTCAAGGCGACGCCGAGGCGCTGTCCTTCGGCGTCCGCTTCACCCGCTCCAGGCTCTGCGTGCTGAAGTAAACGTGCGTCGCGTCCACCGCGACGTAACACGGCCGATCCTGCCCGCTCGCGAGGACTGTCGGCTCACCGCCCGCGAGGGGCTTCTTCAGGATGCGCCCGCGCGTGCTCGCGCCCGTCCCACCGATCTCGCCAGGATCCGACCAGTAGACGGCCTCGCCGTCGATCGCCATCGAGCACATGCGGCTCTCGGCGACCGCGACGTCGAGCGCGGGGCCGCCTTTGATGGGCGCGCTGCGCACCGCGGCGCGCGTCCCATCGAGATCCTTCGCGGAGATCCAGTACAGGTTCGTCCCGACGATCGTGATGCGTTTGACGCGGTCCTGGCCCGACGAGACGACCTCGATCGGGCCGCCGCCGATCGGCATCCGCACGACCTCGCCCTGCTTGTTCACGTCTTGCCGCGCCCAGTACACGTGCGTCGCGTCCACGGCGAGCCCGCTCGGCGCGCGTTCACCCGCCGCGAGCACCGTGTGCGCCCCGCCCGCGAGCGGCGCGCGCGCCACGAAGCCGTCGGTGTAGTCACGCTCCACGGTGCCGCCGTCGATCCAGTACGCGTGCGTCGCGGACACCGCCACCGCGCTCGGCAGCACGAGCCTCGAAGCGAGCACGCGCGGCTCGCCCGATCCATCGAGCGGAAAGGCTGTGATCTTGCCTTGTCCGTCGACCATGAGGCCACCCGCGTCCGCGACGACGAGCACGTCCTTGCCGAGCGCGACGTCGAGCGGCATGCCCCCCGATCCAAGCGTGGTCTCCGCGCCGCCCGCCACGGGGACCGCGAGGATCCGTTGCCCGAGGAGCGACTCGCCGAAGTAGACGCGTGTCCCATCGGTCGCGAGCCCCGCGACGAGCGCCTTGCCCTGCGAGACCACGAGATCCCCGGGCTGCGCCGGCGCGCGCGTGCCGAGCATGCCCCGATCCTGGATGCTCGGTCCATCGAGGTACGGGTTCGGCATTCCAAACGTGCCCTGGGCGCGGCGCTCGTCCCCGTCGCAACGGGAGTAGAAAAACACGGCCTGGGCGGCGACGACGACGGCGAGGACGGCCCAGCGCCACGAGCGCGCCGGCGCGGGCGGAGAGGATTGCGAGGCGTTCACGCGCGGCATGGTAACCGGCCTCGGGAGCGCGTGGGCGGGATAGGAGGACGGACCGCGCGGGCCCCGCGTGCTACGGGTTCGTCATGGCCAGGCCATTTGATCCCGTCGTCGTGCCCCCGCTCGAGGAGCAGCGCGGTCAGACCTTCCCCCGCCTCGTCGAGCTCATGCAACGCCTGCTCGCGCCGGACGGCTGCCCCTGGGACAGAAAGCAATCGTTCGAGACGCTGCGCAAGTACGTGCTCGAAGAGGCGTGCGAGGTGATCGACGCGATCGACGCGGGCGATCGCCAAGAGCTGCGCGGCGAGCTCGGAGACCTCTTGCTGCAGGTCGTGTTCCAGGCGGAGCTCGGGCGCGCGGAGGGAGCGTTTGGTCCGGACGACGTGGTCGCCGCGATCTGCGAGAAGCTCGTGCGACGGCATCCGCACGTCTTCGCGGACATGACGGTCGAGGGCGCGGACGAGGTCCTGCGCAACTGGGAGCTCATCAAGGCGAAGGAGCGCGCGGACAAGCCCGAGCAGGGGATCTTGTCGGGCGTGCCGCGCAGCTTGCCGGCGCTCGTGCGGGCGCAGCGCATCGGCGAGAAGGTCGCGCGCGTGGGCTTCGACTGGCCGGACGTCGCGGGATCACGAGCCAAGGTGGCCGAGGAGATCCGCGAGCTCGACGAGGCCATCGCGACGGGCGACACGGGGGCGATCGAGGCGGAGCTCGGGGACGCGCTCTTCGCGCTGGTGAACCTCGCGCGGCACGTGAACGTGGACGCCGAGAGCGCGCTGCGCCGCACGATCGACAAGTTCACGCGCCGCTTCGACCACGTCGAAGCCCGCGTTCGCGAGCGCCATGGCGGCTGGCCCGATCCGGGCGGGGAGGATCACCTCACGCTCGAGGAGCTCGACGTCTACTGGGAGGAGTCCAAGAAATCGGGTAGGTAAAGCGCATGTCCGAACAGGTCCTTTTGGTCGAGCACGAAGGCCCCGTCGCCGTCGTCACGTTGAACCGGCCCCGGGCGAAGAACGCGCTCGACAACGAGCTCCTCGGCGCGCTCCTCGAGACGTTGCCGCGGCTCGGCGAAGACGCGTCGGTGCGCGCGGTGGTCCTCACGGGCGCGGGCGGCGCGTTCTGCGCGGGCGCCGATCTCAAGAGCGCGATGGGCAGCCTGCAGGCCGCGGGCGGCTTCGACGCGATCATGGATCGCTACCACGGGATCATTCGCGCCATCGTGAACGCGCCGAAGCCGTTCGTCGCGATGGTCGAGGGCCCGGCCGTGGGCTTCGGCTGCGATCTCGCGCTGGCGTGTGATCTCCGGATGCTCGGCCAGGACGCCTACCTGGAGGAGCGCTTCGTGAAGATCGGGCTCATGCCGGACGGCGGCGGATCTTTCTGGCTGCCGCGCCTCGTCGGCCTCGGGCGCGCGATGGAGATCATGCTGACGGGCGATCGCATCTCGGCCGATCACGCGCTCTCGCTCGGCCTCGCGAACCACGTGCACCCTTCGGCCGAGCTCCGCGCGGAGACGATGAAGCTCGCCGGGCGCCTCGCGAAGGGACCGCCGCTCGCGTACGCCGAGATCAAGCGCTCCGTTCGCCTGAGCCTCGGCAGCACCATCGACGAGGCGCTCGATCGCGAGAAGGCCGGGCAGGTGAAGCTCCTGCAATCGGCCGACTGCATGGAAGGCGTGCTCGCCTGGATGGAAAAGCGCGATCCTTCGTTCCAGGGCAAATGATCGGGCCTTGCATCGACCGCACCGCGGTCGATGCACCCGAGGTCCAGGGCTGCGCCCTGGTTCGGGTCCAGGGGCGAAGAGCCCCTGGTCGGGCCCGGGGTGAAACCCCGGCGAGGCGCCTCGAACGCACCTCCTAGTGGAAGCGCCGCCCGAGCTCCTGCACGTTGATCTCCGCGAACACGCCGTAATGATCGGAGGCTGCGACGCCGTCGTGGTTCTCGGTCATCACCACCTCGGCCGAGAGCGGCTTACCGCGGCCCGTGCCGAGCTCGGGTCCGCGCACGAGGATGTAGTCGATGCGCCGCGGGAACTCGTGCGTCAGCGCGGCGTACGGGTTCCTCTCCGAGTCGAACGTGTAGCCCGGGAGCGCGCCGAGGTGCTCGAAGCAGTCGGTGAAGTGCACGCTCTTGCCCCCGAGCGACTGGAGCCCGAGCAAGAAGCGCATCTCGGCCGAGTGCGGCACCGCGTTGAAGTCGCCCACGAGCACGGCCGGAAGATCCGCGCCGATCGGGGTCTCGTGCATCACGTACTCGGCGATGGAGACGACCTGGGACTCGCGCGCCACGCCGTCGTGGAACTTCCAGTTCAGGTGCGTCACGAAAAACGGCAGCGTCCCCGCGGGCGTGCGGATCTTCGCGTGGAGGAGCGCGCGCCGCTCCTCGTCGCCGGCCGTGGGCAGCGGGTGCACGACGCGCTTTTCGATCGGGAAGCGCGAGAGCACGGCGTTGCCGAAGTGCATGCCGTCGCCGAGATCGTGCGCCATCCCGAAGGCGGCTTCGTAGCCGAAGCCTTCGCGGATCTCGTCGGCCTGCGTGCGATCGTTGTAGAAGATGACCTCTTGCAGCCCGATGACGTCCGGCGAGAGGCGGCGGATGCCCTCGCGGATGAGCTCGAGCCGCCGCTCCCAGGGACCCTTCTTGTTCCAGATGTTGAGCGTGAGGACGCGCAGCCGTTCCATGCTCCTCTCGGGCTACGCCACGATGGCGGCTCAGGCGAGCGGCCGAGGAGGCGTCGCGTGGCGTAATTTTTTCGGACTCCGAGCGCGCGCGCGGGCGCGGCCTCCGTGGCCGACCGAGACGGGCGCGCCGAGCCGTGGTAGCAAGGCGCTCGGACGGGGTTTGGGGCGTAGCTCGGCTCGTCCGAGCGCAGCCCCAAGCGTCGGAGGGAAAGGACGGAGGCGATGAAGCGTGTCGTGACCCTGGGAGCCCTGGCCTTCTTGGCCCTTTTCTCGTCGCTCGGGTGTTCGAGCAAGATGGACCCGAAGGAGTGCGACAAGATCCGCGGGGAGGCCTTCGACCTCCTCAACAAGGCGCAGCACTGCAACGTCGACGCAGACTGCAAGCAGAGCGAGTGGCCGGGCTGCGCCAAGCCCGTGAACGGCCAGACGCTCGACACGATCAAGCCGATGGCCGAGAACTACAAGAAGGGCCAGTGCGAGGAGCCTCAGCTCAAGTGCGACTCGCCGACGCCCGACAGCTACTGCAAGCAGGGCCTCTGCGTGCACCGCCACAAGGGCACGCCCGAAGGCGCGGGCGCGCCGGCCGGCGACATCATCCTCAAGTGAGGAACCAGGATCCGTGATGGAAGCGAGCTCGTTTTACGCAGGCAAGCGCGTGGTCGTGACCGGCGCGGGGGGCTTCATCGGGAGCCACCTCGTGGAGGCCCTCGTGCGCGAGGGCGCGAACGTACGCGCGCTCGTCCGCTACACGTCGAGCTCGCAGCGTGGCCACCTCGATCGCGTCCCCGCGAGCGTGCTCGCGAATGTGGAGATCGTCCTCGGCAACGTCGAGGACGACGCCTGCGTGCGCAAGCTCGTGCGGGGCGCGGACGTGGTCTTCCACCTCGCCGCGCTCATCGGGATCCCCTACTCGTACGTCGCCCCGCACCAGTACGTCGCGACGAACGTGTCGGGCACGTTGAACGTGCTCGAAGCCGCGCGCGAGCACGGCGCCCGCGTCGTGCACACGTCGACGAGCGAGACGTACGGATCGGCGCGGTATGCGCCGATCGACGAGGCGCACCCGCTCACGGGGCAGTCGCCTTACTCGGCCACGAAGATCGGCGCGGACAAGCTCGCCGAGAGTTATTTCCTCTCGTTCGGCACGCCCGTCGCAACGATCCGCCCCTTCAACACGTACGGCCCGCGCCAGTCGTCGCGCGCGTTCATCCCGAGCGTGATGAAGCAGCTCGCCGCCGGGCGCGACGTCGTGCGCGTGGGCAGCACGCGGCCGAAGCGCGACCTCAACTTCGTCGACGACACGGTGGCGGGCTTCCTCGCGGTCGGCGCGAGTGATCGCGCCCTCGGGCAGGTCATCAACGTGGGCAGCGGCCGGACGATCTCCATGGGCGAGCTCGCCGAGCTCATCTTCGAGGTCTCCGGCAAACCGGCGCGCCTCGAGACGGACGACGCGCGCGTGCGGCCCGACGCGAGCGAGGTCGAGCTCTTGCTCGCCGATTGCCGCAAGGCCAAGGAGCTCGTCGGATACGAGCCGCGCGTGACCCTCGAAGAGGGCCTCCAGAAGACGTGGGCGTACGTCCTCGAGCGCATCGCCGATTATCGGCCGGACGAGTACGCGATCTGATCGGATCCGAGCATGTGGAAGATCCCCCTCTGCGACCTTCATTTTGGCCCTGAAGAGACCCAGGCCGCGGCCGACGTCGTGGCCTCCGGCTGGCTCACGATGGGCGAGCGCACGCAGGCCTTCGAACGCGCGCTCGGCGAGGCGTTCGGCACGACGGGCGTGCTCGCCATGACGAACTGCACGGCGGCGCTGCACCTCGCGTACCTCGCCGTGGGCGTGGGCCCCGGCGACGAGGTGATCTGCCCGAGCCTCACGTTCGTGGCGACGGCGAACGCCGCGCTCACGACCGGCGCGGACGTCGTGCTCGCCGACATCGTCGGGCCGGACGATCTCACGATCGATCCCGCGGACGTCGAGCGGAAGATCACGAAGCGGACGAAGGCGATCGCGGTCGTGCATTACGCCGGCTACCCGTGCGACATGGACGCGATCCTCGCGATCGCCGAGCGGCACGGCGTCGCGGTGATCGAGGACGCGGCGCACGCGCCGCTCGCGACCTGGAAGGGCCGCGCGCTCGGGACGATCGGCGACGTCGGTTGCTACAGCTTCTTCTCGAACAAGAACCTCTCGACGGGCGAGGGCGGCGCGGTCGCCGCGCGCACCGACGAGCTCAGGCAGCGCTGCAAGCTCCTGCGTTCGCACGGGATGACGACCCTCACGCTCGATCGCCACAAGGGGCACGCGTTCTCCTACGACGTGGTCCTCGCGGGCCAGAATTACCGCATCGACGAGATCCGCAGCGCGATCGGCCTCGTGCAGCTCGGCCGTCTCGCCGAGGGCAACCGCATGCGCCGCGCGGTCGTGATGCGGTACCGCGAGCGCCTCGCCGCGATCGAGCGCGTGAGCATCCCGTTCCGCGATTTCGAGGCGCGCGGGGTGGGGGAGAGCGCCTACCACATCATGCCCGTGCTCCTGCCCGAGGGCGCGCCGCGCGAGGCCGTGATGGCCGCCATGAAGGCGCGCGGCATCCAGACGAGCGTGCATTACCCGCCGATCCACGGCTTCTCCTTCCACGGCGGAAGCGATCGCGTGCGTCGGGAGGGCCTCGCGCGCACGGACGCGTTCGCCCCGCGCGAGCTCACGCTCCCGCTCTACCCGCGCATGACCGACGCGCAGGTCGACGAGGTGTGCGCGGCGCTCGACGCGTCGCTGCGAGAGGTTTTTCCGGGCTGAACGAAGCTCCCGGGGTCGCAACACGCTCATGAGCGGCAGCGCGTTCGGACTCGTGGGGAACGGGTCCTCGAGGAACCTGCCGCACGCCGAGCAGCGCGTCGGCGAGGTGCAGATCCAGCGCCCCGCGAACACGACCGCGAGGGAGGCGCATGCATCCGGAGGATGAGCCGCCAGTGGAGCGTGTTGCTGATGACGATGCGGATCGTTCGTTGGGATCCGAAGGTTCCGCGCTCTTCCAGCGTCGTGCAATTGACGTTGCCGCCGCGCACCTTTCGCTTTGCTCGTGGACGAACTTCGGCTTCTACGAGGCTACCCTTCGAGGCGGGTCGAGGATATAAGGGCCCCCTTCCCGAGGGACGATGCGATGAAGAATAGGAAATACCGCTGCCTCGTGTGCTCCCACGTCTACGATCCGGCGATCGGCGATCCGGACACCGGCGTCGCGCCGGGCACGGCGTTCGAGGACATCCCGGCCGACTGGTATTGCCCTGAATGCGGAGCCTCGAAGGCCGATTTCGAGCCGATGGACGATTGAACTGCGATAACGTCATCGGCCGGCTCGTGCGCTCTGGGCGTGCGGGCACACGCGTTCATGCGTGGCAAGATCCCGGCGAGGCGGCCGCGAGGCGGACCTTGACGGGACTTTTCCACGTCGGCTAGGATCGGCTCGTTACTTACCATCTAAAGGTTATAGAGGATACACCACCGACGCCCCTCGTCGGTGCTGCCGATGAAGGCTGGTCGAGGCTGGTCGTTCGTCGAGCAGGCGAGCAGCCCAGAGGAAGTGGGCTGCTACGGAAAGGAACGGCGCATTCGAATGGACGTATGGATCCGGCCTCGCTGCGCGTGTTCCGCGCGGAGCCTGTCTCCGCGAGGGTGTTCGTCCGGGAAGACGCGGAGGAAGTCGGGGTTTGTCCCCGTACCGAAGCCTGCTGATCGTGGTACCCTCGTGACCCATTGCCGGAAAGGGAGGTTTGCGTGAAAAAGTCCAGCTGGGCTTCGAGCTTCTCGCTCGCGATCTCGGCGCTCCTCGCCGCCACGGCGTATGCCGCGTGCACCGATTCGTATACGGACCCGCAAGCGTCGGGCCAGGGCACGGGGCCTGGAGGACCCGGCGGAACGGGGGGCGACGGCGGCTCCGGCGGCGTCATCATCGACACCGACAGCGGTGTCGGCTGCGATGACACGTGCTCGAACGATCTCACGGCGGTCGTCGATTGTTATGGTCAGGTCAAGCAGCAATGCACCTCGGACCAGGGCTGCGCGAATGCGAAGTGCATCGACAACCCCTGCCAGGCCGCCGAGGAGTCGAAGAGCTCGTACGGCTGCGATTACTGGGCGCTGAAGACGGCGCTCCGCCCGCAGGCGGACGGCGCCTGTTTCGCCGCATTCGTGGCGAATACCTGGTCGAAGCCGGTGCACCTCGAGGTCTCGCGCAAGGGCTCGACGCTCGATCCGTCGACGTTCGCGTACATCCCGAGCATCGGCGCGAACGGCACGATCCAGTACGACGCCTACAACGCGGCGACGGGGATCGACGTGGGGCAGGTGGCGATCCTGTTCCTGTCGCGCAAGTCGCAGGGCGCGAGCGTCGTCGACTGCCCGAAGCCCGCGGCGCTGAACCTCGAGACCGGCGTGATCGACACGGGCAAGGGCGACGCCTTCCACATCACCACGGACTACCCCGTCGTGGCCTACCAGATCTCACCGTACGGCGGCGGTCAGGCGTACGTCACTTCGGCCACGCTGCTGCTCCCGACGAGTGCTTGGGACACCAACTATCTCGCGATCAACGCGTACAAGGCGAGCGAGATCTTCGCCGACGCCTGGCCCTCGATGGCGATCCTCGCGCATGAGGACAACACGAAGGTCACGCTCCTGCCGAACGTGGCGGTCGTCGGCGGCGGCGGCATCCCCGCGTCCGAGGTGAACAAGCCCGTCGACTACATGCTGAACGCGGGCCAGTTCCTGCAGATCACGCAGCCCGAGGAGCTCACGGGCAGCCCCATCGCCTCGGACAAGCCGATCGCCGTGTTCGGCGCGTCGAAATGCATGAACGTGCCGGCGATGCAAGACGATTGCGATTCGGGCCAGCAGCAGCTCGCGCCGGTGCGCGCGCTCGGCAACGAATACGTGGCCGTGCGGTACAAGAGCCGGTCGAGCGGGTCGGAGGAGTCGTCGCGGTGGCGGCTCGTCGGCGCGGTCGACGGGACGTCCCTCACCTGGACGCCCACGAAGCCCGCGGGCGCGCCCACGACGATCAACCAGGGCCAGGTCCTCGAGTTCGACGATCCAGGGCCGTTCGTCGTGCGCAGCCAGGACGTGCAGCACCCGTTCTACCTGGGCGCCTACATGACGGGCGGCGCGCCGTTCGCGGCCGTCGGCGATCCGGACTGGGTGAACGTGGTGCCGCCGCAGCAGTTCCTGCGGCGGTACGTGCTCTTCACGGACCCGACGTACCCGGAGACGAGCCTCGTCGTGGTGCGTGTCAAGTCGAAGGTAACCGGCGAGTTTGCCCCCGTCACGCTGAAGTGCAAGGGCGAACTCGACGGGTGGCAGGCCATCGGCGACTACGAGTACACCCGCGTGGACCTCGTGAAGGGTGATTTCCAGGGCGTCGACGGCTGCACGAACGGGCCGCAGGAGATGTCGAGCACGCAGCCTTTCGGCGCCACGGTGTGGGGCTGGGGCACGACGCAGCAGACGCTCCGCGTCTCGTACGCCTATCCGGCGGGCGCCGGATTCCTGCCCATCAACGAGATCGTCGTCCCGCCGACGCCGAAGTGACCGTCCATGACGTCGGGGTGGCCTTGTGCGCACGATGAAGGCGCGCAACGGCCACCCGGTCTGGCCGGGACAATGATACAGAGGACATCGCGTGATGGTTCGACGACATACGGGACCCGCATGGGCATTGCGGGCGAAGAAGACCCTCCTGCCCGGCGCCACCCTCCTTGCGACCTTGCTCGTGCCGCTCGCGGCGCACGCGCAGGACAAGACGTTTTACCTCGACCGGCTGCAGATCGGCGGCGCGCCAGCCGACGGCCTCGCGATCTGGCGGCCCGATATCGGCCAGACGCGCCTCTACGGCCAGTTCGGGCTCGGCTTCTCGCTGAACCCGCTGCGTGTCGACAACCACGTCGACAACCTCAACAAGGCCGAGACGCTCCAAGGCCCGCCCGTCGCGAATCAACTCGCGGCGTACATCACGGCCGGCGCCGAGATCCTCGAGCGCGGCGCGGTGCAAGTGACGCTGCCGCTCGCGCTCTACCAGAGCGGCAACCCCACGGGCAACTCGGCCGTCGGGCTCAACCAGAACGTCAACATGCAAGTCTTCGCGCCGATGGATCTGCGGCTCGACGGCCGCTTCATCGTGTTCCGCACGGAGGACAAGTCCTTCAAGCTCGGCCTGCGCGCGTCGGCGTTCTTGCCGACCGGCGACGAGTTCTCCTTCGGCGGTGACAAGGAGACGTGGGGCAGCGTCGGCCTCGCCACCGAGTACGACGCGAAGAAGTTTTTCATCGCGGTGAACGCGGGCTTCGCCATCCGGCCCACCGCGAAGCTGCACGAGCTCACGGTCGGTCGCGAGCTCACGTACGGCGTCGGCGGCTACGTGCCGCTCATGCAAGATCGTCTGCGCATCGGGGCCGAGATCTTCGGCTCCGTGGGCATGCTCCCCGAGACGCTCGGCGAGCTCGACGCCTCGCCGCTCGAGTGGTCGCTCTCGGGTCGCATGGCGCTCGACGCGAAGAAGATCTCGTGGGCGGGCCTCTCGATCGGCTCGCGCCTCACGGGCGGCTACGCGCCCGACATGCGCATCGTCGCCGTCGTCGGCGGCGCCTTCCAGCTCAAGGACACCGAGGTCGGCGCGGGCTCGGCGCGTTACCAGTTCCGCGACGACGTCGACACGGACAAGGACGGCTTCCCGGACCTCGTCGACATGTGCCCCGTCGACAAGGAAGACAAGGCGCCGCCGAACCCCGACGACGGCTGCCCGACGATGTCCGATCTCGACAAGGACGGCATCCCCGACAACGTCGACAAGTGTCCGGCCGTCCCCGAGGACAAGGACGGCATCGACGATCGCGACGGCTGCCCCGAGGACGACGCCGATCAGGACACGGTGCCCGACGTCGAGGACAAGTGCCCGAAGGAGCCGGGCATTCGCGGCGACGATCCCGAGAAGGAAGGGTGCCCGCAGTTCATTCGCCGCATCAGCGGATCGAGCGAGATTCAGATCACGAAGCAGGTCGAGTTCGAGTTCGACAGCAACGTGATCCTGCCGAAGAGCTACCCGATCCTCGACGAGGTCGTGCGCCTGCTCAAGGCGAACCCCGAGATCAAGCTCGTCAGCGTCGAAGGCCACACCGACGACGTCGGCAAGCCCGAGTACAACGACAAGCTCTCGGCGAGCCGCGCCGCGGCCGTGCGCGACTACCTGATCAACAAGGGTGGCATCGCGGCGAACCGGCTCCAATCGAAGGGCCTTGGCGCGCGTAAGCCGGTCGCGAGCAACGCGACGGCCGAGGGGCAGGCGCGCAACCGTCGCGTCGAGTTCCACATCGTCACGCAGGCGATCGAGGGGCGGTGAGCCTCGCCCGGGGCGAGCGCGGAAGGCCCTTCGGGCGCGCGCTCGTCCTCGGGATCGTCCTCGCGACCGCGGGGCAGGGGAGCCCGGAGAACCTGCCCGCGGCGCAGGCCGACGATCGGATCGTGCTCGGCGTCGATCGCGACGACGACGACGTCGATGGTCGGCCCGACGCCGAGCAGGACGTCGTCGCGCCGTCCACGGATCTGTTCGAGCTCGCGCTGCCGAAGGGCAAGGATCGAACGATCGAGGTCCGCGGCGACGTGGCGCGCCTGCTCGTGGATGGGCGGCCGTTCGCGGGGAGCGTGATCCCCGTGGGCGCGAAGCGTGTCGCGCTGCAGGCCGTGCGGCCGGGGCGCGGCGAGGTGAAGGCGTTCGGACGAACGCGTACGATCGCGGCGATCGACGTGCGGCCGATCGATGGGCAGGGCCGGTTCGTGGATCCGGCGCGCTCGCACGCTTCGCTCGAGCGCACGCCGCCCGAGCGGCTGCCGGCGGATCCGTACGCGAAGAGCACGAACCCCGACGCGGTGCGGTTCGTCGTCGTGGCCACGGCGGACGATCTGCCGCCGGTCGTGCGCGTGACGGGCCGCGCGCCGTCGGGCGCGATCGTCGATCGACTCGAGCCCTTGATGCTCGGCGCGGTTCCATGTCCCGACGGCGTGGGCGCGTCGCTCGCATGCGCCTCGACCGCGCCCATCCGCGTGGTGCCGGACGAGATCGATCGGAACCACCCGACGGTGCGGGATCGATCGGTGCGCGCGGAGCTCGGCGGCGCGGTGGAGGTCGCGCTGATCAGCGAGCCGCGCAAGCTCGGAGGCCTGCGCGTCGCAGGTCCGCGCGTATCGCCGCTCGGGCCACTCGTGCGCTATCGCGGCGTGCTGCGCGTGTTCCTCGTGCGTCCGCGATCGGGCGGGCCGCCGCCCGTGGGCGGGGACGACGCGGGCGCGCTGGCGCTCGCGCGCGCGGACGTGGCGCAGGCGAGCACGCTCTGGGGCGCGTGTGGCGTGAGCTTCGGGCCGCCCGCCGAGACGGAGATCACGATCGTGGATCCGCCGCGCCCGCACCTCGTGGCGCTCGGCTGTGATCATGGCTTGCCCGCGGCAGGCGGCGGCAAGGTGCGCGTGCGCGTGGACGGGCGCGAGATCGCGGTGACGCTCGAGAAGGGCACGACGCCCGCGGGCGCGGCGCGCGTCCTCGCGACGGCGATCGCCTCGTCGGGCTTCGTGGCCCGCGTCTCGGACAACGCGACGATCGCGGCGGGCGCGCGTGGTAGCTCCGACGTGCTCGTGCGGCGCAAGAGCGGCGAGCCTGCGCTCGTCGAGCCGCCCGCGTCGGGGCCGGTCAGCACGGACGCGCTGCTCACGGCGTGCATCGGGCGCGTCGAGCTCGAGGACGGGCTGCAGCACTTCAACGACATCGACGCGATCGCGGGCACGGTCGAGGAGCGCGCGCTCATCAAGGCGCTCGACGACGGGGATCCGTCGACGATCGAGGTGATCGTGGTCCCGAATTTCGCGGGCAGCGGCCGCATCGGCGAGAGCTTCATCGGCGCCGACGGCGGCGCGGTGCGCAACGTGCTCATCACGGATCGCGCCGCGCTCCGGGCCGACCGCGCGAGCTTCGCCCTCGCGCACGAGCTCGGCCACGTGCTGCTCGATGATCCCGGCCACCCCGACGACTTCGGCCGCGACACGCCCACGCGGCTCATGGATGCCGATGCCGCGAACGGGACGGCGTTCGGGCCGCGGCGCCTGCTCGTCGACGAGTGCGCCCGCGCGCTCAGGCAGAGCGGCCCGACGGCGGCCGTACCCCTCCTGCGCCCGTGGCCGCTCTCGCCGCTCGGCAAAGAACGCTGAGGGAAGCGAGCGAAAGGCCGCGAGAGATTCGGCGGGTCAAGGAGCTTCGACCCGTGCTAGACGATGTCCTTCGCAATGTCGGTCAGCCAGTCGAGGGCCCTCGCCGGGGGGATCGCGCTTTACCTCGCCGCGTTCGTGGTGCTCTCGATCGCGCTCGTGCGGCTGTTCTCCGCCTTGCTCGGGCCTCACTTCGAGCTCGTGTGGCTCGCGCTCCTGCCGCTCGGGCTCGGCCTCGGGGCGCTCGTCGGCTCGGTCGTGCGGGGCATCGGGAAGCCTCCTCGCAGCGCTGCACCGGTCGCGCATTTCGCCGCGCTTTCCGCGGGCGCGATGGCCGTCTCGGTCGTGGTCGGGGTACGCGCTCGCTCGGTGGACACCTTCGATCGCGCGGCGCTCGGCCAGCTCGCGATCTTTCTCGGCACCTCGCTCCTGCCGTTCCTCCTCGCGGGCGTGACGCTCACGGGCGTCCTCGGCGTGGCGCGGCGGCGCGTGGCCGACGTCGGCAAGAGTGGGCTCCTCGGCGCGGCGTGTGGCGTCGTCGTGGCGGCGTTCGTCTTGCGGTTCGGGCCTGCGCGGGTGGGGCTCGGCGCGGCGATCGCGGCGAGCCTCGCGGCCGCGCTGTTCGCGGTCGCGGCGCGGCGTGAGTTCGTCGAGACCGAGGGCGAGCGTTCGTCCGGTGAAGCGGAGCCGCCGCGGGTGCACCTCGGCGTCGTCACCACGTTCGTGCTCGGCTGCTCGGTGCTCCTCGCGGGCGAGATCGGCGCGCCGTACCTCAAGCTCGCGGCCATCCGGTGGATCCAGATCGAGCGCGTCTCCTTCCAGCGCTGGACGAATCGCGCCCTGCTCACCGTGGACAAACCCTCGGCGGGCGCCGCGTGGCTGCGCGCTGACGGCACGATGGGCACGCCGATCTACGACGGCAAGCAGATGCCGCCGGCCTCGCCGGACGAGCTCGGCTACGTCCTCCACAAGGACAAGGGGCCCGTGCTCGTCGTGGGATCGGCCGGCGGGCGCGGGCTCCGGTCCGCGCTCCGGCAAAACCAGAAAGAGATCTACGCGGTCGAGCCGGACCCGGCCATCGTGCACGAGATCATGCGCGGCGAGTCGCGCGCGTGGAGCGGAGAGCTCTACGACAAACCCGAGATCCGGGTCGCGGTCGAGGGGCCCCGCGCGTACGTGAGGCGCCCGCCTGTGCCTTATCGCGGCATCGTCGTCGGGTACGTCGATGCCTTCTCGCCTTCGCCGGTCGGCGCCGTCGCGGCCACGCCGAGCCCGCTCTTCACGACGCAGGCCGTGCGGGAGCTGCTGCTCGCGGTCGTGCCCGAGGGCACCGTGACGCTCTCGCGGCCCGAGATGGAGGCAGATCGGCTCGTCGCGCTCGCGACGCGCGCGCTGCGCGACACGGGCGCCAAGGCACCCGCGACGCACCTCTTCGGCTGCACGAAGGACAAGATCACCTCGCTGCTCGTCAAGCGCACGCCGCTCCACGCCGAGGAGATCACGAACCTCCGGTCGCACTGCCGGCGGCACAAGTACGCCGAGCTGCTCATGGCGGAGGCGCCGAAAGGGAACGTCCGTCGCTTGCTCGTCGAAGGCGCCGATCCGGTCGAGCTCTCGGCGCAGCAGGGCACGGATCTCCGGCCGCCGACGGACGATCGTCCCTTCTGGTTCTCCACGGTCGCGCCGGGCAACCTGAAGAAGACGCTGCTCGACGTGCGTGGGCTGAAGGAGAACCAGCGAGGGCTCTTGACGATCGCCGCCGGCCTCGTGGTGACGGCGCTCGTGGCGTTCCTCGCGCTGCTCGGGCCGCTCGTGGTATCGCGGCGGGCGCTCGACGGTGCTTCGCGCGGATCGATCCTGCGCGCGGCGCTCGCGCTCGGTTTCTCCGCGGCGGGCGTCTCGCTCCTCGGCGGGGCGCTGATCGCGCGGCTCGGCGTGGTCGTGGGCCGTGCGGATCTCGTGGCGCTCGTGCTGCCGCTCGTCTTCTTGCTCGCGCTCGGCGTGGGCTTCGGACTCGGGCATCGGCCCGGGGACGTGGGCGCGCGGGGCGCGGCGCAGCGCTGGTCGCTCGTGCTCGTGTTCGTCCTCGCGCCCCTCGCGATGGGCCTCGATCCGGCGCTCGGCTTGGCCCTCGGGCTCACGCTGCCGGCGCGCATCGGCGTCGCCGTGGCGATCCTCGGCGTGATCGGCCTCAGCCTCGGCGCGCTCCTCGCGCTCGGCGTGCGCATCGCGTCCTCGATCGCCGATCGCGCGTTGCCCCTCGCGATGGCCGTCGCTGGAGCGTTCGCCGCGTTCGCGCTCTTCGGCGGCGCCCTGCTCGCGCTCCGCCTCGGCTACAGCGCCGCCGTGCTCTGCGGAGGCGCCTCCGTGCTGCTCGCTGCTGCGCTCGTCCCTGCGGCGCGGCGACCGACCCGGCTCGCGGCGCCGCGCCCCGAGCCTCTGCCCGGCGATCGCGTCACGCCGATCAGCGAACGCCCGACCGTGCCCGAGATGGATCTGCCCCAGGGCGCCTCGGCCCATTCCAGCTAGGATTTTCGTCTCCCCGAAAACCGACATCCCCACAGGGGATTGCTCTCCGGACGTGGGGCTTTTTGCCGTACGCGGGGTAGGATCGGGCAGGAGAGCAGGCAGCGGCTCGGGGGGGACGCTGCTGCTCTCGCGAGCGAGGGGCGCACCGATCGCGCCTCTCGCTCGTTTTGCGTTTGTCGAGACACCCGGAGCCAGAGAACCCCGGGGTGCCGGTCTCATCGAAATCACCCGTCCGGGTTGCACCCCCTGCGGCACGATCTTGGCGCTTCGAGGCGGGGCGCCTTGGAGACGCGTGTGCCGCATCGCGACAAATAACGCCCCGGATGGCCGAACCGAATTCCTCCGCTATCCTGGACCCATCCTCATGTCCAGCGCGATACCCAAAGGCGGGCGAGACACCCTCAAGCAGTCGCTCGTCGAGCTTCTCCCGGTCGCCGACGCCCTCGACGCATCGGATCTGCGGGATGCGGCCGAAGCGTGCATCGTGCTCCTCGACGCTCCGATGCGCGTCGATCAGAAGAGCCTCGCACCTTTGCTCAAGCTCACGCACGAGCGCGCGGCCGAGGTCTTTCGCCGCGGCGCCCGGGACGCCGACGGCCCACTGCGCGCCCGCCTCGAGGCCTGCCGCGCGCGCGCCGAGGCCCAGGCCAAGCAAATGCAGCAGTTTCTCCCCACTTTATTTTCGTGATTTCGGGTGGTGGGCTTTTCATCGAGGACGCCGGGCCTCCTCGGTCCCGCCATGCGCCTTTTTCTGACATTCTTTTTCATTGTCGCCGCATGTGACGCGCCGTCACGTCCCGACGCTGTCCTGCCCGCGTCGCTCACGAATTCGGCGCCGCTTCCGGATACGCCGCCCGCTCCGGAGCTGCGCGCGGATCCGCCTTCCCCGGAGGCGCCGCGTCCGCATCCGGCCTGCCCGGAGACGATCGGAATCTCCGAGGTTTGGCCGCGCCCGGACGGATTGGCGCGGGTCGTTCCTGCCAAACCCGGCGCGGTCGGGCACATGGAGCAGGACTTCGCCGGTCGATCCGTCCGACTGCGGTTCGTCGGGACGCACCTGTTCGATCTTCTCGACAAACTCCTCTACGAGGGAGGGCCGACCGAGCTCGATCGCCGCCGCGTCGCCTGCATCGCGCTCGACGCCGTCGCCCGGAGCGGCGCGCCCGTCGTGCGCCTGTGGGGTTCGCTGAAGCAAACGGGCTCGCCGACCGAGATCGAGCACGCGGCCGACATGCTCGCGCTCCTGCTCGACGAAAACGCGCGCCGCGAGCGACCTCTGCGTTTCATCGTCACGCTGCAGAACCACCAGGCCGGCTACGGCGCCCCGGACAGCACGCGCTCGCTCGACGATCAGGACCCGAAGAGCCCCTTCTTCGCGCGACGTTTTTATCTGGAAGGCGGCTGGAAAGAAAAAGGCGCGAGCACCCTCGCCGAGCGCATCGAGGCCTTCGCCGCGAGGCCCGCGATCGCTCGAGATCCCGCGATCCTGGCCTTCGAGCTCGTCAACGAGCTCGACACGTTCCGGAACGTCGCGCGCGGCACCTGGGACGGGCCCGAGGCCTCCGCCTGGGTGAACGAATTCGTCCATCCCGCGCTCCGCCTGCTCGGCGAGCGTTTTCCGCATCCGATCCTGCTCGGCGACCTGCGCGGGCACGAGGCGTCCTACGTGTCCTTTCAGCGCGCGTGGATCGAGGCGCTGCCCGCCTCCCTCCGCGCGCGGATCGTCTGGACGGCGCACGTGTACACGACCGTCGCGCCTTCGAACGAGGATCCGGCGTTCGCCCGCGCGACGTGGAAGCTCGACCATGACCTCACGATCGCCCGGAGCCTCGGTTTGCCCTTTCTGCTCGGCGAGCTCGGCCAGCACGTGCCGAAGAGCGCCCCGCGTTTCTGCGGCGGCGGCGCGAAACACGACCTCGGCCAGCTCTTCGACGTGGTGCTAGGCCCGGCCCGGCCACGCGCCGAGCGCCGGCCGATCGAAGCCGCGATCCTCTGGGGCGAGGGGCTCTGCAATCTCGACGTGGAGGGCGGCCGGACGATCTCGATCGGCGCGGGCGGCGACTCGGCCGACATCGGCCCGGACGAACCCTGGGCGCGCGAGCGGATTCGCGAAATCCGGCAGGATCCCCGATTTCGTGTGGAATGACCAGCAGGCTGTCGAGAAACGCCGCGAGCGCCCTGGAGCTAGGGAGGAGGACGCAGGAATACGAGAGTATTCCGAGCACGACGACCGACGATCCAGGGCGCGCAGCAAGTTTCTCGACAGCCTGCTCAACGGCAGCAATATTTGACCGCGCCCTCGAGCAGCACTGCGCCGCTCGGCGTGCCGCCCGCGGACGTACAGGCGCCCGTGTAGACGCTGGCTTCGAGGGCGAGGATCGAAAAGGTGCCGGAATCGGCGAGCGTGGAGACGTCGACACAGGCCTCGCCCGTGATGTCGATCGGGGGATCCGCGTTCGCACCCGAGCCGGTCGCCTGGCAGTTGTTCGTATCGAAGAGACGATAGGCGCCGCCCTCGCATCCGCCGCCCTCGAATGTGCACGTGCAAGCGCTGCAGGTCCGCGCGTCCTGCCCGCCTGCATAGGCCGTCAGCGTCTCTCCGTCCCAGCCGCTCGGGCATACGCCGCCGCCGCTGCTCCGCACGCAGATCCGCGCGCCGGGGTCGAGCGGCGGCGCGCAGGTGGAGCCCTCCGCGCAGCCGGTCTTCGCGCCGAGCTCGCAGGCCGAGACGATCTGCTGGAAGAGCTGCGGCTCCGTGAGCTCTCCGCCGCTCGCCGCGCACGCGCCCTCCGATTGCACGGCGCCCGGGCCGATGATGCGGCAGCTCGCGGACGCGAGCGGGAACTGGCCGAAGGGCGCTTCGCATTGCCCGACGGTCCCGATCGTCGTGTTGACGGCATCTCCCGAGCAGTTCTTGGAGAGCCAGCACCGGAATTTCGGCGGGGCGCAAGCGCCGCCCTCGACGTCGCCGCACGCGCACGGCGTGCAGCCCACCGGCGCGGGGGACATGTAATGGGCGGAGCCCGAAAAGCCCGCGGGGCACGCGGGGCCGGACGTGCCGTCCCAGGTCGAGCGGCGGACCCAGAACGGGCCTTCCCAGCCGGGAGGTGCGTTCGGGACGCAGAGACTCGTGCCGCAATCGGGGTCTTCGCAATCCGCGAGGCCGTCGCCGTCGTCGTCGACGCCGTCGCCGCAGATCTCGTCTCCGGAGGCGAGGACGAGCTCCGGCTCGATGCTGCCAACGATCTGGCACCCGCCCAAAAGCGCGAAGAGCCCCACGAAAGTCCCGATCTGCCGTCTGTAAGCCATGCCGTGCCTCGCTGGGTGACCACCATACCCGATTCCGCGACGAGGGCGTTGCCAGAGCGAGGATGCTAGGCCTAGAATCGATCCGGGGTGGCTTTATTCGAAAGGCACCTTCCGCGGGTGGTGGGCTGATTCCACGAGGCTCGCCGCTATGCGGGTGACGACTCCTTGGATGGTTGCTTGGGAGCACGATCGCATGAAGAAGCTGACAAACGAGCTCACTCGTCCTCGTAGACCTCGGCAGATTCGGGTGGCGGCCGCGGCGCTTCCCCCAGTGGCGCGCCTCGCGCTCCGCCGTCGCACCTTCATGATGGGGCTCCTTGGCGGCGTCGCCGCAACGTTCGCGGCGGGGTGTGGCTCCGATCCCATCCAGCCGGATCCGGGAACGCCCACCGCGCCGAGCGGCGTATCCATCCCGGAAATCAGGGAGGGCGAGGACGTCATCGCATACGTCACCCGCGTCAAGGGCAAGTACGACCACGAGTTCTACAAGGCCGTGATCGGCGCCGCCAACGAATACAAGGAAGGCGACGAGGCGCTCGGGATCGCGGCCGTCGACGACCTGTCGCGGCAGAACGCGCGCAAGCTGCTCGCGAACACGAAGATCGGCGATCTCGCCGATCGCCCGATGCTCGAGGACGCGGTCTATGCCCTCATCATGCAGACGACCGACGCGCCCGCGCTCGAGGGCGCGCGCGCCTGGAAGATGTCGGAGCTCAAATCGTTCTTGCTCGAAAAGACCGAGGACGAGATCAAGGCCGTCATGGTGGGCCTGCCGAGCGACATCATCGGCATGATCGTGAAGCTCATGAGCAACGACGAGCTCATCAAGCTCGGCCAGAAGGTGTTCAACCCGCTGCCGGGCTCGAAGATCGGCGCCAAGGGCTACATGGGCGCGCGTATCCAGCCGAACTCGCCCACGGACGACACGAACGACATCCTCTGGCAGGTCATGAACGGCTTCGCCTTCGCGGTCGGCGACGTCGTGCTCGGCAACAACCCCGTGTCGAGCGAGGTCGCGAGCGTGCACGCCATCGAGGAGGTGCTGAAGGACGTGCTCGTCACGTTCAAGCTCGAAGACACGATGCCGCATTGCTGTCTCGCGCACATCGACGTGCAGGCCGCGGTGGAGACGCAGTTCCCGGGCTCGACGGCGCTCTGGTTCCAGAGCCTCGGCAGCACGACGGACGCGAACGCGACGTTCGACGTGACCGTGGAGAAGATGCTGAACCACGCGGCGACGCGCTCGGGCAAATACGGCCTCTACTTCGAGACGGGCCAGGGCGCGGACGCGACGAACGGCCACGGCGCGGGCTTCGACATGGTCGTGCACGAGGCGCGCAAGTACGGCTTCGCGCGCGCGCTCAAGAAGCGGGTGGCCGAGGCGCAAAAAGCCGCGGGCAACCCCGAGGCGCCGTGGGTGCACCTGAACGACGTGGCCGGCTTCATCGGCCCCGAGGTCTTCCGCACGAAGGAGCAGCTCGTGCGCTGCTGCCTCGAGGACATCGCGATGGGCAAGCTCCACGGGCTGCCGATCGGCCTCGATATCTGCTCGACGCTGCACATGTCGGTCGATCTCGACGATCTCGACTGGTGCATCGACCAGATCATGCCGGCGAACCCCGCCTACCTCATGGGTTTGCCCACGAAGAACGATCCGATGCTGTCGTACCTGACGACCGCGTTCCAGGACCACGTCCGGATCCGCGACAAGTTCGGCTACAAGGTCGACGACAAGATGTGGGCGTTTTTCCAGGAGCTCGGCGTGATCGACGCCATGGGCAAGCCCACGCAGTACTTCGGCAACGTGAAGTACGTCTATGCGAAGTACATGAAGGCGAAGGACCCGGCCGACATGCGCACCGTCGAGCAGATCATGAATGCGCCGGAGACGCTCGAGGCGCTCGACGCCGTGAAGAAGCGGGGCGTCTTCATCGCCGAGGGCTACGGGGCGGACCCGTGGGATCTGAACCCCGAGCTCGACCAGTACATTCGCGCTCTCGTGGCCGACGGCAAGAAGAGCATCTTCGCCGAGCTCGATCCGGCGTTCGTCGCGACGATCCCGAGCGCGGTGAAGGTCTGGACGGGCGCGAAGGATCGCGACGATTACATCCTGCACCCGCCGACGGGCGAGCAGCTCAAGGACGAGGCAGCCCGCGAGGTCGAGAAGCTGCGTGACACGCACGCGGGCAAATACGACGTGCAGATCATGATTTCAGAGGGCCTGAACGCCTTCTCGATCTCGGATCCGGGCCACGTCGACAAGTTCCTGCCGTTGCTCCGCGCGGAGCTCGAAAAGGCGGGCTACAAGGTCGCGCCCGAGCACATCGTGTGCACCTCCGGCCGCGTGCGCGCGGGGTATCACGTCGGCGAGATCCTCTTCGGGAAGATCGCGGACAAGCAGAGCAGGCGGGCCATCGTGCACATCATCGGCGAGCGGCCGGGCAGCGAGCACCGCGCGTTCTCGGTGTACATGACGATTCCAACGGTCGCGTACTGGGCAGAGGCGGGCAAGGTCGACCACGACATCACGAGTGTCCTCGCCGGCCTCGCCGATACGACGTATGCCCAGAATGAGCCGGTCGAGTCCGCAAAGCAGGTGGTGACGCAGCTCAACAACCTCAAGGCGAAGCCGCTGCCCTGAAGTCGTACGAGGGGCTCGCCCTTGAAGGCGAGCCCCTCTCCGCGCTCACTCCGGCAGCGCGATCGCCCGGAGATCGGTGCCCGCCGCGTACGAATAACTCACGTACGAATCGAATCCGCCCACGGTCACGATGATCGGCACGCCGGCGACGACGCGGTGGACGCCGTCATTTTGCTTGCCCGGGAGGGTGACGACGAAGTTCGCGAGCCCTTGGATGAGGGGAAAGCTGAGCTGGCAGTTGTAGACGAGGAGCTCGGGCGGATTGCCGCCGCGCTCCTCGATCGTGAGGCCGTCGGCCGCGGTGACCTCGCAGGCGTCGGGGCCGAGGAGGATCTCGTCGAGCAGGACGCCCTGGCCCGCGGGCACGACGATCGAGATGTAATCGAATACGTATTTGTCGGGCGTGAGGAAGACGTAATCGGGCCGGGCCTGCTCGAGCGGGGGGACGATGAGCAGGCTGGGATCGCCGCCGGGCAGGCCACGCCGCACGCCCGCGGCGTCCTGGCTGCCCATGATCTGCGCCACGATGATGGGCTCCGTGCTCTCGGCCGTGAAATTGCGGTATGCCGTGACCTCGGCGGAATCCCCGAGCCATTTCAGGTCGATGACGTCGTAGGGCGGCGGCAGGCTCGTGGTGATCTTCGCGCCGGCCTTCGAGGCGGCGACGAAACGCACGTAATCGGGCTCGGGGACCTCCTCGATGAGCCCGCCGGCCTGCTTGACCATGCGCGTGCGGCTCGGCGTGTGCGGAATGGCGAACGATTTGCCGGCGGTGCGGATCGGATCGAGCTGATCTTCGAGGTGATCGGCGCAGCAACGTCGATACGCGAGGGTCGGGAAATGGGGCGCGTCCGAGGCCTCGCCGCCCGTGAAGACCGCAATGGGCCGGTTCGACTCGATGGTGCTGCCCGTGAAGTCGGCATTGAAATCGCCCGTCTCGAGGTTCAGCACGTCGAACGCGTCGAGTCGCACCTCGACCGTGCCGTTCGCGGGTGTCTCGGGCACGGGGCCGCCGCCCACGACCATCGCCCGCGTCTTCACGCGCACGGTGGTGTCCGGCTGCGTGCCCACGACGGTGAGGAACGAGCGGAGGTGGGTCGGGTCGTTCGGGTTGAAGTTCGTGTCGGGATCGTCGGTCGCGGCGATCGTCTGCGGCCAGCCGACGACGACGTACGACGTGATGACGTTGTCCTCGACGCCGAACGAGAGCGCCTCGGTCGGCTTCAAGAGCGACGCGTCGTTCGAGAAGACATTGACGTTTTCCAGCGGGTTGAACTGGTACGCGACGACGGGGAAATCCGAGCGGATGCGGAAGGCGTGCCTCGTCAGCGCCGTGTGCGTGCCCGTGTCGTATTCGCCCTCGGGGCTGCCGTCGACCTCGCGCGGGCCGAGCTTGAAGACCTGGAGGTTCAGGGGCGCGATGACCGCGGTCGCGATGTCGTAGGGCGCCGCGGGAGAGCCGGGCAGGCCGTCGTCCTGCGCGATGTGCACGGAGACCGCGACATCCGGATGCGGGTTCGAAACGACGACCGCGAACTGCTGCGCGGCCGCGTTGCTGGTCGCGTCGATCATCGCGTTGTCGAGGTCGACCGCCCAGTACTCGCAGCCGACGTTGCTCTTCTCGACGGTCGCGCGGCCGCAGAGGTCCACGCAGGTGCCGATGCGGCACGCGATGCCCTTCGACGGATCACAGGTGTCGACGAGCGTCGCGGTGGTGCCATCGGCGTTGCAGCGGTAGGCCTCGTGTCCCTTGCAGCTCCCACCATTCGGGAGGCACGCCGTGCAGCGGAGCAAGGTCGGCGCGCAGACGAGGCCCGCGGCCGCGCAGTCCTCGACGACGGTCCACGCGAGGCCCGCGCCGGTGTCCGTGCAACGCTCGAGCGCGGTCGTGCATCGTTCGAGGCCGAGCTCGCACGCGGGCGGCGGCGGGGGCTTGGCCTCGACCTCCTCCCAGCGGGTGGATTTGTCGAAGCAGCTCGCGACGAGGGCCGTCGCGCCGAGGACGAGGGCGCCGCGGCCGAGCTTCTTCGAGCGCCTGGATCGCTCGTTCATGCGCGTCTCCTCGGTCGGATCACAGGAAGACGTTGAAGTAATCGAGGGCGTAGGCGCTCATCCCGCTCGGCCGGATGTCGCGGTAGCGGAGCGCGCCGTAGGAGAACTTGTCGACACGCGCGCCGTAGACGCCGATGGTGACGGGGCCGCCCGGCAGGCCGCCTTCGGGGAAGGGGAAGCCCGAGAGATCGGGGATCTCGACGGCATGCGAGCCCTTGGGCACGACCACGGTCCAGCGGATGAGGCCGCCGCCGCTCGCGATGTCGTAGACCGAGAGGTCGATCGCCGAGCCGCCGGCGCCGAACGTGGTAGCGAGGTGCCGGCCGTCCCAGGCCGCGCCGCTCGCCGGCGTGTTCAGCGTCGGAACGCCGACGAACCCGTCCACGACGAGGTTTTGTGCGGTGCTCGTGGAGAGCAGCCGGCCGACGACGGACATCGGCGCCGAGGCCTGCGGGCCCGTGACCGCGCGGGCTGTGGAGATGTACGTCGCGCCAAACAACGAGCCGTCGAGCGCGGGCAGGCCGACGAACGGGATGGGGCCGGCGAGCGGGAGGAGCGGCGTTTTCACGCCGGAAGGCAGGATCGCGTAGCCGTCGTTGCCGAGCATCACGGAGACCGTGGCGCGCACGCGATCCGGTCCCTTCGGCCCCGGCGCAGGCGGCTCGACGTCCATCGTGAGGGCTTGATCGAGCGTCCGATCCATCACGATGTAGATCTGGTCGGCGTACTGGCCCGGCTGCACGCTCACGCCTTGCACCATGCCCATCGCGTACGCCGTGAACTTCGGCGGCACGGTGTTCGTGGTCTCGACGCCGGCGAGCGCGTAAAGCGCGCGATTGCCGGCGCCGCTGCCGAGCTGGAACGCGTAGCCGATCTCGCCGGGCGCGTCGGGGAGGATCGCGGTCGAGGGGTGCGGGAGCTGGAAGGTCGCGGTCGGATCCTGGTTCGCGTGAAAGACGTACGCGGCCTGGCGCTCGCCCGGCGCGGGCGCGGGCACGTTGATCCACGGGGATTTCTTGAACTCGACGCTGCCCGTCCAGACGAGCTCGCCGCGGATGCCGCCGCCCGCGCCGGGTTTGCCCCCGACGGGCGGAGGATCGCCGTCGGCCACGCAAACAGGGCTCAGAACGGGATCGAGGTAGACCGTGACCGTGTCGACGGGGACGTCGACGAACGTGATGGGGCCATGGCACTTCGCCGCGATGGTGACGGTGCGCGGCCCGGAGAGCGAGGCGTCGTCGAAGAGCGTGACGCCCGTCGAATCGACCTGCTTCACGAGCGCGGACGGGAGATCGCTGCCCACGATCACGTGCGCGCCGGGGACCGGGTCGCCCGTGAAGTTGTTGTAGACGAGCACCTTGAGCTTGCCCGCGATCGGATCGCCGGAGAGGCCGCCCTTGAAGCCGTTCGTGCTGTCCTCGTAGGTGTACGCGTCGAGCACGACGATCGGCTGGCCGTCGCCCGCGTCGACCGAGACAGGCTTCGCGCCGGGTGTGCCCTTGGGAACCGTGCACGTGATCGACGTCGGTCCGTTGACGGTCTGCGTGGTGCAGGGTTTGCCCCCGATCTTGGCGATCGCGCCGAGCCCCCAGCTCGTGCCGTCACCGACGATCTCGATGACCGTGCCGCCGGAGACGGGCCCGCTCGAGGGGGCCGCGTAAAGCGCGTCGTACGCATATCCGCCGGGGAGCGAGCGGCGCGTCGATTCGTCGTCGCCCTTTTGCACGGTGAGCGTGACCGGGCCGGCAGAGCCCTTCGGCGCGACGATCTGCAGGCGGGTCGGATCGATCGGCACCATCGTGGACGCGTCGGCCTCGACCTCGCCAAACCAGACGCGCGTGGCCGCGGCGAAGCCGTTGCCGCGGAGGAGCACGCGCTGGCCGCCGGTGAAGGGGCCGTGCGTGGGATCGGCGCCGATCACGGCGTAGGGATCCGCGTTCGGGATGTCGGGCGCGGCGTCGATGGGCGGAACGCCGCCGTCGAAATTGATGAGTGGATCGTCTCCGTCGCCGTCGGTCTGGCGACGGATGCCCTCGGGCGCGCCGGCGATACACGCGGAGGCGGTCAGCGCGAAGAGCAGGAAGCCCCGGAGGAAGAGTTTTCTCGGGCTGGCTTGGAGGTCGCGCACCCCACGAGTGTACGCGATGCAGGCAGGTACGGGCGAGGTTCGGCTGTGCTCAGGGATCCTTGCCGCCGATGAGGCCGAGGCTCGCTTGCTTCTCCGCGAGCGCCTTCACGTCGGGCTCGATGTCCTGGAAGGGCTCGTTGAAGTGGATGGCGACGGAGTACGGCCAGATGTCCGAGACCTCGACGCTGCGCCGCTCGTCCCGCACGACGCGGCCTTTCACGTCGCGGGGCAGGTTCGGATCGCCTGTGAGGTACAGCGACAGCGTCACCTCGTCGCCGATCTTCACGCGCGCGCGCGTGAGCACGAGGGCGCCCGAGACGCTGAGATCACGAATCACCGCGGTGCGCTTGTGGCCGTTGCCCGTGTCGATGTGGGCGGGAAAGACGGCCATGTGCCGGAACGCGGTGCGTCGGTCCGACGCAGGGCCCGACACGGGGCCTTCGGAAAGCGGTGCTTCTTCTTCACGATCTTGGTGGCTCATGGGCGTACCTCGGCGCGCGCGGGGAGCCATCTTCCCGCGGGAGCGCCGCTCGTGACAAGGCCGAACGCCCAAGGCGGTCGCGACGTCGCCTAGCCCCGCGCGACCTCTTCGCGATCGCCCCTACCAGCGAGCCGCGCGACCGTGTCGAGCAGCGTGCCGAGGTCGAAGGGCTTCTTGAGGAACGCCGCGCACCCGAGCTCCTGCGAGAGCCTCCGCCCCTCGGCCGCGCTCATCATCACGACCGGGATCCCCCCGAGCGACGCGTCTTCGCGCATCAGCCGCAGCATCTCGGCCCCATCCACGACGGGCATCATCCGATCGAGCAACACGAGGTCGGGCCGCGATTCGGCGATGCGCGCGAGCCCTTCGCGCCCGTTCGACGCCGTGATCACGCGATAGCCCTCCGCGGTCAGGAGGTCGCTCAGGACGTCGACGATGTCGAGTTCGTCGTCCACGACGAGGATCGTCTTCACGCGCTCCCCCGGAGGCGCCTTCGCGCACTCGGCCGCTCTACCTCGATCCCGTGGCTCGAAATGCGGAGCCGACGCAAGTTGGGATCGTGCTTGCCGCCCGCGACCTTGCGCGACGCGACGTACCTGCGCAGCCGTCGCCCTTTTTCTTCCTCCTCGAGGATGATCACATTGTCGACGAACGCGGCCTGCGGCAACACGCTCTCGTTCGGCGCGCGATCCCACGTGGAGATCGTCTCCGTGAGAATCGTGGTCGCGCCGCGCCTCGCGAGCTCGGCCCAGAGCGCCGCATGAAAGCGATCGAGTCGCTCGACGTCCGTCACCATGTTGCGGAAGCCGCGGAGTTCGTCGATGAACACGCGCTTCTGCCCCTCCTCGCTGACTGCCTCGAGCAGGCGCCACGCAACTGCGTCCGCCGTACCCTCGGTAGGGGGATACCATAGCATCGTCAGCTCGGAGCGATCGAGCGCGCCCTGGGCGTCGAGCCCGATGCCGCTCGCGGCCTGGATGACCCGCGCCGGCGCCTCGCCGAAGCCGAGGTAAATCCCGCGCTCGCCGCGGCGGATGCCTTCGAGGAGGAAGCTCATCCCGAGCAGCGTCTTGCCCGTCCCGGGCGGCCCCGCGAGCATTGTGGACGAACCGGTGAGGATGCCGCCGCCGAGCATGGCATCGAGCCCCGGCACGCCGAAGCCGAGGCGCCCTTGCGGAGGCGCCATGGAGGGCGGCTGGAAGGGCCAGGCTTCGAGCCGCGGGTAGACGTGCATGCCCTTCTGGTCGATGTCGATCGCGTGCGCGCCGAGCGCGTACTTCGTGGCCCGCATCTTCTCGACGACGAGCTCGCGCTCCGAGCGCGCGCCGACGCGGCGCTTGTCCAGCGTGATGAGCCCGTCCACCGTCGCCTGCTCGGGGCGCGGCAGGTCCGAGGCGCGCTGCGTGGCGAGCAGGAGCATCGTGCAGCCGGTCAAGCTCGCGGAGGTCGAGAGCGTCAGGAGAAACCGCTTGAACACGCTCGTCGTGGGAGCGAACTCCTCGGCCGTGCCGAGCCCGTCGAGCACGAGGAACATCGCGCCGTGCTCCCGGATCGTACGGCCGAGCAGCTCGAGCAGGCCGTCGAGCCCGTTCTGTTCGAGCACGCCGTAGCCGCTCATGTAGACGATCCGGTGGGGCACGAACGTCGGGTCGAAGAACTCGAACCCCGCGAGATGCGCGAGCATGCGGGCGTGCGCCTCCGCGAGCAGCGTGACGTACACGGCCGTCTGGCCCGTCGCGGCGCGACGGAAGGTGATCTGGTTGGCCAGGATGGTCTTGCCGCTCCCGGGCGGGCCCACGACGAGGTGGACGCTGCCGGCCAGGAAGCCTCCGCCGAGGACGGTGTCGAGACCTGCGATCCCCGTCGGAATCCGGTCGAGGCTGGATCGCTCGGCGTCATCCTGTTTCATGGCGTTCCCCTGGGATGCCGGTGGTCCGTCCGTCGTCGCGTTTTCCTCCGTACGGATAGCGCGTGAGGAGGTTCACCGCGAGGAACCGAACGAAAGGCCCGTTCCTTCCGTTGACAAGCCCCATTTCGCGCGGCAGGATGCGCGCCCCCGTTTGCCCGAGCAATTTGCAACGGCAAGCGGACTCCACACGCTCCCCCGGCACACGCCCCGAAAGGTGGGACCTGCGGCCGGTGCTCCCAGGGATCCAAGGATCCCAGGGGGTTGTCCGCAGGATGGGGAGCGGAGGTCCAACCGAACCCGAGAAGGAATCCGTGCCATGACTGATGTTTCGATGTCCACTGCCGAGTCCGCTGGTACTTTCGTGCCCCCCGGCCCCGGCGAGTTCCCGCTGCCCCTTCGCTCGCTGCTCGACGCGGGCGTGCACTTCGGCCACCAGACGAAGCGCTGGAACCCGAAGATGCGCCCGTTCATCTACGGCGCGCGCAACGGCATTCACATCGTCGATCTCGACCAGACGGTGCGCCTCTTCAAGCGCGCGTACGACTTCGTCGTCGACGCGGTCGGCCGCGGCGGCAGCATCCTGTTCGTCGGGACGAAGCGCCAGGCCCAGGACATCGTCCAGGAAGAGGCCCGCCGCTCCGGGATGTACTTCGTCACGAACCGCTGGCTCGGCGGCACGCTGACGAACTTCCGCACGATCAAGCAGGGCCTCGACCGCCTCCGCACGCTCGAGCGCATGAAGGAGGACGGGACGTACGAGCAGTTCGTCAAGAAGGAGGTCGCGCGTATGGAGAAAGAGCGCGATCGCCTGGAGAAGTACCTCGGCGGCCTCAAGGGCATGGGCGGGGTGCCGGCGGCGATTTTCGTGATCGACCCCCACCAGGAGTCGATCGCGGTGAACGAGGCGCGCAAGCTCGGCGTGCAGGTCATCGCGATCACGGACACGAACTGCGATCCGGACCTCATCGACTACGTGATCCCGGGCAACGACGACGCGATCCGGTCGATCCGGCTGATCACTGCCCGAATCGCCGACGCCGCGCTCGAGGGCTCGCAGCGCCGCAAGGACGTGGAGCGCGAGCAGGAGCGCGAGCGTCCGCAGCAGGGCGGCCCGCAGCAGGGCGGCGGCGGCCGTCGTGACGAGATCAACGTGTACCAGGGCGGCCGCGGTGGTCGTGGCGGCCGTGGCGGTCGCGGCGGCGGCGGCGATCAGCCCCAGCAGTGAGCACGCGCCCGGCAGGGCGAACGTGACGGGAGGGCGCTCCCTGTCGAGCTCGAGGTTTCATGCCTCGCTCGGGGTGGCGCCCTTCCTGCCACCTTCGGCCCCCGGGGATCCCTGAGAGCATCCTGTCCACGTTCGGGGCTCCGCTCGGACGAGCCGAGCCTGGCGCCCGAACCTCGACGATTTCCCCAACACGAACGATACATTTTCCGGAGGAATACGAGCCATGGCCGGCATCAATCCGCAGGCGATCAAGGAGCTCCGCGAGCGTACGCAGGCGGGCATGAGCGACTGCAAGAACGCCCTCACCGAGGCCGAGGGCGACATGGAAAAGGCCGTCGAGATCATCCTGAAGAAGGGCCTCGCGAAGAGCGCCAAGCGTGCCGGCGCGGTCGCCAGCGAGGGCGAGGTCCGCGCGTCCGTCTCGACGGACAAGCGCGCCGCCACGATCGTCGAGGTCAACATCCAGACGGACTTCTCCGCGCGCAGCGACGAGTTCAAGAACTTCGTCGGCGACGTGCTGGGTCTCGCGGAGGCCGCGCCCCTCGGCACCGACCTCAAGAACAGCGATCTCCGCGGCAAGAAGGTGGGCGACGTGATCGTCGACCTCACGGCGCGTATCGGCGAGAAGATCGACGTTCGCCGCTGGGACCGCGTCGAGGTCCCCGCCGGCAAGTCGGGCGTGGCGCACGCGTACGTGCACCTCGGCGGCAAGATCGGCGTCGTGCTCGCGCTCGAGACGGAGAGCGACGCGGTCGCGCAGCACGCCGAGGTCCTGAAGTTCGCCGACGAGACGGCGATGCAGGTCGCGGCGATGAACCCGGTCGCGCTCGTCCGCGAGGACATCAGCGACGACTCGAAGGCCAAGCAGAAGGAGATCTTCGAGGGGCAGCTCCGCGAGGACCCGAAGCCGAAGCCCGAGAGCGCGTGGCCCAAGATCATCGAGGGCAAGTTCAACAAGTGGTTCAGCGAGGTCACGCTGACCGAGCAGGAGTCGGTCGTGGTCCCTGGCCAGACGATCGACAAGCTGCGCCAGGCCGCGGAGAAGGCCGCGGGCGGCAGCGTGAAGATCGTGCGCTTCGTCCGCTACGAGCGCGGCGAGGGCATCGAGAAGCCGCAGGGCCCCGACTTCGCCTCGGAAGTTGCGAAGATGGCCGGTGGCTGAGAGAACGCGCTTCGGCGCGGTCTCCGTCGACCTCGACGGCATCTCGCACTACCACCACATCCACGGCCTCGCTCCGCTCGCGGACGAGGCCGCGGCCCGCCACGCCGTCTACGACATCGCCCTCGCCCGCATGGCGGACTTCGCGCGGGCGCACGACCTACCCCTCACCCTTTTCGCCATCGGCGCGGATCTCACGAGGCCCGAGAGCGCGGCAAAGCTCGCGGATCTCGCGGCGCGTGGTCACGTCGTCGAGAACCACTCGTTCTCGCATCGCTACGATCTCACGCGCGCCTCACCCGAGGAGATCCAGCGCGACATCGCGGCCGCGCAGGACGCCATCGAGCGCGCCACGGGGCGGCGACCGGTGGGCTTCCGCGCGCCCGGATACACCGTGACCGACGTCGCGCTCGATGTGCTGGAGGGGCTCGGATTGCGCTTCGATTCGTCGGTCTTCCCGTGCCCCGCGTACTACGGCGCGAAGGCGCTCGTGATGGGGGCCATGCGCGTCTTCGGGCGTACGAGCGCCTCGGTGCTCGACACGCCGCGCGTGCTCGCCGCGCCGACACGCCCGTATCGTCCGGGCAAACCCCTGTTCCGCCCGGGAACGCGCGCGCTCGTCGAGCTCCCGATCCAGGTCACACCGGGGCTTCGCTTGCCGTTCATCGGCACGTCGCTCGCCCTGGCCGGGCCTCGCGTCGCGCGCGTGTTCGCCGCTTCGTGCGCAGGGGAGCCGCTCGTGAACCTCGAGCTTCACGGCATCGACTTCCTCGACGCGAGCGACGGCCTCGCGCACCTCGTGCCGCACCAGCGCGAGCTTCGGATCCCGCTCGCACGAAGGCTCGACGCGCTCTCGGCCGCGATCGACGTGCTCGCGAAGCGCGGCGCGAAGTTCGTCACGCTCGAAGAAGCAGCCCGCGAGATCGCCTAGCTCGTCGGGTGATACCGCACCGTGGCGCCGCCCTCCGGCGTTTGCTTCAAGCTCTCGACGCGCGAGATGCGCTCGGGCGCGATGCCCGAGGCCGCGATGAACTCGCGCGCGATCTCGCTCTCGCCGTAGGCGAGCTCGTCGGGCGTGCCCGAGGCGACGACCTGGCCCTGAATCACGAGGAACGCCTGGTGCGCGATGCGGAACGTGCTCGCCATGTCGTGCGAGATCACGACGCTCGTCACGCCGAACCGGTCGCGCGTCTCCTCGATGAGATCGTCGACCATGCGGCTCGTCTGCGGATCGAGGCCGCTCGTCGGCTCGTCGTAGATCAGGATCTTCGGCTCCAGCATGAGCGCGCGCGCGAGGCCGACGCGCTTTCGCTGCCCGCCCGAGAGCTCGCTCGGCATGCGCTTCTCTTTGTTCTCGAGCCCGAGCAGGTTCAGCATGCCCACGACCTTGTCGCGGATGTCCTTCTCCGACATGTGCTTGCGGTGCTCCCGCAAGGGGAACGCGACGTTGTCGAAGATGTTCAGCGAGTCGAGCAGCGCCGCGTACTGGAAGACCATGCCGAACTTCTGCCGCACGCGGTTCATCTGACGCTCACCGAGCGGGCCGATGTCCTCGCCGTCGACCCAAATGTGCCCGCTCGTGGGTTTCTCGAGGCCGATGAGGAGCCGCAGCAGCGTCGTCTTGCCTGCGCCCGAGCCGCCGATGATCACCGCCGTCTCCTTGCGGCGGAGGTGCATCGTCACGCCCTTCAGGACCTGCGTCGTCCCGAACGATTTTTTCACGTTGTCGACGAAGACGTGATCCTCCGGTGGGATCCGGGGGGGTTCTGTCGTGCCTCCGGCGGACATCGCGCGTCGAGGCTACCACGCGGTCTCGTCCGAGGGGCGCTCGCGCTTGACGCGTGAGGCTCGTGGCGGGAAATGTGCCGCATGACCGAGGACATGTTCCGCACCGTGCTCGACTCCGCTTCCGTCACGACCGACCCGGAGGGTTGGCTTCGCCTGCCGGAGGGGCAGCTCTTGACGCTGTACGCCGCGCACGACGGCGTCGCGCTGAACATCGCGAAGGTGGAAGCGCTGCGGATCGCCCACGGGGTCATCCGGGCGCGCTCGAACAAGGGCGAGACGTTCTTCGTGGCGCGCGAGGATCTCTTCGCGGTCAGCCTCGACGGCGGCACGAAGGTCTCCGCGGGCCGCAAGGCAGGCTTCTTGGGTTGAACGCGGAAGGCCGAGCGGACGAGACGCTCGGCGCCCGCGCGAAGGGCGCGCCCGAGGCTCTCCCGCAGGGTTCGCGAGGACCGCTGTGGATGTGGCTCGTGGCGCGCCTCGTGGCGCTCTTGCCGTACCGCGCGCTCCGCTCGTTCGGCGCAGCGCTGGGCGCGCTCGTCTTCGGGCTCGTGCGGGTGCGGCGCCGTCACGTCGAATCGGCCATGGCGCGCGCAGGCGTGCGGGAGCCGAGGCGCGCGGCGGCCGCGATGTACGGCTCGCTCGGCGCGGGCCTGTTCGAGCTGCTCTGGACCGCGGGGCGGCCAGAGGAGCCGCTCGAAGCGAAGCTCGTGGTGTCGCCGCGGGCCGCGGACCTTTTCACACGGGCTCTCGCGCATGGCCGCGGCGTGGTGGTCGCGACGGCGCACACGGGCAACTGGGATCTGTCGGCGTGCGCGGCGGCGGCGTGGCTCCGGGATCGAGTGGGTCCGTCGGGACGCACGACAGCGCTGCACGTGATCACGAAGCGTTTGTCCTGGCGCGCGCTCGATCGCACGTGGCAACGCCTGCGCGCGGAGCGTGGTGTCCTGCTCGTCGACGCCCGCGGCGCCACGGCGCGCGTACGGGAAGCGCTCGCCCGCGGCGACGTCGTCGCGATGATGATCGATCAAGCCCCCGAGCGCGCGACCGGCGTCGCGCAGATCCCGTTCCTCGGCGCGCCTGCGTGGTGCGACCTCGCGCCGTTTTTGATGGCGTCGCGCGCGCGTGCGCCGATCGTCGTCGCGTTTGGCCGCCGCCGCGACGATGGCTTGCACGAGCTCGACGCCGTCGATCTGATCGAGCCAGACGCGCTCGCCACGCGGGCCGATGTCGTGCAGGTCGCGGCGCGGATCACGGACGCGCTCGCGTCGTTCGTCGAGACGTACCCGGCGCAGTGGTTGTGGTTGCACCGGCGCTGGAAGGAGCTTCGCCGGCCGAAGGAGGGCTAGCGCGCGCGTCAGAACGTGCCGATCGCGCCGAGGGCCGGGATCGTGTTCCCGCGGAGGTCGTACGCGACGGTCGGGCCGATGCCCTGAAGCTCGAAGCTGCTCGCACGGCTTCGCTTCTTGGCTTCGAGCTGCTCGCGATGCGGCGTCGTCGCGAGGTCCACGATGCCGAGCGTGAGCGGCGCGAGGAACGCGAACGTGAGCGGGACGAGGTAGGTCGGGTCGTCCCACTCGATCATCGTGCCGACGGCGAACGAGCCGCCCCGGAGCGCCGTGTAGAGCAGCCCCTTGCCCCAGTCGCCCACGACGAAGCGCGGGACGCTCGGCGTGATCGTCAGGATCGCGCCCATCGCGTACAGTGGGGACTTCGAGGGCTCGACGCAGGCGTCCGTGGCGCCGCAGGCCGCGTTCACGCCGAGGGAGATGAGGTACGCGGCGCCGGTCGTGGCCGTGCCGAGGCCGAAGATGATGCTCGACGCGATGAGCGCGCCGCGACGGGCCGGATCCGGGGCGTAGCGAGGTTTTTGTTTGCGGGCGGGCGGCGGAGGCGGAGGCGGGGGCGGATAGGCGTACGCAGGCGGAGGCGTGTAGGGGTACGGGTACGGCGACGCGTGGGGAAGGGGACACGCGCCGTGCGGAGCCTCGCTGGGCTGCGTGGCGCGTGGATCGACGTCGACGCGACCGCAGCCGTACGCGTGGACCGCGCCAGAGCTCGTCTGCGCGTGGACGTCGACGCCCTCCTCGGGCGTGCGGGTGACGGTGGTGCGGCCGTCGGGATGCTGGACGATGTTGGGCGGGAGGGGCGCTCCGGGCGGAAGCGGTTCGAGCGGCGGGGGCGGCACCTGGGCCGAGGCGATGCCGGCAGTGAGGGACCAGGCGAGCGCCGCGGCCGAGCAGAGCATCGTCTTGCGCATGGCGGGGGCGAAAGGGAGCAAGTTCCAAGCCATACGTGCTTTCCGGGTTCGATGGGAGGGACCCCAGGCGGCCGAGCGCCTCGGAGGGCGAAGTGTATCACGCCGGGCGAGCGGGGGCGTGGACCCGGGTTCACGGCGGAGGGAGGTCGGAAAGGTGAATGTTTGGCCTGGATGGCTGGCCCTTGGTGATAAATTGGCGGCGCGATGGAAGCGGGAAGCCTGTCGAGCGACGACATGCCCTGCGCGCGCCTCGAGGACGGCGCGCGGCGGGGAGCGCATGCGTCGCGCGGGCTTCTCCCAAGCGAACACGATCTGCATGGCGCGCGCGAAGGGCTCATCCGTGTCTGGACCTGACTCGGGCGATCGCGCCGTCGACGTCGCGCTGAGGCTCGCCGAAGAGCTTTTCGGCTTCGGCTCGAGCGGCGCGACACCAGGATGGGTGCGCGATCGCGTGCGTCGCTACCTCGAGCATCAGTCGTACAGGAGCGGCCTGTCGATGAACCAGGTCGCGCGGGAGCTCATCAAGGACAAGACCGCGGTCGAGCAGATCGTTACGTCGTTGCGTGTCGGCGAGACGCGCTTCTACCGGGACGGCTCGCAGTGGGAGGCGATCGAGCGTCAGCTCGAAAAACTCTTCCCCGCGGACGTGGAGCTCGCGGTGCTCTCGGCCGGCTGCAGCACGGGCGAAGAGGCGTACACCATGGGCATGTTGCTCACGGCGGCGCGCCGGCGCTTCCGCGTGCTCGGCGTGGATCGTTCGGCCGAGGCGATCGCGGTCGCGCGCGAGGCGACGTACGGGCGCGAGGCGGCGCGCGACATCCCACCCACGTGGGTCGAGCGCTTCTGCGACGAACAGAACGGCCGCCTGCGCGTGGGTCTGCTCGTGCGCAACGCGGTCGAGTTCGAGGAGTGCGATCTCGTCAAGCGCGTGCCGCAGGGGCCGTTCCACATCATCCTGTTCAAGAACGTGCTGCTCTACCTGACGACGCAGGCCGGCGAGCAGGTCGCCATGCGGCTCGCGAACGAGCTCGAAGACGGGGGACTTCTGTTCTCGGCCGCGAGCGAGGTGCTCCGCCTGCGCGGCATGGGCCTCGAGCCGTTCCGCCTCGCGCCCACCGTCACCGCGCTCCGCCCCCCGAAGCGACGACCATGACCGCCGAGGTGAAGGATCCGACGGGCGTGCTCGTGGATCTTCGCCGCGAATGGTCCGCGCGACGCGCCGAGCTCGAAGCGCTCGTGCCTTCGAGCAGCCACCCCGCGCCGCTCGACGCATGCGGGCTCGTGCTCGGCCGCAAGCACGCGCGGCTCTGCGACGAGCTCCTCACGCGGCTGTTCGAGATCCTGCAGACCGAGGCGCGCGAAGGACGCCTGCGTTTGCCCGGCGGCGAGGCCGCGCCGAAGGAGGTCGCCGACGCGTTCGAAGAAGTCGCGCTCGGCGGCGTGGGCGGGTACGGGCGCGGCGCGCTCGCGCTCGGGAGCGATCTCGACGTCCGCCTGCTCGCGCGCGACCTCGGCGCGGCTGCGGCCGTGGCGGAAGCGCTGCTCTACCCGCTCTGGGACATGGGCGTGCCGATCGGTCATCAGGTCGGCAAGGTCGAGTCGCTCGTCGAGGCGGCCCGCTCGGATTTGCCCACGGCGACGAGCTTGCTCGACTACCGACACATCACGGGGAGCCGCGCGCTCTCGGACGAGCTGAAGACGCGGTGCGACGCAGGCCTCTTCGCGCACACGGAGCTGCCTCGGTTCCTCGCGCAGCTCGAGGACGAGGTGCGCGAGCGGCACGCGCGGTTCGGCGGATCGGTCTATCTGCTCGAGCCCGACGTGAAGAACGGGGCGGGCGGGCTGCGCGATCTCGACGTCGCGGGCTGGGCGGGCAAGGCGCGCTTCGGCGTGCACGAGCTCGACGACCTCGTGCGCGTGGGGGCGCTCTTGCCGCGCGAGTCGGCGGAGATCGCCGCGGCGCGCGAGCTGCTCTTCCGCATCCGGAACCTGCTCCACGCGCACGCGGGGCGGCGCAGCGACAGGCTCACGTTCGACGAGCAGGAGTCGATCGCGGCGCTGCTCGGCTACGGCGAGGGCGGCGAGGCCGTCGAAAAGATGATGAGCGCGTACTACCGCAGCGCGCGCATCATCTCGAGCGCGCGGGAGACCATGCTCGCGCGCGCCGCGCCGATGCTCGGCAAGAAAAAGCCGCGCGAGGAGGACCTCGGCGGCGGCGTGCGCATGTTCGACGGCTGCGTGACCATGAGCGAGCTCGAGCTCGTCACGAAGGAGCCTGCGCTCGCGCTGCGCATGGTCTCGGCGGCCGTCGAGCGCCGCGCGCCGCTCCTTCCGTGGGCCCGCGACGCCATCGCGCGCGCCGCCGCGGATCCTTCATGGACCGAGAGCCTGCGTGAGAGCCCCGAGGCCGCGCGCCTCTTCTGCGCGCTCGTCTCGACGACCGAGGAGACCCGCCTGAAGCGCGGCTCTCCGCTCGCCGAGATGCACGACCTCGGGCTCCTCCTCGCGATGATCCCCGAGTTTTTGCCGGTCGTCGGGCGCGTGCACCACGACGTCTACCACGTGTACACGGTCGACGTGCACTCGGTGGCCGCGGTCGATCGACTCGCGGCGCTCGTGCGTGGTGAGCTCACGGCCGAGCATCCGCTCGCGTGCCGACTCGCGGCCGAGGCGACACGCAAGACGATGCTGTTCTTCGCGACGCTCCTGCACGACGTGGGCAAGGCGATCGGCGGCAAGGATCACAGCGAGCGCGGCGCCGTCATGGCCGACGGCATCCTGAAGCGCCTCGGCTTGCCGGCCGAGGACGTCGCGGCCGCATGCCATCTCGTGCGCCAGCACCTCGTGATGTACCACGTGGCGACGCGGCGTGACCTCGACGATCCCGCGACGATCGACGAGTTTTTACGCGTGATCCCCGATCGGGACACGCTCTCCGAGCTCTACCTGCTCACGGTCGCCGACCTCTCCACGACGAGCCCGACGTCGATGACCTCGTGGAAGGCGCGCATGCTCGACGAGCTCTACCTCGCCGCCGATCGCGCGCTCGCGGGCAACCCGGGCGAGGACGAGCGCTTGGCGCGCGCGCAGTCGGCCGTGCTCGAAGCTGCGCTCGCGCTCCCCGCGTCCTCGGACGAGGAGCGGGCCGCGCGGCAAGCGTTCGTCCCGACGTACCTCGCGTCGATGCCCGAGCGTTACCTGCTCTCGAACGCCCCCGCGGCGATCGCCGCGCACGCCGAGCTCGCGCGCAAGCACGAGGGCCGGACGGTCAGCGTCGCGCTCGTCCCTTCGAGGCACCCGCAGGCCGCCGAGATCTGCGTCATCGCTGCGGATCGCCCCGGCCTCCTCGCGTCGATCACGGCCGCGCTCACGGCCTCGCGCCTCGAAGTCCACGCCGCGCAGATCCACTCGCGGGCATTGCCGGACGGCACGGTCGAGGCCGTCGACCTCTTCTGGGTGCGGGATCGCGCCGAGGGCGTGGAGGGCGTCGCGCGTGCGCTGCCGGTCCTCGTGCGGGACCTCGACGCCGTGCTCGAAGGCCGCACGACCACGGCCGAGCTCGCGAGCAAGCGCGGCAAGAGCACGCTGCCGGGCCGCGCGACGCCGCGCGTGCGCACGCAGGTCTCCATCGACGATCGCGCCTCGCCGCGGCACACGGTCATCGAGGTGATGACCCGGGATCGCCCGGGCCTCTTGCACGCCATCTCCGACGCGCTCCACCGCCTCGGTCTCAGCATCGTCGTGGCCAAGATCAACACCGAGGGCACGCGCGCGGCCGATGTGTTCTACGTGAGCGAGGCGGACGGCGGTAAAGTGGCGCCGGGCAAGCGCGCCGCCGAGGTGCGGCAACGAATCGAGTCGGTGCTCGAATCGCTCGAGCAAGAAGGAAACAGCAGGTCATGGTCTTCTCCTCCTCCTCCTCGCGCAGAGCGATGAGAGCCTTCCTCTTCCCTTGCATCACGGCGCTTCTCCTCACGGCATGCGGCAGCACGCCGCCCCCGAAGGATCCCGATCTCGTCGCGGATCCGCCGCTCGGCGGCAGCGAAGGCATCAACGAGGGCGCCGCGCAGACCGACTTCCAGCGCGCCGTCGCGTTCATCGAGAAGGAGCAATACGCGGCCGGCAAGGTCCACCTCGAGCGCGCGCTCAAGGCGTCGCCGGACAACGCCGAGGCGCACGCGTACATGGGCCTCGTCCTCGAGAAGGAGAACGATCTCGCCGGCGCCGAGAAGTCCTACCTCGCCGCGCTCCAGATCAAGCCGGGCCTCGCCGCGGCCGCGCAGAACCTCGCGGCCATCTACCTCTCGACGAGCCCGCCGCGCGCCGACGACGCCGTCAAGTACCTCCGCGCAGCGCTCGAAAAGACGCCCGGCGACGTCGGCATGTTGCGCAACCTCGGCTACGCGCTCGGCCTGAAGGGCGACGTCGAGGGCGCGTCGAAGGCCTACGAGACGGCCATCGCGAAGGGGGACAACGTCGAGGTGCGCTTCGAGTACGCGGCGATGCTCGCCGAGGCGAAGCAACACGAGAAGGCCGTGCCGCACCTGAAGAAGGTCCTCGAAGGCACGAAGGACGACCCCGCGATGCTCGTCACGGTCGGCCGCATGCTCGGCTACGGCAAGGCGTTCGGCGACTGCGTGGCCGCGTTCGATCGCGCGATCAAGCTCAAGGGGACGGACCCCGAGTGGTTCGTCCGTCGCGGCACCTGCAAGCACGAGCTCGGCGACGAGGCCGGCGCGCTCGCGGACTACCAGGAGTCCGTCAAGGTGAAGCCCGACTACGCCGCGGGGTACTACTACATGGGCCTCGCGCAGCTCGCGCTCCAGAAGCCGCAGAGCGCCGAGTTCTCCATGGGCAAGGCCGTCGAGTTCGGGAAGGACTCGCCGATCGGCAAGGCCGCGAAGGACAAACTCCGCGAGATCAAGGCGATCAACAAGCGCTGATCACGTTCTCGACGCGCGCCTCTGCCGCACGAACGCGGCGAGCGACACGAGCGCGCCGAGCGCGATGGCGAAGGCGAGCAGCTCCGTCGGGATGTCGAGCTCCTTGCCCACGATCGCGATCACGTAGACGCGCGGCGCGCGTCCGAGCCCCACGGCGACGGCGTATCGCAGCGCCGGGTAGCCCGAGAGCGGCATCAAGACCCGCACGATGATGAACGGCAACGGCAAGGCCGCGAAGGCCGCCGTCGTCAGGAACGGCGCGACCTTCACCCAGCCTTCGGCGCGCTGGAAAAGCGACTTCTTCCGGATCTCCGCGAGCGCCTTGATCTTGAACGTCGTGCGCACGAGGCGGTGATCGAGGAACGCAGCAAGCGCCGCCGCCACGGCCGCGACGAGCGCGAGGGCCCACGGCGGCGCCGCCTTCCCGGCCAGGAGCGTCGCAGGCGTCAGCGGCTGCGGCACGAAGGCCGCGAGCATCACCAGCCCGAAGAACATCGCGAGCGTGGGCACGACGTTCGGCACGAGGGGATCGTGCGGCGACCGGGCGGGCACCGCAAGCGCCCGCCCTCACGTACGCGTCACGCGCCGAGCAGAGCGAGCAGCCGATCGAGCTCGTCGAGCGAGCCGTAGGCGACGGCGATCTCGCCGCGCCCGTCCTTGTCGCGCACCTCGACCTTCGCGCCGAGCTTGCGCATGAGCCGCGCTTCCAGGTCCTTCACGCCCGGCGATTTCGGCGCGGGCTCGTCGGCCTTGTTGCCCTTGCCTCCGCCGCCCTCCTTCGGGCCGCGCGAGGTGCGCACGAGCTCCTCGACCTTTCGCACCGGCAGCCGACCACGCACCGCCTTGTCGGCGATCTCTTCCATCGCCTTCTCGTCGGGCGCGCCGAGCAGCGCGCGCGCGTGACCCTCGCTGAGGTCGCCGCCGATCACCATCGACCGCACGCGCGCGGGGAGCTTCAAGAGCCGCAGGCTGTTCGTCACCGTCGTGCGGTTCTTGCCCACGCGCTCCGCGAGCGACTCCTGCGTGTAGCCGTGCTCCCGGAGCAGCCTGTCGAAGGCCTCGGCGAGCTCGATCGGGTTCAGGTCCTCGCGCTGCACGTTCTCCACGAGCGCGAGCTCGAACGCCTCCTTCGGCGAGACGTCCTTCACCACGACGAGCACGTCCTTCAGGCCCGCGCGTTGCGCTGCGCGCCACCTCCGCTCGCCGGCGATGATCTCGTACTTGTCGGCGCCCGCCTGCGGGCGGCGCACCACGATCGGCTCGAGGATCCCGTGCTCCCGGATCGACGCCGCGAGCTCCTCGAGCGCCTCGTCGTCGAAGTGCTGCCGCGGCTGCCCCGGCTGCGGCCCGATGCGCTCGATCGGGCACGTGAACACGCTCTTGTCGCCGTACGACGCGCCGGACGGCGACGGGGGCGCGGCGGCGGGCAGGAGCGCGTCGAGCCCGCGGCCGAGGGCACGGCGCGGCGCGTTCTTCGGATCCGTGCTCATGGCCTCGGCCTCGCGACTTTGCCTTTCGGCCGGTTCACCTCGAGGATCTCGCGCGCCAGGCTCAGGTAGCCCTGCGCGCCCTTTGACGAGGCGTCGTAGAGCAGCACGGGCTTTCCGTGCGACGGCGCCTCGGAGAGTTTTACGTTTCGCGGGATGATCGAGTCGAAGACCTTGAAGTGACCCTTCACCTCGTCGGCCACCTGGTGCGTCAGCGAGGTTCGCCCGTCGTACATCGTGAGCACGATACCCTCGACGCCGAGGTCCGGGTTGAAGGCCGCCTTCACGCGGTCGATCGTCGCCATCAGGTACGTGAGACCCTCGAGCGCGTAGTACTCGCACTGCAGCGGCACGAGCACCCGGTCCGCGGCCACGAGCGCGTTCAGCGTGAGCAAGCCCAGGCTCGGCGGACAGTCGAGGATCACGTACTCGTAGCCCGCGGTGTGGGGCCGTAGCGCGTCGCGCAGCTTCGTCGCGCGGTCGGGCGCGTCGACGAGCTCGATCTCCGCGGCCACGAGGTCCTGCGTCGCCGGGACCACGTCGAGCCGCGGCACCGAGGTCGAGATCACCGTCTCGCGCAGCGTCGAGCGGCCGATGAGCACGTCGTAGAGCGAGCGCTCGATGCTCGGCCGGCGCACGCCGACGCCGCTCGAAGCGTTGCCCTGCGGATCGCAGTCCACGAGCAGGGTCCGCTTCTCCGCCGCGGCGAGGCTCGCGGCCAGGTTCACCGAGGTCGTCGTTTTGCCGACGCCGCCCTTCTGGTTGGCGACGGCATAGATGAGGGGCGAGGGGGCCATGAAATGTGCCGGGAACGCCGTGCCTTCCGGCGCGGTGGAGGGTCGTCCGTCCCGGGGGACGATCCCGTGGGTAGCGGCTGCTTACACGACCCTCGCCCCCCCGTCGAGGGCGCGTCGATCACGTTTTTTTGGCCCTTGACGCACCAGTATCTACAGTGGCGCACATGTCGCTCGCTGTGGGTGCATGTAGGACAACGTCATCGACGCCAACGATGTCGCGCCGCTCCGGGGGCCGGAGGGGCCCTGGGGTCCGCGGGCTTCGGCTCGCGAGCGCCCTCGTTGCCCACCACGAGTCGACCGCGTGCGACCGCGTGCTCGCGCGGGCCTTCTGGGCCGCGCCGAGCCTCACGGCGCCTGCGCGCGTCCTCCCGCTTTTCCCGAACCACGACCGCCGTTCGACCTGAGCCGATTTCTGCGCGACGGGCCGCCGAACCCACGCGCTGCCGAGGAGAGAGCCATGCCGCTGCCGAAGAGCTTCCAGAACTTCGCCGAGTTCGAGCGTGAGATCATCCGCGCGGGCACCCGCGTCAACCTGAGCCTCGAGGACATCGTCGAGGACACCTCCTTCGAGGAGGAGATGGAGCTCGACCAGGACGACGATCCCTTCGCTTCCATGCGCGACTTCTGAGGCAGGGGGCCCGCCGCGAGCGGGCCTCCGTCCCCCGATGCGTCCGAAGGGTGCTTTGCGGCATCGGACGCATCGGGGGGCCGAGCCCTACGTCTCGCCAGGACCTCCTGGGCAGCTTGGACCCGACCGAGCCTCGACGGCGCCTCTCCGTCGGGGCTCTTTTTTTGTCTTCAAACCCGCCCTCGCTTGACCCCTCTCGCCGTGCATGGCATGGCGCCGTTCCTTCCAACGAACGCCCATGCAAGTCACCGTCGAAAAGCTCTCCCCGGTCCTCGTCGAGCTCAAGGTCGAGATCCCTGCCGAGCAGGTTCGCACCGAGGTGGACAAGGCCTACGCCAACCTCCAGCGCTCCGCCCGCGTGAGGGGCTTCCGCCAAGGCAAGGCGCCGCGCCACGTGCTCGCCCACCTCTACTCGGGCAGCATCCACGCGGACGTCGCCCGCCGGCTGGTCGACACCACGTTGAACCGCGCCCTCGCCTCGCAGCAGGTGCAGCCCCTTTCGCAGCCCGACATCGCCCCCGTCGAGCTCCGCCCGGAGGAGTCGTTCTCCTACAAGGCGCGCTTCGAGGTTCGCCCCGACATCGCCGAGGTGAAGTGGGAGGGCTTCGAGGTCAGCCGGCCGAAGACCGAGGTCTCGGCCGACATGATCGACGCCGAGGTGGCGCGCCTCCGCCGTGAGCACGCGACGCTCTCGACGCCCGAGCCCGAGCGTGCAGCGAAGGCCGGCGACGTCGTGCGCATCGCCTTCACCCTCGACGTCGACGGCAAGGTCCGCGAGGACAAGCCGCAGGAGATCGAGACCGAGATCGGCAGCGGCCAGATCTTCAAGGAGATCGAGGACGTCCTCACCGGCATGAACGTCGGCGAGACCAAGGACGCCACGGTGGCCTTCTCGGAGCGCCACACGAACGAGTCGCTCCGCGGCAAGACGGGCACGTTCCACGTCACGCTGAAGGAGGTCCGCGAGCGGAACTTCCCCGAGGTCGACGACGAGTTCGCGAAGGACGTGGGCCACGAGAACCTCGAGGCCATGCGCGCCGCGCTCTCGGCGAAGATCGAGAAGGAGCTCAAGCAGAAGGCGACCGACTCCGTCGCGGAGAAGCTCGTCTTCGAGCTCTGCAAGGCGAACCCGATCCCGGTGCCTCCCTCGCTCGTCGAGCAGCAGGCGCAGATCACGGAGCGCGAGCTCGTCGCGACGGCGCGCCGTCAGGGCCAGCGCCTCGAGATGACGCCCGAGCTCCGCGCGCGCGTGCACGCCGACGCCGAGACGAAGGTCCGCGCGGGCCTGATCATGGCCGAGATCGCGAAGGCGAAGACCGTGCAGGTCACGCCGCAGGACATCGAGAAGGGCTACGAGGAGCTCGCCGAGCAGACCGGCAAGAACGTCGCCAAGGTCAAGGCCGAGTACCGCGATCCGAAGAAGCAGGAGATGCTGATCGGCATGATCCTGGAAGACAAGATCCTCGACCTCATCGAGGCCGCCGCGAAGATCACGGAAGCCTGACGGCTTCGCACACGATCTGCGGCATCACGAGCGGGCGTGCTGGTGTCACCAGCGCGCCCGTTTTCGTCTTCACGTCCATCGATGCCTCTCCAGGCTTTCGAGTCTCTCCCACCACGAACGAAATTCCCTCGCGGAAGCGAGAAAACGGCTCACGTTCGGCCGCCGCATTTCTTCACACCGACCCCACGGTTCGGGCTTGCGAAGCGCGGGCTTCTGGCTCACGACTAGGGCCTCCCGGCACCCTTTTGCCGAACCACAGCGGAGCCCTGGATGATCCGACGAGTCGAGACACGTAAGCAGGCGATGGAGTTTCTCGAGCGGGACCACGATGCGGTGGCAAGCGACCGGGCGTCGGGCCTCACCACGCTCCGGGAGCAGGGCTATGTCCTGCCCACGGTCACCGAGGTGACCCACCGCGGCGAGCGTGAGTGGAACATCTTCAGCCGTCTGCTCAAGGACCGGATTGTCTTCATCGGGACCGAGATCGACGACTTCGTGGCGAACGCCGTCATCGCGCAGTTCCTCTTCCTCGAGAGCGAAGATCCCGACAAGGACATCCAGGTCTACATCAACAGCCCTGGCGGCATCGTGACGAGCGGCCTCGCGATGTACGACACGATGCAGTACGTCCGTTGCCCGGTCTCGACGATGTGCATCGGCCAGGCCGCGTCGATGGGCGCGGTGCTGCTCGCGGCGGGCCACAAGGGTCGCAGGTACGCGCTGCCGCACGCGCGCATGATGATCCATCAGCCCCTCGGCGGCGCGCGCGGCCAGGCGACGGACATCGAGATCCAGGCGCGTGAGATCAAGAAGATGAAAGAGACCTTGATCGACATCCTCGCCGACGCGACGAGCAAGAATCGCGAGGAGCTCGCCAAGGACATCGAGCGCGACTTCTATCTGAGCGCGCCGCAGGCCAAGGAGTACGGCCTGATCGACGAGGTCCTGCCGAAGCGCATCAAGGGCTCGCCCCAGGCCTTGTGAAGCAGGATCGCGACGCCCGCCTGCGAAGGGCGGGCGCTCGGCTGGGAGCACGCGGCCCGGGCTGTTTCCGGGCCGCGTGGATGGGAACGCGCCTTGGACGAAACCAATCCGTCCGTACTCGTCTTCTTGTGCCGCGGATGGCACTTGCGGTCAGATACATGCGCCCCGAGGTGCATGAAATGCACGCCTCGCGTCGCCCGGAGCCGTAGGGACGGGCGGCGACCGAGCGCGCGAAGCACGAGCGTTAACTTGCGGGTCACAGGGTAGGGGACTAGAATCCGCTCACGGCGATACGCTGGAAAAACGCGGATTTTCAGCATCGTTTTCGTCGTCGAGCGCGCCTCGGTGAACGCCGCTGCGGACACCGGGCATGCTCGAATGAAAAGGGCCCGAGGTGCGAAAGTGCCGGGGCCACGGCGAGGCGAGAGAGGCGAGAGGCGAAGTGGAGCGAAGGCGGGACGATCACTCGAACGGCAATCTGAGCTGCTCCTTCTGCGGCAAATCGCAGAAGGAGGTGAAGAAGCTCATCGCTGGGCCGACGGTGTACATCTGCGACGAGTGCATCGGGCTCTGCAACGACATCATTGCCGAGGAGGTCGAGAAGGACGAGCCGTACGCCGGCTCTGCCCCGATCCCCAAGCCGGCCGACATCAAGGCCATCCTCGACGAGTATGTGGTCGGGCAGCACCGAGCGAAGAAGGTCCTCTCGGTCGCGGTGCACAACCACTACAAGCGCATCGACAGCCGGGTGCACTCGGACGACGTCGAGCTGCAGAAGTCGAACATCCTTTTGCTCGGCCCGACGGGCTCCGGCAAGACGCTGCTCGCGCAGACGCTCGCGAAGATCATCAACGTGCCCTTCGCGATTGCCGACGCCACGACGTTGACCGAGGCGGGCTACGTCGGTGAGGACGTCGAGAACATCATCGTCCAGCTCCTCCAGAACGCCGATCACGACGTCGAGCGCGCGCAGCGCGGCATCGTCTACATCGACGAGATCGACAAGATCAGCCGGAAGAGCGACAACCCGAGCATCACGCGCGACGTCTCGGGCGAGGGCGTGCAGCAGGCGCTCCTGAAGATCATCGAGGGCACGATCGCGAACGTGCCTCCGAAGGGCGGCCGCAAGCACCCGCAGCAGGATTTCCTGCAGGTGGACACGACGAACATCCTGTTCATCTGCGGCGGCGCGTTCGTCGGGCTCGATCAGATCATCCAGCGCCGCGTCGGGCAGAACACGCTCGGGTTCGGCGCCGAGATCAGGTCGAAGAAGGAGTTCAAGCTCGGCGATCTGCTCTCGCAGGTTCAGCCCGAGGATCTCCTCAAGTTCGGCCTGATCCCGGAGTTCATCGGCCGTTTGCCCATCATCGCGACGCTGCACGAGCTGAACGAGGACGCGCTCATCGACATCCTCACGAAGCCGAAGAACAGCCTCGTGAAGCAGTACCAGAAGCTGCTCGAGATGGACGGCGTGAAGCTCAAGTTCACGAAGGGCGCGCTCACGGCGGTCGCGCGGCAGGCCCTCGACCGCAACAGCGGCGCGCGTGGCCTCCGGGCCATCCTCGAGGCGGCGATGCTCGACATCATGTACGACGTCCCTTCGCGCGCGGGCGTGAAGGAGGTCGTCGTCAGCGAGGACGTCATCCTCAAGCACGAAGCCCCGCTGATCGTTTACCAGAAAGAAGCGGAGCTCGCTTAGCGCCGGGGGAGGACGTCCTCCCCCACTCCATTTCCTCTTCCTCGCGTCGACTCGCTCATCTTCACGAGCGAGCGATCACCCGTAGGCCCGTTTGCCCCGGCCGCGCGCCGGGGCGAGAAAGACGTCGGATGTTCTTCAAGAACGACAGTGATCGCGGCAAGTCCGCCCCGGAGCGCGGGGTCGCACCCCTCCTGCCGCTCAGGGACATCATCGTCTTTCCTTATATGGTCTCCCAGCTCTTCGTCGGCCGCGAGCGCTCGATCGCCGCGCTCGACGAGGCGATGAACCGGGGCAAGGAGATCTTCCTCGCGGCGCAACGCAACGCCAAGACGAACGACCCGACGGCCGAGGACATCTTCGCCGTCGGCTCGGTCGGCGTGATCATGCAGCTCCTCCGCCTGCCCGACGGGACGGTGAAGGTGCTCATCGAGGGCAAGCGTCGGGCGAAGATCAAGAAGTTCGTCCAGTCGGACGCCTTCTTCCTCGTCGAGTACGAGGAGATCCCCGAGAAGGCCGCGTCGAGCGTCGAGGTCGAGGCGCTCATGCGAAGCGTGCAGAGCACCTTCGAGGTCTACGTAAAGCTCAACAAGAAGATCCAGCCCGAGGTCCTGATGGCCGTGCAGGCCATCGACGACGCCTCGCGGCTCGCCGACGCCATCGTCGCGAACCTGCCGACCATCAAGCTCGCCGATCGACAGAGCCTGCTCGAGACGGACGATCCGAAGCAGCGGCTCGAGCGCCTCATCGAGCTGATGCAGGCCGAGATCGAGATCCTTCAGGTAGAGAAGAAGATCCGCTCCCGCGTCAAGAAGCAGATGGAGAAGACGCAGAAGGAGTACTACCTGAACGAGCAGATGCAGGCCATCCAGAAGGAGCTGGGCGGCGGCGAGCGCGACGAGTTCAAGAACGAGATCCAAGAGATCGAAGAAGCTTTGAAGACCAAGCGGATGAGCAAAGAGGCCACCGCGAAGGTCAAGAAGGAGCTCAAGAAGCTCAAGATGATGCACCCGACGAGCGCGGAAGCGACCGTCGTGCGCAACTACATCGACTGGATCCTCGACCTGCCCTGGTACGAGAAGAGCGAGGAGCGCTTCGACCTCACGGAGGCGGAGAAGATCCTCGACGAGGACCATTACGGGCTGCGCAAGATCAAGGAGCGCATCCTCGAGTACCTCGCGGTCCAGGCGCTCACGAAGAAGCTCAAGGGCCCGGTGCTTTGCTTCGTCGGTCCTCCCGGCGTCGGCAAGACGAGCCTCGCGAAGAGCATCGCGCGCGCCACGGGGCGCAGGTTCGTCCGCCTCTCGCTCGGCGGCGTCCGCGACGAGGCCGAGATCCGCGGCCACCGCCGAACGTACATCGGCGCGCTGCCGGGCAAGCTCATCCAGAGCCTCAAGAAGGCCGGGACGAACAACCCCGTCTTCCTGCTCGACGAGGTCGACAAGATGTCGACCGACTTCCGCGGCGACCCCGCGGCGGCGCTGCTCGAGGTCCTCGATCCCGAGCAGAACCACGCGTTCAACGATCACTACCTCGACCTCGATTACGACCTCTCCGACGTGATGTTCATCACGACGGCGAACACCCTCGGCGGCATCCCGGTGCCGCTGCAGGACCGCATGGAGATCATCCAGCTCTCCGGCTACACCGAGTTCGAGAAGCTCAACATCTCGCTGAAGTACCTCGTCCCGCGCCAGCGCAAGGAGTGCGGGCTCGAGGACGTGAACATGAACTTCAGCGAGGGCGCGGTCCGGACGATCATCCACCACTACACGAAGGAGAGCGGCGTGCGCTCCCTCGAGCGCGAGATCGCCAGCGTCTGCCGCAAGGTCGCGCGCAAGGTGGTGAACGAGGGGAAGGACAAACCCATCGAGATCAGCGCGAAGAGCATCCCGAAGTTCCTCGGCGTGCCCAAGTACCGGCTCGGCCGGCGCGCCGAAAAGGACGAGGTCGGTCTCGTGAACGGCCTCGCGGTGACCAGCGTCGGCGGCGATCTCCTGCCCGCCGAGGCCGTGGTCCTTCCCGGCAAGGGCAAGCTCGTGGTGACGGGCCTGATCGAGAAGGGCATGGAGGAGAGCGCGCAGGCCGCGATGAGCTACGTGCGCTCGCACCTCGAGCGGCTCGGGCTGTCGAGCGACGCGTACCAGAAGGTGGACGTGCACGTGCACTTCCCCGACTTCGTGCGCAAGGACGGTCCGAGCGCGGGCGTGACGATGGTGACGGCCGTGTGCAGCGCGCTCATGAAAGTCCCCGTTCGTCAGGACCTCGCGATGACGGGCGAGGTCACGCTGCGGGGCCGCGTGCTCGCGATCGGCGGGCTCAAGGAGAAGCTGCTCGCGGCGCACCGGAGCGGCATCTCGACCGTCGTCCTGCCGAAGGAGAACCGCAAGGATCTGCGCGACGTCCCGCGTCGCGTGCTCCGCGCGCTCCGGCTCGTGCTCGTCGAGCACGTCGACGACGTCCTGCGCGAGGCGCTCATCGTGAAGGACCCCGAGGCGACGTTCGGCCCGCCGCACGCCCGCCTGGAGTACCGCGACGGCGAGCTCGTCACGCCGAACGGCTCGCCGGCTCCGTCCATGCCGTCCCTGCCGGCGGATTCGCCCGCCGAACAGCCTGGCGCCTAGGCCAGGCGCGCACCCCTCCTCGTTTCCTCCCATCTCCCTGCTGGCAAGGATCGCGGCGGCGCGCTACTCGCTCGCCGCCATGATCCGACGAGCCCTCATCTCGGTCTACGACAAGGCGGGACTCCTACCGTTCGCGCGCGCGCTCGCGGCGCGGGGCGTGGAGATCCTCTCGACCGGCGGCACGCTCAAAGCGCTCGCAGACGCGGGGCTGGCCGTCACCAGCGTGGAGTCCTTCACGGGCTCGCCCGAGGTGATGGGCGGGCGCGTGAAGACGCTCCACCCGCGCGTGCACGGCGGCATCCTCATGCGCGGCGACATCGACCAGGCCGACCTCGAGCGCCTCGGCGGCGCCCCGATCGACCTCGTCGCGGTGAACCTCTATCCATTCACGCAGACCGTCGCGAAGCCGGGCGCGCTGCTCGCCGAGGTGATCGAGCAGATCGACATCGGCGGACCCGCGATGGTGCGCAGCGCCGCGAAGAACCATGGGCGCGTCGCCGTCGTGTGTGATCCGGCCGATTACGACGCCGTGCTCGCCGAGATCGAGGCGAGCGGCGAGGTGTCGGCCGCGACGCGACGCAAGCTCGCGGCGAAGGCGTTCGCGCACACGGCCGCGTACGACGGCGCGGTGTCGGCGTACCTGTCGTCGCTCGGGGATCCGGATCCGGCCGAGGAGAAGGCGCCGGCGAAGCGCGAGGCGTATCCGCGGTATCTGACGCTCACGTTCGAACGCGCGTACGGCCTTCGGTACGGCGAGAACCCGCATCAGTCGGGCGCGTTCTACCGCGAGCGGAGCGCGCCCGAGGGCTCGCTCTCGCTCGCCGACTCGCTCGGCGCCGGCGGCAAGGAGCTCTCGTTCAACAACCTCGTCGACGTCGACGCCGCGCTCGAAGCGGTGCGCGAGCACGAGCGGCCCGCGGCTGTCGTCGTGAAGCACGCGAACCCCTCGGGTGTGGCCGTGGCCGACTCGCTCGAGCGCGCGTATCGGCTCGCGCGTGATGCCGATGCGCTCAGCGCGTTCGGCGGGATCGTCGCGCTGAACCGCCCCGTCGATCGCGCGACGGCCGAGGCGCTCGCGGAGACCTTCCTCGAGTGCGTCGTCGCGCCTTCGTTCGCGGACGACGCGCTCTCGGTCCTCCGCGCGAAGAAGAACCTGCGCCTCCTCGCCACGCGTGTGCTCCTGCCGGCCGAGCTCGACGAGCTCACTTGGAAGCGCGTGGGCGGCGGCCTCGTCGTGCAGGGGCGCGACGCGGCCGCACGCGGCGAGGTCGACAAGGCGCGGGTCGTCACGAAGCGCGCGCCGACGCCGGAGGAGCTCGCCGCGCTCGACCTCGCGTGGAAGGTCTGCAAGCACGTGAAGTCGAACGCCATCGTGCTCGCCAAGGAGGGCCGCACGGTCGGCGTGGGCGCGGGGCAGATGTCGCGCGTCGAAAGCGTGCGCATCGCGTGCCGCAAGGCCGAGGCCGAGGCCCGCGGCGCCGTGCTCGCTTCGGATGCGTTTTTCCCGTTCCCGGACGGCGTCGAGCTCGCCCTCGAGCATGGCGTCACCGCCTTCGTGCAGCCGGGCGGGAGCGTGAAGGATGCCGACGTGATCGCGGCCGCGGACAAGGCCGGCGCTGCGATGATCTTCACGGGCGTCCGGCATTTCCGGCACTGATCGCGGCGTCTCCGGCTCTCGCCGCCGCGCCGCCGCGCCCCGCCAAACGCCCGGTTTCGGCCCTCGCGGGGTCCTGCCACACCGCCGATGGATCCAGCCTCACGGATCTAGGCAAAAAAACGCGCACAAAAAATTTGGCCACCCCGATCTAGCTGTGCTGTTGGTGGCTTACAGCGTCGCGGCGGGGCGCCGCGGCGAGCTTCAAGGAGCGTGGCGGTGGCCGGGATCAGGGAGTCGTGCAGCGTTTGCGGGTCGGAGTTCGACGTCCAGTTCCGCTACCAGATGGAAGAGCGGGACGGCGGGTTCTCGTTCTACTGCTCCCAGAAGTGCCTGGAGAAGAGCCAGCTCGGCGGCGAAGGGCAGGGCGACAAGCTCGCCACGTGTGACGCCTGCGCGAAGCGGTTCCAGCCCGAGCTCGCCTCGCAGGTGATGTACCTGAACGGACGTCGCACCTATGCGTGCTCGATGCCCTGCCGGACCCAGCTCCAGCGCGAAGCGAGCGGCGTGCGGCTCGGCGAGATTGCCGCCGAGGTCACGCCGCAGGCCGTCGCGCCTTCGCCGCCGCCGCAGTCCGTGCCACGGTCCATGGCGACGCGCGCGGCGGGCCCGGCGAGCTCCGCGACGCCTTCGAAGCGTGCGTCCTCGTCGACCTCGCCGGCCGTGGCCGTGCCCGTGGTGCCGCAGGTCGCGAACAAGCGGACGGCTCCGGCCTCGCAGGCCTCGCAGGCCGCGCCCGCTGCGCCCGAGGCGCCGAAGGAGCAGGCCGCGGACGCGTCCGTACCGCGCTACCTCGCCGTGTTCAACCACAAGGGCGGCACGGGCAAGACGACGACGGCCGTGAGCATCGCAGCCGGCCTCGCGTCGCGCGGCAAGAAGGTCCTGCTCGTCGACACGGACGCGCAGGGCAACGTGTCGGTCTCGCTCGGCGCGAACGTCGAGCGCTCGCTCTACCACGTCCTCGTGATGGGCCTAAGGGTCGCGGACGCGACGCGTGTCGTTCGTCCGAACCTGGACCTTTTGGGCTCCAACGAGACGCTGGCCGCCGCCGAGCTCTACCTCGCGGGCCGCCAGAACCGCGACCGCGTGCTCTGCGAGCGCCTGAGCGCCGCGGCCGCGGGCTACGACTACGTGGTGCTCGACTGCTCGCCGAGCCTGTCCTTGATGAACCAGAACGCGCTCGTCTTCGCCGACAGCGTGCTCGTGCCCGTCGCTTGCGACTACCTCTCGCTCGTCGGCGTGCGTCAGGTCATCAAGACCGTGAAGAACGTGAACGCGCTCCTGCATCACCCGGTGCAGATCTGGGGCGTGCTGCCCACGTTCTTCGACGCGCGCGCGAAGATCTGCCGCGAGGCCGTCACCACGTTGAAGCAGCACTTCGGCGACCGGTGCCTCCCGCCGGTGCGCGCCGCGATCAAGGTGAAGGAAGCGCCGGCGCAGGGGCAGACGATCTTCGAGTACGCCGCCGGCACGCCCGCCGCAGACGACTACGGCGTCGTCGTGGACCGCATCATCCAGAGCCGCGAGGGCGCGGCGAAGGGCGCGAAGGACACGAAGGACGCGAAGCCCGCGAGCCGCGCCGCAGCGACCGCTTAGGAGAGAGGACGATGAAGCACGAGGGCGATTTCTCCGAGGCCGCGCACGCGCTCCTCGATCGCGACGAGGTCGAAGGGGTCCTCTCCGGCGCGTTCTACACGCCCGCGGGGAAGCCAGCGCGGGCGCAGAAGCCCGCCCCGGAGCGCCCGACGCATTACAAGGTCATCTGCATCTCGATGTACACGGACGACCTCGAGCGCCTCGACGAGATGGTCGAGGCCTTGAAGGCGCGCGGCTTGACCAAGGCGAGCCGCAGCGCGCTCATCCGTCACGCGCTCGAGCAGGTTGATCTGGAGAAGGTGCCGAAGGGCATCTGATCCGTCCGCGGCTCGGCGCTTGCACCGCGCCGGGGCGATGTCGAACGCGCCCATCAAGCCACCTCCGAGGGATCTCGGCGAGGTCCCTGCGACGCCAACGATCGACGAGCAAATGCCGCCGTCCGGCGTGCGGAAGATGCTCGACGCCTTCGAGGAGCGTGACCTCTCGCGCATCCGGTGGAGCTCCGTGCTCGCCGGGCTCTTCCTCGCGCTCGGCACGCTCGTGCTCCTCGGGCTGCTTGGGTTCGCGACCGGCGTGACCGTCCTCGATCCAGGTGGCCGCGCGTCGCTCGAGCGCCTCGGGACGGGCATGGCCCTGTGGATGGCCTTCGCCTCGCTCGTCGCCCTCTTCGTGGGCAGCTACGCGGCGGCCAAGCTCGGCGGCGCGATCCGTCGCGGCGACGGCGCGCTCGCGGGCGTGCTCACCTGGGCCGTCTCCCTCGCGCTGCTCGTGTTCATCGTGGGAAACGGGGCGCCGCCGTTCTTCGATACGCAGGAGTTCGGCCGGCCGACGAGCTTCGAGCCGGCGTTCACGTTCGCGCAGCGGACGACCGAGCCGTTCGGCCCGTCCTTCCGGCTCGACCAAGGCGAGCTCGTCCGGGCCGCGTGGCTCACCTTCGCGGGCGCCGTGATCACGCTGCTCGCGGCGACGTTCGGCGGAGCGCTCGGCGCTGTCGGTCGGCGTCGCGGCGGCGCGCTTCCTCCGGCGCCGCGGCCCTCGTCGGGGGATCAGATCCCGCTTTACTGAGTCGCTCGAGCAGGAGCGGTCGGCGCGACCTCTTCCAGGCTCGCCCAGAAGGCTTCGAGATCCGGGGGCAGCGGCGCCTCCACGCGGAGCCTGCGCCCCTCTTCCGCCGGGTGATCGAGCTCCAGCACCGCCGCGTGCAGCGCGTGCCGGTCGATCTCCAGGAGCGCCCGGTCTTCGTCCGTGAGCAGACCGTCCGCGCCGCGCCCGAAGAGTTCGTCGTCCGGACCGTACAGTTTGTCCCCGACGACCGGCGTCCCGCGCGACGCGAGGTGCACGCGAATCTGATGCTGCCGTCCCGTCTCCAGCGTGCACCGCACGAGCGCGTAGAGTTTTCCCGTCGCCGGGTTTCTCCGCCTTCCGATCACGGCGCAACGCGTGGCCGAGGGCAGACCCTCGCCGGGCCGGGCGACGCGCATCTTCACGCCGTAACGGCTCGTCGGATCGAGCTCGAGCGGCGCCTCCACGCGGAACGCGTCCTCCTCGTCCGCGCCCCAGGTGATCGCCAGGTACTCCTTGTGCACGCTGCGCTCTTCCGTGCCCGGCCGCGTCGCGCCGCGGGCGAACTGCCACTTCACGTGACGGTCCGCCTCGCTCGTCCGCGCCAGCAAAAGAACCCCGCTCGTCTCCCGGTCGAGGCGGTGCGAGAGCATGACCCGCTCGCCGTCGCGGGCGTTTTCGAGGAGCTTCACGACCGTGCTCTGGTGGTAACGGGCCGTCGGATGCACGGGGATCCCCGCGGGTTTGTCCACCGCGAGCAGGTGTGCGTCCTCGTGCAGGATGCGCAGCGTGACGTCGGGCGCCTTCTCGTCCCAGGGCGGACGCCAGAGCAGGATGAGCTGCTCCGCTTGCACGCGGTCGTTTCCGCGCAGGCGGCGCGCATCCGGGGCGTAGGCGCCGTGCTCGATGATCTTCTGGGCGCGGGTCCGGCTCGTCCGCTTGAGCTGCGATTGCACGAACCGGTCGAGCCGCATGCCCTTCGCCTCCGGGGGCACGCGGAGGATGGAGACGACGGACCCCTCGGGCACCTCGTCCGGGCGTACGACCTTGATCCCTCGCCCGAACGGGCCTTCCGTGGAGCCGAGCTCGCGCGCGCTGATGCGCGTCATGGTCGCCATCCTAGCCTGCCTGCCGCTCGGGGCTACCACCCGCGCTCGTCGGTCGGCCCAATCGGCGCATGCTCGCTCTACGTCGCGGCCGCGAGTCGTGCTACACCCGCCCGCGCATGGACATCCTCTTCGTCGCTTCCGAGATCGCGCCGATGGTGAAGGTCACCGGCCTCGCCGACGTCGTCGCGTCGCTCTCGAAGGCGCTCCGGCTCCTCGGGCACAAGGTCACCCTCGCGCTGCCGCGTTACCCTGGGATCGAAGCCTCCGGCGTCATGATCGCGCGAAGGCTGACCCCGCTCGTCCTGACCATCGGCGGCGAGCGCGTGGAGGTCACGGTCTTCGACGGGCGGCTCGGATCGGGCGTGGAGCTCGTGCTCTTCGACGTCCCGGGGCTCTTCAGCGAAGGCCCGTCGCGCCTCGCCGACGAGGACGATGGGGATCTCGCGGCCGCGCGAAGGTACGGCGTGTTCGCGCTCTCCGTCGTCGAGCTCGTCCGCCAGCGCGCGCTCGCGGGCACGCCGTTCGAGGTCGTGCATGCGCACGACTGGCCGTCGGCGCTCGTCCCGTACCTCCTGCGCGACCGTGAGGGCGACGCGCGCCCGGCCTCGGTGCTCACGCTCCACGACCTCGCGCGCCAGGGCCTCTTCCCGCGCGAAGCGCTCCGGGTCATCGGCCTCGCCGACGAGCACTTCCAGCCTTCGCTACTCGAGTTCTACGGCAAGGTGAGCTTCCTCAAGGCGGGCCTGCTCGCCGCCGATGCCATCACCACGGTCTCGCCGACGTATGCCCGCGAGATCCTCACGCCCGAGCACGGCGAGCGCCTCGACGGCGTGCTCGCGGCGCGGGCGAAGGAGCACGAGATCGTCGGCATCGTGAACGGCATCGACTACGCCGTGTACAACCCGATGACGGATCCGGCGCTGCCCGCACGGTACGACGCCGAGGACACGACGAACAAAGCGCGCTGCAAGAGCGCGCTCCTCGCCGAGCTCGGGCTCCCGATCGACATCGAGCGCCCGCTCGTGGTCTCCGTCGGCCGCATCTCCACGCAGAAGGGCGGTGATCTGCTCGCCACCTCGCTGCCCAAGATCCTGAAGAGCGACGCGAGCGTGGTCGTGGCGGGCGCGGGGGATCGCGCGCTCGTCACGAAGCTCGAAGCCGCCGTCGCCAAGGCGCCCGAGCGCGCGCGGTTCCTCGGCGACGCCGCCGAGCCCCTCGTGCACCGCCTCTACGCCGCCGCGGACATCGTCGTCGTCCCGTCGCGGTACGAGCCCTGCGGCCTCGTGCAGCTCTACGCCCAGCGTTATGGCGCCTTGCCGGTCGCCTACCGGACCGGCGGCCTCATCGACACGATCGTCGATTGCGACGCGGCGCTCGAGACCGGCACGGGGTTCCTGTACGACAAACCGATCTCGACGCACCTCGTCGGCGCGGTGCAGCGCGCGCTCGCGGCCATGACCTCGCCCCGGTGGCCCGCGCTCCGGCGCCGCGTGATGCGGCTCGACCTCGGGTGGGATCGACCGGCGCGCCGCTACGTGCACGTCTATCGCTCGGCGGTCGCGAAGCGCACCGCGTAGTTTTCGCCGAGAAGATGCGGCGGACGGACGCTTCGTAGTACAGTGCATGCGCCCTTTTGGGCGCTTGTGTCCCAGAACGTCGAATTCCTCGTCTCCGAGCAGGGCAACATCCGCGGACCCATGCGGCTGGAGGCGGTCCGTCGCGAGATCGGCGGGGGAACGCTGAAGGACCCGCTCTTCCGCATGGAAGGGTGCAAGCGGTTCCTCCCCGGCGCGGCGTGGGACCCGATCTCGGATCTCTTCCCGTCGCCGAGCCCGCCCGATCCGCCCGAGGGCGTGGTCGCCGAGGCGCTTCCGCGCGACCTCGCCAAACTCGATCCCCAGGCGCGGGACAAGCTCCTCTGGTTCGTCGAGGACACCGACGGCGTCATGGGCCCCGTGACGGGCGCTTTCGTGGTGCGGGGCCTCATGACCGGCCGCATCCCGATCTCCTCGGGCGTCTCGCTCGTCAGCGTCCCCGGCTGGATCCGCGGCACGGCCGTGTTTCCTGCGGCCCTCGAGGGCGCGACCGCGATCCGCAAGCGCCCGATGTCCACGTTCACGTGCCCGTATTGCCTCGAACCCGTCATGGTCGGCAGCACGAGCTGCCTCATGTGCGGCGAGTTCGTGGGCATCGCAAAGCCGCGGCTCGGCCTTTCGCGCGTGGTGGGCCTCGTGGGCCTCGGGTTCGCGCTCGTGCTCGCGCCGCTCCTCGGCGGCGCGCTCTCCGTGCGCGGCGACGGGCGCGGCGCGGGGGTCGAGATTCCTTCGGCGAATGCCGCGCCTTCGCCGGGCGAATCGGCATCGCCCGGATCGAGCGCGTCCGCGGCGACGAGCGCCACGCGCGCGCCGGCCGATCCCGCGGCAAACGCGCCTGCCAATCCTGCGCCGGCCGCGGCGAAGCGGCTCGAAGGCAAGGTCGCGGCGAAGATCGACGTCGCGGCCGACGCGGAAGCCGCGATTCTCCTCCCGCAAGGCCACGTCGCCGTCGCGCGTCGCGTCGCGCTCGACGTCGTCGATCCGCGGAGCGGCGTGGTCATGACGAGCTCGCGCGAGGCGCAATCGGCGCGCGTGATCGAGCGCGTGGGCGGCGCTCTTTATGCGCTCGGGCAAACGCGCATCGGCGCGCTCGAACCCGACACGCTCCGCGTCCTTCGCTGGATCGAGCCTCGCACCCAGCTCCTCCCGGGGGCCGCCGCGGCGTCGGCTGGCCTCGCGATCTTCCCTTCGGCCATCGATCGCAGCGTCCTCGTCGTCGGCACCGAGCACCACGTCGAGATCGCGCGTTTCCGCTTCGGAGGCGCCATTCCGAGCGCCGCCGCGATCGACGCCGAAGGCACCTGGGCCGTCGCGAGCGTCGCCGATCCCCGCCCGCGCGCCTATCCCGATGCCATCGAGGTCTTCGCGCCGCTCACCCCGCCGAGCGCGCAGCTCGTGCGTCACCTCTCGCTCGGCGATCCCGTCGCGGCCGTCGCCGTCCAATCGGGGTTTGCCTTCGTCGTGCTCGGCTCCTCGCGTATCGTCCGCGTCCCGCTCGAAGGAAAAGGCCTGCTCGCGCCGCCCGATCTTTCCCGCGACACCTGCACGGATCCCGTGTTCGTCCGGGCCGCCCCTCGCACGCTCGTCGTCGGTTGCAGGGTGGGGCGCGCGCTCTCGCTGCATGCGCCGGCCACGCTCACGCAGGACACGCGCCTCGAGCTCGGCAGCCCCGTGACGGCCCTCGAGATCTCGCCCTCCGGGGATCAGGCGCTCGTCGCCACGGGCGCGCCTTCGCCCGGGGTGTACGTCGTCGATCTCGCGACGGGCGAGCCCGTCCGTGTCGACGTCACCGACGAGGTCACGAGCGTCCGATTCGGCAAAGACGCTGCGAGCGCGGCGGCGTTTTCGGCCCGCGCGCGCCGCGTGTGGGTGCTCCGGTGAGCAAGACCAAGTGCCCCAGATGCGGATCCCTCACGATCCGGCCGGGCGCGACGAAATGCCCCTCGTGCCGCGCGTGGGTGAGCGCGCCCAAGCTCGCGGGCAGCCGTGTGCAGATTGGCGCGCTCGGCCTCGTGCTACTCGCGGCGGGGCTCGGCGGCGTCGGCATGCTCGCCGGCGGCGCGGCCGTCCTCGCCTCGCAAGGCCGCCTCGGCGGCAAACGCCCGCCCGCCACGACGCCTCCGCCTGCGCTCCCCGCCTCGTCCGCGACGTCGCCCCAGGCGGCCTCCACGAGCGCCGCGTCCTCGGCGCTTTCCTCGGCCGCCCCGGCCGCGGACACGCCCCCTCCTGCGTCCGAAGCGCCCGCGGCGTTCGCCGTGGCCACGACGATCCGCCTCGACGCACCCCCGATCGACGTCATCGTCGCGGACGACGAGGCGATGTTCTTCGTGCTTTGCGAGGACGGCACGCTCCGGGCGCACGCGCTCGATTCCGGCGCCGAGAAGGCCCGCGCGCGCCTCCCGGGCAAGGGCACGGGCCTCCGGCGGCTCCCCGCGGGCCGCCTCGCCGTGCTCGGCGTCTCCACGGGCCTGCCGGTCGTGAACACGGCGTCGTGGCTCTCGGGCGCGGCCCCTGCGGCCTATCTGAAGAGGGTTGACGTGAAGGGCGCGCTCGACATCGCGGCGAGCGGCGAGCCGCCCGTCGTCGTCGTCGCGACTTCGCAAGGAAGCCGCGTCATCCGTCTCGCGGGCCCCGACCTCACGGCCGACGGCGAGATCTTCTTCCCGACCCCGATTCGCGGCGTCGCGCCCCTGCTTTCTTCGGCCGGCGATCGGCTCCTCGTCCTCCTCGACGGGCGCGCGCCCACCGAGCCGGGGTCCGTGATCGTGCTCGATCCCGCGGCAAAACCCTTCGGCGGTGCTCGTGCTGCGTGGTCCTCGCTCCTCGAGCCACGCGCCTCGGCCGTCCCTCCGTCGGCCTCCTCCGAGCGCGCGCTCCTCTTCGATCGGGCGACGGCCAAGGTCATGGGTTTTTCCGTGGGGACCGAGCCGCGCCTCGCGCCTGCGGGTCCGCAGCCGATCGCGGCATTCCCGTGGCCCGGCGATCGCGCCGTCGTCATTGGCGCGGCGGGGGAGGCGACGCTCGTGTCCCTCGAACACCGCGAGGTCCTCGCCACGGTCGCGCTCGGCGGTGTTCCTTCCGCGGCCGTGCTTTCGCCGGAGGGCCGGACGATCCTCGTCGCGCTCGGCGGTGGGCCTCGTGGCAAGGGCGCGACCACGGTCGCGCTCGGGGGCGAGCCGCTGCGTATCGTTTCGACGCTGCAAACGGGGGAGGGATCGCACGTGGTATCCGTGGCGCCCAAGGGTCGCCTCGCGCTCGTGGCGGCGGCGTCGGCGCGCGGCGTGACGGTGCTCCGGCGCCCCTGAGATCGGGGCCCCGTCGCGCCGATTTTTTGCGCCCATGGAGCTCGAGATCGGCGACACTGGTGACGGCGCCCTGGCTCGGCGCCTTACCTTGGAGTTCTCCATGACCACGTCCGCGACTTCCCTCCACAGGAGCAAGCTTCGCTCGTTCGGTTTGGCGTCGATCCTGGCGCTCGCCTCCGCGATGGTCGTGTCTGCGCCCGGGTGTCTCGATCAGCAGGGCTCCAGCCCTTCGAACGAGTGCACGGCGGGACAAACCGACGCCACCACGCCCGACGATTGCGTGCGCAAAGAATGCCAGGGTGGGAAGTTCGTCACGGTCGCGGCCGATACGGAGGTCCCGGACGACGCGAATCCCTGCACGCAGGACACTTGCTCGGACGGCGCGCCGCAGCACGCCGCGGTGAACGGGACGATGTGCCAGCTCGGCGGGGGCATGGGCCAGTGTGTGTCCGGGCAATGCGAGATCCCGTGTAATGACTCGGCGGAGTGCGACGACAAGAACAAGTGCACGGCCGACGCGTGTGTCGGCAAGGTCTGCATGTTCACGCCGGTCACCCAGGCGGATCCCGACGACGGGAATCCGTGTACGACCGATGCGTGCGCGGACGGCAAGGAGAGCCACGTGCCGGCGCCCGGCGCGCCCTGCGGGACGAACGGCACGTGCAACGACATGGGCGTCTGCATCGGCTGCGCCAGCGAGACGGATTGCCCCGTCGACGATTTTTGCAGCGACTGGGCGTGCACCGAAAAGCAATGCGTCGCGACGCCGCGCAATGAGGGGATGGATCTCCCCATGAGCGATCAGTCGAGCGGCGACTGCAAGAAGAAGGTCTGCCAGGGTGGGCAGATCGCGACGATCGCGGATGCGGGGGATCCCTTCGACGACGGCAACGTTTGCACGTCCGACCAGTGCAACGACATGATGGCCCCGGTGAACCCCCCGCTTCCGGCGCTCTCGCCCTGCGCGACGCAGGACAACCCGACGGGGATGGGCAAGTGCGACGGCGTCTCCGTTTGCCTCGGGTGCACGCAGACCTCGGAATGCGGCGGCGCGAGCTACGACTTCACGTGCGACACGACCGTCAACATCTGCTTCAGCTGTGAAGACGGCACGAAGAACGGCACCGAGACGGACATCGACTGCGGCGGCGAGTGCATCGAGAGATGCACGCTGGGCCAGGCGTGCAAGTCGCCGAGCGACTGCGACGAGAGTTGCGACAACGGTGTCTGCGTGAGCTGCTTCGATGGCGCGAAGAACGGCGGCGAGGGCGACGTCGACTGCGGCGGATTGTGCGTGCTGAAGTGCGCGGTGGGCGCCACCTGCAACGTGGGGGAGGATTGCTTCAACGGCGTCTGCAACGCCGGCATGTGCGTGGCTCCTGCCTGCGATGATGGGGTCAAGAACGGCACCGAGTCGGACGAGGATTGCGGGGGATCCTGTTCGACCAAGTGCGCTGCAGGCCAGATGTGCACGAAGAACGGCGATTGCGCTTCCAATAGCTGTGGTGGCAACAAGCTCTGCAACTGATGCCACGTATCCACGGAGACCGTCATCATGTCCCGCCCCCGCCTCCTTTCCGCCCTGCTCGCCACGGCCTTCGTGGCGTCCGCCCTCGTGCAGGCTGCTTCCTGCGCGCTCGACACCGAAGGTTCGAAGCCCACGCAGACCACGAAGCCCTGCGAGTCCGCCGCCAATTGCGACGACGGTAGCTCCTGTACCGTCGACACGTGCAGCGACGAGAAGATCTGCGTCCACACGCCGGTCGCCGATGGGCCGAACCCGGCCCAGACCGTCGGCGATTGCCAGCGGATCGATTGCGCGGCCGGCCAGGAGGTCACCGTCACCGACGACGCGGACATCCCCGACGACAACGAGCCCTGCACGAACGACGCCTGCCAGGGCGGCGTGCCGAGCAACACGGACACGCCCGACGGGGGCGTGTGCCAGCGCGGAAACGAGAGCGGCACGTGCCAGGACGGCGTCTGCCAGATCTCCTGCGACGCGCAGAACCCGTGCGACGACGGCAACGCCTGCACGGACGATTTCTGCAACTTCGCCACGAGCACCTGCGTCTTCACGAACCTCGACGGCCTGCCCACCCCGGGCGCCACGCAGAAGCCCGGCGATTGCAAGCAGAAGCTCTGCGTCAATGGCAAGGACACGGACGTCACCGACGACACGGACGTGCCGGTCGACGTGAATCCCTGCACGGAGAACGTCTGCACGAACGGCATGCCGTCGAACCCGAACACCACATCCGGCACGTTCTGCGAGCCGGGCAAGCCCGAGGTCTGCGACGGTAACGGTGCGTGCGTCGAATGCACGTTGGCGGAGCACTGCGTCGGCATCGTCGAGACCGATTGCACGAAGCGGAGCTGCATCGAGAACAAGTGCATCCCGAACTACCTCGGCAACGAGACCACCGCGGGCGCGGCCTCGCAGACGCCGAACGACTGCAAGCTGTCGGTGTGCAACGGGATCGACGGCAGCATCGTCGCCATCAACGACGATAACGACAAGCCGAACGACAACAACCCCTGCACGGTCGACGCTTGCTTGAACGGCATGCCGGCGTACACGAACGCGGCCGCGAACACGAGCTGCGGCGGCATGAACGTGTGCAACGCGACGGGGCAATGCGTCGGCTGCAACAGCCCGACCCAGTGCCCCGGCACGGACGATTTCTGCAAGACGCGCACGTGCGACAACAACGTCTGCGGGTTCTCGTACAAGAACGACGGCACGGTGACACCGGACGGGCAGACCGCGATGGATTGCAAGGTCCAGGTCTGCGATGGCGCGGGCAACTTCGTGATCCGGCCCGATGTGGCGGACATCGGCGACGACGGCAATCCGTGCACGAAGAACCAGTGCACCGCGCAGGGCAATCCCTCGTACCCGAACGAGTCGCTCGGCTTCACCTGCAACGTGAACGGCGGCGACGTCTGCAACGGCAACGGCCAGTGCAAGAAGTCGAACGGCAAGAACTGCGCGGCGAACGGCGATTGCGCGGGGAACATCTGCGCCGACGCGATCTGCTGCAACAGCTCGTGCACGAACACGTGCCAGGCCTGCAACGTGGCGGGCAACCTCGGGACGTGCGCGAACGTGCCTTCGGGAATGGATGATTCCCCCACCTGCACCGGCTCGAACACCTGCAATGGCACGGGCCAGTGCAAGAAGGAGGACGGGCAGAGCTGCAACAACAACGGCGAGTGCCTGTCGGGCAGCTGCGTCGACGGCATCTGCTGCGAGAACAGCTGCACGGGGACGTGCAAGTCGTGCAACGTCGCGGGCAACCTCGGCAAGTGCGTGAACACGCCGAGCGGCCAGCCGGACACGGTCGCGTCGACGAAGTGCGAGAACGGCAGCGTCTGCGACGGCGCCGGGACGTGCAAGAAGGCCACGGGGCAGACGTGCGGCAATGGCGGCGAGTGCCTCACGACGTTCTGCAACGACGGTCGTTGCTGCGACGTGAACTGCAATGCGTCGACGTGCAAGGCGTGCAACCTCGCCGGCAGCGAGGGCACGTGCACGAACATCCCCCTCGGGCAGGATGACAACCAGGCCAACACGACCTGCACCGGGACGAACTCGTGCGACGGCATGGGCGCCTGCAAGAAGGACAACGGCCAAACCTGCGGGAACGCCGGCGATTGCGTGTCCGCCACGTGCGCCGACGGCTATTGCTGCAACAGCACGTGCACGAACACCTGCCAGGCCTGCAACGTCTCGGGCAAGCTCGGCACGTGCAGCAACGTCGAAGACGGGCAGGACGACACGAACGGGGCGATGATGTGCTCCGGCGCGGCCGTGTCGTGCGACGGGAACGGCAACTGCAAGAAGGAGCTCGGTCAGTCCTGCGGCATGGCCTCGGAGTGCCGGAGCGGCTTCTGCAACGACGGCGTCTGCTGCAGCGAGGCTTGTACGGACACGTGCAAGGTCTGCAACAACTCCGGGGCGTGCGTCAACGTGGCGAGCGGCTCGGACGATAACAATGCGACGATGACCTGCTCCGGCGCGACCCAGTCCTGCGACAATGGCGTTTGCAAGAAGTCGCTCGGGCAGGCGTGCATGATGGGCTCCAATTGCCTGAGCGGGAACTGCGTCGACGGCGTCTGCTGCGACACGGCCTGCACCGGCACCTGCCAGGCGTGCAACCTCACGGCGGGCACCTGCGACACGGTCCCGCAGAACCAGACCGACGACACCTGCATGGACACCATGGCCTGCGGCATGAGCGGCGCGTGCAAGAAGGCGCCGGGCGAGGACTGCAACAGCAACAACGAATGCGCGAGCAACGATTGCTCTGGCAATCCGAAGAAGTGCCAGATGCCCTGAGCCGTCGGTGAACCGGTGGTCGCCGGCGCGGGGGGACGCCGGCGACCGCACCTCGATGATTCGCGTCCCGGTTGATTCGAACGAACGATTGACGATGTCAAACCGCCCCCGCGTCCTCCCCTCTCTCCTCACCACGCTCCTCTCCGCCGTCCTCGTCGCCCAGATCGCCTCCTGTGGGCTCGATACCAACGGGTCCCTGGCGCCCGAAGACACCAAGGCCTGCGTCGTCAACGCGAACTGCGACGACCAGAACCCTTGCACCGTCGACGTCTGCGGGAACGACGGGACGTGTGTCCTCGTGCCGCTCGAGGACGGTCCCTTGCCGGGACAAACCGCCGGTGATTGCCAGCGGAGCGATTGCGTGGCCGGCGTCCTCACCACGACGAACGACGACGCCGACATCGACGACGACGGCGAGAGCTGCACGGACGACGCGTGCGCGATGGGCGCGCCGGTCCACACGCCGGCGCAGAATGGGACGAGCTGCCTCTTCGGGACCGCGCAGGGGACGTGCAAGGGCGGCGCGTGCGCGGTCGAGTGCAGCGCGCAGAACCCGTGCGACGACGGCAATCCATGCACCGAGGATGCCTGCAATGCGGGCGCGGGCCTCTGCATGTTCACGGACCTCGACGGATTGCCGACGCCGGGGTACGTGCCCGTGGCCGGGGATTGCTCGCAGCACATCTGCGTCGCGGGCGAGGACACGGCCGTCGCCGACGACACGGACGTGCCCGTCGACATGAACACGTGCACGCTCGACGTGTGCACGATGGGCGCGCCGACGAACCCGCCCGTGACCACGGGCGAGCCCTGCGAGCCGGGCAAACCCGAGGTCTGCGACGGCGCGTCGAATTGCGTCGCGTGCAACGAGCCCGCTGATTGCGTGCACCTCCCGCCGGACGACGTCTGCCAGAAGCGCACGTGCGAGAACCACGTCTGCGTGCAGACGTTCGCGCCGGACGGGACCATGTTCGATGGCCAGACGGCCGGCGATTGCATGCGGGTCGTGTGCGACGGCGCGGGCGCGACGAAGGAGATCGTCGACGACACCGACCTGCCGAACGACGACAACGCCTGCACGAAGAACGTCTGCACGAACGGGACGCCGACGTTCCCGAACGAGGCGATCGACACGGCGTGCGGCGCCGGCCTCTACTGCGACGGCGGCGGGAAATGCGTGGGCTGCAACGAGGCCGCGCAATGCGAAGGCACCGACGACTTCTGCAAGGTCCGCACGTGCATCGACAACCAGTGCGGGTGGAGCTACACGCCCGAGGGCACGGATCTGCCGGACGGGCAGATGGCCCTCGATTGCAAGGTCATCGAGTGTGACGGCCAGGGCGACATCGTCACGTCGACCGACACGACCGACAAACCCGTCGACGGCAACGACTGCACCGACGACGTGTGCAGCCAGGCCGGCGTGCCGTCGAACCCGAACCTGCCCGTCAACGCCGCGTGCAATCAGAACGGCGGCACGGTGTGCAACGGCGCGGGCGCGTGCAAGAAGGCCCCCGCGCAGACGTGCGGCGGGGCCGTCGAGTGCCTGAGCGGCCATTGCGTGGACGGCGTCTGCTGCAATGCGGCCTGCAGCGGCACGTGCATGGCGTGCGACGTCGCCGGCAGCGTCGGCACGTGCGCGAACGTGCCCGTCGCGACCGAGGACGCGCCCACCTGCACGGGCACGAACGCCTGCGACGGCGCGGGCACGTGCAAGAGGGACAGCGGCCAGCCGTGCGCGGGCGCCGTCGATTGCGTCAGCGGCTTCTGCGCGGACGGCGTCTGCTGCAACAGCGCTTGCGACGCTGCGTGTTTCGCCTGCGACCTGATGGGCAGCGTGGGCACGTGCGCGCCGCTCGTCTCCGCGGAGGACACGAACCCCACGAACGTCTGCGCGGGGACGCGGTTCTGCGACGCGACGGGCACCTGCAAGGCGAAAGACGGCGGCGCTTGCGGGACCTCCGGCGATTGCCTGAGCGGGCATTGCGTGGACGGCGTCTGCTGCGACACGGATTGCACGGACACGTGCAAGTCTTGCAACCTCGCGGGATCGGCGGGCGTCTGCTCGTTCGTCGCGGATGGACAGGACGACACGGGGACGTGCGCCGGGGCGAACCAGTCCTGTGACGGCGCGGGCGTCTGCAAGAAGGTCGCGGGGGAGCTTTGCGCCGGCGCTGCCGAATGTCTGAGCGAGTTCTGCGTGGACGGCGTTTGCTGCGAAACGGTCTGCGTGGGCATGTGCGAGGCGTGCTCGGCGGCGAAGACGGGCGGCGCGAACGGCGTCTGCAGCCCGATCCCGCTCGGCGGCAACCCGGACGCGGAGTGCCCCTTTGAAAGCGCTTGTAATGGCGCGATGGCCTGTGCCTACGCCATCGGCGAGGGCTGCGCGTTCGATTCGTCCTGCTTGAGCGGGCATTGCGTGGACGGCGTCTGCTGCGACACGGCGTGCGACGGCACCTGCCAGACGTGCAACCTCCCGGGCTCGGCGGGCATTTGCATGAACGTCCCCGCCGGGCAGGACGACGCGGCCACGTGCGCGGGGGCAAACCAATCCTGCGACGGCGCGGGCGCCTGCAAGAAGGAGAACGCGGCGGCCTGCGGCGGCGACGCGGAATGCCTGAGCGGCCATTGCGTGGACGGCGTCTGCTGCGACGACGCCTGCGCGGGCACCTGCGAGGCGTGCTCGGCGGCGAAGAAGGGCAGCGGCGTCGACGGCGTCTGCGAGCCGGTCGCGCTCGGCGCCGATCCGGACATGGAGTGCACGACGCCGGGCACGTGCGACGGCGCGGGCATGTGCATCGGCGAGGCCTGCATGGACGGCACGGACTGCGCGACCGGGAATTGCGCGGACGGCTTTTGCTGCGCGACGGCCTGCGCCGACGATTGCTTCTCCTGCGGGCTCTCTGGCATGGAAGGCCAATGCATGCCAGTCCCGGCGGGCACGACGGACGGGACGTGCGTCGCCGCGGACCTCGAGGTCTGCGACGGCGCGGGCGTGTGCCTCGGCGACGCGGGTTTCGCGTGCAATGGCAACGAGGAGTGCTTCTCGAACGACTGCGTGAACAACGTGTGCGCGCCGTGAGCGAGGTGTCCGAGCTCTGCCCCGCCTGCCCGTTCGTCTCTCCGTGATCTGAACCACCCTTCCGCGCAGTCCCCTCGCCAAGACGTTGCCCAAGGCGCGCGTTCGTCCTAAGCAGCGGCGAACCTCCCGATGTCCCTGCGCGCGCGTCCCTCCCGAAGACCTGCGCTCCTCGGCCTGCTGCTCGCTCTCCCGGGCTGCGGTGACGTCGAGGATCCGCCGGGGCGCGTGCTCGATCGGGCCCCCGCCGGCGCGACGCTCAAGCGCCCCGACAAGCCCGCGGACACCCTCCCCGTCGACAAACGCGCCGAGGAGGAGACCGAGCCGGGCCACGGCGCGAAGATCGGCAGCATCGCGATGCGGACCTGGATCTACGTCGCGCCCGACGATCGCTCGACCAAGCTCGGCTACCTGCGCGCCGGCGCCGTCGTCGATCGTGCCGAGAAGTCCGCCGGCACGAGGCGCTGCGAGGGCGGCTGGTACAGGATCGTGCCGCGCGGCTACGTGTGCGTCGGCAAAGGCGCGACGCTCGCGCTCGACCACCAGGTCATCCAGGCCGCCCTGCGCGGACCCGACCGCGCCGCCACGTTGCCCTACGCCTACGTGATGTCGCGCTCCCCCGCGCCGCATCTCTACTTCCGTCTGCCCACCGACAAGGATCAACGGCGCGTCGAGGGGCCTACCGTGCGCGAGCACGTCCGCCTCGCGATCACGCCGAACGTCCCGCTCGACACCGTGCCCACCTTCCTCGCCGAGGGTCGTGATCTGCCGAAGCCGTACGGCGCCGTCGAGCCGCTCCGCTACACCGTGCACGCAGGCCGCGCGAAGGAGGAGTCGGCCTTCGGGCTCGTCACGGCCTTCGAATGGACAGAGCGCAAGTTCGGCCTGACGACCGAGCTCGACCTGATCCCGCTCGATCGCACGAAGCCCGCGAAGATCAGCGCGCTTCACGGCGTGGTCGTGGACAAACCCGGCGTGCCGGGCATCGTCATCGCGCACGGCGCGACGAAGCTCGTGGAGGGCGCGGACGGGCGGATGCGCGAGAGCGGGATCGCGCCGTGGCGATCGGGCTGGATCCTGACGGGCACCACGAAGGGCGGCGAGCGCGGGTTGTGGGAGACGACCGAGGGGTTCTGGCTGCCCGCCGAGACGATGCTGATCGCGACGCCGCGCGAGGATCCGGTCGGGCACGCGCGCGCGGGCAAGAAGTGGATCGACGTGTCGATCAAGAAGCAGTTCCTCGTGGCGTACGAGGGGACGCGGCCGGTGTTCGCGACGTTCGTGTCGACGGGGCGCGGCGGGATGAGTGATCCCGAGAAGACGACGGCCACCGTGCGCGGGATCTTCTACGTGCACGCGAAGCACGTCTCCGGGACGATGGACGGCGAGGAAGGCTCGGACTCGTTCGATCTACGCGACGTGCCCTACATTCAGTACTTCCACGAGGGCTACGCGCTGCACGGCGCGTACTGGCACGACGAGTTCGGCAAGGCGCGCAGCCACGGCTGCGTGAACCTCGCCCCCGCCGACGCGAAATGGCTCTTCGACTGGACCGATCCCGTCGTCCCCCCCGAATGGCACGGCGCCGTCAACCTCGAAGGCGGAACCCTCGTATGGACCCACGGCGGTTGATACGAGGTTCTAGAACGTAAAACGGGCCGACGCGCCAAACGGTCCGAGGGAGACGACGGCGGCCGGCTCGCGGGAACGTTCGACCTGTCCGAGGACGAACACGGGGATGCCCGCGACGAACATGGCGCCGCCGATGCCCATGAGCACGGTCGGAAAGACCCAGGACGACTTCGCGCAGGGGACACACGCGGCGCGATCGGCGTTTTCGTTCGCGACGTAGAGCCCAGCGCCGAGGCCGGTGACGACCGCGCCGCTCACCATCAAGGCGATGCCGGAGGTGATCTTCGTGCGGCCCGGGCTCGGCGGGGGCTCGAGCGCGCTCGCCGCGCGGGAAGGGAACGAGGAGACCACGAACCCGAGCGCCGCGGCGAGGGCCACGCGCCGCGCGCCCGCGCCGGACCTCTCTCGAGGGCGGGACGAGGCGCGCGCCGCGCGTGGACGGTTCACTGGCAGTCCGCAGGCGCGCCGGCACCCTTCAGCATGCCGCGCACCGCGGAGAGCGCCTGCCGACCCTGCGGCGAGTTGACGAGGCCGTCACACATGCCGGCGGCGGCCAGGTACGAGCCCTTCTGATCGAGGGGCGCCGAGTTCGCGTTCTGCCGGAGCGCGTTGCAGCACTTGCGGATGCCCGTCGGATCGCCCGTGCCCACGACCTTCTTGCCCGCGTCCGCGTCCTCGCCGGCGTCCGAGGCGTCCGAGCCTGCGTCCTCCTCGACCACGAGCGGCGTCGGCGTCGGGGCCGGCGTCGGCGCCGGGGCGGCCGTCTGCACGGGCGGCGGGGTTTCTTCTTCCTTGTTGCCGCAGCCATTGGCCACGAGGACCAGAGCGAAGGGCAGCACGGCAGCGCAGAGAGCGGTGATGTAGCGCGTGTGGTTCATGTTGTACCTGGAAGTATCCCGGTCGCTCGGACCTGGCGAACTTTTTTGGCGTCCGTCCGCCGAACGATGTTTGGACGAAACCTCATGGGACCGCAAGAGGCAGGTGAGTCTCGAACGTGCCCGACGTACCAGCGTCGTGGACGATCTGTCCCCATGCACGGGAGCGGGGGCGGGAGCGGGGGCGCATGTGCAGGTGCGCGCGAAAGTCAAGCGCACGTGTCGGGGGGCGGGTGAGGGAGGGGGCCCGCTCGGGGATGGCAAGCTCACCCATCGCGCAGGGCCATGTCGAAGGTCTCTCTCGATGCTGCAGATGGCCCGTACGACCGAGTACGATCGGGCGGATCGACCCGGCGCCTCAGGGCTGCCGGCACTCCGCAGGGACCGTGCAGGGGCCGCTCGGGCTCTCGCAGTTCTCGCGTGCGCGAGCGAACTGCGCCGACACCTCGGGGTCGTCGATCTGCGCTTGGCAATCCGAGGGGCGCGGCTCTTCGGCCATGCAGAGCGCGACCACCTGGGCTTCGTGGACCTCTCCCTTGGACTCGACGTTCTGGCACAGGCCGGCGGAGCACGCGTACTTGGCGTTCGGCAATTGCGGGCACTCGTCGTCCGAGTCGCACACGACGAACCTGCACAGCGACCCATTGGTGAACCACGAGCGGCCGTCGTCCATCCCGACAACCGAGCAGACCTCGAAGAAGTTACCCCAGAGATACGAATAAAAAACCTTGCTGTCGTTGCACTGCGCCGGCGGCGGCGCATCGACGGGCTCTACCGTGCAAGTGGCGAGAGAGCACGTCCACGAGAACGTCGCGCCTGTCGTGTCCCGTAGGACGTCGGGGTTGGAGTCCCCGCAGGAGACATTCAGCGCGGCGGAGAGTGTGCCCAGCAGCCACGCCCACCTGGGCGAACCGTGTCCGCTCGAACGTGTCGACATGTTGCCGTTCATACGGCCTTCGACGGGATGTTGTGTCAAGAGCGAGCACGAATCTGCGCGCTGGCGCAGCCGGCTTCCCCGGACAACCCGCGCATCGGCTCTCTCGAACCGTGTCATTGCGGCATCTCGATCAGCGCTCCTCTCCGCGAGATGCGAGCCACGCTTGGACGCTGTCCATCGCCGAAGCGGAGCGTGGGGTAGCCCGATTCCACCGTGATCGCACGTACGGAACGGGTCACGGGGACCTTCGCGACGAGCTCCGTGGTGCCCTCGGGCCCGTCCCTCGTGAGGACGGACGCCTTCACGAACTCCCCCATGTCGTTCCGCTTGAGCTCATGCAGGATGAACCCGCCCCAACGCCAGGGAGCCAGGATGGCACGGCGGACCGGCACGACCTTGCCCTTTGCGTCGAGCGTGAACCACGTCTCGGCGGGTTTTTGATCGGCAACGGCGGCGAGGACGACCCCGTCGGCGCGCACGAATGCGCGCTCCACCGAACCCTTCATCGGCACGTCGACGAAGGTTTTTCCTCCGTCCTTGGATCGCACGAGCACGCCGCCCCGGGCCGCGACGACGAACTGGCCCGCAGCGTCGAAGAGCCGGTCGATTCCGACCGCGGGCGTCAGTTTTCCCGCGACGAGGTCGTCGACGCTCGCGGCACGCAATGGCGCGTGGCCAGCGTCCTCGGCGAAGACCTCGCCGCTCGTGACCACGCCGACGAAGCGTATGCCTTTCGGGACGAGGCCGCGGACGCCGTCCTTCGTGATCACGAGGCGGCCCACGCGCGATTGGAGCACGATGGCGCCGGGCTCGATGGCGTCGGCGCTCGGTGCGCCGAGAATCGGGTCGATCATACGCGCGACGCCGCGCACGGCAGGCGAGGCTTCCCAGAGCTCGAACGGCTTGCTTTCGCGCTCGAGCCAGGGCGCCGCCTCTGCCGCGCGCTCGATGCGGATGGGCGCGTCGAGATCGGGCGGCGGGGCCAGTTGGGCCGAAGCCGCGGGGGGCGGCACGTGCACGACGGCGGGCGTGGCGCGCGGAGGCGGAGGAGGTGGCGACACCGGGGGCGTCGAGCCGCAGGCGACGAGCAGCACTGCGAGGATTGAGGATACGTGCAGGGGGCGGTGGCGCACGGGCCGGAAGATTGCACGGACGCACCGGTTTGCCACGGTTTTTCGGGAACGACGGTGGAGGGGCGATGGGGTGTCGCGTGATGACGAGGAGTCGAGGGGTGCACGATTCTGCTGCGAGAGCAAGGGGGGCCGGGGGCGGGAGCGGCCGTGGAAGCCTCGTTCAATGGTGGACTTCCAGGACGATGATGGGGGCCTCGCCGCCGGGAGCGGTCCATTCGGACGCCCGGTAAGCCATGCCGTCCGGGAAATCGCCGGGATGCATCGCGTCCGCTTCGGCGAGGTGCAGATTGCCGTCGCGTTTCCAGAAATCGAATCGTTCGGCGGGTGGGATCCACCGCAGCCGGTGGCCGACATCGGCGACCACGAACCGGACGGGACCACGGCGCAGGAGCTCACGAATGGCTTCTCGGTCGAGCGTACGAAGGCGTGTCGCGGGGAGCGCACCTTCGTCCGTCCAGAGCTCCTCGACCGGTATTCGGGTCACGACTTTGCCGTGGCGCATCGCCTCCTCCATCTCTGCTGCCATTCGAGGCCCGGGCGAGCTCCGATCAGGGCGGGGGGGCTCGCCGGCGAGGCAGGTAGCGGAGTCGGAGACGGAGGCGGAAGCCGACGCGGGAGCGGGAGCGGATGCGGGGGCGAGAGCGGGAACGGAGGCCACGCCCACCCTGTGACGACGAGGGAATCCCCTCTGATTCCGGTGCAACCGGTAGGTCCGCTAGGGGCCTCCCCAAACACCCTACGGGCCACCAACGCTTCGCTTTGGGGCCTCCCCAAAGAGGATCCCGAGCGCCGGGACCTGGCCATGGGGCCTCCCCAAAGGCGATTCCGAGCGCCGGGACTTGGCCATGGGGCCTCCCCAAAGGCGATTCCGAGCGCCGGGACCTGGCCATGGGGCCTCCCCAAAGGCGATTCCGAGCGCCGGGACCTGGCCATGGGGCCTCCCCAAAGACGATCCCGAGCGTCGGGACCTGACGATGGGGCCTGCCCAAAGGCGATTCCGAGCGCCCGGACCTGACGATGGGGCCTCCCCAAAGAGGATTCCGGCCGCCCGGACCTGTCTTTGGGGCCTCCCCGCTCCATTTTGGAGCACCTGGCGCTCCGTTTTGGAGCACCTCAGGAAGAGGGGCGCAAGATGGAGCCGTCTCTCCCGCGCGAGTTGCAGCCGGCATCGCAGCGCCCGAGGTCGTTGCGCCCGAGGTCGTTGCGCCCGAGGTCGCGGCAATGCTACTCGCAGCCGCAGCCGCAGTCATTGAAGAATTGATTTTGCGGCGGGTCGCAGCGAAACTTGATGACCATGCACTTTTTCCTGTCCCCGAGGTATCTGCGGTGCGGCTCTTTGGCTGGGTCGCACTCGCTGGTCGCGGGGGCCGGCGTGCCTGCTGGACTCGTGGGCGCGGTCGGCTGATCCCCGACCGTCGTGGTGGGCTGCGGCTCGGGCGCCTGGGCTGGCTGCGGGTCGGACGATGGCTGCGCGCTGACGGACGTCGGTGACGTCTCGAGCGCATCGGGCGTGGAGGGCGTCTGGTCGCCGGGCCCTGCTGCCTGCGCGCCGCAAGCGCCGGCCGCCGACACGGCGAGGAGCGCGAAGACGGCGTACATGGGCGAACGTCGGCAAGGGGAGGGCAAGCTCTTCTTCATTCGAGACCTCGATTTATCCGCGCGCCTCGGGGCGCTCCGCAGGAGCTCAGCGTACAACATCCCGCGCCCCCCGCTCCCCAGACCAAGACCCCCGGCTCGGAAAAACGCGAATGCGTCGTCGTCGGCGCTGACGCGGGGCCCCCGGCAAGCTAGGGTCACAGCGCCGTGACCATCGTCCAGATCCGCAAGAGCGCCCATGCGTCGGGGCGTGATCTCCGCCGTTTCCTGCCCACGACCCGCGCCGAGATGCAGGCCCGCGGCTGGGACGAGCTCGACGTCCTGCTCGTGAACGGCGACGCCTACGTGGATCACCCCGCGTTCGGCGCGGCCCTGATCGGCCGCTTCCTCGAAGCGCGTGGCTTCCGCGTGGGGATCGTCTCGCAGCCGGACTGGCGTACGACGGACGACCTCCTGCGCATGGGGCCGCCGCGGCTCTTCGTGGGCATCACGGCCGGCAACATGGACAGCATGTTGAACAAGCTCACGGCGCAGAAGAAGATCCGGAGCGAGGACCAGTACTCGCCGGGCGGGCGCACGGGGCTCCGGCCGAACCGCGCCACGATCGTGTACGGCAACCTCTGCCGCCGCGCCTTCCCGGGCGTGCCGCTCGTGCTCGGCGGGATCGAGGCGTCGCTCCGGCGTATCGCCCACTACGACTACTGGTCGGACCAGGTGCGCCGGAGCGTGCTGCTCGACGCGAAGGCGGACCTCCTGATCTTCGGCATGGGCGAGCGGCCGGTCTGGGAGGTCGCCGAGCGGCTGCGGCGGGGCGAGACGATCCGCGACCTCCGCGACGTGCGGGGCACGGCGTACGTCCGGCGAAAAGGCGAATGGGAAGACATCGAGCCGAGCCGGTTCGTCAGCGACGGCAAGGTGGTGATCCTGCCGAGCTACGAGGAGGCGGCGCGGGACAAGGAGGCGTTCGCCGAGATGAGCCGGCGCTTCCAGTACGAGACGAACCCGGGCAACGGGCGGCCGCTCGTGCAGCCGCACGGCGAGGAGGCGGTGTATTTCAATCCGCCCGCCATCCCGCTCGAGACGAAGGACATGGACGAGCTCTACGACCTGCCCTTCGCGCGCGCGGCCCATTACAGCTACAGCGAGCCGATCCCGGCGTTCGAGACGGTGAAGCATTCGATCGTGACGATGCGCGGCTGCTTCGGGGGCTGCACGTTCTGCTCGATCACGGAGCACGAGGGCCGGGTCATCCAGTCGCGCTCGGCCGAGAGCATCCTGAAGGAGATCCGCGCGCTTCGCCGAATGGATGATTTCCGCGGCTCCATCTCGGACCTCGGCGGCCCCACGGCCAACATGTACATGATGAAATGCAAGGACCCGGGGATCGAGAGCAAATGCCGCAGGCTCTCGTGCGTGCACCCCGGGGTCTGCGAGAACCTCGAGACGGATCACGAGCCGCTGCTCGATCTGATGCGGGCCGTGCGCGAGAGCGAGGGCGTGAAGAAGGTCTTCATCGCCTCGGGCATCCGCTACGACCTCGCCGAGCGCTCGCCCGAGTTCATCGAGGAGCTCGCGAAATGGCACGTGGGCGGCCAGCTCTCCGTCGCGCCCGAGCACTCGAAGAAGGACGTGCTCGACAAGATGAAGAAGCCCGGCATCGAGAGCTACGAGCGCTTCGCCGAGCAATTCCAGTGCGCGAGCGAAGAGGCGGGGAAGAACCAGTTCCTCGTGCCGTACTTCATCTCGGGTCACCCGGGATCGACGCTCAAGGACATGGTGGACCTCGCGCTCTGGCTCAAGAAAAAGGGAATGCGTCCGCGCCAGGTGCAGGATTTCATTCCGACGCCGATGTCGATGGCGACGTGCATGTATTACACGGGCCTCGATCCCTTCACGAAGGCGCCGGTGTACACGGCCAAGGAGATGCACGAAAAGCGGCTCCAGAAGGCGCTGTTGCTCTACTGGGATCCGGCCCACCACGACGAGGCGCGCGAGGCCTTGATCAAAGCGGGGCGAGGGGACCTCATCGGGTCGAAGCCGCATTGCCTGGTGCCGCCCGCCTCCGGGAAGGGCGCGATGCCCATCGCCATGCGGCGCGCCCGCGCCGAGCGTTGCAAGTCGAAGGGGCGGAAGCCGCACGAGGTGCGGCGCTAGTCGCACGAGGGGCCCCTTGCAGATCCGTTCGTTCAAGCTGCGCGTGGCGGATCGCCACGTGCGCGTGGTGCCGAAGACGGATGCCGAGGGGTGCCCGTTCTCGGGGCCCGGGGTGGACCTGCGCGGGGAGCGGGCCGCGCAGGCCCTCGCCGCGGCGGGGCCGCTCTTCGAGGCGCTCGCGTCGTTCGAGCCCGGCGTCGTGATCCGCTCGCTGTCCTTCGACTTCGAGCGGGAGCGGCTCCTCGCGACGCTGGAGCCGACCACCCCGGACGCCGATCCACGTCCGCGGGTGGTGCGCATCGACGGGGGTCCGGCGTTACGATCCCTCTTGCCATGCGCGACGGCGCTGGCGACATCCCTCTCCGAGCTCGCCAAGCCGGTGCTGGCGGAGCGCCCGAAGGATCCCGTCGAGGAGTAAGGAAGAGCGATGACGGAGGCGCTGGCGGCGACGCCCGAGAAGACGGACCCAGCGCGCGCCTGGGACGATCTCGGTCGGCTTCTGCATCGGCGCCTGATCCTGATCTACCTCACGGCCTCCATCGCCGCGACGGGCACCGGCGCGCTCTTCTTCCTGTTCGGCCTCGACTTCAGCGCCTACCAGAAGCAGCTCGTGCTCGGCCTGCTCGCGCCGCTGGCCGCGCTTCCGCAGGTGTTCGCCGATATCTCGGTGATCGGGCGGCACGTGGCGCCGATCCGCGCGTTCTTCGCGGCGCTGCCAGGGCCTTCGGCGCGATCGCTCGCGGCGCCGGCGCTCGCGCGCGCCTTGAATCTGCCGCTCTACACGGCCGCGCGCGTGTTGTTCCTGCACGCGCCGATCCTGGCCGTGTCGCTCACGGTGGCCTGCTCGCTCGCGAACGCGTGGCTCGGGCTGGGCCTGGCGCCGTGGCAGTTCGCCCTCGTCTACGCGACGATCGTGGTCTTCGCCTCGGGTCACGCGATCTACGAGTATCTCGCCGTGAAGTCAGCCGTGAAGCCCGTGCTCCCGCACATCCGCGCGCACGTGGACGAGGCCGCGCGCGACGAGGTGCCGCGGGTGCTTCCGCTCAAGATGCGGTTGCAGTTGCTCTTGGTGTTCGCGTTCGTCGCGTGCGTGCCGCTCGCAGCGCTCGGGTTCACGGTGATGCTCAAGCTCGGTCGTCTGCTCGAGCGCGTGGGGATGCACGAAGCCGCGTCGATCGAGGGGCCACTCGAAGTGTGGGTGCTGCTGCTGGTGGTCGGCGGATCGAGCGTGGCGCTCTTCCTCGCGAAGATGCTCTCGCGCGACATCGCGTCCTCGGCCGAGGGGCTGGTCGAGGCGATGCAGCGCGTGGAGCGAGGCGAGGTGTCCGCAGAGCTCGTGGTGGCCTCGACGGACGAGTTCGCCGAGGCATACCGCGGGTTCAACCGGATGACGCACGGTCTCGTGGAGCGCGAGCGGCTGCGCGACGCGTTCGGCCGGTACGTCGCGCCCGAGCTCGCCGAGGAGGTGATGAAGCACGGGGTGTCCATGGGCGGGAGCCTGGTGCGCGCGACGGTGATCTTCGCCGACATCCGCGGCTTCACGTCGCTGTCGGAGGCAATGTCGCCGGTGGAGGTCGTGAGCCTCCTGAACCGCTACTTCGCCGCAGTGAGCCCGCCGATCCGCGCCGAGGGCGGTTTCATCAACAAGTTCGGCGGTGACAGTCTGCTCGCAGTGTTCGGCGCGCCCGTGCCAGCGTCGGATCACGCCGAACGAGCAGCCCGCGCAGCCCTCGGAGTGCGCACAGCGCTCGCCCGCTTCAACGAGCGCGAGGTGGCCGAGGGGCGAGCCGTGCTGCGCATCGGGATCGGCGTGCACACGGGCGAGATGGTGGCCGGCAGCGTGGGGAGCCCCGATCGAATGGAGTACACGGTAATCGGCGACGTCGTGAACGTGGCAGCCCGGATCGAGGGTCTCACGAAGGAGCTCGGGACGGACATCCTCCTCAGCGAAGCAGCCTACGAGCGAGCAAAGGACATCATCCCAGCGCAGCCGATGCCGAAGGTAGCGGTACGCGGCAAGGCCGAGCCGATCGTAGTGTACGCGGTCGTCGACCCAGCCTGACCGGACCGGGGTTTCACCCCGGACCCCGACCAGGGGTTGTCCACCCCTGGACCCGGACCAGCGCAAGCGCTGGACTCGGGGTCGATGAACTGCGCGATGCGCAGTTCATCGAACAGAGGCCGTCTTGGCTGGCGACGTCGTCGCCGGTCTTGCCCCGGACCCGTCCGAGAAACCGCGCATCGCGCGGTTTCTCGGCCTTCGGTCCAGGCCGTGCCTGGTCCGGGGTGCAGGGGGCGGACAGCCCCCTGCTGGGGTG
>NZ_JASBQE010000267.1 GCF_029960785.1 Polyangium sp. 15x6
CGCCACGACATACGCGACCAGCCGCTTGTCGCCAGACGCGTCCTCCCGTGCCACGATGACGCAGGCGCGCACCGACGGGTGCGTAGCGAGCGCGGCCTCGATCTCGCCGAGCTCGATCCGGAAGCCGCGAACCTTGACCTGATGGTCGATGCGGCCAAGGAATTCCAGCTCGCCGTCGTCCCTCCAGCGCGAAAGGTCGCCGGTGCGATACATTCGGGCGCCCGGCTCGTGCGAGAAGGGGTCAGGGACGAACCGCTCGGCCGTGAGCTCGGGGCGATTGAGGTATCCGCGAGCGAGCTGCACGCCCGAGAGATAAAGCTCCCCCGCGACGCCGACGGGGACCGGGCGCAGCTGGTCATCGAGGACGTAGGTACGCGTGTTGTCGATTGGACGTCCGATCGGGACCGGTCCCTCCTCCTCCGGCCGGCAGGCGTAACTCGTGACATCGATGGCGGCCTCGGTGGGGCCATAGAGGTTATGGAGCTCGCCCTTGCTGCCCGCATACCAGGACGCACGCAGGTGTGCCGGCAGGGCCTCGCCGCTGGCGAAGACCATCCGGAGCGACGCACGCTCGCAGGGCTCGGTGGCGGCCAGGAATACGCCGAACATGGAGGGGACGAAATGGGCCACGGTGACGGCACTGGCCTCGATGAGCGCAGCGAGATAACGCGGATCCTTGTGCCCCTCGGGGGCGGCAATGACCATGCGCGCGCCCTCCAAGAGGGGCCACCAGAGCTCCCAGCCCGATACGTCGAACGACAGGGGCGTCTTCTGCAAGACGGCGTCGG
>NZ_JASBQE010000268.1 GCF_029960785.1 Polyangium sp. 15x6
AGTTTCAAGTGAGGTATCGAGAGGCGCTGGATGCGTGGCGCGGCGGTGACCGGGGTGTGGTGTTTCCCTTTGGGACATGGGCCATGAGATTGGTTCACGGCGCGGTGGTTGCCCAAGGGCCCGGGTACGGGTAGGGGAGCGCTTGGGTTGGGGAGGGCCGTGCTGGGGGATGTTGGGTTCGAGAGAGCTTAGCGGTTCCGCAGACGGCGAGGGCGGTCGTAGCGTTGAGCAACGGCATTGCCGGCAAAGACGCGTGCCCCGCGAACGACCGAGGGCCCGGAGGGCGGTAGCCCCAGGCCCTTCCTTTTCGCCGTGGTGGCGCGATCCGTCGGAACATCATGCGCCCCTGGGCAAACTCACGCGGCGGGCGTGAAACCCCCCGGCGCGGTCAACATGGTCGGGGTTGGCGGCCAACCTGGTTGCGGTTCCTGGCGGTTCCTGAACATCATGCGCCCCCTGGGCAAACTCACGCGGCGGGCGTGAAACCCCCCGGCGCAGTCAGCGCAGTCAACGTGGTTGGGGTTCCCCCGACGCAGTCAACGTGGTTGGGGTTTTTGGTTGGTCGCGTGGTTGGGGTTTTGGTTGGTGGCGGGGGTTTGGTGGCGGTCGGTCAACCTGGTTGCGGTTCCTGGGACGCCCCCGGAGGAGCGTACCCGTCCGGCAACCCCCATCCTTCCGCTCCTGCGCTCTTCCGTGCAGTTCTCGTCGTCGAAGGAGGTTCGTCATGGCTACGAGGACGACGAGGACCGAGCGCCGGTGGCGGCGCGTCGTGGA
>NZ_JASBQE010000269.1 GCF_029960785.1 Polyangium sp. 15x6
CGAAGGAGCCGCCACCCAGAGCGACGCCTGCTTCTCACGTGTTCGCCCCATCGACATGACGCGGACAAACTACCATCGTCGCCAGTTCTTGTCGATCCTCCTTCGGGATAAGTCCACGGGCTGCTAGGCGTCTTCGGGGGGAAGCGTGGCCCCATGGTCCGCCCCTCCCGGGAGCATCGGGCGAGCAGGGCGGCGCGGATCGTCGCTCGTCTGGTCGAGCGTCGCGGGCTCGGGCAGGCGTCCCTCCGCGTATCGGACGGCCATCGTCGCGGCGTCGCTCCATTCGACTGCGATCCCCTCCGGACCGATCCTGATCCCGTCGAGCATCATGGCGAGCGCCGCGCGCCGAGCAGGGACGCCCATCGTCCCCCATTGCGCCACGATCGAGCGCAACCACGAAAGCGCGCCCTTTCGATTCTCGACCGTATCGGCCGACGCTTCCGCGGAAAGCGCCCGCTCCTCCGCATCGATCGCGGCAAGCTCTCGCTCGATGCGCGCCGCTTCCGCCCGGATCACTTCCATGGACCATTGACCCGAGGAGACCATGGAAACGAGATTGCTGCGCGCCGTCACGAGCTTGGCCCGCTGCGCCCTGAAATTCGGCGCATGGGGAGACGGCGGAGGCGCTTTCGACAGTTGGCCGTCTAGGTGGCTGGTGTCGATCGCGAGCCCGTCGAAGAGGTCGTGGCCGCTCGTGTTCCCATGGCCGCCAGGGTGCATATCGGACAGGTCGCCTGACGGCTGATAATGGTTTGGATCGTCTTCTGGTCT
>NZ_JASBQE010000270.1 GCF_029960785.1 Polyangium sp. 15x6
AACACGGGCGCGCCTGCGCAAGCCGCGATCTCTTCGGCCCTACGGCCGAGAACCATGGCGGCGGCGGAAAGCAGCTTCGCCGTGGCGCGACCGAGCAGATTGAAGGTGTCTTCGACGCGCCCTGCGCCCTCCAGCGGCCTCGAATCGACGCCGATTCGTAGCGTCTTGGGTAGCTTCTTCCAATCGAAGCCTTTCGTCTTCTTGGCGAGCTCGACGGTGCGCTCGAGGAGGCGAAGATCCATGTCGTGACGGATCAGCCGCTCACGGAAGCTTTGCAGCGTGCCTTGCGCGAAGGCCGGTTTCTTGGAGCCGAGCATGCCGAGCACGAGTTGCCACCGCCGGTCGTCGACCATCGAGTCGATAGCCTCGGCGTCGGACGCGCCCGTATACGCTTGCAGGAGCAAGACCATGCATACGAGCGCGGGGGGCACGGGCATCTTGCCCTCGCCTGTATCGCGGTACATTGCCGCGAGCTCGTCCTGAAAAGCCTCGTCGAAAAGCTCCGCGCGGTGCAGGCGCAAGAAGGCGAACTGCCGACGGCGCTTGCCGAGTCGGTCCAGCATCTCCTGCTCTTCCGCGGTGATGAGCGGGCTCGGGGTCCAGCGGGGAACGGTCGTCAACACAGGAATCCACTCCGTCGGCTGGGCGAGCCGCGCGCAGTGGATCATGCCGGAAGGCGCGTGTCGATCCCCATCGCACAAGTCCTTGAAATGAGATGGGAATTGGAACTGATCGGCGCTCTAG
>NZ_JASBQE010000271.1 GCF_029960785.1 Polyangium sp. 15x6
CTGTGGGCGATGCTCATGGCCATGGTGTTCGCGTCGCTCGCGCTCGCGCCGCGCGAGCCTGACGGCGAGCTTCACGCCGTGGCCGCGGGTGCGGCGCGCGTCGTGGCAGCGTCCGCCGCGGACGTCGCACACGCGGCGGCGGAGGCCGCGGAGCCAGCGCCGTCGTTCGAGCACACTGGTTCACCCGTGCCCGTCATGGAGCCACCCACGCCGAAGAAGCAGACGCACACACCGCACACGCCACGGCGTCCCCTGGTCGACAGCGACAAGCAAGGCCGCCCCACGAGCGGTTTGTCCGCGGACCCGAAGGGTTCGTCCGCGGATACGTCGCACTAGGATCCGAGCCTCCGAGTGTGCTAAAGATCGAGCCCCATGCGCGCGATCGTGTGCTGTTCGATCTTGCTTCTCGCGTCGCCCGCGGCGCGGGCGCAGAGCAGTCTCTCCAGCGCCACCAACGAGAGCCCCGAGGCGGACGTGGAGCTACGGTTCCAGGCGTTCGCGCAGCTCGCGGACCGCGAGCGCGCCGCGGGGCGGCTGCGGGAAGCTGCCAAGGCGTACCGCCAGGCGCTCAACGTGCGGCCCGATCCGCTCGTCTCGGGGCGTCTCGGGCTCGTGCTGGTCGAGGGCGGCAGGCCCGAGGATGCTGCCGAGCTTCTGCTCTACGCGCTCCATCAGGCCCCGGC
>NZ_JASBQE010000027.1 GCF_029960785.1 Polyangium sp. 15x6
GGTGGCTCTGGTACGGGGTATGCCGAGCCGGCTGGCACGGTTTTCCCGGACCACGTGGCGCGGGATGTATCCGTATGAAATGCACGGTGTTGGGGTCGCGATCGGGGGCTCGTAGATCCACGGGCTGCTAGCGGGTCGCAGAGAAGCACGTAAGCTCGAAGGCATGACCTTCATGCGAGCTTCGTCCTTCGTCTTCTTTTTGTGCACCGCGGCCGCCTGCGGCGGCGGTCCAAACGATGGAATCAGCGGCGGAGCCGGCGGCGGCGGCTCCAGCCCCGGTCCGGCTCGTTGCGGAGGGGCCGTCAGCGCGGTGGATCTCGACGCCGGCGACTGGGATCGCCGCTTCACCATTGCTGGATTGACCGGACACGACGGCTTCGCGCCGGCCGTCCACGATTTCGCGCGCGAGCCGGACGGCTCGGTGATCGCGGCAGGTCGATTCCAGTGGCACGAGGGCAAGGCGGTCCCGCCGCTGATGCGCTTTCGCGACGGGGCGTGGGAGCCTGCGCGGACCACCTGGGAGCTCCCTGCTCCGCTCGACGGGTTCTCGGCGATCGCAATCGCAGAGAGCGGCGCTCTCGCGCTCGCGACGAACGACTCTTTCGGCGAGCGCGACGGCGAGATCTGGCTCGACGACGGATCCGGTTTGCAATCGATCGGCGCGTTCAAAGGACAGGTTCGCAGCCTCGCCTGGTTCGGCGGACACCTCTGGGTGGCGGGCCTGTTCCAGCTCGACGGCGCGAGCCCGATCGAGGGCCTCGCGACGTGGGATGGCACGAGCTGGAGCGCCGCGCCGGGCGGCGCGCTGCAAGGCTCCGCGTACGAGCTCCTGGTCGACGGCGATACGCTCTTCGTCGGCGGCACGTTCACCGAGATCGGGGGGCTCCCGGCGGCGAACGTCGCGTCGTACGACGGCGCCGCGTGGACGCCGCTCGACTTCGCCGACGCCCAGATCATTTACGCGCTCGCACGCACGGCGGGTGGAGCCCTCTACGCCGGCGGTGTCTACGGTGATTTCATGAAAGCGAGCGGCATTGCGCGGTGGAGCGGCACGGAATGGCAAACGGTGGGCGGCGGGCTCGCGCAGCATGCGACGCGCGGCGTCGTGACCGACCTCGTCGCGCACGGCGAGATCGTCGATGCCACCGGCTGCTTCACGACCGCGGGCGGCACCCCGGGCGAGCCCGGCGCCATTGCCTCGCGCGGCGTCGCTCGCTGGGACGGCAATGCATGGCAATCGCTGGACGAGGGCACCCGGGGCGTCGTGGCGCCCTGGTTCCAGCCGATGGTCTGCGGCGACGAAGGTCCGGCCGCGATCTGGGACGTGCCTCAGCAGAGGCTCGCGCACGACGGGCAGCGGCTGTTCGCGGGCGGCTTCTTCGCCGGCATCGACGGCGTGCTCTCGCAATCGCTCGCCGTGCACGACGGCAGCGGCTGGGTCGCCCAGGGCAAGAGCGGGATCGGGCTCGGCGGCTCGCTCGAGCTCATCGCTGCCGGCGGCGCGACGTGCGAGGTCTATGGCGTCGGCTCGTTCACCCATGTCGCCGGCGCGCCCGTCGCGACGCACGTGGTCCATTTCAATGGTGAAGGCTGGGACGTCCTCGACGATTCCTTGCCCTCGGACGGGGATGTCTGGTGTCCGGCGCTCGACGTCGGCGCCGAAGGACAGGTCGCGGTCGGCTGCGTGGTCATCCCGCCGAACGGGGAGCCCTACGGGCGGGTCCTTTTGCGTGAAGGCAATGCGCTCGTCCCCGTCGCCGTCGAGAATCTCGATCCGGTCTGGGGGCTCGCGTGGACGCCCGACGGCGTGCTCTGGATCGCGGGCGGAGGAACGAGTGGCTACCTCGCGCGCCTCGACGGCGACGAGCTGACCCTCGTCGAGGAGGGCTTCGACGGCGCCGTGCATCACCTCGGCATCGCCGCTGCGGACGACATCATCGTCACCGGCAATTTCGCCAAGGTCGGCGCCGTCGAGGCGTCGCGGATTGCGCGCTGGGACGGCAAGGCCTGGTCACCTCTCGGCGACGGTTTGCCCGGACAGGTGCTCGCGTTCGAGCGCGACGGGACCACCGTCTACGCCAGCACCTACGACGAGGGCAACGGCGCGTACCTGCTCGGCGCGTTCGACGGAACGTCGTGGCGCGAGCTCGCGACGCCCGAGGCGGGTTTGACCCCGCAGACGCATTTCTCGTTCAACGCGATCCTTGCCATCGACGGCGGCTTGATCGTCGCGGGCACGGCCGAGCTCGACGACGGCTCGGGCCGGGGCGCCCTCGTCTACCGTGACGGGAAATTGCGCGCGCTCGGCGGCGGCGTGGGCGCCATCGGTATCAGCGGCGCGGCCGTGATGGGCGACGCGGTCTGGGTCGCGGGCACCATCGCCGAGGCTGGCTTCGGCGCGAATCGTGTCCCGTCCATCGGGGTCGCGCGATATCGGCTCTCACCGTAATCCCTGCCATCTTCCCGACGGCGCACGGACAGACTGCATCAGCATGACAGGTGCAGTTGTACAGAAGCGTTGCGACCAGGTCTCGCGATGCTCCAGTGGCGCACGCAACCATGTCTGATGCAACAAAGTTGCAACTAACTTTCAGATGAGGTAGCAGAGAGCTCATGCGCGACACGATCAAGCTCGTCTCGTCGGCGGGCACCGGGTACTGCTACTACACGACGAAAAACAAGCGGACGACGACCGAGAAGCTCCAGATCAAGAAGTACGATCCGATCGCTCGCAAGCACGTCGTCTTCACCGAGGCGAAGATCTCCAAGGGCGGCGCGAAATGAGCGATCGCAGGCTCCCCGTCACCGTGCTCTCCGGCTTCCTCGGCGCCGGAAAGACGACGCTCCTCAACCACGTGCTCGGAAACCGCGAGGGCAAGCGGGTCGCGGTGATCGTGAACGACATGAGCGAGGTGAACATCGACGCCGAGCTCGTCCGGGGCGGCGGCGCCGCGCTGAGCCGCACCGAGGAGCGGCTCGTCGAGATGACGAACGGCTGCATCTGCTGCACGCTGCGCGAGGACCTCCTGCTCGAAGTGCAAGAGCTCGCGCGCGAGGGGCGCTTCGATTACCTGCTCATCGAGTCGACGGGGATCAGCGAGCCTCTCCCCGTGGCCGAGACGTTCGGCTTCGAGGACGACGCGGGCGCGCGGCTCTCGGACGTGGCGCGGCTCGATACGATGGTGACCGTCGTCGACGCATACAATTTTTCGAAGGATTTCGAGGCGGCCGAGGACCTCGCCGAGCGGGGCGTCGCGGCGTCCGCGGAGGACGATCGGAGCGTCGTCGATCTGCTCGTCGATCAGGTGGAGTTCTGCGACGTCATCGTCCTGAACAAGGTCGACCTCGTCTCGCGAGAGGAGCTCGGGCTCCTCGAGGCCACGCTGCACAGGCTGAACCCGCGCGCGCGGATCGTGCCGGCGAGTTTCGGCAAGGTGCCGATCGACACGATCATGGGCACGGGGCTCTTCGATATGGAAAAGGCGAAGGAGGCGCCGGGCTGGATGGCCGAGCTACGCGGCGAGCACGTGCCGGAGACGGAGACGTACGGGCTCGGGAGTTTCGTCTTTCGTGACAGGCGCCCCTTCCATCCTGCGCGTCTTTACGCGCTCATCCACGAGGAGTGGCCGGGCGTGATTCGATCGAAGGGCTTCTTCTGGCTCGCGACGCGGCCCGAATGGGTGGTGGAATGGTCACAGGCGGGCGGCGCGTACCGGTTCGGCGCCGTGGGGAAATGGTTGGCCGAATCGACGGACGATGGGCCCGAGGACGAGGTCTCGCGGCGTCGGCAAGAGATCGTGATCATCGGAACCGCGGAGCGCGAGGGGCTGCGGGCGCGGCTCGAGGCTTGCCTGCTCTCGGACGAGGAGATGGCGCTCGGACCCGAGGGCTTCCAACAATTCGAGGATCCGTTTCCGCCGTGGGATTGGCCGGAGGGCGAAGAGAACGACGGCTCGCCGCCCGGGGATCCCCGTTTCGCGTCGATGTGGACGAGGGAGGCGGTCGAGGACGCGCGCTGAGGCGGGCGCTCCGCGCGTGAGCTCTGCTCGTCCTTCGCGCCTGGTCGCCCTCAGGGCACGGCTCGTCCGTCGATCATGGCCATTCGTCCGATCGGGATGTCCGCGTCGACCGGTCGTACGGTAAACCGCTCGGGTATGAGCGTCCCTGTGCCCGAGCTGTCCAGAGGCGCGCCGTCCGTGGGCGCCTCGCCCCTGGATGCGCATTTCTTCGGCTGGAAGCGCTTCGTGGCGACGACGGCCGTCGTCCTGGCCATCCTCTTTTTCCCCTTCACGCCCTCCGACCGACAGCGGGACATCACGCCCAACCTGCTTTTCTCGCTCGTCAGCGTGCCCGCGCTCCTGCTCACGCTCTCGGCGGTTTTCCACTGGGCCACGCGCCGGAGCCTCGGCTCGGCGCAGACCCTGCTCGTCAGCCTCGCCGTCGCCTCCGTCGCCGGCGTCGTGTCCATCATGGGCTTCTGGGCCGTGCAGACGTGGCTGCACCTCCCGCGGGCCTCCGGGCAACCCGTGACGTATCCGCTCGCCATCCGGATCGGCGTCATCTTCGGACTCTTCATATGCGCCATCTGGGCGCTGGCGTTCATGTATCCCTTCGCCACGGAGGACGCCCGGCGGCGCGCGCTCGAAGCCGAAAAGCTCAAGCTCGAAGCCGACAGGCTACGAACGGCGGGCGAGCTCGCCCGGCTGCGCGCGCAGCTCGAACCGCATTTCCTGCTGAATACCCTCAACGCCATCGCGGGCCTCGTCACGCAGGATCCCGGCGAGGCCCGCCGCCTGCTCGCTTGCCTGGGCGACCTTTTGCGCGACGCGCTGCACGACGCCGACGAGATGCAGACGCTGGGCGAGGAGATCGCCTGGCTCCGCCGTTATGCCGAGATCCTCGAATCACGTCACGCCGGGACGCTGCGCTTTCAGTGGGACATCGCGGATCGGGCCGCCCAGGTCCTCATGCCCCGGCTGCTCCTGCAACCGCTGGTGGAGAATGCCGTGAAGCACGGCGCCTTGCGCCGACAGGGAGGCGGGCAGGTCGTCGTGCGCGCGACGCTCCGGGAGGCCGGGGGCGGGGCCCAGAGGCGCCTCGTCTGCACGGTCGAGGACAATGGTCCTGGCATGCCGGCGAAGCCGCTGCGCTCGGGGGCCTTTGGCCTGCACGCCGTGCGCCGGCGCCTCGAGCTCAAGTACACGGACGCGGGCTTGCAGATTGATTCTTCGCCCGACGGGACGCGATGCATCGTCGAGCTTCCCTGCCTCACGACGCCCCCGCGCCCCGCGACCCGAGCCACCCCGGAGATGGCATGATGCACGAAATCCCCGCGGCAGGTGATTCGTATCGGCTCCGTGCTCTCGTCGTCGAGGACGAGTGGCCCGCACGCAATTACCTGGTCGAGCTCGTCGAAGCGTCCCAGCTCGCCGAGGTCGTCGGCGCCGTCCCGAGCCTCGCCGAGGCCCGGCAGGCGCTGCAACTCGCGGCCGGCGGGCTCGAGATCGACGCCGTCTTCGTGGATATCACGCTCGGCGGGAGCGACGACGAGACGGGGCTCGATCTCGTGCGCGCCTCGGTGCATCACGCCCGGAGGCCGATGTTCGTACTGGCGACGGCATTCAAGGAGCACGCGATCGAGGCCTTCGAGCTCGGCGTCGACGATTACCTGCTGAAGCCTTTCACGCAAGAGCGCGTCGATCAATGTCTGCGCCGCCTCCACGCCCGGAAGCGCCCGTCGTCGCCTTCGAGCCCGCTGCGCATCGTCGCGCGTCGGGGCAAGAGCCTCGTGTTCCTCGAACCCAAGGAGGCCTGGGCGTTCGAGGCGGCCGATCGGCTCACCTCCGTGCATACGCCGCACGGCACGTTCGACCTCGACCTGTCCTTGTCGTCGATCGAAGCGTCCTTCGGGCGAGCGCTCACGCGTGTCCACAGAAACTGGCTCGTGAACGCGGCCTACATCAAGGAGCTCGAGCGCGAGGGGGGCGAAACACGGATCTTCGTCGGCTTCGGCATCGGTTCCGAGAGGCGGGGCGTGAGCGTCCCCGTCTCGCGCGACCGCGCGCAACCCGTGCGCGAGATGCTGCTCGCGAGCGCGACCGGGCTCCGCCGCGCTTGATCGACGCCCGCCTGGCGCGCGTCCACACCCGAGGCTAGACGAGCCGATGGACGCCACATGCCCTCTGCCATCGAAGCTCGCGACATCCGCGTGATCCGCGAAGGACGCACCATCGTCGACGGCGCGAGCCTCGTGGTCTCGTTCGGCGAGAAGATCGCCATCGCGGGCGCCTCCGGCAGCGGGAAGAGCACGTTTCTGCGGGCGATGGCCACGCTGATCCCGATCGATGGTGGGCACGTGCTGCTCGACGGCGTGGATGCGATCATGCTGCCTCCGACCGTCTTCCGGACCCGCGTCGCCTATCTGCCCCAGGCGCCGCCGATGCTGCCTGGCAGCGTGGCGGACAACGTCGCTGCCGGGCCGGCGCTGCGCGGCGAGACCCTCGCACCTGAGCGGCAGATCGAGCTCTTGCGAGCGGTGGGGCTCGACGAGGCGTTCCTCGCGCGCAGCGCGGCCGAGCTTTCGGGCGGAGAACGCCAGCGCGTCGCGCTCGCGCGCGCGCTCGCGAACGATCCGAAGGTGCTGCTCCTCGACGAACCCACGGCCGCGCTCGATCCGGAGACGGCCCTGCAAGTGATCGATCTCGTCCGCAACCTGGCGATCGCGGGACGCAGCGTGGTGATGGTCACGCACATCGCGGCGCACGCCGAGGCGCTCGCGGGCAAGCGCTACGTCTTTCATGCGGGAAAGCTCTTTGCCGGCGCGGAGAGGCCGTGAGCTACCTCGAGATCCCGCTCCCACGGCTCGCGATGACGCTTGGTCTCGTCGCGCTGGCGATCCTCGCCTCGCGCTGGAAGCGGCTCGACCTCGAGCGTGATCTCGCCTGGGGCGCGCTGCGCGGCGCCGTGCAGCTCCTGGCCATCGGTCACGTGCTGCTCCTGCTCTTCGAGCACGAGCGGCCCGCGTGGGTGGCGCTCGCCCTTTCGGTGATGGTCGGAGTCGCGGCGGCGACGAGCGCGCGGCGCGTGGAGCATGGGCCCTCGGCGCGCACGTTATTTCCTTATGCGCTCGCGGCCATCGTGCTCGGCTCCGTGGTGGCACTGGCGCCGGTTTTCCTGTTCGTGGTGCCTTTGCATCCGAGCTACGAGGCGAGGTACCTCGTGCCCATCAGCGGGATGATGATCGCCAGCGCGATGAATGTCGTGGCGCTGGTCTTCGAGCGTATCTTCGCCGCTGCGCATGCGCACGCGGACGAGATCGAGCAGCTCCTCGCGCTCGGGGCGACGCCCGAGCAGGCGCTCGCCCGGCACGTGCGGGCCTCGGTGCGCGCCGCGATGATCCCCACCATCAACGGCCTGCTCACGGTCGGGCTCGTCGCGCTGCCGGGGATGATGACCGGTCAAATCGTGAGCGGCACGGCGCCCGAGCAGGCGGTGCGCTACCAGATCGTGATTCTGTATCAGCTCGTCGCCGTGGCTGCGGTATCCGGCGTGCTCGCGGGGGGATTCGCGCGGCGCCTGCTCTTCACGCCGCGCGCGCAGCTTCGCCTGCCCCAGCGGGCGCGCAACGAAAAGAAGCGATGAATGCTCCGCCGCCTCCGTGGACAAACCCACGCCCCCACCATCGGCCTTCTCGGGCGCCGCGATTGTCCTTGACCACACGCGGAGCCCCCTGGCATCAACGAACCATTCCCGTGCCACTCGACACCCGCCTGCCGCTCGCCGCGCTCCTCGTCATCTGTGCAGCTTGCAATGGCGCGCGGCCCGCGCCGGCCTCGCCCCTGCCGGCCGCCCCGATTGCGACGGCCATAGCTCCTGCCGAGCCTCCTGTCCCTCCGCCGAGGCTCCTGCTTCGAGCACACCGACGCCCGCCGATCCTCCGCCCTACCCGGAGGCGTGGATCCGCGAAGCCGAGACCACGAACGAATCGCTGAGCTGCCGGGAGGTCATCTACAAGCAGGGCTGCTCGAATACGCGCGTCGGCTCGGTGACGGTGGCGATCACGCTCGCGCCCGACGGGAAGGTCCTGCGCTTGGATCAAATCGACAACACGGTGGAGAACGAGCCGGAGTTCGTATGGCGCTGCCTCGTGCGAAAGCTGCCGATGTGTGTGCGGCGGGCGGAGGTAAAACCTGGGACGCGGCTATGGACACTGTCGTTCGACGCCACCATGGGCACCCCATCGCACGCCGCAACGGACGCGGATGGCAATGTGCTCTGGACCTATCCGCTCTCCGGTTCGGTGAATCTCCCGACGGGCGTCATCTCCACGGATGTTTTCGATGTGCTCGTGGGAAAGGTGTCGCGTCAAGGCACCTTGCTCTGGGCGCGGCCCCTCGACCTGCCATCGCACGAAGTACGGGCCCTCGCCGTCGACGCGGGAGGAGGGCTCGTGCTCGCCGGCATGTTCACCGAGCGGCGTGCGCAGGGCCAGACCGATCAAGGCGGCTTCATCCTGCGCCTCTCCCCCGACGGCGGAATGGACTGGAAAATCGCATTCGACGGCAACGTGGTGCCGGACAACGTCGGTGTCGATGCGCGCGGCGAGGTCACCCTGACCGGTGGAATGCAGGAGACCGTCGATTTCGGCGGCGGGCCCCTCACGAGCCCCTTCTCCCGGAACAGCACGTCGTACACGTGGTTTCTCGCCCGATTCGGACGCGACGGCAGGCACGTCTGGAGCACGAAGACCGATTTCCACCGATTCCCGCCGCATGCGTTCACGTCCGATGGCTCGATCGTGCTCGCACCCGACGCGGCTGCCCCGATGACGCTCTTCGGCGCCACGCTCGATGCCGGTCCGCACCTCGTCCGCATCGACGCCGCTGGGAAGGTCGTCTCCAGCCGACCGCTTTCGGTCAGCGCGACCAAGCTCGCCGCGTCGGATAACCGCGTATGTGCGCTCGCCTGGGACCCACCGCTCACCGGGCTCGGCTACGCGGGCAAACCATCGTCGCGTCTCGCGCTCCAGTGCTTCGATGCTCGAGGCGCTCTGGTCTTCGACCGCACGCTGAGCGACCCCAAAAACCCTCAGACGCGCGACAAACACATCTCCGTGCACGATATGGTGCTCGACCCTTCGGGGTTTGTCGCCATCACCGGCTCGACGGTGGGCGATGCGCCGCTCGACGCCTTCACCCTGACGGGCGGGCAATTCATCGCGGGGCTTCGCCGCCGATGGGAAAATACGCTTCGTCATACAGGCCCCTTGCCCAGGGAGCTTCGGGCTGGGCCCTGATGCCGTGCTCTTCGGGTGGTGCAACGACGAGCGCGGTCGCGCGCGGCGTGACGGAAGCACCGTCGTCCTCACGCGATATGCGCGGTGAGAAACGCCCGCCGCGGGACGCATGCCATGGCTCGCTCGGCAGATCAGCGACGCCGTCCCCCGGGCTCCGTCTGGTCGGCGTGGACGCGGCCGATGGGCTCGACGTGCTCGCCGCCCGGTGGATGTGGAGGGGGCGGCGTGGGCTCGGCTTCCAGCTCTGCCTCGCGCAAGGACGGCCCCTCGGCCGGAGAGCCGATCGACGCCCATCCTTGCTCGCGCACCTCGGTCTCGTCGGCCGAGAGCTCGTGGTAATGCTCCCGGCTGAAGACGGTCTGGCCGGACGGTTTCTGCGGTTTCTGCGGATCCATATGTCGCAGAGCCCCTGGTGCCTCGAAGGCCTCGCGTCGAGCCCCGCCACGAGCGCTTCTGTGTGGCCGAGCGGAGCGGGCTGGTTCGCGCTATCTTTTCCGCATGTCTCGCGCCGCCCGCCTGCTCGATCTCCTGGAGCTCTTGCGCCGCCACCGCGCGCCGATCACGGGCCCGGCGCTGGCCGAGGAGCTCGGCATTTCGATTCGCACGCTTTATCGCGACATCGCGACGCTGCAGGCGCAGGGCGCCGATATCCAGGGCGAACCGGGCCTCGGGTACGTCCTGCGCCCCGGCTTCACCCTCCCGCCGCTGATGTTCTCGGCCGACGAGCTCGAGGCCCTGGTGCTCGGCTCGCGCTGGGTCGCGGTGCGGGGTGACGCGCGGCTCGCGGCTGCGGCGGGCAATGCCGTGGCGAAGCTCCGCGCCGTGCTGCCGGACGACCTCCGCGCGAGCGTCGATACGGCGACGCTCACCGTGCCGATGCTCCGCGGCGAGCCGGTCGCCGTCGACGCCTCGGTGATTCGCGCCGCGATCCGCAAGGAGCACAGGCTCGTCATCATGTACCAGGACCAGAACGGCGAAGGCACGACCCGCACGATCTGGCCCCTCTTGATCGGCTTCTTCGACAAGGTGCAGGTGCTCGCCGCGTGGTGCGAGCTCAGGCAGGACTATCGCGCCTTCCGCGTCGACCGCATCCAGTCGGTCGAGCCGAAGGACGAGCGTTATCCGCGCCGCCGTGCCGTGCTCGTCCAGGAATGGCGAGCCAGGCAGGCCACGCTTGCTCCTGCCGGAAACTGACAGTCGCAAGGCGCACACCCTCCGCGTCCACCACATGGAGATGCTGATGCGTACCCTCAACTACCTGCTGCTTGCCGTCCGTGATCCGCTCCGAAGCGCCGAGCTGTATTCGAAGCTCCTCGGCTGCGAGCCGGTCGAAACATCGAAGACCTTCGTTCTCTACGTGCTCTCGACCGGCATGAAAATCGGCCTCTGGCTCGCCGACGAGGTCGAGCCGACCCCGAAGCCCGCCGGCGGCATCGAGATCTCGTTCCGCGAAACGAGCAAGGACGCCGTCCTCGCGACCTATGCCGAGTGGACCAAGCTCGGGCTCACCGTGGTGCAGGAGCCGACCGACATGGATTTCGGCTTCACGTTCGTGGTCGAGGACCCGGACGGGCACCGCCTCCGCCCGTTCGTCCTCGCCGCGAATCCGCGGTAGTGTTATCCTCCACCAATGCGCGCCACGATCCTTTCGCTGCTCGGCTTCGTGTTCGTCCTCGGTTGTTCGTCCGGTCAGGGCACCGGTTCCCCGACGGGTGCAACGACTTCATCCTCCGGCTCGGGTTCGGGGGGTGGGGGAAGCGGCGGCGCGGGGAGCGGCGGCGCGGGTGGAGAAGGCGGCCTCAATCTCACGACCTCCAGCGGCACCGGCGGCGATACCGGCGAGGAGTGCTTGAGCACCTTGACCATGCGGGTGCGCGACTTCTCCGAGAGCCACCCCGACTTCCAGTGGAGCGGCCATCCCAATTTCAGTGACATCGTCGGTGTTCGCCCGGGCATCCTGGCGGCCGAGCTGGCCGAGCAGCCCGATGGCAGCTTCAAGCCGGTGTACGTCGCCGGGAACGAGGTCAGCCCCGACGGCCCAGCCTACGCGCCCTTCACCGGCGCCGCCCATTTCGATGCGTGGTACCGCGACACCCCCGGCGAAAACTTTGCCACGAACGTGCAGATCCCGCTCACGGGCAATGGCACCACGCTCGTCTACGACGACGCCGATTTTCATCCGATCGACGCGACGTTCGGCTTCGGGAACGAAGGTTTCGAGCTGAATGGCATGCCGAACAACTGGCACTTCACCACCGAAGCGCTCGTCTCCTTCCGTTACAAGGGCGGTGAGGTGTTCACGTTCCGCGGCGACGACGACATCTGGGTGTTCATCAATCACCGCCTCGCCATCGACCTCGGCGGCATCCACGGCCCCGAACTGGGCACCGTCGATCTCGACCAGCGCGCCTCGGATCTCGGCCTGGTCCTCGGCGGCGTGTACGATCTGCAAGTCTTCCACGCCGAGCGCAATTACTCGGGCTCGAATTACCGGTTCGAGACGAGCAACTTCTGCTTCTTGCCGGTGGACCCGCCCAAGTAGCGCTCTCAGGTCGGCTTCATGCGGCCGGGGTCAGGCGCTCCCCTCACGTACATCTTGCGTTTTCTCAGCATTGCGATCCCCGCGGGCGTCACCTGCGTGTCGTGAACGTCGACCCGCTTCAGGCCCGTTGAATCCGCCAGGCTGGCGACCCCTCGATCGGTGACGCCCGTGCCCGCGATCGACAGGCTCCGGAGGCGAGGCATGCCGGCGAGCTGTCGCATGCCGGCATCCGTCACGACCGTCCGATCGAGCGAGAGCATCTCCAGCGTGGTCATGCGGCCGAGATGAGCACAGGTTACATCGGTGATCGCCGTGCCTGCGAGACCGAGCTCACGGAGCGCCGGACAAACCACGAGAAGACGGGCTCCCTCGTCGGTGACGGACGTGTTTGCAAGCTCGAGCCCATGAAGCCTCGACAAACGCCGCACCTGGACCAGCTCCACCTCGACGAGCGGGCTCTGATCAAGCGCCAGCCAACCGAGCGATGGCTGGTTGTCCGGCAAGACCGCGAGCCCATCGATCCGCACGAGCGATCCCGATATCGTGAGATATTGGAGCGCCCCGTGAGGCACGTGGGCGAGACCTTCTCCGCGGACCGAGGTACCTTCGAGTCGGAGCGAGCGCAACCGACGCAGCGAAGCCAATCGCACCAAGGTGTGATCATGGATCCCGGCGCCGCGCAGGCATAACGTCTCTACTTGGTCGCGCCCCTCGAGCTTCTCGAGCTCGTCGTCATGGACGGCCATCGACCAGTAGAGGCTGTACCGCGAGCGGACCGGTGCATCGACATCGACGTCAGGCGGGATCGACGGGCCGAGCACGTGAAAAGGCGGATACCCCTCCCCCAGCATGATAAAACAGCGACTCGTTGGCGGTGAATCGACCGCAACAGAGCACCTCAACAAACGTTCGTCCCCCGCCTTCGTGCGTCACCGCGAGGTTGATCCATTCGGGGACCTTGCCGTCGCGAAAGAGAACGTCTATGACCGTGGCAGCATCGAGGCCCATCAGGTCGGAGCGCGAGAAGCGCTCACCGTCGTCGGGAAAGACAAACTCGTCCGGGTGAAGCGGGTTCTTGTCGTAGGACGCGTCGAGCACGACATCGAAGCGAATTTCGTCCGGCAGCGGCTCGACGACGAGCTCCCGCGCGAAATCGCGGGCCCGGCGGGAGGCGGAGTCGAGGCGAGAGGCGAAGGTTGCTCGGTCCATGGTTCAAGTCATTCCGTTTGCCGGAGTCGACCCCTCGCCCTCTCGGCGAGGATCACCGCGACATCATCATGGAAGTTTCCCGAAGGAAGCTTCACCGCCTCCACGAGCGCCTCGACAGCCGAGCGAACGTCTCCCGCCAAGGCGACCTCGGATAATTTCGGTCGAGGCAAATACTTCAAGAGACCATCCGACGCCAGGAGAAGGCGCCCCGAGAGAGACCGCCGCTCGATTCTCGTGGGCGTACATGCTCCGCTGCCAAGCAGCGGCTTGTGCTTCTGCATTGCGGTCAGCTCCACGACCTGCCCTGCCTCCACGAGCAGCGCGCCCGAATCTCCGATGCTCGCGCCCCAAAGCTCGTTGCCGCTCACCTGGACCACGACGAGCGTCGTCTCCCCGCACTTCGAATCCGCCTCCATTTCGCGGTCGAGCCGCGAGAGCCGTTCGCACCATGCCGCGGGCGTGAGCTCCTCCTCTGCCCCCAGCGCCGACGCCGCCTCTGCCGCCCAGCGCGCTGCGAGCGCGCCGCCGGAAAGCCCGCCTGCGCCGTCGGCGACGACCAGCGTCCACCGGCGGCCACGGCAGCTCGCTTCCAGGCGATCCTCGTTCGCGCGGCCGGCGCGCCGCTCGGACCAGACATGCAGCCATTCCCGCGGAGGAGCCATGGGGACGAAGTCGGCATTCTGCACGGGTACGCCCACGTCGATGCTCTCCACCACGTTGTCCCGGAACCATACGGTTGCCTCGTCCGGCTCGACACCACAGCGGCGGCATCCGCTTTCGGGCGCGCCCGCGACCGCAACCAGACCACCCACGTTTTCCCCCGCGTCGATCAGGGGCGCGCGGCGCCCGGGAGGATCGAACCAGCCAATGGCATCGCCGGGCGTGTACTCGTGCGATCGGCAATAGCCGTACTTGTACTGAATGCGCCATGGTTGCAGCTGGCCACAGCGCGGGCAGATCGCATCGGCGATGACGGTGTCGAAGATGCCCATGACGAGGACGGCGGAGCTCCTCCCCTACCCTCGTTGCGGCAGCCGGAAGCCCTGCTCCACCAGACGCGGCTCGCTCCCCGGAAAAAAACTCCTCTCGAGAAACCGGACTTCGCCCATGTTCGAGAAAGTCACCACCGAGCTCGATCGCGTCCCGTAAAAGGGGGGCGTCCGCGTATCCGAGATGAACAGCGGCGCGAGCATACGCTCCATCTCGAGCCCCACGCCCGTGTCCGGGAGCTCCGCGTCCGGGGCCCCCTGCTCCGAATGTAGCATCTGGAAGAACGCTTCCGCCGCCGGGAGCGGACGCTCCTCGACGAGCTTCGTGAAGGCGCCCTTGCCTTGCACGAGCTTCGGCCAGGGCGTGTCGAGCAGGTGATTGCTGAGCCCGTACACGCCGGGCGCGAGCCGACGCGACTCGCCCGTCTGGCTCGCGAAATAGGCCGCCTCGCCCCGCGTGCCCACGATCAGGTTGAACCCGTTGTATTCACGCGCGCGCGGCCGCAGGCTCTCCGTGTATTCATGCGGCGAGCCCTCGCCCAGGAGATACGCAACCACGAGCGCCCCGCGCGATTTCGCGTCCGCGTGATGCGCCCCGGGATCCCGGAAGTTCGTGATGGCCGCGAAGCGCCCGGACCTCGTCACGCCGAGCCACGTCCCGCCGCTCTGCAGGTCGCGCCCCGCGAGGATCTCGGGATGATCTTCCCAGAAATGCGTCTCCCGCGTCGGACGGGCGAATACCTCGTCGCGGTTGGCCGCCAGCACCACGTCGAAATCGGGATGGACCCCGAAGCCCAGGAACAGCACGCACATACGCGCGAGTCTAGCCGGGCGCGGGCGGATCCGACATCAGCAACGACTCGAGCACGTCGGTCAGCTCGTCCACGCGGACCGGCTTGGTCAGGTACCGGAAGAACCCGGCTTGCTCGGCCCGCTTCTTGTCCCGATCCATCGCCGCTGCGCTCAGCGCGATGACCGGGATCGCTCGCGTCTCCGGCCACTCGCGCAGCTTCCGCAGCGCGTCGAACCCGCTCATCCCGGGCAGGTTGATATCCATCAGGACGACCTCGGGCTTCCGCGCCCGCGCGAGCTCGATCCCGATCTCGGCGTTCGGCGCGGTGAACAGCTCGACGCGCTCGAGCTCCCCGACGAGGGCCTCCATGAACGCGATGTTCGAGGGATTGTCCTCCACGTACAGCACCGTGTACCGCGGCCCCTCGCCGTCCCGCAGCGGCGAACTCTCCTGCGTCGCCGGGTTCGTCGCCTCCACGAGCGCGTGCGCCGCCGCCTGCCGCGCCGGCAGCTCGACCCAGAACGTGGACCCCTCGCCGGCGACGCTGCGAAAGCCCACGCTCCCGCCCATCATCTCGGCGAGCCGCTTGGTGATCGTGAGCCCGATCCCCGTCCCTTCGATGGGCCCCGTCTCCTGACCGGCGCGCTGGAACGGCTGGAAGAGCTTCCCTTGTTTGTCCTCCGGGATGCCCATCCCGTCGTCGACGACGCTGATCCGCACGCGGCCCGCGGCCCCGACCTTCGACTCGAACACGGCGCGCCCGCCCTGCCGACCGTACTTGATCGCGTTCGACCCGAAGTTCATCAAGATCTGGGCGAAGCGCGTCCGATCCGCGCAGACCATCGGCAGATCGTCGGGCACGGGCGCGATCACGAGCTCGACGCCTGCCCGATCGGCCATCGGATCGAGCGCCGCCTTCGCCTCCAGGAGCACGCCGGCCACGCTCACCGGCTCCGGCGAGAGCGGCACGTTCCCCGCCTCGATCCGCGCCAGATCGAGCACATCGTCGATCAGGTGCAGCAGGTGCTCGCCGGCCTTGAGCACCTGGTCCACCATGCCCTTCTGACGCGCGTTGAGCGGCGTCTTCCGATCGCGCTGCAGGAGCTGACCGAACCCGAGGATGGCGTTCAGCGGCGTGCGCAGCTCGTGGCTCATCGACGCCAAGAACTCGCTCTTCGCGGCGCTCGCGGCCTCGGCCGTGGCGCGCGCCTGGCGCAGCTCGTCCTCGCGCTTCGCGTCGTCCGTCACGTCCCAGATCGTCGAGACGGTGCCGCCCTCGGCCGTTCTCCGATCGCTGATGCGCAAGGAGCGATGCTCCGTCGTCCGCACCTCGAGCACACCCTTCGGATCACGCCGATACGCGAGGCGCCGCGCGCGGAACGCGGCCGGCGACTCTTCGAGAGCGAAAAAGCCCCGCGTGAGCGCCTCGTCGAACAGCGCCTCGAAGGTCTTGCCGACCACCGGGCCGGCGACGTGGGGGACCGTCCGGCGAAACGCGCTGTTGCAGAGCACGAGCCGATCGTGCGCGTCGAAGAGGGCGAACGGGTTCTGCACACTCTCGACGGCGCTGAGCAGCCGATCCGAAGCGAGCTTCGCCGCGGCCTCGATCTCCCTGCGCTCGCGGATCTCGCGGATCACGGCGGAGACCACGATGCCGCGCGGCGTGGAGAGCGGGTTCAGGCTCACCTCGATCGCCATCTCGGAGCCGTTCTTGTGGCGGCCGGAGAGCGCCGTCCCGGCCCCCATCGGCCTGACCTTCGGCGCGGCGACGAACCCTGCGCGGTACCCCGCGTGGTTGGGTCGGAACCGCTCTGGAATGAGGATCTCGACGCGCTGACCGAGGAGCTCCGCGCGGTCGTAACCGAAGAGCTCCTCGGTCTGGGCGTTCACGAACTCGATGAGCCCATGCTCGTCCACGATGACCATGGCGTCGGGCGCGGTCTCGAAGAGCTGCCGAAACCGCGCATCGATGGGTTCGTCCTGGCCACCGTCATGCGTCATCACGCACGCATATCATGGCCCCCGGCGCCCTGCATCAGCGCTCCCGCTGCTCGTCCCCGAACCGCTCCAGGAACTCGTCGTACGTCCCATTGAAGAGCCGCGGCCCTTTGCGGGACAGCTCGAGCACGCGCGTCCCGAGCTTGCCGATGAAATGCCGATCGTGGCTCGTCACCACGACGGTCCCCTTGAATGCGATCAGCGCCTGCAGGAGCGCGTCGATGCTCTCCACGTCGAGGTGGTTCGTCGGCTCGTCCAGCACCACCACGTTGTTCTTCAGCAGGATGAGCTTCGCCAGGAGCAGCCGCGCCGCTTCCCCGCCCGACAGGCTCTCCGTCTTCTTGAGCCCCGCCTCTCCGCTGAAGAGCAGCTTCCCCAGCACCGAACGCACGTCCTCGAGCTGCGCCTCCGGATCGAAGCGGTGCAGCCATTCGTACGCGGAGTAGCCGGGTTCGAGCGCCTCGTGATGATCCTGCGCGAAATACCCCACGTTCGTATCGTGGCCCCACACGATGGTCCCCGCGTCCGGCGCGTGCTCCGCGACGAGCAGCTTGAGCAGCGTCGACTTGCCGATGCCGCTCGGCCCGATCACCGCGAGTTTGTCCCCGCGATTCAGGTTCAGACCGAGCCCATCGATCACCCGCAGATCGCCGAAGCTCTTCGCCAGGCCCTCCACGCGCAGCACGTCGCGGCCGGACGGTTTTTCGATCTCGAACTTGATGTAGGGCCGCACCACGCTCGATCGACGCACCTGGATGCTGCTTTCGAGCTTCTCCATCTCCTTCACGCGCGACTGCGCCTGGCTCGACCGGCTGGCGCTCGCGCCGAAGCGGGCCACGAAGTCCTTGAGCTCCGCGATCTTCTTCTTCTTCTGGGCCGCGTCGGCCTCCGATTGACGCTTCCCGGTCGTCTTCTGCTCGATGAAATCGTCGTAATCGCCCGTGTACACGGTGACCGTCTGGTAATCGACGTCGGCGACGTGCGTGGCGATCGCGTTCATGAAATGCCGATCGTGGCTCACGACGAGCAGCGTCCCGCGGAAATCGTGCGTCAGGTAGGATTCGAGCCAGCGAATGGAGTCGAGGTCGAGGTGGTTCGTCGGCTCGTCGAGGAGCAGGACGTCGGCGCCCGCGAACAGCGTCTGCGCGATGAGCACGCGCAGCTTGTACCCGCCCGCCAGCGTGCTGACGGTGTCGAGGTGCCGGGACGACGCGATTCCAAGGCCTTCCAGGATCTCCGCCGCGCGGGCCTCGGCCGTGTAACCGTCTTCCTCGCCGATCGTCCCCTCGAGTTCGGCGAGGCGCATGCCGACCTCGTCGTCCATCTCGCCCGCGAGCAGCCGTTCCTTCTCTTGCGTGGCGTCCCAGAGGATGCGGTTGCCCATGAGCACGGCGTCGAGGATGCGAACGGACTCGTACGCGAAGTGATCCTGCGAGAGCACGCCGACCTTGAGCTTTCCCGGGATCTCGACCGAGCCTTGATCGGACTCGTGCTCCCCCGAGATGACCTTGAGCAGCGTCGATTTTCCAGCGCCGTTCGCCCCGACGAGCGCGTACCGCTTGCCCGGATCGAACCGCATCGAGACGTTTTCGAAGAGAATTTTCGGGCCGAAGCGCTTGGAGAGCTTGTCGAGCGTGATCATCGCGGCGCCCGACCTAGCACGTGTTCCGGACGTTCGCCGCAGCCAACGATGAAGATGGGGAGGAACCTAGCCGGCGGACGTGGGCCGCAGTACGGGCTCAGCTGGACGGCAGGGCGGTCAGGGTTTGGAGAAACTTCTCCCGATCGTACCCCGTGATAATCCACACGCCCGAACCCGGCGACAATCGCGAGCCCCAGGCGCCTTTCTCGCGATAAAGCTCGACCTCGGCCCACTCTCCGATCGAGGGATCGATCGCGCAGCACGCCGCCAATGGATCATGAAACGCCTTGCCGCCCATGGCCTCCGGCGCCGACTCCTCGATCTCGGACGTCGACGGAGGAACGGGCCTCTTCGCCTGCTTCTTCTCCAGATAGACGTCCATCCCCTCCCAGATCAGGCGAAGGGACAGGCTCTTGTCTTTCGAGGTCTCGATCCGAGCGTGCAGCTCGTGGTCGTAGATCACGCCATGACAAACGTTTTTCGAAACGAACCTGCGGCTCCCGATGCCGGGGTACCGGAGCGCCTCCAGCGCCGACTTCGGATCCCCATTGAGGTTGTAGGTCGGGCAGGTGACCATCCCGCGGAACTTGGGGAGCTGGCGCTCCGGCGGCACGACGCCCTCGCCGGCAAAGCCTCCTTGCACGACGAGGCGGCCCACCTGGAAGCCGGGGAGCTTCATGGCGCCGCCCAGGTTCTTGAGCGGGGCGCCCGTGATCAGGGTGGTGTTTGCATCGCAGACGGCGCGCAAGACCTCGGGGCCCGGCGCGGCGTCGCGCGAGGGCGGGATCTCGCCATAGGCCTTGTAATGCCAGGAGGAGACACACACGCCTCGCGGCCCGTGCCGCCCCTCCCCCGGGCCCGTACCCTCCCGGACCGATTTGGGCTGATGATCGAGGTTGAACGCGCCCACCGGGATGTCCCTGCCAAACCACCCGAGGGCCTTTCGCACCACGCCGACCTGGTCGGGCGTGCCCGGGGTGATGGTCACTGCCTTGAGGTTGACCCCGGGATGGCCGAGCAGGAAGAGCAGCGTGATGAAATCATCCGGATCGCCGGTCTCCATGTCCCATACGACGTCGAGCATGTTGCCTCCGCTCCTGCGGGGTGAGATGGGTTCAATCCAATGAATTCCGCTTCAAGCGCGCCGGCGCCGCCGCGCGACGATGAGCGCGGCGAGGCCGAGCGCGGTGAGACCGAACGTGGACGGTTTTTCGGAGCCGATCATTCTGCAGCCGCAGTCACTTTCGGCGCTGGGCTCGCTGCCGCCGCTTCCGCCGACGCCTCCGCTTCCGCCGACGCCTCCGCTTCCGCCGACGCCTCCGCTTCCGCCGACGCCTCCGCTTCCGCCGACGCCTCCGCCGACGCCTCCGCTTCCGCCGACGCCTCCGCTTCCGCCGGCGCCTCCGCCTCCGCCCGCGCCTCCATTGCCGCCTCCGCCTCCGCTACCGCTTCCGTCGACGCAGACGCCGGCCTCACACGAGCCGCCGGGGCAGCTCGAGCCGTCGGGCGTGAACACGTCCGCTGGGCAATCGATCGCATCCCCCGGGCAAACCTCCTCGACATCGCAGGGTCCGTCCGTCGGACGGCAAACGACATCGGCACCTGCGAATGAATCGTCCGGACAAACGATGGTTATCCCATTGCACGTCTCTTCCACATCACACGGGCCTGCGGCGAAGCGGCACGTTGCGCCGGCGGGCGCGACGGCATCCGCAGGGCAGCTCGCCGACTGCCCGCTGCATGTCTCGTCCAGGTCGCAACCGGCCGCCGCGGGGCGGCACATCGAGCCGGCCGCGGCGAGCGCATCGGCGGGGCACGCCGTGCTCACGCCATCGCAAGCCTCCGCGACGTCGCACTCCCCGGCCGCCGCGCGGCATTCGGTGCCCGCAGCGCGGGGCGCACATACGCCGTCGGCCGTGGAGCCGGCCGCCACGCTGCAGGCGCTGCAATCGCTGGGATCGTCACCGCACGCCGCGTCGCAGCAGACGGAATCGGCGCAGTAGCCGCTCTGGCATTGTGCGGCAGCGGAACAGGGCGTGCCGTTCGGCAGGAGCGCGACCGGGAAGACGTACGCGGCGCCGGACGACGTGCCGAAGATCTGGGCGCCAGACGCGCCGGCCACGATCGTGTTTCCGTCGATGGCCACGGCGTCCCCGAGATCATTATTCGTGTAGGCGTTCTTGGCGACGAGCTTCGCCTGCTCGGTCCACACGGACCCGGTCCGCTTGAAAACGTAGGCCGAGCCGGCTGATGAGCTCCCCCCGACGTCGCTGTAACGCGCGCCGATGACGATGGTGTCGCCCTGAATGGCGACGGCCGCGCCGAAATGATCATCATCGTTGCCATCACTCGCGAGGAGCTTCGCTTCCTGCTGCCACATGCCGCCCACCTTGCGGAAGACGTAGGCGGCTCCGGAATCGAACCCCTTGTCGTCATTCCGGAGCTCGCCGACGACGACCGTGTCGCCGGAGACGGCCACGGCATACCCGAATTCGTCGCCAGCACCCGGAACACCCGCGAGCACCTTTGCCTCCTGCGTCCAGACGCCGCCGCTCCGCGTGAAGATGTAGGCCGAGCCGCACGGCGGGTTCGTGGCAATCGCATTGTCGTAAGGCGCGCCCACCACGGCGACGTCTCCGTCGATCGCGCTCGCAAGGCCAAATTGATCACTCGTGGCGCCGTCGCCGGCGAGGAGCTTCGCCTCCTGCGTCCACGTCCCAGCATTCCGGACGAACACGTAGGCCGAGCCGGAGCTCGTGCCCTTGTCGTCGTCCAAGTACGCCCCGATGATCGCAGTGTTCCCCGAGAGATCGGCCGAGCGGCCGAAGTTGTCGCCGATGGCGCCGTCGGCCGGCGAGAGCTTGGCCTCCTGCGTCCACGTACCGCCATTCCGGACGAACACGAGCGCCGATCCCGAATACGTCCCCTTCTCGTCGTCGAGGTTGGCGCCCCCGATGAGAATATCACCCGAAATGGCGACGGACGAGCCGAACCAATCACCGGCCACCGCGTCGGGCATCACGAGCTTCGCCTGCTGCGTCCAGACCCCGCCCCCGCCGGTGAACACGTACGCCGCACCGAGCGGCGAGTTTCCCGGCCCGTCGCCGGAGGCGCCCACGACGATCGTATTGCCCGAGACGTCGACCGCCGCACCGAAATAGTCGTACGACGCGCCCGTGGCGGGGATGAGCTTCGCGATATCGTTCGTGATCGTCGGATCGACGACGACGGGATACACCGCGTCCGACGTATCCACGTGAATCGAGAGCCGCTCCTCCCCCTCGACCTTCGAGAGCCGGATCGGCAGATCCCGGCCGCGCGCATCGAAGGCGTACAGATCACGATACGCGAGCCGCGCCGTCCCCTCGGCGTCGTGCAACGTCGCGCCGCGGCCCGAGGGCCAGACGCGCGCATCGAGCCCGCCGCGCAGCTCGACGTCGATCACGACGTCCCGGGCCCCCTCCCCTGCGCAATCGGGCGCCGAATCGAGCGTGAACCCCTGCTCGATGCCGCGAGAATCACTCACGTACCATTCGACGAGCCCCGGCCCCCCGCCCTGCTGCGCTCGTCTGTACTCGACGCGGCCCGCCTCCGCGACCGGCGCGGGCTTCGAGAGCGGCCAGCGATCGTCTCCACATCCGAGCCGGCTCGCCTCGAACACGGCCTTTTGCGCGAGCCCACGCGCCTCGACCGCGGCGCCGGACGCCGTGAACGTCGCCTCGACGGACACGTTCAGGTTTGTCGAGGCGAGCACGAGCCCCGCCTCGTTCGTGGCCCCGTCCGAAGGGGACGTCGAAGGCGCACACGCCGCAATACACCCCGAGAGGGTCAGCGTCCCAAAACGCAGCGACGCAGAAATCAAAGGAAAACGATCTCTCATGAACGGACGTCAACAGAGTGACGGACCTCTGTCAAGCGCGTGAAGCGCCTTATGCGCGGCGATATCTTGCGCCCGCGCGGCCGTTCAGTTCTGGCCCCAGCGACGCGGCCGGTCGAAGCGGAAGAAGCCGCTCTCCTCCTCGGCGGCGATGACCTCGGCCTCGTCGCCGAAGTACCGCCGCCGGAGCTCTGCGAGCTTCTGCTCCAGCACCTTGCCGCTATAGGCCTCGGTCAGCGCCTTTCGCTCGGCCATGTATTTCTTGCCGTTCTCCCAGCGCGCGTCGCGATCGTGGTCGAGCGTATCCCAGCGCGCGAGCGCCGCGTCGTCGAGGCCCATTCCCTTGCGAATCTCGCGCAGGCTCTCCGCCCGCGCCGCGGCGGACATCGCGTCGAGCTCGGCCTGCACCGATTCGAGCGAGAGGAAGCGGTTCATCACCTCGTGCCGGTGGTTCTCGAGGTACGTATCGTATTGCTCCTCGTAGATCTCCTCGAGGCGCTCCGTGTACGTCGTGAGCTTGTCGCCGAGGCCCTTTCCCGGAAGGCCGTCGATTTCCTTCAGCGTGTCCGCGACGGCCTGGTTCTTCTGCTCCGAGGCCCAGATCTCGTCGGCAGCTTCCTCGCCGAACAGGCGATTGCGCTCCTCCCGGATCGCCGCCCGGCGCTCCTCGGGATCGAGCCCGTCGAGGCGGGCGCGGTTTTCGTTGATCCAGCGCTCGTAGGCCAGGCGATTGTCGAGGTTCTTCGCGATCTCGTCGTACCGGTCGGGGAAGGCCGCGCGCACCGCCGCGAGCAGCGCCTCCCGCCAATGCAGCGGGTCCTGCTTCTGGAAATGGCGCACGAGCGCCTCGATGAGCTTGATCTGGACGTACGGACTGCGGATGTTCGCCCCGTAGCGCGAGCGCAACTGCGCCACGAGCTCGGCATCCGCCATCGGAACGGCGGTCGCGCTCGGCCGCGAGCCCCGCGGCGGCGCGGGGAGATCGGCGCCCGCGGTCTCGTCGGGGGTCGCCGCGGCCGTGGCCACGGGCTCCTGGATCTGCTCCGGGCGCAGCGCGAAATAAAGTGCAAGGACGAGCAGCGGCGCGCCGATCGCGAGGAGCGTCTTCCGCTTCTTCATGGGCGCCGCTTCTCAGTCGTAATACGCCATGTACTCGAAGAGCGCCGCGTAGAACTCCATCTCGTCGAACGTGTCGGGGCCGACGCCGACGACGTCGAGGTGATCCTGATCGATGACGCTCGACATCGAGGTCATCTGCGTCGAGGTCGGCGCATTCAGATCCCCCACGTATCCAGGGCCTGCGTCGTTCGAGATCGAGTCGAGGGCGAGGAGCGTCTCGGAGTATTTGAGCCGGTGGCCCATCTGCTGCGAGTTGACGCCCACGAGCCCGTCGTCGTCCCGCTCGTTACACGTGCCGTCGCCCATGCCGCTCGCGCCGTCGTTGTCGCAATCGCCGGAGCAATAGCCGTCGCCGTCGATGTCATAGACGAGCTCGCTCAACAGGAAGAGCGCCGGGTTCACGTTGACCCCGTTCTGCGCCGTCATGAGCGATCCGTATCGAAACGCGTATTTCGAGTCGACCGGGTAGAGGGCGTTGAACGCCTTCATCCCCGTGGTGACTCCGTCGCTGGCGGAATAGTCGTTGTAGACGAGCTGCTTGGCGCCCGCATACCCGTCATTGCCGGGCTCGTAGATGGTGTCGCCGTAATAACTCGCCAGCGCGGAGATGACGCTCGTCACGCCCGGGCGCAAATCGAGGATGTACTTGGCCACCGGCGAGCCGCGGTGGGGTGAGGAGATGCTGATGAGCACGCGCACCTTGGCGGTGCCGTACCGCTCGTAGAGCACGCGCGCAGCCTTGCGAATGTCGAGGCCGCCCTGCGAATGGCCGACGAGGTTCACCTTCGAGGCGCCCGAGGTCGCGAGGAAGCCCTCGATGTCGTCGGCGAGGTCGAGCCCACGCACGTCCGAGGTCTGAAACGCCGGCACCTGCGCCGCGTAGGCCTTCTGGCCCGCGTCGATGTCGCCATTGCAGTAGACTTCGAGAAATTCATTGCAGGGGTCGCCGACGAAGGTGCCGTAGTCGTCGCCCCAGTAATCGTACCCGAGCAGATCGTCGAAACCGCCCATGCCGTGCGCGAACACGACGGGATAGGTCGTCTTCGGAGCGGCCGCCGAGGCCGCGCCCGCGCTGCCCGCGAGGACGGATAGCGATGCCAACAGAGCGAGCGGCAGTCTACGCATCGACAACTCCTTGACGGCGAGGGGCGGCGCCTGCCAGCCCGGGAGCCCGAGGAGAGCCGATTTCCATACCCATTGTCAAGCACGAAAGCGCCGTTCGATGAACACCAGAAAAGTTCATCGCCCTCGCTTCGGCGGCGCCCTTCGCACCTGCAAAAAGGGCCCCTGTCGCGCGCTCGATGCCATTCACGACGACGTGATGCCGAGGTCCTGGCGCGATACCTCGATCCCCGTGCGGGCATCGAGCGCCACCTCGACCCAGCCTCCCGGCGGATCCATCTCCGCCGATACGACGACCGCGTCCCCTCGAACCTCGTGAAAGACGATCCCATCCACGGCGACGTCACGCGCAATCCAGCGGGTTTCCAGTCGACCATCGATTGCATGCACGTCTGTCCAGCCCAGAATGAAGAGGAGCTCTTCTTCGCCTCGACCCGGCGCGGGCACGGTCGTGAGCGCCAGATGGCCAAACAGCGACGGAACGGCGATCGCGGCGCGCCGGACGCCGGTTTCGATGTCGAGGACGAACACGGTATCCCCACCCCCGACAATCACCACGCCGGCGCTCTCCCAGACGAGCTCCTCCCGAAATGGCACTTGGGACGCGTCACCCAAATCGATGCCGACGCTCCACACGATCTCGCCCCCGCGTTCGAGGACATAAACCGGCTCCTCCAGGCGCTTCACGGTGTACATCGGCGGCTCCTGCACCGCAACATAGCCGACCCCGAGGCAGCGTGATACATGACCGCGACGTGAAGCTCGTTCTGCCGCGGTTCGATCGCGAGGACGCCGTCCTCTTCGTCGTGACGACGATCCTCGCGCTCGCCTACGGCATCACCCACGACCACCTGACCGCGACGCTCTCGCCGGAGTATTTTCTCCTCGGCAAGGATCTCGCGAGCGATCCACGCCCGTTCCGGTGGGCCGTGACCGTGCTCGGGGCGAAGGCGTCCTGGCCGCTGGGTTTGCTCGCCGGCATGGCGCTCCGCATTGCAAACGAGCCGTCGCGGCGGCTTCCGCAGCGCCTCCCCATTCGACGATTGCTCGGCTTCGTCGCCGTTCCGATGGCGACCGCGGTGCTCGTCGCGCTGCTCCTGGGGTCGTCGCCGCTACGCTTCGATCCGTGGAACCAACGCGTTGTCGCGGAGATGCTCGCCGGCCCGACGCACGCCCCAGCGTTCGTGCGGGTGTGGCGCATCCACATCGGTTCGTACCTCGGAGGCGCCCTCGGCTTGCTTCTCGCCGTGGCCCTCGTGAGGCGGCGACGGGCCCAGTGCATCGAGGCTCGAGACGGCCGCTGAAATACACTCTTCCGCCCGGCGCCGCGCTGCAGTATCACGTTCGCGGAGCCCTGCCGGAGCTCATCGCAGACACGCTCGTCGTGTCGCATTTTCACAATACGACCCGCTGGACGTGCGCTAGGACGGGCAGGGATTTCGGAAGGAGGACCGTATGCGAGCGGCGGAGGAACGAGAGCCGTCGAAGGAAACGGCGACGATGGCGGCGGATGCACGCCCGGAGGTGGTGAAAACGCGGCGCGGCGACGTCGAATGCGCCTTCCTCGGGAATGGACCGGCGGTGCTCTCGCTCCACGGCGCCATGGGTGGTTTCGATCAGGCGCTGCTCCTCGCGCGCACCGCGGGCGTTCCGGGCTTCCGTTATGTCGCACCCTCTCGCCCCGGCTACCTCGGCACGCGCCTTTCCATGGGCCGAACGCCCGTGGAGCAGGCCGACCTCTACCGCGATCTCCTCGATGCGCTCGGCATCGAGAAGGCCGCGGTGATGGCCATCTCGGGCGGCGGCCCGTCCGCGCTCCAGTTTGCCCTCGGCCATCCGGATCGGTGCTGGGGGCTCATCATCATTTCGTCCGTCTGCACCCGCGTCGAGACGCGGCTCCCGCTCGCGTGGTACATCCTGCGAATCACCGCGCGCTTCGACCCGCTCGTGGCCGTCATGCGGCGAAAAGCCGAGCGGGATCCCGAGCGATCGGCGCGCCGCTCGATCCCGGATCCGGAGGTACGCGCACGCACGCTCCGCGATCCCGAGGCAGGACCGCTCCTGCGTGAATTACAGCTCAGCACGTTCGATCGAATGCCGCTCCGGCTCCCGGGCACGGAGAACGACGTCGCCATCACGCGAAGCGATCAAGGGTTTGCCCTGGAACGAATCAAGGCGCCGCTCCTCGTCGTGCACGGCACGAATGACAAGGCGGCGCCCTTTGCGCAAGCGCAGATTCTCACGGCCCGCGTCCCCGGCGCCGAGCTCCTCGCCATCGAGAAAGGCGAGCACGTGAGTATTTTTACCGATCGCGACAGGGTCCGGTCGCGTGTGGGGCAGTTTCTCCGGGCACACGCGCCCACGGAATCGGCTACGCCGCCCGTCTCCTCATGAACGGACGAGCGCCTGGATCACCTCGTCGATGGGCGTCTTTCGGCGCCCTTGACCGCGTCGCACACGAGGACCTTTACTTGCTTGACCGTGGCGACCGGGCTTGATGTACTGCCTGGACCGCGATCCCGCGCACAGCAGCCGGAGGCGACGATGGACACGAACAGAGTGCGTCTGACGAAGGACAAGGAGACGTACCTCGCCACGCTGTACGGCAAAGCGCTCGACGCCGCGGCCCCGAATACGATCCTCGGCGATCGATTCGCCGCGGACGCCGTCGCGCGAATCGACTACGATTTCGAGCAGTTGAAGCTCCCGAGCGGCGGCGCGGTCACCTTGCCGCTGCGGGCGCGGCACTTCGACGAGTGGACACGCGCGTTCCTCGCCGAACACCCCGCCTCGACGGTCCTCCATCTCGGCTGCGGCCTCGACACGCGCGTGTATCGAATCGATCCGGGCCCCGAGGTCCGCTGGTACGACGTCGACTTTCCCGACGTCATCGCCCTGCGCGAGAAACTCTATCCGGAGCGCGAAGGATATCGCCGGATCGGCACCTCCGTGACGGATCTCGCCTGGCTCGACGCGATCCCGGGAGACACGCCGGTCCTCGTCGTCGCCGAGGGCCTTTTCATGTACCTGCATGAAAAAGACGGAGCGGCGATGCTGCGGCGGATCACCGAGCAGTTTCCGAGCGGACAGGTCGTATTCGACGGCTACAGCGCCGCGATGGTACGCCTGGTCTCCCGCCTGGCGACGGTGCGCGGCGCCAAGGTCGAGCTCGTCTGGGGGATCGATGATCCATATGACCTCGAAAAGCAGGTCCCGAAGCTTCGGCTCGTCGAAAGCGTCGCGTTCCTGACGATGCCCGATCTCGTCGAACGGCTCTCGAAAAGCCGGTTCTCCAGCTTGATGCACGGGGTCATGGGCCGGCTACCGTTCTATCGGCACCTCGTGCGCCACCTGCGTTATGCGTTTTAGGCCTCGGCTGGCCATTGTCTTCTCCGAGCCATCCTGATAATGGCGGACGCCAATGACGAGCGAAGCCGCATTCGAACGCATCCGCGCGATCTGTCTTGCCTTGCCCGGCACGGCCGAGGTGACGAAGCACGCACGCCCCTGCTTCGCCGTGCACGACAAAACGTTCGTCATGTTCATGGACAACCACCACGGCGACGGGCGCCTCGCGCTCTGGTGCAAAGCGACGCCCGACGCGCAACAAATGGTGATCGATTCCGATCCCTCCCGATTCTTCGTCCCGCCCTACGTGGGCCGGCAGGGCTGGATCGGCGCGCGGCTCGATCGCGACCCCGACTGGGGGGCGATCACGGCCATCGTCGAGGAGGCCCATCGACTCGCGGCGCCACGCTCGACGCGCAAAAGCGTTCCCCGCAAGCGGCGTCCTCGTCTATAACGATGCCGTGAGCAAAGCCGAACACGGCTCTCCGGCCCCTGACCCGTCGAGCACGCTCGCCGCGCTCTATGCGGATGATAGCCGCGAGCACGCCGCGGTCCCTCCGGTCGATACGCCAGATTACCACGCGCTTCGAGGACGCGACCGCGCGCGTCGTGTCCAGGCGGAATCCGCGCTCGCCTTCTTGCGCGAGCGCGGAGGAGCCTCCGCCGAGGACTTGTTTCATGCGGCGTGGTTGTTCAACCATGGCGATCATCCCGATGAGGCACGACGCGCACACGAGCTCGCGCGTGAAGCGGCCGAGCGCGGATACCGACGGGCGCGCTGGCTCGCGGCCGCCGCTTACGACCGATGGTGCATGTACGAGGGTCGGCCGCAGAAATACGGGACGCAGTTCGTCCCCGATGGCGTGCGTCATCGACTCTGGGACGTCGACCCGACGATGACGGACGCGGAGCGCGCTGCGTGGGACGTGCCGCCGCTCGCCGAGCAGCTTCGTCGCGCGGAAGAAATGACGCGCACCGAGCCGCAGCCACCGATGGCCTTCGCGCCGGCGTGGCTGAAGGCCGCGATCGAACGCTGGGGAAAATCCGGTTGAGGGAGCACCGTTCTTCGCGGTATCCTCGCTCTGCCCATTCTCGTTTCCTCGGAGTCCCGACGAATTGGAGCCTCCCAACCTGCGCACCCCGACGAGTCATCCCGACGTTTGGGTCGAGCAGCCGGACATTCTGCACGTCACCATGCGGGGCACCATCGACGTGGCGGAGGCGACGCCCCTCCTCGCGGCGCAAATCGCGGCCGCCGAAACATGGTCGCATGGGATCGTGCTCTGCGACGTTTCCCAGCTCGAATGGATGTCGATGGGGGCTCGCCGCGCGTTCGCCGAGACGCGCGACATCGGGCCTCGGCGGGCCGTCGTCGTGATCGGGGCCAATGCGACGTTACGGACCGTCGCCGATCTCCTGTTTCGCGCGGTCCAGGCGCTCCGCCCCACGCATCCGAGCCCCACCCGCTTCGTGCGTGATCTCGACGAGGCCCGCGCCCTCGTGCCCGAGCTCCGCCGATTGCTCGGTGCTCACTCCGATCCCTGATCCTCCGCCGCCCGCGCGCACGCGTCCTTGTCCGTCGCGGCCGATAACCAGCTCGTCAAGCATCGATCCGCGTCGTCCCCGGGAACGATACGCGCGCCGCCCTTGTGCGCCTCCTCGCCGCGCGCCTTTCGAACCAGCGAGAGACGCTCCGGCGCGCGGCCTCCCTCCTCGCAGACCAGGCTGAGCACCTCGGGCTCGAGGCCAATCACGGAGCGATAACTCGCGTCGTGTTCTGCTTCGGTCGTCTCGCCATCCCCCGGCACGTCGTCCGCGAGGAGCCGCATCCCGGAGCTGCCGTACAGCCGCAGATTTCGCTCGGGTTTTCCATGACAATCGAGCGTCGCGCAGCGGTACTCCAGCGCGCCGCCGACGCTCGGATAGGTGGCGCGGCTCGGAACGAGCAATACGTCTGCCGGCTCGGCCTCCGGGGCACAAGCGCCGACGAGCACGGGGAGCACGAATCGAGACAAAGACAGGAGCATTCGCCTCACGGACAACGGTCCTCCAGGTTCGCGGCGACGGAGAGCAAAAAGACGCGGCCGGCCGAGCGTGGACCGGGCTTCGTCGTGTGGCAGACCGCGCACGAGCCCTCGCCGTTCACCGGCGACTCCATTTCCTGCCGGAATCCGTCGCGCTCGATCGACACCCGCATCGGGTATTCGGGGCTGAAATCCCCCGGACGCACGAAGAAATTCCCGGCGCAATTCGTGGCCGTCACATAGGCCGTCCCGCGCGCGTCGACGAGGTGCACGAGCACGTCGGGGATCGGCGTCGTCGAATCGGCGCGCTCGTAGATCGTCCCTGCGACGGTCAGCTCGGTCGCCTCGGCGCCGTCGTGACATACGAGGCACGGTTGCCCGGGACGGTGCAATGGGCCGAGAGGAATGGCCGGGGACTCGGGACCGAGCGCGGCAATGGCGTCCTCCTGGAGCGGGTTCGTGCAGCCCAGACCCACGACGCAAAAACAAGCACCCGCCAATCGCGCTGCGGAGGACCAGCGAGGGCTCGATCTTCGTGGGGCGAAATTCGGTGTCAGCGTAGACACGAACAACTTTCCTCTTGTCTCCAGGGTGCGATCTCTCTAAGCTGAAGATGAAAGTAGAAGTCAACATCAACAGGGTAGCCGGCGTCGATGGTCAGGTCAATGAGAAATGCGAAACGTCTCGCCCTCGTCTGGGCGGCGCGCCTCCTCCCGTCCATGTTGCTCGCTTGTGGCCCCGCGACCCGTAGCGACCCCGCATTCTGGGTGCCTTATGGCGGAGATGGCAGCGGCGGCGCGGCCGCCGACGCGGCGAGCAGCACGGGCACGGGCGGCACGGGCGGCGCGGGGGGGACGGGCGGCGCGGCGCCTGCGGGCAGCAGACTCGAATATCGATTCACCACCGTCTCCCTCGACGGCGAGTATGCCCCGAAAAACATCGGCGCCGTGTGGATCACGGACGCGCAGGATACATTCGTGAAGACGCTCGAAGTATGGGCAGCGAAGCGCGTGGAGCACCTCGTGCGCTGGGGCGCCGCGTCCGGCACGAATGTGGTCGATGCGGTGACCGGAGCCACGCGAAAATCGCACATCGAGCACATGCCAACCTGGAATGGCACGGACACGGCGGGCCTCGTGGTCCCGGACGGCCCCTATCGCGTGCACGTCGAGTTCACGGAATGGAACTCGTCGGACTCGGACGAGGAGCCTGGGCCCTGGACCGTGGTCGATTTCGTGAAGGGCCCCGACGCCCAGGAAATGACATTGCCGGACGAACCGGCCTTCATCGGAAGGCACCTTTCCTGGACCCCCTGATGAAGGTCGATCCCTCGAATACATTATTTTTCGACATGAGGTCTCCATGCTCCTGCGAATCACGCAGCTCGTATGCCTCCTCGGGCTCCTGCACGGGCTCGCGGCCTGCACGCACGTCGCGCCTTACGAACGCGGGCACCTCGCGCATCCGACGATGTCCGTCAGCCCGATCTCCAGCCCCGGCGAATCCCACATGCAAGCCGTGCACGAAGGCGCGAGCGGAGGGTCGGCGAGCGCCGAGGGCGGCTGCGGCTGCAATTGATGCGCGCCCTTGGCTGCTCGTCGCTGCGCTCCTGTTTTTTCCGAGAGAAGCCCTGGCCGCCGACGCGCCCTCGAAAACCGCTCCCTCGCTCGGCAATGGCCTCTCCCTGTCGCTCGTCCAGGATCTGGGGCTCCACGCGGGCACCGACGTCTGCTCGCCCGAGAACCAGCTCTACGGCGATTACGCCTGCTTCCGGGACTCGGGCACGCAATACCACGGCAAGCCGCTCGCCATGCGCGGCGGCGAGGTGCGCCCCGGTCTCCAGCTCTCGACGACGCGGCTCCTTCTCGGCTACGACCGCGTGGTTTTCGAGAACGTCACGCTCGGCGTGCGCCTCGGCTGGGTGCTCCGGGGAGGCGGGCCGCGGCCGAGCGGCGCCGAGGCGCCGGAATTCTTGCCTTTTCACGGCGAGGTCCGCGCGGGATACACGTTCGGCGCCCGGCCTTTTGCCAGGCCGGGGTTCCGTGGCTCCCTCTTCGTCTTTGGGGGTATTGCTCAGTTCGACACCGAGTACCAGGTCTTCGTGGAAGAAGACACGACGAAGCCGCCGCCCGCGAGCCAGCTCGACAACCCTCCGTCGCAGACGCTCAGCGCCTATCGCAAATCCGGCACGGGCTTCGTCGGCCTCGGGGCCGCGGCGACCTACGCATTCTCGCCCTCGCTCGCGCTCTCGGCCGCCTTGAAGTTCACGAAGCCCTTTCCCTCGACCGGCACGGTCCTCTCGCCCGAGCTCTCGTTTTCGTACGCTTTCTGAGCTGTCGGCGTTCAATCGAACGCCGCTTGCAAGGCCAGCGCCGAGAACAAGGCATTTCGCCGCGTGAGGTACAGCGCATCGAGGTAATGCGTGAAGACGCCGTCGATCTGGAAGCTCGCGGTGAACCTCGCGCCGAGCTTCACGGACACGCCTCCGCCGCCCGTCAGCGTCCAGAGCGGCCCGAGCTCGCGATCCCCGGTCCGGACCGCGGGGATCGTGACCGCTCCGTCCTGCGCGACGGACACCACGGTCGCGCGCTGCCAGAAATCAGCGCCGGTCTGCGCATGGAAGCGCAGGCGCGGCCATACCGTGACGAACCGCCCGATATCGATCGAATACCGCACGTCCGTCGTGCTCGCGGCCATTCCCCACGTATCCGTGTAGAGCCTCTCCTCGAGGCGCAGCGTGCCGCTCGCGCGGCGGTGCGCGAGGCGCCCGGTGAGCGCGAATCGATCTCGCACGAGAGGCAGCGCCTCCAGCGGACGCGCGTGCAGGCGAAGCGCGCTGACGAGCTCGACGCTCGCGCCCGCGGTGATCTGCTCCGCGGCGTCCGCCGCGAAGAGGGGCACGTACCGATAGGGTTTGGCCTGGTTTCCCCGTTCGAACATGCCGTCGAGCTGAAGGGCGCCGATCGTCGAGCGGTTCACCACGATCGTGAGCCCGACGTTCACGTCGTGCCGCTGGAGGGTCCATCCGAACACGTCGAACGGAGTCCCCGCGCGCCCTGCCGTATCGTGCCGGTACGCATACCCGAGCAGCAGCCCGTAGTTCTTCTCGTCGAGGTCGAGCGTCCCGTGCAGACCTGCCGAGAGCGACCGATAATCCGGCTCGCGCGAGATCGACGCATGCGCGCCCACTCCGAGATCGCCTTTCTCATAGGCGCCTTCGAGGGATCCGGCATGACGAACCTCCGTCCAGGGAGGTGACGCGGTGGCCACGATATCGGCCGACGCGGCGGTCACGACGTCCACGAGATACCGGCCGCTCACGGACCAGCCTGCCGTTGGGCTTTTGATCGTGCCTGCAATCGTCGGCGTCACGACCTCGACGTGGGTATCGTCGAGGTACACCGACGTCTCGGCGCTGGCGCTTGCATCGAGGCTCGACGTGGCCCGACGCTTCGACGCGGCCGGTGCTTTCGGATCGTCCGCAAACGAAAGGGGAAGGTGAATACCCGACGCAAGGAGAGCGCAGAGGAGCGCAATCTCACGATGCTTGGAAACCATCAATGCTCGTCGTCGTCGTCGTCGTCCTCATCCTCGTCGTCGTCGTCGTCGTCGTCGTCCTCATCCTCCTCGTCGTCGTCATCCTCGTCGTCGTCATCCTCGTCGTCGTCATCCTCGTCGTCGTCGTCCTCATCGTCCTCATCGTCCTCGTCGTCGTCCTCGTCGTCCTCATCGGGCGGCGGAAACGACCCCGATCCCGTCGAGCTGCTGGACGTGGTCACGCCGCTGCCGCCGGCCCCGCCCGCACCGGATCCGGTATTCGTGGTCGCCTCGTCGTCCGCGCCCTCGTCCAATACCTCCGTCGTTTGCCGCGCCTGATCGTGGCTATCGACCCCCGCGCAGGCAGGCACGGAGGCGGCGAGGACCCCGACCATCACGAGAGCTCCTCCAGTGAAACGGCCTAGATCACGTGGTTTTTCTGACACCATGCTGAGCTTCTACCGGAAGGAACATGAAAATGCAAGTGACTTTCAACAACGAGTACCTTGCCCGCGGTGCGCTCGGACCGTGATATCCTCCCGTCATGAACGATCTCCCGGCGCGTCTCCTCGCCTCGCCCGTTCCCGTGTTGCTGATTGCTTCCGTGGCGATCGTGAGCCTGCTCGGGTGGGTCTCCGAGCCGGTACGGCGAGCGCTGATCCTGGTTCCCTACCAGGTGCGCAAGAACGGGCACATCCATCGCCTGCTCACCGCGGGGTGGGTGCACGCCGATTTCTCGCATCTGGCGTTCAACATGTTCTCTCTGTACTTTTTCACGGAGCAAACCATTCGCGTGCTCGGCGTAACGCGTTACCTCGTGCTGTACGTGACCGCGGTGATCGTCGGGTTCATCCCCACGACGTTGCGGTACATGCGAAAACCGAATTACAGCTCGCTCGGGGCCTCCGGGGCGGTGGCCGCCGTCATGTTCAGCGCCGTCCTCCTGGTCCCCAAGCTCAAGCTCCAGCTCATGTTCCTGCCGATTCCGGTGCCGGGCATCGTCTTCGCCGTGGCCTATCTCGCCTACAGCGCTTGGCACTCCTATACGGCCGGCGACGATATCAACCACGACGCCCATTTCTCGGGCGCGGTCTACGGAGCCCTGCTCACGTACCTCTTCGAGCCGACGCGTGTCGAGCGCACGCTGAAGAACTTCTTTTGAGGGCCAAACTTCCCTCTTGTATCGTCCGCGCCGTGGTGGAATGCTCGCGGGTCATGGGGACCCTTTCCCGCCTCGTTCGGCTCGGAACTCGCCTCGTGCTCGGCCTTTCGGTCTCGGCCTGCGCGATCGACGATTACACGCCCCCGACCCCGTCGGGCCCGGACGCGGGGGACGCTTGCACGTCGCTCACCGAGATCGCGCTGGGCGAGTCCTTGTCCCTCTTCGACGACACGAGCCGCGGGACGGACTTGACGACATCGAGCCCGATGTTCAGCGAATGCATGCCCGACGAGAGAATCGGCAAGGAGCTCGTCTTTCCCGTCCGGCCCTCGTCGTCGGGCACGCTCGTCGCGACGCTCCATCCCCAGTACGCGCACCACTGGCTGCACACGTGGACCGCGTGCCCCGGCAGCGGAGGCGATGTGCTCGATTGCTCGTTCGGATCGATGATCGAGGACGCTGACGTCAATCAGATCGACGAGGTCCAGGCAGGCACGACCTATTACGTCGTCGTCGACGGGTGGATGGACGAGGCGGGCGAGTTCGAGCTCATGCTCGCGCTCGAGTGAGGACTACTCGACGACCGCCTGCATGAATCCCTTCATGAACGCGCGATATTCGCGCGTCGGGATCATGTCCATCATGCGAGGCACGCGGGCCTTCAGCCATTGCAGGATCGCCAGGGTGTCGCGCTTCATGACGAGCACGACGAGCTCACCGAGCACGTCTTCTCCGAGCTCGTTTCCCACGATGGAGAAGATCTGCCGGCCGAGCTCGTAGCCGCAATCGGTGAAGCTCTTCTCGCCCGATCGCGCCTCGTACACGAGGACGCGGAAAAACAGCGGGCAGGCGTTCGAGGCGGGGGCGCGTCCCGGGAGCGTCCGCGGGCGAGCGGGGCTCGGGGGGCGGCTGTCGTTCTTCGCTTTCGGGGTCATGCCGATACGCGCGTGCGAGGATCGTACCCGGAGCACCTGCAACTTCGGCGCCCACCATCAATGGATGGGCCTGACCGCCGCCGCGAAACCTTCGGGGCCGAGCGCATTGAGCACTTCGCTCTTGCGGAGCCCGCCTCGCCGCGCCACACCCACGCCGAAACGCAGGGACGAGAGGCCCTTCGTCGAATGCGCGTCCGTCGAGATGACGAAGCGGATCCCCCGCTTCCGCGCCTCCTTCAGCCAGCGCGGCTCCATGTCGAGCCGGTACGGGTCCCCGTTGATCTCGATCGCGGCCCGCGACGAGGCGATCACATCGAGCACCTCCTCGACCCGGCAGGCGAAGGGCTCGCGCCGCAAAAGCAGCCGGCCGAGCGGGTGGCCCCAGATCTTGAAGATGGGCTGCCGCATCGCCTCCACGAGCCTTTGCGTCATGGCCGCCTCGTCCATCTTCATGCGCGAATGGACGCTGGCGATCACCACGTCGAGCTGTTCCAGGATGGCGTCCGGGTAATCGAGCGCGCCCGTCGCGAGGATGTCCGACTCCGTCCCGCGCAGAAGCTTGATCTTGACCCGCTCCTGCACGCGCGCGATCTCGTCCCATTGCGACTTGAGGCGATCGAGCTCCACGCCCCTCGCGTAATGCGCCGTCGGCGAATGATCCGTGATTGTGAGGTACTTCATCCCCATCGCCTCGGCTGCGCGCGCCATGTCCTCGATGGTGTCGTTGCCGTCCGAAAAGACGGTGTGGCAATGCACCATGCCCTGGATGTCGGCTTGCGTGACGAGGTCGGCGAAATCGTCGTGCCGCGCCGCCTCGATTTCTCCGTCACCCTCGCGCAGCTCGGGCGGCACGGGATTCAGGCCGAGCGCCCGGTAAATCTGCTCCTCGCTCTCGATGCTCGCGAGCGCGCGCACCCCGTCGAGGCCGTGCTCGGCGGCGGTTTTTCCGAGCTCGACGAGGTGCGCCGGCGCGCCGGTCAGCGTCAAGAGCGCCGCAGCGTAATGGGCGCGCGGCGCCACGTGCACCGACGCGCGGACGTCTCCCGCGAGAAACAGCTCGACCCGCTCTGCGTCTCGGCTGCGTACCCGCAGAACCCGCGGAAATCGCTCGGCGTGATCGAGCACCGCATGGGCTTCGTCGCTCGCCGCGACGAGCTGCACCTCGGAGACCGTCTCGCAAAAACGACGTACCTCGCCGGCGAGATCCGCTCGCTCTACCGCGGAAAAGGCGCGCAGGTGGTCGAGCAGCGGCTCCGCCACGGCGAGCGCGTCGACCAGCAGCACCCGCTCCACGCGGGTCTCGCGCTGCGCGATGGCTTCGAGCAGGCTCTCCTGCGTCTTCGGGCCGAATCCTTTCACCGAGCGGACGCGGCCCGCGAGGCACGCCTGCCGCAGGTCCTCCACGCTCGTGATCCCCAGCGCGTCGTGGAGCACCTGGATTTTCTTCGGGCTGAGCCCTGGGAGCTCGCAAAGCTCGAGCACGCCGGGCGGCAGCGACGCGCGGAGCTTCGTGAGCAACTCCGATTGCCCCGTACGGACGATCTCGGTGATGACGGAAGCGAGCGACGCGCCAATGCCGGGCACCTGGGTCAGGCGCGCCTCCTCGACCAGCCGGCCGAGGTCCTCGGAGAGCGCCTCGACCGCGGAAGCGCCATTCTCGTAGGCCTGCACCTTGAACGAGCTCTCCCCTTTGCATCGGAGCAAGGCCCCGATCTCACGAAGCGCTCGGGCGACATCGAGCTTGTCCACCATCGTGCTCATCTCTCCAGCCACTACCAAAGGGCACAGGACCGACGCCCTGTCAAGCCTGGGACAACCAATGTCCGATCGAACGTTCTTTTCCCGTGGACGCCGACGCCCCCGAGCGGCAATCCTTGCTTTCCTTACGAGGAGGTCCCCTTGCCTCATGCGCTCTTGCAGGCGAAGCCGCATCCACTCGCCGTCGTCGTGGTGGCCGTGACGTGTTTGCTCGGCGCGTACGCGCTCCTTTCTCGCTCGCCCGTCCTCGTGCATCCATCGACGCTCGAAATGGCCCCCGCGCGCGATTCCGACGAAATGAAGGCCCCGCCCCGACGTCCCGCCCCGCATGATACCGCCGCTCCGGGGCGACGATATTGAGCGATTCCAGCTATCGTTTTTCCTTCTAAGACATTCCTGAACGTACCCGGTCGCGCTCGTGCCCAGCGGGTCGAGCGCAGGCAAGGCACATCCGTCATCCCGCTGACGCGCCGCTTCGAGGTAATACGGCTCGCCCGGACGAGCACGCGTTGCACGCCTTTTTTGCTTGGTTTCACCTATCGGTTTCGGCACGATCTCCGCTCGAACGTGTCGCGAGACACCCGATGAGGGAGAAGCATACGGTATTTTTCGAGCCGCCAGATACCGCCGTGTGGAGGTTCGCCGGGGACATCAGCGAGGCGGAGATGCGCGAGCTGACGTCGCAGGAGAAGTCCTTCATCGGTGGCCGTCCTTATCTGCTGAAGCTCGTGGATCTATCGCGCATCGGAGCCGTCAGCGCCGGCGCGCGCAAGGCGGGGGCGGAGAAGGTGCACGACGTCCCCGTGCTCGGCGTGGCCGTCTTCGGTGCGCACTTCGCGATCCGCGTCCTCGCGGACCTCGTCGTGCGCGCCGGCAGTTTCATCCGTCGAATCGACGCGGTACCCACCCGCTATTTCGCGACCGAAGCCGAGGCCCGCGCCTGGCTCGCGGAGCGACGCGCCGTCATCGCGACCGGAAAACAAAGCTGATCGTCGCAATGGCGGGCGCCCGCCCATTTCGGTCACTCGAGTGACCACCCGTCGGTATCACCGCGCCTCATTTCCCTGCCTCGTGCGATTTTCGATTTCATTTCGAAAACGAAAATGATAGGGTCGATGGTCAGTGAGGAGTCCTCCTTGTCGGGCTGTCACCGCCGGTCGCTCCTCCTGTCCAGGGGTCCAACGATGAGCAAGAAGCTTCCTTTCAAGTGGCTGGCTCTGGGTGCTGCGAGCGCGATGCTGCTCGGCGCGTGCGTCGTAAAGGACGACGAGGACGGGACCGGCAGCGAGGTCGTGATCGAAGACGGAATGGATCCTGCCGCGGGGGACATCGCGGTCGAGCTCTCCGTCGACAAGGCATCCGTGAGCCAGACCGAGAGCGTGACGGTCACGGTGAAGCTCACCAACACCACGAAACGCTCGATCCGCCTGCCTGCGTGGTATGCGCCGGGCGAGGACCTCGAAGAGGATCTCTTCCTCGTGATGCGGGGCGGGCAGCCGGTGGAGTTCACCGGCCCGCATTACAAGCGCCCGGCGATGTCGGAGGAGGACTACGTCGTGCTCGGTCCGGGCAAGAGCGTGACGCGCACGGCCACGCTCTCGGGCTTCTACGATCTGACGCAGACGGGCACGTACACGGTCCGGTACGCGGCCGACATGCCGACGTCCGTGACGCAGCAGGCGGTCTCGCTCGATTCGAACGAGGTGAGCCTGTGGATCGAGGGCCGCGCGAGCGCGCCGTCTCCCCAGTTCCTCAGCGCCCCGGGCCCGCAGAACTTCGGGAGCCTCGGCTTCAGCAAGTGCTCCGCGGATCAGCAGACCACGGTCACGCAGGCGCTAGGCGCGGCGAGCACCATGGCCGACGGCGCAGTCCTTTACCTCGGCGGCACGCCCGCGACGAATCCGCGGTACACCACGTGGTTCGGCGCGTTCTCGACGAACGGCTGGAACACCGCGAAGAGCCATTACGTGGCCATCAAGGACGCGGTCGATTCGAAACCCTTGAACTTCGATTGCGGCTGCAAGAAGAAATACTACGCGTACGTGTATCCGAACCAGCCGTACAACGTGTATCTCTGCAGCGTCTTCTGGAGCGCGCCGTTGTCCGGTACGGACTCCAAGGGCGGGACGATCATCCACGAACTCTCGCACTTCGACGTCATCGCCGGTACGGACGACTGGGTATACGGCCAGTCCGGCGCGAAGTCGCTTGCGATCTCGGATCCGGCGAAGGCGCTGAACAACGCCGACAACCACGAATACTTCGCCGAGAACACCCCCGCCCTCCAGTGATGGAACGACGCTCGCGCCCTTCCCGCATCATGGGCAGAGGGAGGGGTCTGCGAGCCGTGCAGCGGCGTTCGGAGCGAGTTGGGCGTCCTTCACGCCCTCGGCGAACGCATCCCAGGCCATAACGTCACCCGCAGTCAGCTTGAACGCCGCGCACACGGCGCGCAAGTGTGCCACCCGCGTCCACGGCGAGTGAAGCAGCACGTCGAGGCCAGCCAATGCGTCTGCATTCTCGGCCGCCGTGGGTCCCATCGTCGTGACGACCGCGCGGATGGCTTGCTGAAGCACATCGGTGTCCTCGGTCGTGCTCAGCATCTCGACGAAGAATGCCCGCCACGTGGGGATGTCCGCAGGCTCGAGCCCGCTCAGATACGACCTGAGCTTGATGGTCGCGAGCCAGCGCGCTCGGGCCATGTTCGCTTGTTTTGCGACGCGTCCCCACGTCGTCATCGCGAGCGGCGCTGGGATGTCGAACGCGGTCAGGAAGCTCAGCCGGAGATAATCGACTTCGCCGGATGCGAGCCCTGTCTGCAGGCTCGTCCAGTCGTCCGCGAAGGCGGTCACCGGATCGAACATGCTGCACGCCCCATAACCGTAGACCTGGATCAAATCGAGCACGAACGGCGGCGGTGGGATCGGGAGCGTCTGGTTCAGCGCGGTCGCCCAGGCCTCCGCCGTCGCCGGGTCGTGGCTCGGGTCGATGGCCACCGAGCAAGCGGTGCTCATGGCATTGGCCTGGGTCCACTCCGAGTCGAGCCCTGCGACGAACGCCACGAACCCCTCCGGCGTTGCGCCCGGTAGCGATGACGACGTGAAGAGCACTTCATCCTGGGCTGCCGCGCCGATTTCGAGAAAATGGGCCTCCGCTGCCGGAGTCGTGGGCACGAGGAGCGGCAGAACGTTCGTGTAGTAGGCATTCATGGATTCCTCGTCCACCACGAACGAATCCCAGGTGAAGTGGTGGTCTTTCGGATCCAGCACGAGGAACTCGCCGCTCGTCTGCGGTGCCACGTCGAAAGGCTCTCCGATCGGGAGCGTCTCCGTCCGCATCGAGCCGTCCTCCGCGACCCAGCCGATATCGAACGGGACGAGCAGCGCTCCGTCGGGGTCGTGCAGCGTCACGGTGGCGCCTCCCGAGGGCAAAGGGGCAATCGTCAGCGTGGGAAGCCCCTTGGCGTCGACCGCGTGTTTTGCTCGCGCCGTGGCCTCCGGACCGAGCGCCTCCGCGAACGCTTCGAGGACATCATCCGTCCCGATCGACCCGAAACGATGCTCTTCGAGGATATTTCGCCACGTCGCCCAGAAGGCCTCCTCACCCACGAGACCACGTATTTGCGTCAAGAGCCATGCCGCGCGGGTGTAGGGCCCCGTGTTGTACTTTTCCGCGATCGTCAGCGACGTGTCGCGGATGGCTTCGCCTTCCGTCGCGAAAAACTCGTTGCCGTTCAGCGTGAACGGGCCGTCCTTGTCCGTGTGCGCGCGAAGCCCCTCCGGCTCGAGGAGCGTCGCCATTCCTTCCTTGATCCAGAGATCGTCCCAGCTCTCGAGCGTCACGAGATCCCCGACCCACTGGTGCGCGATCTCGTGCGCCGTCAGCGAGAGCTCGGCGGCGAGCGGCTCCGTGCCCGCGCCTTCGTAGTGGAACGAAATGCTCGCGTTCTCGATGCCGGTGGCCGGCAGGTTCGGCAGGTGCACCACCGCGTATTTTTCGAATGGATAGGGACCGAGCAACCCCTCGAAATGGTCGAGCATGCCCACCATCTCCCCGAGCACCGCTTCGTAATGCCCCTGGAGCCCGCGCCTGTGCCAGATCGAGACGGGCAGGTCGCCCTTCATCGTGCTCTCCACCTCGAAATCGCTGATCGCGAAGGCCATCAGGTAGGTGGGCAGCGTGTACGTGGTCTCGTACTTCATTCTGTGCGCCCCGTCCCCGTCCGGTTCATCGGAGACGAGGTCTCCGTTGGCGATCATCTTCTCGGCGTCGTCCATGCGCATGGAGACGGAGAAAATCGCTCGGTCCGAAGGTGTGTCATGACAAGGCATCCAGCGCCTCGCGCCGACCGGCTCCGACATCGTGAAGACCGCGCGAACGTTCAAGGGATCACCCTTGCGATCTTCGATCACGGGAACCAACGAGTCGCTCGGCGCGGCCTCGTAATCAATCTCCAGAGTGATGGCCGCACCCGTTCCGAGACCGGGTACCGCGGACACGTCCACCTCGAGCTGCTCCGCGCTCGCGTTCGCCGAGAAAGGCAGGGCTCCGCCGCCGGCGAGCCGCACGGATTTCACCTCGGCCACGGCGCTATCGAGCGAGATGGTCTTCGTGCCCTGGGGCAAGGGTGAGAGGGTGATATCGACCGTCGCGGCGAGGCGGCCTCGAGCCCAGTCGTAATCACCCTTCAATTCGTAACGCTGGACGTCGACCTCGGCCGTTTCGGGCCCGGGCGGCTCTGCCGCCGTCGAGCATCCGGCGGCGAGCGAGGACGAAAGGAGAAAACATGACGTCCAGCGCAGGCCGGAATGCGAGGACCATCTCGTGAAGCTCATTGATTCTCCTCGAAGAGGCAAGGAACGACGCCCCCCCGACGCCGATGTGCGACCGGTCGAGGCGCGGTTCGTCACGCGCGCGCGCCCGATTGCAGAGGGCATGCCAGGACACGGCTGGCGTCATGGGCCAGGAAAGGAGCGGGGCCACGCGCGGCCAGTTCGTGCAAGCTTGCGCGAACTGTGAGGCCCGCTTGCGCGATCTGCGCAACGCAAGGATCCCTGGCGATCCGTCCGGCGCCTTCGCCTACTCGAAGATATCGGGCTCCGGCTCGTACAAGAAGACCCTTGCGCGTGGCTCCGGCTCGACCGACGTCTGGCTCACGGCGACGGCTCCCGGCTGCGCCGGCGGCAGTTTTTCCTGGTTCTTCGGGGGAAACCACCGCCGCAGCCAGCGGCTCATGATCACGAACGTCCCGACCCCGCTGCGCCCCGGTCCCACGGGGATCGTGTACGTGGTGAATGTCTCCGTCGTCTCGCCGCGCACGAGCAAAAACCCACCCGCGACCTTCGTCTCCTTCGCCTCGAATCCAAGGAGCACCTCCGGCAGGACGAATACGACACGCGCCTCGTCCCCCTGTTTGTCTTGGTATGCGTTCACGCGGCCCGGCAGGATCGTCGCGGCCACGACGCGCGCCCTGCGCGTCACGCGGAGGTCGGGCGTCCCTTCGAGGATTCCTTCCACGCGCTCCACGACGATTCCATCGCCGTCGGCGCGATCGAAGGACAGATACGAAAGCTGCCCCGTGAGCAGGCTGCGCCCCTTGTCGACCGGTTTTTCCGTGAAGCGACCGAGCACGCGCCCGCTGCCCATGCCCTGGAACTCCGGCTCGGCATAAAACGGCGAGGGCCAGTCGTCTTTGCCGATCTTGAACTCGCCGCATTGCCCCGGCGGCATCAAGCGGATCTCGCCCACGGGCCCGTCGAGCCACGGAAAGGCCCTACCATTGCCGTCCACGATGTGAAGCGGCCGCACGCCCGCGATCCCCGGACCGTCCTTCGGCGCTTCCTGCACCTCCTCCTTCGGCAGGTCGGCGATACGCACCTCGATCATCCGCGCGACGCGGCGGATCCGCGCCTGGTCGATCGAAGTTTGTCGTGAGCAACAGATCGGATCGTACTGGCAACACGCGGCCGCCTTCGGGGCCTTCGCCGGCTTCGCGACGAGCGGCGGAGGCGCCTCCCAGCCCGGCGGCGGCGCGGGTTCGTCGGCCGCGCGCGCGGGCCCTCCCTGGGTGGAGAGCAGCATCGCCCCGAGCGCGAACGAAGCCACGTTTCGCATTCCGAACCTCATCACAACGTCTCCAGGTAGGCGAGCAGCGCCTTCTTGTCCGCGCCGCTCAGCGTGCCGGGGAACATGCGTTGATCCTTCGCCGAGAGCATCTCGTCGAGCGTCGAGTATCGCCCGTCGTGGTAATACGGCGCGGTCCCGCGCACGCCGAGCAGCGACGGTGTATCGAAATCGGCGCGGCGCTCGCCTTTTTGCCCGCTGCCCACGTCGTGTGACTTCCCGTCCGTGCCCCCGTCCTTGTGGCAGCCATTGCAGCCATAGGCCACGTAGACCTGCTTCCCGCGCTCCGCGAGGTCCGGTTCCTTCGGCTTCGTCTGCGGCGGCGGCGGCAGCGACGACACGTACGCGAGCAGCGCCTCGTGATCCTCCTCCGAATGCGGGGAGAGTCCGGTCCCGCCGAGCCGCGTGAACGTCTCGTTCAAGTGGTCGCGCACCGCCCTGTGCTCCCCGAACCATCCATAAGGCCCCGTGCCCGCGATGCGCCCCGCGAGCATCGGCGTTTGCCGGAGCCCGTCGGGGCTCGTCCACGCGAGCCCGTCCTCGCGCCCTTCCGGATGACAGCTCGCGCAGCCGCGGCCCATGCCGAGGCGCGCATCGCGCGTCGTATGAAACAGCCGTCGACCTCGGTCGATCTTCGGGTCCCGCGTCACGCTCGATCGACGCCACAACGGCACGCTCGTCACGCCGAACGATTCACGCTCGATACACGAGAGCGCTCGATCCATCTCCGACCAGACGAAGACTCGTTTTCCCTCATCGGAGAGCACGAGCGAGCTCGGCCCCGCGGGCAGCGCGATCCGCCGCCGCTCCGCGACGCTCGGATCCCCGACCCACGGATCCATCTCGATCACCGCGTCGATGTCGAGGCACGCGACGAACAGGCCATTTTCGTCCGCCGCCGCGCTCCGCGGCAAGATGCAATCCTGCCCGAACGCCGCGTTGAACACGCCCGCCACGTGGTTCGTGATCGATCGCTTCGTGCCCGGATCGACCACGCTCACGAGCTGCGCCATCGTCCGCGGCCCCTGGCCGGATCCACCGTATCCGATCGTCATACCGACGGCCGGCGCGCCTGGATCCACGCTCGTGTGCGGGGCGAAGATCCGGAGCGCATCACGCGTCCCGTCGCTGCGCAGCCCGACCACGCGCGCGAGCGCATACCCTTGCGAGGCTGCGCGAGGTGTTTTGTCGTCGAACGTTCCATCCGCGCCCACGCGCCGCCCCGCGTGCAGCGAGATCGTCTCGGGCGCCTTCGCCGCGTCTTTGAGGTCCACCACCGACACGACGCCCCCCACGGCGTGCGTGACGAACGCTGCGCCGCCTGCATTCGCCACGATCACCGCGCGTGGCTCGCGGGAGAGCGGCACCACACGCGAAACCGAGAGATCGGCCGTCGCGAGCACCGTCAACGCGCCGCCGAATCCGCTCGTCACGAGGAGGGATCCGCCCTCCTCCGCGAACGCCCACGGCTCGGCCGCCACGTCCACCGCGCATCGCTCGTCGAAGGGTTTTGCGAGCGCCTCGTCAGCAGGCTCGAGCAAGAGCACGCGTGACGTGTCGCGCAGGCCCACGGCGACGAGGCCGCCTTCGAGCGCGAGTACGTGCCCCGGCCGGCCTTCGAGCGGCGTCACGGACACCTGTCGCATCGAACCCGTGTCCACCACGTGGAGCGCCCGCTCGTCGTGATCGGCGACGATCGCGAGCGTCTTTTCTCCTGCGCGCACGAGCGTCACCGCCGAGCTCGCACCGCCGACCGCCGCGCGCTCGAAGCGCCGCGGTGATCGTGCCGCGCAACGCGGTGGTCCGCTCGCAACCGGGGCCACGGGCGCAGCCAACGTCGCGGACGCGCTCGGCGCGGCGCTGACGTTCTCCCCACTACGATCTTTGGAGCTGCAACTACTTCCGACGATCCCGAGCGAGGCGAGGAGCGCGGCGAGCGCCGCGTGTTTCCAGGGAGAGCGACGGTTCATCTCGATCGCGGCCTTTCGTGTCCGCGTGACCAGCGAGATTTTTTCGCGCTGCCTGCCTCGTGCGTCAAGGACCACGCGCGAAACCCTCTTGGGGCGAGCGCGTCCCCTCTGCTAGGATGCTCCTCGTGACGACGCCGAACGACGTGATGGACGACGCCCCGAGCACGCGGCGGGTCCTCCCCGATACGCTGGAGCGCGAGCGGGCCGAGCGCACTTCCCAGAGCGCGCCCGCCCCGAGCGGCGCTCTCTACGAGATCGTCATATCGTACAAGGAGCCGACATTCGCCGAGCACGCGGGCCAGGAGGCCCGGACCTTCCGCGGCACGTTCCGTATCGAGGCCGCCGACGAGGACGACGCGCGTGTCCGCGCCGTCGCCGAGTTCCGCCGGATCCAGGCGAGCTCGTCGGTTGGCTGGCCGCGCGAAATCGTCGACGTCACCTGTCGCCGCGCCGACACCTGACGCCCCGCGCGCCGTGCGACGCGCGGGATGTATACACCCCGCGTGACTCCCGATATGCTCATCCGAGCAAGCCCGGCGCAGTCGAAAACACCTCGCGCGGGCCGCACGGCGCGACGTCATGCGAACCCTCCTCCGCGGCCTCACGGCGCTCATCCTGCTCTCGCTCTCCCTGCCCGCGCGCGCCGCCGACGCCGACGAGCCCCGTCGAAAGGACGACGCCCCGGAGGCCTCGGACAAACCCGCCCCAGACAAACCTACCCCAGACAAACCTGCGGAGGCGAAGCCCGCGGAAACGCCCGCGCCGCCCGACGAGCGCCGCCCGCGCTCGCTCGACCTCAGCGCCTTCTGGGTCGCGTGGGGGATGCACTACACACGCGCGGCCATCGGCACGACGTTCGGATATAAAATTCCGCTCGTGCAAAAGAAGGGGATCCTGTGGGATTCGACGAACGTCACGGTCGGCGTGCGTGACGTTTACGGCTTCGTCAACAATACCGTCGGGCCCTTCATCGACATCACGCCGATTGCCTTCTTCCGGCTGCAGGTCCAGGGCGCCTATGATTATTTCATCAAGGAGCCGTTCAACGGCGGCATGCGCGTCATGACCCCGCTCGGCCGCCAGCGCCTCGCCGCGGGGCAGATCCGGCGCGGCAGGCTGACCGCCATCGACTGGGTCAACCAGGAGGACGGCGAGGGAATGGATAACCCCGCCCATTTCCTCCCCGCCATCAATCACGGAGGCCTCCGTCTCCGCGTCCTCCCCACCCTGCAGGGCAAGGTCGGCCCGATCGCCTTTCAATACAACTTCACCGGGGACTGGAACTACTACACCGCCCCGGGCGCGACCGCGGACGACGTTTATCACGACAATTTTACCTTCACCCTGCGCAAGCTCCAGGATTTCAGCCACGCGCACGAGGTTCTCGTGGCCTACACGGCCCCCGTACCCAAGCCCGGCGAGCTCATGCTCGGCTTGAGCGGACGATATCAGCGTGTCCTCGGCACGGGCCTCGAGCAGCTCACGCTGCATGCGGTCGCCTTCGGCCGGTGGCCGAAGAAATTCCTCTCGGATCGCATGTCACCTTTTGCCATCGCGCAGCTCGGCACGAACCTCATCGACCCGATGTGGCAATACGCCTTCTCCTGGATCTTCGTCGTGGGCGCCGACTTCAACCTGCACAAATCGAAGACCTGAAGCCCGAAATTGGTCCTCCGCGCGCATGAGAGACACAGCCGACCTCCGGTCCAGGTTCCACGCCCGCTTCGGCGCCAAAACCCCCGCGCCCCGGGCATTCTTCGCCCCCGGCCGCGTCAACCTCATCGGCGAGCACACCGATTACAACGACGGGTTCGTCCTGCCGGTCGCCCTCGAGCTCGGCATCACCCTCATCGCCGCGCCCCGCGACGATCGCCGCATTCGCGTGCATACCCTGAATCTCGACCAGACCGCCGAGATCGACCTCGACCGGCCCGGGACTGGAAACACCGGCCGGTGGATCGATTACATCGAAGGCGTCGCGCACATGGTCGATACGAGGATCCAGCCGATCCGCGGCGCGGACCTCTTCGTCGGGGGCGACGTACCGCGGGGCGCAGGCCTCTCGTCGTCGGCGGCGCTCGAAGTGGGGACCGGCTTTGCCTTGCTCTCGCTCGCGGGCGCGACGATCGACCGCGTGGCCCTCGCCCTCGCCGGTCAAGCCGCCGAGCATACCTTCGTGGGCACGCGCTGCGGCATCATGGACCAGCTCGTCTCCGCGTGCGCCCGCGCGGGGTCGGCGTTGCTCGTCGATTGCCGATCCCTCGCGACCGAGGCCGTCCCCTTGCCCGGCGGCCCCGTCGCGATCCTCGTCACCGATACCCGCAAAAAACACGCCCTCGCCACGTCCGAATACAACACGCGCCGCGCCGAATGCGAGCGCAGCGTTACGCTCCTGCAGAGCGCCCTGCCCGATGTCCGCTCACTCCGCGACGTCACGGAAGAGGCCTTCGCGGGGCACGCCTCGCTCCTGCCCGAGCCCATTCTCCGCCGCGCGCGTCACGTCGTCACCGAGAATGCCCGGACACAATCCGCCGCCGACGCGCTCCGCCGTGGCGACATCGCGGCCGTCGGAGCCTCGTTCATCGCGTCGCACCGATCCTTGCAGCACGACTACGAGGTGAGCTGCCCGGAGCTCGATACGCTCGTCGACCTCGCCGTCGCGCAGCCGGGCGTTTACGGCGCTCGCATGACCGGCGGCGGGTTCGGCGGCTCGACCGTATCCCTCGTCGACGAATCCGCGCTCGACGCGGTCATGGCTGCGGTCCGCGACGCCTACCAGCGCCGCTTCGGCGTCGAGCCCGGCTTCCTCGTCACGCGCGGCGGGGCCGGCGCGCGCGAGATCCAGATCTGAGCTGCAAGCCCCTTTCCGCCCGAGCGCGGCCGGCTTATAAAGCCGCCGGCCTCATGAAGCTCGCCCGCCTCGCCCGCCTCGGTCACGCCGCGCTGACGAAAGATCCGCACCCGCCCCCGTGCATTCTCGGCGCGGAGGACGCGCTCTCTTCGCTGCGCTCGGCCTTGCCTGCGGGGTTCTTGCTCGGCACGGCCACGGCGTCGCACCAGATCGAGGGCGGCCTCGACAACGACTGGACCGACTGGGAACGGGGAGCATTTCGCGACGGCGAGCCACACATCAAGGATCGCACGGTCTCGGGCGCCGCGTGTGATTCGTGGAATCGCATCGACGACGACATCGCGCTCCTGCGCCGGCTCGGCGCGAATGCGTATCGATTCAGCGTCGAATGGAGCCGCCTCGAGCCCACGGAGGGCGCCTGGAACGAGGAGGCCGCGGATCGATACCTCGCGTGGGCGCTCGCCCTCCGCGCGGCCGGAATCGAGCCGATGGTCACGCTCCACCATTTCACCTTGCCGCGCTGGGTCGCGACGCAGGGCGGATGGATGAAGGATCGGACGATCGAGCTCCTCGCAGCATTCTCGCGCAGGATCGCGAAGAAGCTCGGATCGGCGGTCGATCTCTGGTGCACGATCAACGAACCCAACGTGCTCGCGACGATGTCGTACGTGAAGGGGGTCTTTCCTCCGGGGCTCTCGGATTCGAGAATCGCCGCGCAGGTGCTTTCACGTATGCTCAAGGCCCACGCGCGCATGACCGAGGCGATCCGCGAGGCGGATACCACGGACGCGGACGGCGACGGGCACGCCACGCGGATCGGCATCGCGCACCACGTCCGGATCTTCCAGCCGGCAACGCGCTCTCCGCTCGATCGGCTGATCGCCGGCTTCACGGACCGTTTCTTCAACGAAGCCATCGCCGCCGCGCCGTTCACGGGTCGCATCGAGCTCGGCATCCCCGGCGTCGTCGAGATCGACGAAGTGGTCCCCGGCCTGCTCGGATCCTTCGATTACATGGGCATCAATTACTACGGCCGCGACCACGTGCGGGCCGACCTCCGGGACCCTTCGCTCTCCAAGCAATACGTACCCGCGGATCGGCCCGTCAGCGACCTCGGCTGGGACATCTACCCGGAGGGCCTCTACCAGGTGCTCAAGCGGTATGGCGCGCTCGGCTTGCCGGTGTACGTCACGGAGAACGGCATCGCGGACAAGGGCGGCGAGGTTCGCCCCTCGTTCCTGCGCTCCCATTTCGAGGCGCTCGTGCGCGCCGCGCGCGAGGGCGTCGACGTGCGGGGGTATTTCCACTGGTCACTCCTCGACAACTTCGAATGGGCCGAGGGCTACGAGCCCCGCTTCGGCCTCTTTCGCGTCGATTTCGATAGCCCCGACAAACGCCGTACGCCCACGCCCGCGGTCGAGACGTTCAAAGAAATCGCGCGCGGGCTCGGGCTCCGGCCCGAAGCCGGTTAAGTCCTTCGGGGAAACTGCCGAAACGTCATCCGTGTTTCTTCTGGTGCCACGCCCATGCATGGGCGATGATCGTTTCGAGCTCCGGGAACCGCGGGGACCAGCCGAGCAGCTTGCGCGCGCGCTCGCTCGATCCCACGAGCGCCGGTGAATCCCCGGGCCTGCGCGCGGCCTTCTCCACGGCGATCGCGCAGCCCGTGACGCGCGTCGCCGCCGCGATGACCTCCTTCACGGAAAAACCACGCCCATTGCCCAGGTTCACGACCGTGCTCGCTCCGCCGCCGAGGAGATGATCGACCCCGAGGACGTGCGCGTCCGCCAGATCCGAGACGTGGATGTAATCACGGAGGCACGTTCCATCCGGTGTGTCGTAATCCTCGCCGAAGATCCGGATCGACGGGCGTTTGCCGAGGGCCACGGAAAGGACGAGCGGAATCAAGTGCGTCTCGGGGTCGTGATCCTCGCCGAGGAGACCGCTCGGATGCGCGCCGGCTGCATTGAAATAACGAAAGCTCACGGACCGAAGGCCCCACGCGGTCTCGCACTCCGCGAGGATCTTCTCCACGAGGAGCTTGGACCGGCCATACGGGTTCAGCGGGTTCTGCGGGTGATCCTCGGGAATCGGGGTGACCTCCGGCACGCCGTACGTCGCGCACGTCGAGGAGAAGACGAACTTCGAGACGCCGGCCGCCTGCATGGCCTGGAGCAAGGTGACCGTGCCGTGAACGTTGTTCTCGTAATACGCGAGAGGATCCGCGACGGACTCGCCGACCTCGGCGAACGCGGCGAAATGCATGACGGCGTCGATGCGCTCGCGCGAAAAGATCACGTCGAGGGCGGCGCGGTCCCGCGTATCGGCCTGGATGACGGGCGCGCCGAGCGCTCGCGCGATCGGCTCGCGGTGGCCTTTGCTCAGGTTGTCGAGCACGAGGGGCCGGTGGCCGCGCTCCGCGAGGGCGAGGGCCGCGTGCGAGCCGATGTATCCGGCGCCGCCGGTGACGAGAATGGTCCGCTGTTCGGTGGTCATGGGACGCGGCGCGCGCTCAGCGGAGCACGTTCAAGGCTTGCGTGACGAGGAGCGCATTGATGAAGTCGATGAGGAAGGCCCCCACGATGCTGACCGCGAAGAACGCCTGCGGCGCCGGCCCCGATTTGCGCACGATCTCGTTCATGCAGGCGAGCGAGTTCGCCGTCGTGCCGAGCATGAACCCGCAATACCCGCCCGCCATGACCGCCGAGGTGTAGCTCCGGCCCATCATCCAGTAAATGGCCGTCCAGCAGAGCCCGATCGTGAGCACCACCTGGCCGACCAGGATGAAGAGCACGGGAAGCGCCAGCGTCCGGAGCTGCCAGAGCTCCAGCGTGAGCAGCGCCATCACGATGAAGAGCTCGAGCGCGACGGCGCCGATGTCCTCCATCTTCTTCTGATCGATGCCCGCGAATTGCAGACGATCGTCGAGGTTTCGCACCACGCCGGCCACGATCATCGCCCCGATGTACGCCGGGAGCGTGAGCTTCCAGGCCGTGAACTGCGCGGAGAGCAGCGAGCCGAGCGCCATCGCCACGCCGAGCACGATGATGTGCGCGAGGTAATCGCCGTGCTTCTCGGAGGGCCCCGCGTCGATGTCGATCTCGGGCGCCGGCATGGCGTCGCTCTCCCCCGAGCGCAAGCTGTGGCGTCGAATCAAGAAGCTGCCGACGAACCCGCCGAGCAGGCCGCTCACGATGATCCCGAAGACAGCCGACGCGAGGCCAATCGCGGTCGCGCCGGGGACGCCCGCCTGCTCGAAGACGGGGCCGAACGCGAGCGCGGTCGCGGGACCGCCCGTGAGGGACACGGCGCCCGGAATGGCGCCGAGCAGCGGCGGCAAACCCATCACCTTCGCCGCCCCCGCGCCCCAGCCCATCTGCGCGAGCAAGCCGAGGACCGCAGCGCCGAGGAAAATGGCGACGCGCTTGCCGCCGAGCGCGAGCAGCCGGAGGCTCGCCGTCATTCCCACGGTCGTGAAGAACGCGATCATGAGGATGTCGCGCAGGGCGAGATCGAACTTGAAATTGCAGACGCGATCCCGCAACGCGAGGCCGACGATCGCATAGACGAGGCCGCCGAGGATCGACGCGGGAATGCTGAGCCGCTCGAGGATGGGCAGGGCGCGCCGGATGCCGCGGCCGAGAACGAGCCCGAAGCAGGCGAGGCCGAGGACCTGAATGGCCGAGACTTGAATGGTAGGGACATCCATGGCGGGGCCGCGCGCGCCTCAGGGCGAGAGGACGCCGGTGAGCGCCTCGGCATAGACACGGCTCTCCTGGACCTGGAGCGGCGCCGCGTTGTCGAATTCCTCCCGCACGCCGATGCGGAGATAATAATAATACCCGACGTCGAGCAAGCCGTCCGGAATGCGCAGCACGGGCTCCGTCGTCGAGAAGGAAGCCATGGTCCGCGTGAGTTGTCCTCCCGGGTCGAGCCGCCGCAGCGTGATGACGTACGCCGCGGCTTTGCCGAGCGAAGGCGCGCTCCAGGTCACCGTGGGCGTGTTGCCGATGCCGAGGAGCTCGCCATACGCAGGCTGATCGTTCACGCGAATGTCGAGCGGAGGGCCGAGCGTCGGCGCGATCGCGCCGGAGAACGAAGAAACGGGGCCCGTGCGGCCGATGGCGATCGCCGTGGTCTTCGGGATTCCCGTGGGCATGACGTGCGTCACGGCATAAGCAACCTCGACGGCGGCGACCTCGGCCCAGCCCGCGGGGAAGGGATTGCCATACACGAGCTCGGCCGGGGGCTGTGCCGCAGGAAGCGCGGAGAGCAAGAGCAAATCGGGCGTGGGGGAGACGGACGTTCGACCCGCGCCGCCCGGCTCCACGCCGATGCGAATGTCCTTGCCCGCAATCGTCGCTTCAGGATGAACGCTCGCGGCGAGGGCCTGGAAAGCCGCATCGTCGAAGGAGACGGCGAGTTTCTTCGGAGGCGCAGCCACGAACGTGCCCTCGACGGGCGTGGCCGCGCCGTCGGCGAGCGTGAACGACGTCGGCCCGAAGGCCCGGCGCACCGAGCGATAAGGCGCGCCGGCGCCGGCAATGCCGACCATTTGCGTGAAATACGCCTGGTCCCCGGCCTCGGCCGCGACGAGGTTCGGCACGACGAGCTCCGAGGTGGCCACGCGAAAATCGGTGATCTGCGTGGCGTCCATGGCGGGCGCCATGCCGTCCGCCGGGGGAAGCGTCCCGATCGTGCCCGCGCCGAGCGAGAACACCTCGATGCTCGACCCCTCCCCCCACGGGTTCAATCCATCGAACGTCAGCTCGAGCTCCGTCGTGTTCGCCGTCGCGATGGGCTCGGCGTCGGGGCGGCCCACGAAGACGCGGCCGAGGTCGATCGTACGCGGGGCGTTCATGATGAACCGCGGCGGCCGCGTCCCCGTGCCGAAGAGCTCAGTGAAGCGCAGATCGTATGGCCCCTCGGGGAGGTCACGAATGCGGAACGTGCCGTCCTCCGCCACCTCGGCGATGAACTCCCGCGGGGCGCCGTCGTCCCCGGGGACGATCGCGGCAATCTCGAATTGCCCGGGATCCCGGACGTTCGTCACGTCCCCACCGTCGGTCAGGTGGAGATCGACGATCGTGCCGGTGACGTCGAAAATCGTCGGTTTGGGGGTCTCGCCGCCGCCGCCGCAGCCGAGCGCGCCGAGGAGGCATATCGAGGAAGCACCGAGGAAGGACCGCATGGCCCGGCGTACCACGGCGCGGCCGCCGCGAGAAGCCCCGATCGCCGGGCGAAACGCCCGATCAGTCGCGCATTACGACCTCGAGCTCCAGGACGACGAGCGACATCGACCCCGCGAGGCCCTCGCGGCGGAACGATTGCAACGTGACGGTCGAGCCCGGCTTGCCCATCGCCGCCATGAGGCCCGAGAAGTAGCCGATCTGCATCGGGACGAACCACGGCATGATCCAGATGGGCAGCGCCCGCTCGACGACGCGGAGCCGGTTCAGCCCCGCCCGCTCGACGTCCCATTCGCCGAAATCATAATATCGGCCGGCGAGCGGGCGGAGGCGCGAGTGCACATCGTCGGTCGAACGGCCCTGGAGCAAGGCGCGGTACTGGTGCTCCACGTCGTACGAGGCCTGCGCGCGCCCCTGCTGATGCGCGAACGTGTCGAGCTGGGAGCGCGCGAGCGAGGCGAGGACGCCGCTGCCCGCCACGAGCGGGAACATGTCGTAAAAGCTGCTCGCGAGAAACGGCTGGCCGAAGAAGCCTTGCAACGCGGGCGTCGGCAATGCCGCGGCGAACGCCGCCAGGCCTCCTTCGACGCGGCACGTCACGAGGTGCGTGAGGCCGCGATACGCGATCCCTTTGACCCGAAACGATCCTTCCCCGGGCGGAGAAGGAAGATCCAGGTACCACGTGCGCATGTCTCCGGTCCCGGTCGGCGGGCGCGTCGAGGGGCGCGAGGAGGGGCGATCCGAAGAACTCGGCCCCCAGGTGTCCGTCAAGCGAGGCGCGCCTTCGCTCGACGGCGGCGGCCAGCTTGGCCGCCCGATGCCGCTGCTGATCGGGGGACCCGCGGGCGCGCGCTCACTCGGACGCTCGGGCGCGACGGACGGCGGCGGTGGAGTCGTGCGACGTGGAGGCGTTTGCATGCCAGAACCCGGGCGCGATCGGCCGGACGATCCGTAGGGTAAACGATCCCGGCCGCCGTGGCGAGAGAATCGAAGCGCGCCCACGCGCGCGGCTCACGCGGGTTCGAGGAGCTTCGACCCCACGTACATCCGCGCCATGCTCTCGATGCGCTCGGCCTGCTTGGCGTCGAAGAAGGGGGGAACGCCGGTACGCGAATAACTCATCACGTTGTCGGTCACGTCGCTGTGACCGAGCCCGAAGAAATGGCCCAGCTCGTGTGCCAGCGTGCTCGGTCGTGCGCTCGCCGCGACGATCACCCAATGCTTCGCCGGCGTCTTTCTGTGCCGCCAGTGCACGCCCATCCGGAAGAGCTTCGGATCGTCCACGTCTCGCAGGGATGCCACGATCATCACGTTGATCCGCTTTGCCTCGAGGTGCGCGGCGAGCGCGTCCCTGTCGGCGCGCGTCTCGAGCCTGGCGAGCGCCTCCGGGAGAGCGCGCGCGGCGGCCTTGCGCAGCGTCACGCCGATCGGCGTGAAGAGCCGCGTGGCCTCGGCGATCTGCTCCGCGATCCACACCTCGTTCTGGACCGCGACGCCGTCCTCCTCGGCGACGGCGAACGAGAGCGGGAGCGCGGGGATCGGCTCTTTTTCGGTCTTCTTCGCGAGCGAGGGCCGCGAAAGCAGGAACGAACCGGCGAAACCAAGACCCGAACCGAGGATGGCGCGACGGGAAAGCATGGCGAGGTCGATCAGCATAATCGATCCGGGCGGACGCCGCGAGCGTGCGAGCGCGACGCGGCGGGAAGCAGGCACGCGCCCTGCCTCGGATCGCGTTCATGCAGCAACCTGACGTCGTGGCCATCATTCACGAAGACGAAGCAGTGGCGAGGTCGCTCGCCGAGGAGATCGAGGCGACGGGCCTCCGCGTGGTCACGGCCGCGCTGGGCTCGCTCGTCGCGGCGCCCGAGGCGGCGCTCGCGCTCTTCGCCCGGCACGATCCACGCGTCGTCGTGTACGACGTGTCTCCGCATGACGAGAGCGTCCCGTTCCTCACGTTCCTGCGCAAAACCAAGATCGGCTCGCGCCCCGCGTTCGTCCTCACGACAACGGCGGCGCACGACCACGAGCCGCTGCTGCGCGAGGCGATCGACCTCCGGAGCTGCCCGCACGCGGTCGATGCCCTCGTCTCCGCCGTGACGCGCGCCGCCTCCGCCCGCCGCGCCGCCTGATCCGCCCGATCCAGGCCCAGCCTGGAAATCAACGCGCCGCGTCTTGACATGTAACACGACGCGTCATAAAAGCGAACACATCCGAACGATGTCCGGGGCGGGCTTGCGAGCTCGGAGGGCGATGCATTGCGGAGCGATTCGCACGGTCCTTCGAGCGCCGTATGCACCACCATGGCCCTGCCGGACGAGGGCTTTCCAGACGAACAGGAGGCATCCCTTATGACGACGCAAACCCAGAGCGAGACGAAGATCCCGAGCCTGAAGGACGTGAAGGCCGCGTCGGCCCGCGTCGAGCAGAAGGCGCGCGAGATGTATGACGTGCTGGTCGATGCTTCCGTGAAATGGGCGGGCTTCAGCCTCGGTTACGGGCGCTCCGCGCTCACGACGAGCGCGCGCGCCCTCGAGCGCGCGGCCGAGCGGCTCGCGACGCTCGAGGAAAAGCTGCCCAAGAAGGCGCCCGAGGGGCCCGCCGAGGCGCAGGCGGCCGAGACCGCCACGCCGGATCCGAACGTGAACTGAGCCCCCCCGCTCCCTATTCGAGGAAGCTCTCCTCGAACGTCATCCCGATCGGCAGCGGCGCCGCGGCGCCGCTCTCGATCATCCCCGCCACCGGATACGCGCAATAGTCCAGGCTGAAGGCCCCCGCGGGCCGATGGTTCCCGGACAAACCAATCCCGCCGAACGGGAGCTTGCTGCTCGCGCCCGCGGTGCCGGTGTTGACGTTCACGCAGCCGGCGCGCGCCTCGGCGAGGAATCGGTCGATGACGCCCGCGTCCTTCGTGAAGATCGAGGCCGCGAGCCCGAACCGCGTGGCATTCGCCTGCGCGATCGCCTCGTCGACCGAATCGACGACGACGTAGCGGAGCAGCGGCCCGAAGACCTCGACGTCCGCGCCGGGCCCGTCCTCGGAGAGCGTGAACCGATCGACGCGGACGATCCCAGGCGAGAGGAAATGGCCGCCGGTCGGCGATTCGAGGGCGCGCGCCGGGAGGCGGACCTCGGCGCCGCCGGCGGCGAACCGATCCTGCGCCGCGAGCACGGCCGCGCGCGCCTCCGCCGAGATGATCGGCCCCATGAACGGCTGCGGATCCGCGAGCGGATCCCCGACGCGGAGCCCGGACGCCATCGCCACGATCGTCCGGACGAACCGCTCGGCGACGGCGCTGTGCACGACGAGCCGCCGCGTGCACGTGCAGCGTTGCCCCGTCGAGACGAACGCCGAGCGCGCGACCTCGATCGCCGCCTGCCGCAGATCCGCGTCGGGCAGGACGACGGCGGGGGCATTGCCGCCCATTTCCAGCGCGAGGACGCGGCCCGGCCAATCGAGGCTCGCTTCGAGGATGCGCCGGCCGACGGGCCACGAGCCCGTGAAGAGCACGCCGTCGATGTCGGGGTTCGCGACGAGGCGCGACGCGACGCTCGCGCCGCCGTGCACGAGGTTCACGACGCCGGGCGGCGCGCCCTCGGCGTCGAGCGCCTCGGCGAGCCACGCCGCGAGGGTTTGTCCGACGGCCGGGGCCTTGTCGCTCGGCTTGAACACGACGGTGTTGCCGAGCGCGAGCGCGGGGATGATGTGCCCGTTCGGCAGGTGCGCCGGGAAATTGAAGGGGCCGAGCACGACCATGACGCCGTGCGGCCGAAACCAGGTGCGCCCCGTGCGCGAGGCCGAGAGCGGGATCTCGAAGCCCGAAACGCGCCGCAACCCGCCGTGCTCGGAGGCGTCGAGCGTGATGTCGACCTTGGCCGCGAGCAGATCGGCCTCGGCGCGCGCATCCCAGAGCGCTTTGCCCGTCTCGTCGGTGATGAGGCGGGCCATATCGGCCGCGCGGGCCTTGCAGAGGTCGCGGAAGCGGCGGAGGGCCGCGAAACGCCGCTCGGCGGGGAGCGCGGCCCAGGCGGGCAAGGCGCGCCGCGCCGCCGCGACGGCCTCATCGGCATGCGCGGGGTCGGGGCTGCCTTGCCAGACGATCTCGACGGGACGCGTGGGGTTTCGCGAAGTGATGGCGTCGCCGGGGAGCGGGACCCAGCGGCCTTCGAGGAGATTCGACGGCCCGTGCGCGAGGAGGGTAGACATCGCGCAGAAGGGTCCCGGGCGTCCGGGCCCTTGTCAAGGCCCGGCGCCCCGGCTCGTCTTTTTTATTGCGGGGCGAACGCGACGCCGCGGAAGACGGTATTCAGCGGCGCGACCGTGGCGATCACGATCTCGGGGAACGCCGAGCCGTCGTCGAAGAGCGTGAGAACCCGGTTTTCGTTGTTCTCCGAGGTCGTCGCCACGATCTGCACGCCGGCCCCCGAGGGCTTCGCCGCAAGGCCCCGCACGCCCGCCGTGCCGTCGCTCCACGTCGCCGCGAGCGACCACGAGGCGCCGTCGAACGTCCATTTCTGAATTCCACCGCCGCTCGCCGGGCTGCGATCGTCCGCGATGTAAAGCGTGTCCGGGCCGGCAATGCCGGCGGAAAGATCGAGCAAGACAAACCCGTACGGGCTCGCGCCGACGGTGGGCAGGCCCGGGAGCGACGCCGCGGTTTGTCCGCTCGACGTGGGCAGGCCCGCGCCGACCGTGAAGACGTTGACGAACGTGCCCGCGCCGGACGTCGCGTAGAGCTGTCCGCCGGAGGCGTGCACGCAGCGCGTATTGAGCGGGTTCGTGAGGATCTGCGTGGGCGCGCTCGAGCCGAGCGTCGTGTAATGAATGCCGCCGGTCGTGGTGCTGTTGCCCGAGACCCAGATCGACGTGCCGTCCGAGGAGGTCGCGCCGCGCACGTTGCTGCCGTTGAACGCGCCCGTGAGCAAGGTCGAGGTGTTCACGTTGCCGAGCGCGTCGACCCGGCCGACAACGCGCGACACGAGCTGCGTACTCACGTTCAGCGTGCCCACGTCGGCGGCATACCCGGCGAGGAAGACGTATTTGCCATTCGCCGAGAGCGACAGGTGCCCCTCGGAGGACGCCGTCCCCGACAACGTGAGCTGGTAATTCGAGCCCGAGATCGACTGCGGCATGCCGGTCGTCCCCGGCGCGCCCGGCGTGGCAGAGCCGTCCGTGAGCCGCCATTCGAGGGAGACCGGCGACGCCGCGGAGGAGAGCGTGGTCACGCCGTCGCCGATACGCAGGAGCACGATGGGCAATGGCCCGCTGCCGCCGCCACCGCCGCCCGAGGACGAACTCGATCCGCTGCTCGTGCTCGACGAAGACGACGACGCGCCCGCGCCCATGCCGCCCATCCCTCCGCTGCTGCTCGAGGATTGCGCGGGACCGCTCCACTCGTCGCCCCCCTCGCCTCCTGCGCCACCGCCTCCGCCGGGACGGGAGCTTCCCTTGGCGCAGGCGAAGAAGACGAGCGGGACGACCACGAATGAAATGGAGACGAAGGTTCGAGACGAAATCAAGCGTGCACCTCCGGCAAAGCGTTCGGATACCCACGGCGTATGCCGGATTCGTCGGGGCCGCAAGGGCGAGGCAAGGAGGGTCGGTCAGAGAAAGTCCAGCCCTTCCCGGGCGCGTACGCCCTCGGGCAGCTCGACGCCTGGAACGACGTCGAGCATTTCGTCGGCGGGCTCCCGTTCGGCGCGGTCGCCCACGTCACCGGCGCCGTGAACCTCTCGAAGCAGGGCGGGCTGCCGTTCTTGCCCGTGAGGAACGTCGGGCTCTGAACCCACGGGGCCCGGATCTCGCCCGGCCGGGACTCTGCCAGTTTTCCCGGGAACAATCAACACCTATGTACGTGGGGGCCAAACGAGCCCGCGCCACCCTGGGTGTAGGCTGGTTCTCGGACGTCCTCTCCAAAATCTACGGGTCGGACGAACTGGGCGGTTTGTCTTCCGCGCATGTTGTGGTAAGGGGGAATCCTCGCTGCCGAGAGGTGATCCCATGCCCCGACGAACCGAACCCAGCCCCTTCTCCTCCAAGGTCGGCGCGCGCATCCGCGAGCTGCGCCTCGAGCGCAACATGTCCCTGCCCGCGCTCGGCGAGGCGAGCTCGATCTCGAAGGGCCACCTCTCGAACATCGAGCACGGCTTCGCGGCAATCACGATCGAGACGGTCGATCGCATCGCCCGCGCGCTCGATATCCCGCCCCTGTACATCCTCGCCTTCCCGACGGAGGACGAGCGGGCCCGCATCGCCGACGCCGTCCGCAAGCTGCCAAAGGCCGAGTGGAAGAAGCTGCGCAAGGAGATCGAGGGCCGCGCCCCCGCCGCTCCGAAGAAGCGCGGTTGACGATTCGTCACGCCCCCGGGGCCCGAGCGGCTCTCCGGGGGTCTCCCCCTTCCTTCTCCCTCCCTGCCCCCGACGTATCGAGCGCGACGCCGCGAGGCGTGTCATGAATGGGTTCGCGCGGGATGCGCGGCACGCCGCGCGTCCCGGCCGAAGGAGGATTCGACGTCATGACAGGCTGGACGATCGGGTACGGCGGTCTCTTGACCGCGCTCGGCATCGGGGGGTTCGTCGCGACAGGCAGGGAGCACAAGACGGCGCTGATCCCCGCGGGCGTGGGCGCGGCGGCGCTGGGGCTCGGCCTGCTCGCCCGTCGCGGTTCGTCCCGGAAGGCCGCGCTCGTGGGCGCGACGGCCGTGGCGGGCCTCGGCCTCGCCGGCTCGGCGCGCGGGCTCGGCAAGCTGCCGGCGCTGCTCCGCGGAGAGCCGGTGGAGCGGCCTGCGGCGGTGATCGCGCAATCCATCATGGCGGGCACGTCCGCGGCCTATCTCCTCGCCGCCGTGCCTTCGCTGCTGCGCGGCTGAGCCGCGCGCGGGAGCGTATCGTGGTACGATCACGTTTCCCATGACGCGCCCCTCGTATTCGCCCCGGCAAACGTGGCTCTCCGACATGACCGAGCGGTGCCTCGATCCCGGCTTCGTTCGCGCCGTGCAGGCCGGGACGCACGAGGCCCTCGAAGCGCTCGTCACGCGGCTTCATCCCGGCGTGATCGAATTCCCGCTCTTGTCGGCCGAATACAGGGAGGCCCTGCTCCGCGAGATCCACGCATTCGAGCACTGGTGCCGCCACCGAGGCGTGGGCCCGGTCCGGCCGAACAGCATGAACAACCAGGGCGTCGTGCTCGCGGAGCTCGGGCTCGAAGGGGCGATGGACGAGCTGCTCTACACCTGGCTTTCGCCGCTCACGAAATGGGCGTTTCCGGAGCATGCCGGTTCGAGCGTGGATCACCAGCATTCGTTCGTCGTGGAGTACGCGGAAAACGGCGATACCGACCTCGGGTTTCACGTGGACGATAGCGAGGTGACGCTCAACGCGTGCCTCGGGCTCTCGTTCGACGGGGCCGAGGTGTACTTCCGGGGGGTTCGTTGCGACGCCCATCGGGAGGACCCGGCGAACGACGCGGAGGTCTGGCAATGGAACCCCGCGGCAGGCCGGGCGATCCTGCACGCGGGCGCGCACCGGCACGGCGTGCATGCGCTGCGCTCCGGGAGGCGCGTGAATCTCATCGTCTGGGCGCGCAGCTCGAGGCACCGCCGCGCGCACCGCGCGCCGCACGAAGGCCCGACGACGTGGTGCCCGCGGTGCGAGGCGGCCTGAGAGATTGACAGGCAAAGCGGGCGCGGCTCTACTCGCCCCGTGCTCTCACGTACATGTCTCCTGGTCCTGCCGCTGCTCGCCATCGGCGGATGCTCGGGCCCGCCGCCGTCCTTCAAGGAGGCGGAGAACCTCGAAGCCCAAGCGAACTTCGAAGAGGCCTCGCAAAAGTTCGAGATCGTCTGCGCCGAGGGGCCGACGAGCCCGGAATGCCAGCAGAGCCGCCCTCGGGCCGCGGGTGCGCTCGTGACGGCCGCGACGAAGGCCGTCGAAAAGAACGAATTCGGCAAGGCCGAGCGTCTGCTCGTCCGGGCCCTCGCCCTCGCGGACGAACCCACCACAAAGGACATCGAGGCGCGCCTCGGCAAGGAAGATCTGACGGAGGGCGTTCGCTTCGAGCAGGCCGCGGCGGATACGGACAAAGGCCGCGCGTTCGACGCGATGAACACGCTCGCCGCAGGAAGCACGCCCGCGGCGACGCTGGCGAAGGCGTGGATCGAGAAGGAACGGCCGGGACTGCTGGTCGCGCAGGTGAAAGCCGCGTGTGGCCCGGAGCATCAAGGATCCTGCATGGATACGTTCGAGAAACTTTCGGCGCTTCCGCAGAAGCCGCCCGGCTTCGACGAGGCCAAAGCCGCCCACGACGCCGAGCAAAAGCGCACGGAGAAGGTACGCGCCGAGCTCGACAGGTTCCTCGGGGTCTTCATGCAGCGGGGCAAGAAGGACCTGGCCTTCGTCTTCTGCATGGCCACGAAGACCGCCGAGATCGAGGCCGAATTCCAGCGCGTCCGCGCCTGTGAGGAAGACGTCTACGCCGACGGGAAATCCGCCTACGAGCGGTTCGACGCGCGGCAGACCGAGGACTCGCTCTTTCGCAGGCGCGTCGCGGCGCTCGGCGATCCAGGCGTCATTGCGACGTACGAGGCGCGTCGCTCCGGGGCCATCGCGACGGGCGAGGATCCGCAGAAGGCCGCGGGAGGTGCGAAATGAGCCGATCCATTGCATGTGCCATCGCCGCGCTCGCCCTCGCGCTCGCGGGCTGCGACGCGGCCAAGGAGCCGATGTCGAAGGCGAGAGAGGCCGAGGCGGCCGGCAAGATCCCGGAGGCCAAGGCGCTGTATGCGGAGGTCTGCAAGGCCGCCGAGAGCTCGCCGTTTTGTCCCGTGGCGAAGCAACGCATCGAGGCCCTCACGGTCCGGGAGGCGACCACGCTGGTCGCCGAGGGGCAATTCGCGAAAGCCAAGGAGCTCTCCGCGACGGTCGCGGATGCGCCGGCCAAACGAGCGTTCGAGGCGCTCTCGAAGACGCGGGCGATGAGCAGCGCGGCCGCGTTCGAGGAGGCGAATGCCTCGGCGGACAAGGCCGCGGCGCGGGCCAAGATGGAGGAGCTCGCCGGGCAAAGCTCGCCGGTCGCGGACAAGGCCAAGGAGTGGCTGACGAAGAATGGCCCGGCGCTCCTGCTCGACGAGGTGAAGGCCGCGTGCAAGCCGGACGGGACGGGCTCCTGCGTCGATCTCGGCAAGAAAATCGCGAAGCTCTTCCCCACGAGCCCCGAGGCCGGCGAGGCGAAGGCGCTCGTCGACGCCGAATACAAACGCGTCCACCCGCTGCTCAAGCAGGCGGAGGCCCTGCTCGTGCAAAGGCTCGAGATCAGCAACTGGAAGAACAAATACGACCTCTGCTTGAAGCAGGCGGAGCCCGCTCCCGGCGGCTACGAGATGCAGGTGTGCAAGACGGAGATCGGCATTCCCGAGGACCGAGGGGATCCCTTCAGCACGAGCTTCCTCGAAGGCGCGTGGAAGAAGAAGCTCACCGAGATCCACGATCCAGGCTGGGTGAAATCGCTCGAGGAGCGGTGGGGGAAGATCGAAAGCGACGGGATCTACGACCCCGCGAGCTTGCCCAAGCCGGGGGAGCAAGAATCGAAGAAGTAGCGGTGAGCGGGCTGGGCCATGCGGCCGTGGAGCGGAGGAGGGGCAGGCCCTGATCCGGATCTGGTAACGGAGTCCACGTTTCCGCTTCCGCGCGGCCCTTCATTTTTCGTGATCAACCCGCGCCGGACCGGGCATTCTAGAGACGTGGCCCCCGCTCTTGCCCACGTCCCCCCTGCGTTCGCCGCGTCACGCGCGGCCCGAGGGCTCCGTTCGAAACGGAGGGTGCGCCCGTGACCCTCGTCTCCGACCTGGACATCCTCTTCGCGGGCGCCGAGGTCTGCGAGGCGGACGAGCCTCGCGCAGTCGAGGAGGCGTGGGCCAGGGGGGGCGAGGCCGGCGCGGAGAAGGCGCGGCTCCGGGAGATGGTCGACGCGCATTTCGACGCCGTGTACGTGGCGCTCCGCCGGCTCGGGGTGCCCGCGGCGGAGCTCGATGATTGCGCGCAGCAGGTGTTCGTCGTGGCCTCGGGCAAGCTCGGGGTGATTCAACCGGGACGCGAGAAGGCGTTTTTGATGGGCACGGCCGTGCACGTCGCCTCGCACGCCAAGCGCGCGCAGCGAAGGCGGCGCGAGGTCCCCGAGGGGGACGAGGTGGCGGACGCGCGCGCCGACGCCGGGCCTCGGCCGGACGAGATCGTGGAGCAAAGGCGCCTGCGGGCCCTGCTCGACGAGGTGCTCGCGGCGATGCCGGAGGATCTCAGGACGGTGCTCGTTTTGTTCGAGCTCGAAGAGCTCACGATGCAGGAGATCAGCGGGGCGCTCGATCTACCGATGGGCACGGTGGCGTCGAGGCTCCGGCGCGCGCGGGAGCTCTTTGCGAGGCTCTCGGCGCGGGCCATGGGAACACAAGGAAGGGGGCGGCCGTGAGCGAGATGCGCAGGCTGCTCGAAGAGAACGGGGATGACGCGGCGACTTCGCTCCTGCGCTCGGCGCGGCCCGATCGGGCGCCGGCGGCGTCCAGGGCGCGGGCGCTCGCCGCGCTCGGAATCGAGCCGTCACGAGCGGCGAAGCCGCAGGAGATTTCGGCGCGGGAGATCGTCGCGCCTCGAATGACGACGGCGCAGAGGCCCCAGACGTCCGAACCTCGGCCGGCGCGGACGGCAATGGCCGGCGCGAAGCGATCGGCGCAGGCGACGCCGCATATGCTCTTCCAGAGCGTCCTCGGGCCCACGGGACGACCGGTCGGTTTTTTCCAGAAAGGCCGGCTCGGCGCCGCGCTCATTGCGGCGGCGCAGGTGGTGGTGCTCGGAATCGTGCTCGCGCAGCCCATGCAGCGCCCCAGGGTATCGAAGGGGCCCGCGGAAGAGCCGCAGCAATACCCCGAGCTCCAGCTCGGCGCAGGGATCGCCGCGCCCGCGCCTCGCGCGGAGGCGAAAGGCCACGACGAGGAGCCTGTTCGCGCCGCGACGCCCGTGGCCGCGCCGCGTCCAGGACCGAATGCCGCGCCGTCGCCGCCGAAGGTGGCCGTGGAAGCAGAACCGCCGGCCTCCGAGGAGCCACGCGTGCCCGAGGCCGCGCCCCCCGCGGTCGCCATGGTGGAGAGCGTGAGCGCGCCCGAGGTGCCTCCGGCCAAACCCGAGGCGACGGCCGCGATCGTTCAGCCCTTCGAGCAAGGGACCATGTCCCCGCCGAAGCGCATTGGCGGTCGTGATCCGGTGTACACCCGCGAAGCGCTCGAAACACGCGTGGAGGGCATGGCCCTCTTGCAATGCGAGATCACGGCGGAGGGCGCGACGAAGGATTGTCGGCTCCTCAAGTCTTTGCCGCACATGGACGGCGAGCTGCTCGCGGCTGCGCGCACGTGGCGATTCTCGCCGGCGACGCAGGACGGGCGGCCGATCTCGGTGCGGTACGTCTCGAAGGTCAATCTCGTTCTGCCGAAGTGAATCGGTCGTGAAATAGGTTTCTCCGGGACGAGACCCCGTTCGTCCTGGAAAGGAGGCATTCGTGTTCGAATCGGCCATGGGCCGGTACGAGGGCGCTCGTCCGCACCTCGGCACCGGAGCGCTTCTCTCCATCGGCGCGCACGCGCTGGCAGCGGTCATCGTGTTCGCCATTCCCGCCAAGAAGGCCGCCTCGAACGAGGACGAGCCGGTCGTGGTGTTTCAGGTCCCGCCGAAGCCCGCGGCCTTGCTGGGCTCGCCGGGCCCGGCAGCTCCCAAACCCCCGCAGGCGGCCCCGCCGAAGACGCCCCGTCCGAAGCGCCCGCAGGCGCCGATCCTGACGAACGAGCCGCCGAAGATCGAGCCGACCGAGCCCGAACCGACGAACGATCCGCCCGCGGCCGCGGCGGGGGACGGGGCGACGGCGCCCGACGGAACGGGCAATGGAGGCGATCCGAATGGCAAGCCCGACGGCGTGATCGGCGGTGATCCGAACGGCAAGGGCATCGCTCCGCCTCCGCCGGAGCCGCCGCCGACGAACACCACGCTGAACTGGACCTCCGAGATGGGCCGCCCGGTCCTCGTCGCGGGCCCCGCCCAGCCTCCCTACCCGAGCGACGCGATGCGCCAGCGGGTCGAAGCGACCGTCATCGCGCAATGCGTCATCACCACGGAGGGCCGGCTGCGGGATTGCCGCATCCTCAAGGGGCACCCGTTCCTCGATCCCGCGGTGAACGCGACGCTCGCGCAGCAGCGCTACAGCCCCGTGACGTACGGCGGCCGGCCCGTCAGCGTTCGTTACATCCTCACGTTCAAATTCAAGCTGCAGTGACGCACCTTGGATCGATGGGAGTGATGCACGGTGGATCCACCCTGGATCGCACGTGACCCAACCGAGATCACAATCGCCCGAGGCTGCTACAGCCTCAATGGCTTGTTCCAGGCGCAACGCGTCATTCGATCCTCTGGCATGAACGGTGCCATTCGGATAGGATGGAGGGCCTCAACATGCGCTGGAACATTGGCTTGGGGGTTCGGTTTGGTCGGGCGGCGGCGTTCGGCGCGGCGATGTTCGCGTCGGCCTCCTTTACGGTTGGCTGTGGCGGCGAGTCGCCGAACCAGCTCGCGGCCTCCGAGGAGACGTCGACGTCGTCGGCCAATGCCTACACCGACACGTACACGCAGACGAAATACCCCATCGTGCTTTGCCACGGCATGGCGGGCTTCGACGAGCTGTTCGGCGTCGTGGACTACTTCCACGGCATCGAGTCGTCGCTCGCGTCGGGCGGCACGCGCGTCTTCGTGACGCAGGTGCCCGCGTTCTCGTCCACCGAGGCGCGCGGCGAGGAGCTGCTCCAGCAGGTCGAGGAGATCGTCGCGGCCACGGGCGCGAAGAAGGTGAACCTCATCGGCCATAGCCACGGCGGCCTCGACATCCGGTACGTCGCCACGGTGCGGCCCGACCTCGTCGCGAGCGTGACGAGCGTGGGCTCGCCGCACCACGGCGCCGACCTCGCCGATTTCCTCCGCGACAACATGACCGAGGGCGGCTTCTCCGAGGCCGTGCTCTCGCTCTTCGCGAACTCGCTCGGGACGATCCTCGGCCTGCTCTCCGGCCAGACGAGCCCGCAGGACTCGGTGGCCGCGCTGGAGTCGCTCTCGTCCGACGGCGCCGCGACGTACAACGCGACCTACGGCGCGGGCCTGCCTTCCGCGTGGTGCGGCGAGGGCGCGCACGAGGTGAACGGGATCCGGTATTTCTCGTGGTCCGGCACCTCGAAGGTGACGAACGTGCTCGACGTCTCCGATTACCCGATGGGCCTCACGGGCATCATCTACGACGACGCGAACGACGGGCTCGTCGGCCGCTGCAGCTCGCACCTCGGCGACGTCATCCGCGACGATTACAAGATGAACCACCTCGACGAGGTGAACCAGCTCTTCGGCATCACGGCGCCGTTCCAGACGAGCCCGAAGTCGGTCTTCCGCGCCCACGCGAACCGCCTGAAGCTCCTCGGCCTCTGACGAACCTCTCGAAGCGAGGAAACGCGTGAACCGCCGCCGCGTCGCCACGGGGTTCGCCCTCGTCACGCTCGTCGCTGCAGCCGGGATCGGCCTGTGGAGACGCGGCGGGGACGAACCCACACGCGCGGTCGAGACGACGGCGGAAACACGCGGCGGCGGCCCGAAGGGCGCGACAAACCGGACCACCTCGGCGCCGTCGGATCGACGCGCCGAGGCGAACGTCGATACCCGCGAGAAGAGCCCGTTCAAAGACAAGGCCCGCTCGCTGCGTGGCACGGACGAGGACGGCGCCTTGCGCGTCGGGCCCGACGGATCCCTCCTCCTCGGGCCGGAGATCCTGCGCCTCTTCGATTACTACTTCACCACCGAGGGCGAGGAGAGCGACGAGACGATCCGCGCGCGGATCCTCGCCGCCATTCGCGAGCGCGTCGACGGCCCGGCCGCCCTCCAGGCTGCGGCGCTGCTCGATCAGTATCTCGCGTATCGAAAGGACAAGGGCGGGCTCGAGCTGCCGAAGGCCGAGGAGGCCGATCCGAAGGCGCGGCTCGAAGCGCTGAAAAAGCTCAGGCGCAAGCATTTCGGCGAGGAGACGGCGGACGCGCTCTTCGGCGACGAGGAGCGCGAGGGCGAGGTCGCCGCGGAGGCGAGCCGGATTCGTCAGGACGAGGCGCTGACGGCCGAGGAGCGGGAGCAAAAGCTCGCCGAGCTCGAAGCGGGCCTGCCGAAGGGAGCACGCGACGCGCGGGAAGCCGCGACGTTGCCGCTCCGCGCGCGCGCCGAGGTGGACGCGATGCGCGCGGAAGGCGCGACGGACGAGGACGTGTACACGAAGCGCGTCGAGACGCTCGGCGTGGAGGCGGCCGACAGGCTGGCCGAGCTCGACGCCGAGCGCGCGGCGTGGAAGGCGCGGATCGAAGCGTTCCGGAAGGAGCGCGACGCGCTCGCCGCGAAGACCGAGGACGAGGCGGCGTTCAAGGCGGCCGAGCAAGCGCTGCTCGATCGTTCGTTCACGCCGCTCGAACAGCGCCGGGTGCGGGCGACGCTCGCCATGTCGAACAAGTGAACGCCGCGCCTTGCGCGTCGGGTTCCGCGCTGGTACGCGGGGCCTTCGATGCAAGGGCGTGTGCTCATCGTGGCCGGCTCGGACTCGGGCGGCGGGGCGGGAATCCAGGCGGATCTGAAGGCCGTGACGGCGCTCGACGCGTTCGGGGCGACCGCGATCACGGCGCTCACGGCGCAGAACACGCGCGGCGTCTTCGGGGTTTTTCCGGTCCCGCCCGCGTTCCTCGCGCAGCAGATGAGCCTCGTCCTGGAAGACATCGGCGCGGACGCGATCAAGACCGGCATGCTCCATTCGGCCGAGGTGATCGACGTCGTCGCTGACGTGCACGAGCGCCTCGCCAAGGACGTGCCGCTCGTCGTCGATCCGGTGATGGTGGCGAAAGGCGGCGCGCCGCTCCTGCTCCCGGAGGCGCGCGATGCGCTCCTCGGCCGGCTCCTGCCGCGCGCGGCGCTGATCACGCCGAACCTGCCGGAGGCGGAGGTTCTTTCAGGTCAAACGATCGACGGCGTCGCGGCGATGCGGCGCGTGGCCGAAGCGCTGCTCGCGCTCGGGCCGAAGGCGGTGCTCGTGAAGGGCGGGCACCTCGAGGGGCCGAAGGTCACGGACGTGCTCGTCACGGCCGCGGGCGAGCGGATCTTCGAGGACGACCGCATCGAGACCACCTCGACGCACGGGACGGGATGCACGCTGGCGTCGGCGATCGCCGCGGGGATCGCGCAGGGGCTCGGGGTGGAGGCGGCCATCGCGCGGGCGCGGCGATACATCCGGCTCGCGATCGCGCAGGCGCCGGGGCTCGGGCACGGGCACGGGCCCCTGAATCACGCGGTGACGGTCCGGCCGTTCGACTGATTATTCGGGGATCGGCGGCTCCGAGAAGCAGCCGATGGTCGTGTCGATGCGGAAGTTCGATTCGCTCGTGTGCCGCTCGGCGAAGAAGAAATCGAGCGGATAGGTCTTGCCCTTCTCGATCCCGAGCTCGGCCGCGCGCGCGTCGAGGTCCACCGTCGAGGTCTGCGCGCCGTGCACGCCGCCGAGGTCGATGACCTTCTTGCCGTTGATGAACGTGAAGAGGTCGTCGTCGCCCGTGAACGTGAAGACCTCGCCGCCCTCGTAGATGAACTGCGTCCGTAGCTCCAGCGTGAAATGGTAATTGTGGGTGTTGAACTCGTCGCCGAAGCCCTGGCCGTCAATGGGGAAAAACGCCGAGTTGTTGTACGTGTAGGTCCCGCCGCCCATGGCCATGAGCGGGATCTCGACCGGGATCGCGATGTTCACGCCCGCGACGTCGTTGTACCACTGGTCGAAGTTTTCCTTGCCCGTCGTCGTCGGCGTCGTGGGATTGCCTGCGTAGACGGGTTTTCCGTCCGCGCCCAGCTCGTCCGCGACGATGCCCTTATCGTCGCCGAGGAAATCCTCGAAATCCGGATGCGCGACCTGGAAATCGCGCACGGTGGCCTTGAGGATGGGATTGCAGCTCGGCCCACCGCCGCCCGCGCCTCCGCCCGCGCCGCCGACGCCCGAGGGAAAGAGCTCGCCGCCTTCCCCGCCCGTGCCGCCCTGACCCATGCCGCCCGCGCCACCTTGCCCCGAAGCGCCGCTGCCGCTCCCGCTGGCGCCCGACCCTCCGAGGCCGCCCGTGGCGCCGGTGCCGCTCTCCCCGCACGCGGTCGTCGCGCCGAGGAGGCCCATGATCGAAAGAACGAGCGCATAGCGCCCGCTCCGTCCCGCGTGTCGTGTCTTCGTCATGGATGGGATGGTATCCGCGCTGCGCAGGCGCTGTCACGCCGGCGCGCGCGGAGGCCGTGCTCAACCCGCCGAAACGAGTCCCACCGGGCAGCTCACGCCGGTGCCGCCGATGCCGCAGTAACCGCCCGGGTTCTTCGCGAGGTACTGCTGGTGATATTCTTCAGCGTAATAGAACTCGGGCGCTTCGAGGATCTCGGTCGTGATGTCCCCGTGCCCCGCGGCCTCGAGCGCCCGCTGGTACGCGACGCGCGAGCGCTCGGCGGCCATTTTTTGCAGCAGGCCGAAGCAATAAATGCCCGAGCGATACTGCGTCCCGACGTCGTTGCCCTGGCGCATGCCCTGGGTCGGGTCGTGGTTCTCCCAGAAGACCGCGAGCAGCGCTTCGTACGAGACCTTCGCGGGCTCGAAAACGACGAGCACGACCTCGTTGTGGCCGGTCAGGCCCGTGCAGACCTCTTCGTAGGTGGGGTTCGGCGTGATCCCGGCGGCATATCCGACGGCCGTCGAGTACACGCCCTTCGTTTGCCAGAACTTGCGCTCCGCGCCCCAGAAGCACCCGAGCCCGAACATCGCCTGCTCGGTGCCCTCGGGGAACGGAGGCACGATCCGCGCGCCGTTCACGAAGTGCCGCTCGGGCACGCGCATCCGATCGCTCCGCCCGGGGAGCGCCTGCTCCTTCGTGGGCATCTGCAGCTTGCGAGGGTCGACCTTGAAGAACATGGGCGTATCTTGGTGCGGAAGGCTCCGCGCGGCAAGATACGCCCGTCCGTCAGGGATTCGATCAGCTCGGGTCGGCCACGCGGCCGACGAAGAGCACGGACTTCGTCGCGATGTCGCGGATGAAGAACATGAAGGGCTTGTCGAACGTGATCGCCGCAGGCTGGGGCGCGCTCGTCTCGCCCACGATGACCGCGGTCGCCGCCGCGGCCTCGGTCCCCGCCTCGTTCACCGAGACGAACGACTGGTGAATCACGTCCGAGATGACGAGCCCGCCCGTTCCATTGATGCCCGAGAGATCAGCGCCGTCCGTGAATGCGATGCCCATGCCGAGTTCCTTCAGCGGGTCGACCAGGCTGAACTTCGACTCGAACTTGAACTTCGGCAAACGCGTGTCGACGCTGTGCTCCGAGAGCCCGCCGACGACCTCGCTCAGCTTGGCCGCGTCGAGGGCGCCCTCGAACGCGTCGAGATCGTCCGGCAGGACGAGCACCATCGAGAGCTCGTCGCCGTCGTACGGCAGCTCGACGGCCGCGTAATTCGCGCCCTTGACGTACGGCGCCTCGACGTAGCCTTGCATCATGGGCACCGTGACCGTGGCGCCGTCGCTCGTCGTGAACGAGGCGTTCTGCGTGTTCGCCTCCTCGAACGGCGTCCGCCAGGCCGCATTGAAGTACACGGCGTTCGTCAGCACGAGCCGCGTGCTCGAATCGATGGAGTCGGGCGAGAGGATGTCCTTGATCTTGCCCTCGGTCTTCTTCTCGACCCAGCCGTTGATCAACGAGAGCGCCTGATCCGTATCCTCGACGAAATCGACGATGTTCATGCCGGCGCCGTAGTTCTTGCCGAGCACGTCGAGGAACGCCGTCTCGAAGGGATAATTCACCTGGCCCCAGACCGCGTTCGCGATGTTGAGCCGGAAGCCCTGGCCGTCCGAGCCCTTCGCGTCCTTGCCGCGGCTCGCGAGCGCGAGATCGAGCGCGTTGTACGCCGGATGGAGCTGCGCCTGCGGCAGGGTGAAGTGCAGGGCCTTCGCCATGTCCGTTTCGGTTTGTCCGCGCGCGCCGGCCCAGGTCATCGCGAGGGCGCTGGAGATCGAGTGCGGGGAATAGAAGAAATTTCCCGGCTCACTGCGGAGGGACTTGTACATGTCGACCGCGAACGCCGTGTTGCCGTCGACGAGCGTGCCGAGGTCGGCGCTGGAGACGTTCGGGTTCGTGATCCGCTGCGCGCCGGAGGTCACGACGCACCCGGGGGTGCCCGGGTCGTGGCAATCGCCGGTGTTGTTGGCCCCCGGCGGCTCGGGCGGCGCGGACGAGCTGCAAGCGAGGGCCGAGAGGGAAAGAAGCAAGGAGAACAGAGGGAGCGTTCGCATGCGGGGGCTCCAGAGCAATCGGCATGCCGCAGGGCATTTTTCCGCGGTTCCATGGCGCGCGCGCCGAAAGCGCGGCAGCCGTGTCGGAGAACGGCTCAGGGTGGCACGGAGCGGCGATGGCTCACGCTGCAATGGCGGCGCGCGGGGCGTCGCCGCCGCTTGCGCCGAAGCTCTGCTCGACGGCCCGCATCAAGGACGAGACGGAGACGGAGAGAGGACGGCAAGCGCCTCGCTGAGGGACATAGGCACCGCGAGGTGCACGAGCGCCTCGGGATCGGGTCCGTGAGGAGGTTCGTCGGCGGAGGCCTGGGAGATGCCAATACGAGCCCCGTTTCCTCGGGACCACGCCACCACGCGCGCCGCGCCACCGTCACGATCGGCGGAAATGATCGGCCCTGAAAAACATACAGCCCCGGGCTCCCCATGAGCCCCGGGGCCGGATCGCCGAGCGGGAAAAATCGCGATCGACCTCATGGAAGCCCGCCCCGCGCGTCCCGTCAACTCGATTTCGACGAATGCAATTCTTTTGGCCCATCTCGCGCGCTCGCGTTATCGCCCCGGGCGGAGCGCGCCCGGACGCCTTCGGTCCTTCGCGCAGCGCGGCATGCATTCGTGTGCATGTAATGAGTCTCGCCGGCTTCGCGTCGACGCGGCGCCGAGGGTGGTCATTCCGGAGCGCAGCTCCTACCCGACGGAGCACGATACGAGCGTCGCGTGGGAAGGCCCGTCCCTGGTAAGGTGGGGGCTCCCATGAAAAAGGCCGAAATCGATGCACTCGTGCTCGCTCATCGGGGAAGCGCCCGCGCCGTGGCCTTCTTGCACGTCCTGCGGCAAGCGTCGCTCACGCCGGACGATCACGGCTTCCTCGCCGAGCACGCGCACGAGCTCACGTCCGCAGATCTCCTTCGCTGGCGCGCGCGCGCTCTGTCCGCGGATCGCACGCCCATCCTCGTCGCGCTCGCGAAGCTCTGCGAGGACAACCCCGCCGAGTTCGAGCACGAGGTGCTGAACGCGCCCGGGCTCTCCTTCGAGGATCGGGAATGGGAGACGCTCGCCGACCTCGTCCGCGGAAAGGCTCCGCCCGCGCTCCAGGCGCGTATCGAGCGCCGCGAAACCCGAGCCCCCGCGCCCGCCGTCGGGCTCTTCGCGCCCTCGGACGAACCCGTCGATCTCGCCGGGATGTTCGACCTCGACGAGGCGACGCAGCCCGCTGCTTCGGCCTCGAAAGAAGGGGAAGGCTCGTTCTTCGGCGAAGGCTCGCTCGGCGACGATCTCGGACTCGATCTCGGCCTCGGCGGTGACGAAGGCGATCCGCTCTTCGCCGACCCGTTCGCGGGGCTCACCGTCGAGGACGCGTTCGAGAAGGTGAAGACCGGGACGAACGGCGACGAGCGCGCGATGCTGCTCGATTGGCTCGCGGCGCAGGGCGCCGACGGCGAGCGGCTCATGGGCGAAGCGCTCCGCTCGCTGCATCGAGGGCCCGTGCATTCGCCCGTGGTCGCGTGGATCGCAAAGAGGCTGGCATCAAAACCGGCCTGGGAGACGGACGGGCACAACCTCTTTGGAGCGCTCGTCCATCGGCGCGCTTTCCCGGAGCTGCAGGAGCTCGTCGCGCAAGGTGCCGGTGGCTCGCCGGAGCTCGCGGAAGCGCGGCTCGCGGCGTTCGGGAACGTGCTCATCGACCTCGCGCGCGAAGCCATCAAAGACAAGGACGAGGCACGCGCAGCCGCGATGCTCGCCGCGCTGTCGGCGCAGGGCGCGACGGACGAGACGAGCAAGAGGTTCGGCTCGTTGAAACAAGCACTCCACGAGGCGAACGCCTCGGCGTATCTCGTGACGCTCGTCGACCTCGTGGTGCAGCATGCGCACACGCGCGGGGAAAACCCGACGGAAGGGATGATCGCCGCCGTGCACACGCTCTCGGACGCGCTCGGCTCGGGCTCGTAAGCCCGCTCAACGCTTCTTCGTGGACTTCGGCTTCGGCCCGTCCGTGGCTTTGCCCGTCACGGCTTCGTTCTTCGGCGCCTTCTCCGGCGAACGGATACGCACGGGCACGACGACCCAGTCGTTCGGCTTCAAGAGCTCCTTCGAGATCCATCCGACGGGCGCGTTCTTCGCGGTCGTCTCGACGAACGCGTACGCGCGGCCCTGGTAGCGGATCTTCTCGCCCTGCGCCGGCACGGCGACGCCGAGCATCGCGTGCCGGTGCGCATTCGAGTTGAGGAGCACGCTGTCGACGCCGATCGCGTCGAGCAGCATGTGCAAAAGGAGCGCCTTCGAATCGCAGTCGCCTTTCTTCGCCGAGGCCACGAGCGCCGGCGGCATGAGGCCGAAGGGGCGATCCTTCGGGATCTCGTAAGGGATCGTCTGGACGAACGAGGCCAGGAGCTCGACGGCGTCGAGCGTGCCGAGCTTCGCCTCCTGGATGCGCGCCTTGAAGCGCGCGGCGAGCGGATCGACATCGGGTTTGCTGCGCTCCGCGAGCGACTCGAAGATGCACTGCATGCTCGCGTCGCAGCCCGGCGGCGGCACCCACCGGAACGCACCGTCGCCCGCGTCCTGGTATTTGAGGCGCTGCGCGAGCTCGCGGTGCGCCGCGTCCACGTCACGCTGCTCGTCCGCGCCGAGCGCGTAGCCCGCGCGATAGACGGGCGGCTCGAGGCGAGGATCCCGCCACGCATACTTCGTCGCGCCGGCCTCGGGCGTCTTTTCGGGATACACCGCGACGCCGAGATCGACGCCCGGCGTGTCCTCGGACGGCTCCGCGTCGCCGCTCTGCGAGAGCAGGTCTCCGAGGTTGCAGCAGCAGCCCGCGACGAACACGCACGCCGTCGTGGCAAGCGCGAGGATCGTTCGACCGTTCATGACGGCGCCATCACCTCGTCACGCGCGAGCTCCGGCAGCGGGAGCAGACCGTCGAGGGCGGTCTCGAGGCCCGGCGCGGCCACGAGCGCGATCACCACCATCACCGCGCCGAGCACGAGCGCGGGCGCGAGGTTGCCCTTCCGGATCTCGGCGAGCTCGTCCACGCCGCGCGTGAGCCGGACGAAGAGGAACGTGCCCACGGCGAGCGCTGCGGCGCCCACGGCGAGCGAGAGCGCGACGTGCGCGAGGCCGTAGAACGCGAACTTGCCGAGCATCACCGGCGCGAGCTTCTGGCCGCGGTACATGAGGTCCATCGCGGCGAACGTCGCCGACACCGCGTGCTGCGCGAGGAGCCCGAGCGAGAGCAGACCCGCGGCCGAGATGACGGCGACGCCCGTGTTGCCCTTCGCGAGCTCCTCGTCGATCTCCCCGAGGCGCAAGAGCCGCCCGAGCACGCGCGAGCCGAGCCACACGCCGAGGGCCCCGACGAGGATGCCGAAGAGGATCTTGCCGATCCCGATCACGAAGAGGGCGACGTTCACGGCGCGAGCGTAGCGGAATCGAAAGGCCCTCGAAACCGGCGAACGAGCCGAGCCCCCCTCGGCCGGACACCGCGGAAAACGCAGGAGTTTCGCTTCTCGTGCTCTCCGAGGGCTCGCTCTTTCGCGTCGCCCGGCCCCCGGGAGGTGTTTCGTGGCGAGCTCGTCCGGAAGTGACGCGCCAAGCGTTGCGCGGGCCGAGCGGGGATCGTAGGTAGCAAGGACGAAGAAGTCCCCCAGAGGAGGCGCGCGCGTCGCGAGAGCACCGAACATGCCCGAATCTCACGAAAATCCGCTGCTCGGTCTCGGCTACGAAATCCCCTTCGATCGCATCCGCGGCGAGCACGTGCAGCCGGCCGTGAAGGCGCTCCTCGCCGAGGCGAAGGCGCGGCTCGACGCCCTCGCGGCGGACCCGGGCCCCCGCACGTACGAGAACACCATCACCGCGCTCGAGCGCGTGACGGAGCAGATCGATTTCGTGATGGGCGTCGTCGGCCACCTGGAGTCCGTCGCCACGACGCCGGAGCTCCGCGCCGCGTACTCCGCGGTGCAGCCCGAGGTGAGCGAGTTCTACAGCGGCATCGCGCTCTCGGAGCCCGTGTGGAACGCGCTCAAGGCGTACGCCGCGACGGACGAGGCGAAGGCGCTCACGGGGACACGCAGGCGGTTGCTCGACAAGACGATCGCCGATTTCAAGCGCAGCGGCGCGGACCTCGATCCCGACGGGAAGAAGCGGCTCGCGGAGATCGACGTGGAGCTCGCGCAGCTCACGCTCCGTTACGGGCAAAACGTGCTCGACTCGACGAACGCGTTCGAGCTCGTGATCGGCGAGCCCGAGAAGCTCGCGGGCCTGCCCGAGGGCGCGGTGCTCGCGGCGAAGGCGAGCGCGGAGGCGAAGGGCCTCTCGGGGTATCGCTTCACGATGCAGGCGCCGAGCTACCTGCCCGTGATGACGTACCTCGACGATCGCTCGATCCGCGAGCACATGTACCGCGCCTACGCCACGCGCGCGACGGAGCCGTCCTGGGACAATCGGCCGCTCTTGCAGCGCATCCTCGTGCTCCGGCGCGAGAAGGCGCGCCTGCTCGGCTTCGACAGCTTCGCCGACCTCGTGCTCGAAGACCGCATGGCGAGGTCGGGTCACGCCGCGCGCACGTTCGTGCAGACGCTGCGTGAAAAAACGCAGGTGTACTTCGAGCGCGAGAACGCCGAGCTCGAAGCGTTCCGCAAGGAGCTCGAGGGCCCGGACGCGCCGACGATCGAGCCGTGGGACGTCGCGTATTACGCCGAGAAGCTCCGCCGCGCGCGGTACGATTTCGACGAGGAGTCTCTCCGACCTTACTTCTCCGCGGAGAGGGCGCTCGAAGGCGTCTTCGCGATCGCCTCGGCGCTCTACGGCGTGCGCATCGAGCCTTCGCCCGAGACGAAGGCGTGGCACGAGACGGTCTCGACGTACCGCATCGTGGAGCCGAAGGGGCACGCGAGCGCGGTGTTCTACGTGGACCTCTGGCCGCGCGAGTCGAAGCGCGACGGCGCGTGGATGCAGGGCCTCGTGACGGGCATCGCGCAGGCGGCGACGCCGGCCTCGCACGTGGAGGTGCTCGCGGGCAACCTGACGCCGCCGATCGGCGATCGTCCCGCGCTCCTCAACCACCGCGAGGTCGAGACGCTCTTCCACGAGTTCGGCCACCTCATGCATCACGCGTCGAGCTGCGTGGAGGTGCGCACGCTCGCCGGGACGAACGTGGCGTGGGACTTCGTCGAGCTGCCCTCGCAGATCATGGAGAACTGGTGCTGGGAGAAGGAGGCGCTCGACCTCTTCGCGCGGCACCACGAGACGAACGAGCCGATCCCGGCGCCGCTGCTCGAGCGCATGCGGGCGGCGCGCACGTTCCGCGCGGCGAACGCGATGATGCGGCAGCTCGGCTTCGCCGAGGTCGATCTCGCGCTGCACGTGGACTGGGATCCGGCGCGCGACGGGGATCCCACCGCGTACGGCCGCGAGATCCTCTCGCGCCACGCGCCCGCGCCGCTGCCGGGCGATCACGCGATGCTCGCCTCGTTCTCGCACCTGTTCTCGAGCCCGGTCGGGTATGCCGCGGGGTACTACTCGTACAAGTGGGCGGAGGTGCTCGACGCCGACGCGTTCTCGCGGTTCAAGCGCGAGGGGCTGTTCAGCCGGGAGGTCGGCGAGGCCTTCCGATCCGAGATCCTCGCGCGAGGCGACAGCGAGGATCCGATGGTCCTTTACCGGCGCTTCATGGGGCGCGAACCAACCCTGGAGGCGCTGCTCGAACGCGACGGCCTCATCGCGTCCGGGACGGCGGTGGCCGTTTGATGAGCGAAACGAACGTCACGAACAATCGATCCGACAAGGTCATCCGCGCCATGACGAACGATGGCGCGTTCCGGGTCATCACGGCGCTCACGACCGAGACGGTGCGCGGCGCGATCGCCTCGCAAGGAGCCAAGGGCGCGGTGGCGAGCCGCTTCGGCGAGCTCGTCACGGGCGCGATCCTGATCCGCGAGGCGATGAGCCCGAACCTGCGCGTCCAGAGCATCCTGAAAGGCGCGGGCGGCAAGGGCAGCATCGTGGCCGACGCGCACCCGGACGGCACGAACCGCGGCCTCGTGGGCTTCAGCGGGGAGACGGGTGAGGACATGACGGGCGGCAAGGGCGCGCTACTCAAGATGATGCGGACGCTGCCAAACGGCGCGCTTCACCAGGGCATCGTGGAGGTCTCGTTCGAGGGGCCGGACGGCGGGATCTCGGGGGCGCTCATGGCGTACATGCAGCACTCCGAGCAGATCGTCTCCACGATCGCGGTGGCGACGCTGCTCCAAGGGGACGAGGTCGTCGCGGCGGGCGGCTACATCGTCGAGCTCTTGCCGGAGGTCGAGCGCGGGCCGCTCATGATCATGACGCAGAGGCTCGAAGACTTCCCGAAGCTCGACGACCTGCTCCACAAAGGAGACCTCACGCCGCACGCGCTGACCGAGGATCTCCTGTATGGCATGCCGTACACGCTGCTCGCGGAGTCCGATCTCCGTTACGCGTGCCATTGCAGCGAGCTCCGCGTCCTCTCGAGCCTCGCCACCCTCCCGCGCTCGGACATCGAGGATCTGCTCCGCGACAACAAGGTCCTGGAGATCACCTGCGATTATTGCCGCAAAGAATACGGCATCCAGCCTTCGCAGTTGAAGGCGCTCCTCATGGCGAGCTGAACAGGCTCGCGCGCTCGTCCCCACCAAACGCTCGCGTCATCCGCCCCCGCCATTGCCATTCCGGCCAGCACGGCGCTGCCCATTCGCGTTTCGCCGGCTTGACCATTCTTTGCTTGGATGCCACGCCTCTCGGGTACGGGGGGCAACCAATGGATCTCTCTTCTCACGAGCGCGAGGTCACGCGCGTCGCCACCACCATTCGTGTTCAGGCCGGCCGGGGCGGGCCTGTCCGTATCGACAAGGGCGGCGTCTCCCATTTCGTCCCCGTCCCGGGCGATCCTCGGGAGCGCGCCGCGCGCATCGACGCCTCGCGGCTCCGACGCGTCCTCAGCATCGATCCCGAGCGCCGCGTCTGCGTCGCCGAGCCTGGCGTCACGTTTGCCGAGCTCGTCCCGCGCACGCTCGAACATCACCTCGTGCCTGCGGTCGTCCCCGAGCTCGAGGACATCACGCTCGGCGGCGCCGTCGCGGGCTGCTCGATCGAATCGAGCTCGTACCGCTACGGCGGCTTCCACGATAGCTGCCTCGAGTACGAGGTCATCTCCGGCGACGGCGAGATCGTCACTTGCTCGGCCGAGAAAGAGCCCCTGCTCTTCGACATGATCCATGGCTCGTACGGCACGCTCGGCGTCCTCTCGCGCATCACGTTCCAGCTCGTGCCGGCGAAGCGGTTCGTCCGGATGGAATACCGCCACTACGACAGCTTCGACGCCTTCAATGCCGCCATGGTCGAGCGCTGCCGCGTGGGCGATTTCGAGTTCGTCGACGGCATCGTCCACGGACCGCGTATGTTCGTGCTCTGCCTCGGCACGTTCGTGGACGCGGCGCCGTTCACCTCGAACTATCGCTGGCTCGACGTCTATTACAAGAGCACCCTCGGGCGGACGGAGGACTTCCTCACGACGCCCGATTATTTCTTCCGCTACGACGCCGAATGCCACTGGCTCAGCCGCACCGTCCCGGGGCTCGAGACGAAGCCCGTCCGCTGGCTCGTCGGCCGCCACGTCCTCGGCTCGCGCAACCTCATTCGCTGGTCCAGGCGGCTCGATCGCGTGCTCGGCCTGAAGTCGCGCCCCGACGTCGTCTGCGACATCTTCGTCCCGCAGCGGAACTTCTCCGCGTTCTACCCGTGGTACGCGCGTGATTTCGATTTCTGGCCGCTCTGGGTCGTCCCCTACCGCATGCCGCGCCCCTACCCCTGGATCCGCGAATCTCACGCGAAGCACGAGGACGAGCTCTGGATCGACTGCGCGGTCTACGGCAAGCCCAATAACGACCCGCTCATCGACTGGTCCGAGGTCCTCGAGCGGAAGACGTACGAGCTCGGCGGCGTGAAGACTTTGATCTCGCGCAACCATTACACCGAGGAGCGATTCTGGGAGATCTACGACCGCGAGCGTTACGAGGCCGCGAAGCGTAGGCTCGACCCGCGTGGCGTCTTCCCGGGCCTCTACGAGAAGTGCCATCGCGTCCGCAAAAGCTGACGCTCCGCTCCTCCGTCCGCCGTGATACGGTGGCGGGCGAAGGAGCTTGCCATGCTACCGTCTCGGACTCTCGCCGCTTGCCTCATTTCATTCGCTGGTCTCGCCGCGCTCGGATGCTCGGACGGCACGGAGACGCCCGCGGGGCCGCCGCCGCTCGCCGTCCCCGAGGGGTGTAACCCCATCGCATTCGAGAACGACTGCCTCCTGCCCTACCCGTCCGATTTCTACTTGAAGGACGACGCCGCCATGCCGAGCGGCAAGCGGGTCGTGATCCCCGAGCCCGCGCAGATGAAGGACAGGACCGAGAGGTCCTTCGATTTCACGGCGTCGCACCCGATCGACGGGTTCTCGACGCACCAGCCGATCCTCGTGCATTTCAAGGAGGGCGTGAGCACCGAGGGCGTCGTCTTCCACACGGACGAGCCCGAGAAGAGCCTCTCGCCCGAGAGCAAGGTGATCCTGCTCGACGCGGCGACGGGCAAACCCGTGCCGGTCTGGGCCGAGGTCGACATGAACACCGACGAACCGTCGGAGCGGGCCTTCATCCTCCGCCCCTTCGCGCGGCTGGAAAACGGCAAGCGGTACATCGTCGCGCTCCAGGGGCTCGCGCAATACACCGAGGTCGACGGAATGCCGGCCGCGGGCCCGCCCCTCGCGCCGCCCGAGGGATTCAGGCGAATCCGGGACAAAGAGACGACCTCCGATCCCGTGCTCGATCCCATCACGAGCCGCTACGAAAAGGACGTCTTCCCCGCGCTCGTGGCCCATGGCGTCGATCGGACGAAGCTCCAGCTCGCCTGGGATTTCACGACGGGCAGCGAGGAGATGAACACGCGTGATCTTCTCGCGATGCGCGATGACCTCATTGCCAAGCTCGAAGCGAACCCGCCGGTCGTGGGCAATGTCGTCGTCAAGGAATACACGCAGGGCAGCAACGAGGACGCCGGCGAGAACGAGAACATCTGGATGCGGATCGAGGGCACGATCAAGGTGCCGCTCTACATGGAGAGCGCCGATCCGGGCGCGGTGATCCACCGCGACGCGAGCGGAAAGCCCGCGCAGAACGGCGAGGCGGACGTCCCCTTCATTCTCCAGGTCCCGCACAGCCTGAAGCCCGCGGACGCGTCCTTCGAGCCGGCGCGCATCCTCCAGTACGGGCACGGCTTCTTCGGGCTCGCCGAGGAGATCAATTACGGCTTCATGCGCGGCTACGAGAACGAGCGCAAGTACATCGCGGCCGCGGTCGATCTCTGGGGCATGGCCGAGCCGGACATCCAGATCGTGCTGCAGAAGGCCATCGAGGAGCCCGGCGTCGTGTTCAGCTTCGTCGATCGCATCCACCAGGGCATCATCAACTACATCGCCCTGAGCTACGCATTGAAGGGCCCGATCGCCGCGCTGCCCGAGCTCCAGCAATTCGACAAGCCCCTCTACGACACGAACAAGCTCTACTATTACGGGATCAGCCAGGGCTCGATCTTCGGCGTCACCATGATGGCCCTGAACCCGATCCTCGATCGCGCCGCGCTCGGCGTCGGCGGCGGCCCGTACTCGCTCATGATGTCGCGCTCGGCGAGTTATCAGCAGCTCTACGGCCTGCTCTACAACCAGATCCAGAACCCGCTCACCCTCACGAAGCTGATGTCCATGAGCCAGGGCACCTGGGACCGCGTCGACCCTATGACCTACGCGCCGCATCTCTTGAAGGACACGTATCCGAAGAGCCCGGCGAACCGGCACGTGCTCATGCAGATCGGGATCGGGGATCACTCGGTGAACAACCTCGCGAGCCACCTCGTCGCGCGCGCGACGGGCATTCCCCTGCTCGACCCCTCGCCGCGGCCGATCTGGGGCCTCGAGAGCGTGAAGGCGCCCGCGGACGACGCGCTCGTCGTGATCGACTTCAAGCTCGCGACCGAGCCCGGGATCGAATGCAAATTGCCCTCGGAGGCCGAGAAGAACGACGTGCACGAGGGCGTGCGGCGCAACGAGAAGGTCAAGGACCAGCTCGATCTGTTCTTCCAGCCGGACGGGCAGATCCAGAACACCTGCGAAGGCGCCTGCGATCCCGAATAGCAGCCCCATTGCGCCCGGCCTTCCTTCTGCGCTACGGTTCGTCCGCGCGCAGAGGAGGACCGGGCATGGCGACGTCATACAGGACGAAAGCAACCGCGACGAAGACCCCCACCACGAAGAAGAGCCCCGCGAAGAAGGCCGCGACGAAGGCCGCGGCCGAGGCTCCGGCGAAGAAAAAAGCGGCCGCGACCAAGAAGGCGGCTCCTGCGAAGAAGGCCGCCGCGCCGACGAAAAAGGCCGCGGCGGCCCCCGCCCCGGTCGCGCCGGCGGCGACGGGCAGCGGCGAGGCGGCCCCCACCTTCTCGCTGCTCTCGGACGCGGGGACGACGGTGTCGCTCGCCGATTTCGCCGGGAAGCGCGTGGTCCTTTATTTCTACCCGAAGGACGACACGCCCGGTTGCACGCGCGAGGCGTGCGCGTTCCAGGACAACCTCGCGAAGCTGAAGAAGAAGGGCGCCGTCGTGCTCGGCGTGAGCCGCGACGGCGTCAACTCGCACGTGAAGTTCAAGGCGAAATACAACCTCGCCTTCCCGCTGCTCGCCGACACGGACGGCGCCGTGCATCGCGCGTATGGGGCGTGGGGGACGAAGACGAATTACGGCAGGACGTTCGAGGGCGCGCTGCGCACGACGGTGCTCATCGACGAGCAGGGCCGGATCGTGAAGCGGTTCGCGAACGTGAAGGTCGACGGGCACGTCGACCAGGTGCTCGCGGCGCTCTGAGTTTCCCTCACGCCCCGTTCGGGGGCTCCTCGGCGCCGGTGCCGAGCGGACCGTGAACGAGGTTCGGGGACTTCGATCACGCACTCGCCGACTCCCTTCACGCGCTCGCCGACTCCCTTCACACACTCGCCGACTCCCTTCACGCGCTCGCCGACTCCCTTCACGCGCTCACCGACTCCCTTCACGCGCTCGCCGACTCCCTTCACGCGCTCGCCGACTCCCTTCACGCGCTCGCCGACTCCCTTCACGCACTCCGCCGACTGCGTTCACGCACTCCGCCGACTGCGTTCACACACTCCGCCGACTGCGTTCACACACTCGCCGACTCCCTTCACACACTCGCCGACTCCCTTCACGCGCTCGCCGCCTCCGTTCACACGCTCGCCGACTGCGTTCACGCGCTCGCCGCCTCCCTTCACGCGCTCGCCGCCTCCCTTCACGCGCTCGCCGACTCCCTTCACGCGCTCGCCGCCTCCCTTCACGCGCTCGCCGACTCCCTTCACGCGCTCGCCGACTCCCTTCACGCACTCCGCCGACTGCGTTCACGCGCTCGCCGGCTTCGATGTCGAAGGGCGAGGCCTTCGAGCTGTACGCCGCCGTACGCTGCTGTTGTCATTACACGTCCATTACACGTACGGTGCGTCTCCTCCCGTCCTCGCTGGTGCGTGATACGCTCCGCGCCGCGTCATGAGGATCGACGTCGACGACCCCCTGCAAGCGCGCCCGTTGCCCACGGATCGAGGGCGCGTGTCGATGGGGTGCACCACCCGCTCGCTCACCCAGTCGGACTCCGCAGATTCGCCGTCCGCCTCGACGTCATGCTCCTCGGCCGAGGGCCGCACGCCGCCCGAAGCCGCTCCGCCCGCGCTCGACCCCATTCCGCGCGACGGGTACATCAAGCATTACGAAATCATCCGGGAGCTCGGCGAGGGCGGCATGGGGGTCGTCTTGCTCGCGCGGGACACGAAGCTCGGGCGCCTCGTCGCCATCAAGCTCCTCCACGGCGGCGGACAGGCCGCGCCCCGCCTGCGCGCGGAAGCCCAGGCGACCGCCCGCGCGAGGCACGACAACATCGTCGTCATCTACGAGGTCGGTGAGCTCGACGGGCGCCCCTACATGGTCCTCGAATACGTCGAAGGACGCACGCTGCGCCACGTCATTTCCACGGGCCGGAGCGGCGACGGGCGCGCGCTGCCGCGGGGCTTCGTGTTCGATATCATGGCGTCCGTCGTCCGGGCGCTCGCCGCGGCCCACAAGAGCGGCGTCGTGCACCGGGACCTGAAGCCGGAGAACATCATGCTGCTCGACTCCGGGCAGGTGAAGGTCCTCGATTTCGGCCTCGCGAAGCTCGTCGATTCCGAGGAGCCGAAGCGGCGCGCAGGGACCCGGGCCTACATGTCGCCCGAGCAATGGAGCGGCGGCACGGTCGACGAGCGTTGTGATCTCTGGGCCGCGGGTCTCCTTTTCTACGAGCTCCTCGCCGGCGCCCATCCCCTCGCGCCGCTCACGAAAGACCGGCTCGAGACCCTTTCCGATCCGGATACGCCGATGCCGCGCCTCTCCGACGTCCGGCCGGAGCTCGCCGGGATCTCGGAGGTCATCGACCGCTGCCTGCGCAAGAACAAGGAAGAACGTTTCGGATCGGCGGACGAGCTGCTCGCCGCGCTCGAAGCATGCTTCGCGGGCCACGGAGCCGTCGCGATGACCGGAGGCGAGCGCCCATTCGCCGGGCTCGCCGCGCTTCAGGAGGCAGACGCCGATCGCTTCTTCGGCCGCGCGCCCGACGTGGCCGCGCTCCTCGGCAGCCTCGCGCGGCAGGCGCTCGTCGCGGTCGCGGCGCCCTCGGGCGCGGGCAAATCGTCTTTCATTCGCGCGGGCGTGATTCCGGCCTTGAAGCGGTCGGGCGAGGAATGGGACGTCCTCGTCGTGCGCCCGGGCCGCGCGCCGCTCGCAGCGCTCCGCGAGGCGCTCGCCATGGCGCTCGCGCCCGCGGCCGTGGACGGCGATTTCGAGGCGCAACCGGGCCTGCTCGGCAGGCACCTGCGCGCCCACTGCCGCAGGCAGGGCCCGGCGCACCGCATGCTCGTCTTCGTCGATCAATTCGAGGAGCTTTATACACTGGTCCCGGACGAGGACGAGCGCGCCGCGTTCCTCGCCTCCCTGCTCGGCGCGGCGGACGACGCGTCGTCGCCCTTGCGGGTCATTCTCGCGATCCGCTCCGACTTCCTGGATCGTGTCGTCGAGGATCGCCCTTTCGTGTCGCAGGTGCGGGCCGGCCTCTTCTTCTTGCCGCCCGTGGGACGCGAGGAGCTACGCGAGGCCTTGACGCGGCCGGTGGAGGCTTCGGGTCATCGATTCGAGAGCGAGGCGATGGTCGAGGAGATCCTGGATGAGCTCGAGCGCGCCCGGAGCCCGCTGCCGCTCTTGCAATTCTCGGCCACCGAGCTCTGGGAGGCGCGTGACAAGGAGCAAAAGCTGCTCACGCGGCAAAGTCACGAGAGGCTCGGCGGTGTGGCCGGCGCGCTCGCGACGCACGCGGACGCCGTGGTCGCGAGGCTGTCGGCGTCCGATCAAAGCTTGTGTCGGGCGATTTTCTTGCGGCTCGTGACGCCGGAGCGCACGCGCGCCATCGTGGGCCTGCGCGAGCTCGCCGAGCTCGCCGAGGACGCGGCGGCGGTGGAGGCCGTGGTGCGAGAGCTCTGCGACACGCGGCTTTTGCTCCTCGATACGGACGGGGAGCCGGGCTCCGCGAAGGTCGAGCTCGTGCACGAGTCGCTCATCGAGCGCTGGCCGACGCTCGCGCGATGGCTCGGCGAAAACGCGGAGGACGCTCTCTTTCTGGCTCGACTGCGCGCCGCGGCATCCCAATGGCGGGCGAGCGGAGAGCCCTCGGGCCTGCTCTGGCGCGACCGCGCCGCCGAGGAGGCGCGCGTCTTTTATGAACGGCATCGAGGGGACCGCGCGGAGGCGCGCGAAAACCTCGTGGGAAATGCCGAGGAGCGGTATCTCGAGGCGGTCTTGGCCCTTTCCGACCGCGCTCGACGTCAGCGGAAGCGGCTCCTCGCGGGGGCGTTCGTATTCCTCGGCGCCGTGGCCGTCGTGGTGTTTTTCCTGGCGATGCGCGCGGGCGCCCAGGCGCGGCGCGCGGACGAGGAGGCCGCGCGGGTCAAGGAGCAAAACGAGGCGCTCGCGTTTCAAGCGCTCCGGGGCCGCAATGCGATGCGGATGCTCGCCGCGCGCAAGCGGCAGGACGATCCGACGCTCGTGCTCGCGCTCCTGCGCGAGGTCGAGAAAGAGGACATCCCGAAGGAGTGGGCCGAGCTCGTGAGCGCCGCGCTCTCGCAGGGCGTGGCGAGCGCGTCGTGGGTCGCGCCCGGTGCCCCCCAGGCGCCCGTCTACGACGCCGCCATGAGCCCGGATGGCGAGCGCATCGTCGTGGCGATGAATGACCACGTGGCGCGAATCCTCGGCGTCGATGCGCTGGAGGAGCGTGTCGTCCTGCGCGGCCACGATGCCTATCTATGGACGGCGGCATGGAGCCCGGACGGCAAGCGTATCGTCACGGCGTCCGGCGACAAGACCGCACGGATATGGTCCGCGGACGGCGAAGGGGAGCCGCTGGTCCTGCGTGGCCACGAATCTTCCTTGAACGCGGCCCGGATGAGCCCGGATGGTAGACGCGTCGTGACGGCGGCCGACGACAAGACCGCGCGCGTCTTCAGCGCGGTCGACGGGAAGGAGCTCGTCGTTCTTCGCCACGTCGACATGGTCAATTTCGCTGAATTCAGCCCGGATGGTCAGCGAATCGTCACAGCGGGGAAGGACGGCGCCGCGCGTGTGTGGAATGCGGACGGCATTGGCGCGCCGCTGGAGCTGCGCGGGCATGCGGATACGGTGGTCGCGGCGGCATTTCATCCAGATGGGACGAGCCTCGCGACGGCGGGCAATGACAAGACCGTCCGGGTGTGGGACGCGTCGAGCGGCGCCGAGCGCCTCGTTCTGCGCGGCCATGAAGACAAGGTCATGAGCGTCGCCTGGAGCCCCGATGGCAAGCGTATCGCCTCGGCGAGCAAGGACAGGACGGCGCGCATCTGGAATGCGGACGGGAGCGGAGCCCCGCTCGTCCTGCGCGGCCATGGTCATTGGGTGTACACGGCGAGATTCAGCCCGGAGGGCCAGAGGCTCGTCACGGCTTCCCTCGACAATACCATGCGCGTATGGAACCTCGACGAGGTCCTCGCCCCAGCGGTCCTCCGAGGCCACACGGAGACGATCACGTCCTCCGTCTTCAGCCCGGATGGCAAACGAATGGCGACGACCTCGCTCGATGGGACGACGCGCATATGGAACGTCGATGGGACGGGGGAAAGGGTGGTCCTGCGCGAGCACGGCGGTCCTGTCTGGCATGTCGCATGGAGCCCCGACGGGGCGCGCATCGCCACGGCGTCGAACGATAAAACCGCGCGAATCTGGAACGCGGACGGCACCGGCGCGCCCATCGTGCTCCGAGGTCATCCGGACGTGGTTCGATCCGTCGCGTGGTGCCCGAGGGGCGACCGTATCGCCACGGCGTCCTACGATGGAATGCTCCGGTCCTGGAGCGACGACGGGCGTCTGCTCGCGACGACGACCAGGTTCGACACGAACCAAGTCCACGTGTTCGTGAGCTTCGATTCATCGTGCAAACGGGTCCTCGTTTCGGACGGTCGCCACGGTATCGGCCACGTCTGGAACGTGGGCGAAGGCGGGGAGCTCGTCGCTCTCGGCGAGTTCCACGCCCCCATTCGGTCCGCGGCATGGAGCCCGGATGGCTCGCGTGTCGTCACGGTGCACATCGATCACGCCGTGCGAATATGGGATCTCGACGGGGCCGCGCGCCTCGTGTTCCCGGAATCCGGGCCCTTGACGCACGCGGCCTTCAGCCCCGAGGGGCGGCGTGTCGCCATGGTATTCGACGACGGCGCGGTGCACGTCTGGAAGACCGATGGCGCCCGGGAGCCCGTCGTCTTCGGCATTCCGGGGAACCGGCTGAAAGAGGTCGCCTGGAGCCCGGATGGCACGCGCCTCGTCACGGGGTCCCTGGACGCGATGACGCGCGTATGGAATGCCGACGGCTCCGGCGTGCCATTCGTCCTCGTCGGCGCTCGCACCCTCACCACCGACCCGTTCTGGAGCCCCGACGGCAAGCACATCGCCGTTCAATCCGAGGAGACGGTCGCCCGCATCTTTCCCGACGTGCGCCCCTTCTCCGGCCCCGAGGATCCGCGGCTCTGGAGGGCGACGTCCCATTGCATTCCCCCCGCGACCCGCGTCGAGCTTTTGGACATCACGGATGCCGACGCGCGGGCAGCCGAGGAGGCCTGCCGGCGCCGCGTGGACGAAGCGCGCGCCGAGAAGTCGGTGAGGTGATCATCATGAACGAGACATTCACCACGACCGAGGATGTGCCGCAGAACGAGCGGCTCGCTCCTGCCCGCCCCCTTCCCTTTCTCTTCGTCGTGCTGCACAACGACAACCCGACCCTCGGCGGTGCTCGGTACAGTCTTCTCGGGATCGATGAGATCACGATCGGACGCGGCTCCACGCGCGAGGCGTCACGCGCGGACGAGGCCGGCTCGCGGCGGCTCGCGCTGCGCCTGCCGTCGTCGACCGTGTCGAGAGCGCACGCGCGCCTCGTTCGCAGCCATGACGAATGGCTCCTCGAGGATCTCGATTCGAAAAATGGCTGCTGCGTCAACGGGGAGCGCGTCACCAGGGCGCGCATCCGGGACGGGGATTTCGTCGAGATAGGGTCGGTCGTCCTGCGGTATCGTGCTGCCTTGCCCGCGCCGCCAGGCTTTGCCGAGGATTTCGACAGCGCGCTTCGTCCTCCGGAGGCCTCCGGGTTCACGACCCTCGTGCCCGCCATCGCCGCAGGCCTCGGCACGCTCGCTCGTATCGCGCGCTTGCCGATTTCGACCCTGCTTCTCGGCGAGACGGGCACCGGCAAGGAGGTGCTCGCGAAGGGAATGCATGCGCTCTCGGGCCGCCCAGGACCTCGGGTCGCCGTCAACTGCGGTGGCCTGACCTCGTCCCTCGTGGAGAGCCAGCTTTTTGGTCACGTCAAGGGCGCGTTCACGGGGGCGCAACGAGACGAGCCGGGCTTCATCCGCAGCGCGGACGGGGGGACGTTGTTCCTCGACGAGATTGGTGATCTGCCATTGCCCGCGCAAGCCGCCATCCTTCGCGTCCTCCAGGAGCGCGAGGTCGTCCCCGTGGGCGGGACGCGCCCGACGATCGTGGATGTGCGCGTCATCGCGGCCACGCACAAGTCCCTCGACGCGCTTTGCCTGCGAGGTGAATTCCGGAGTGATCTTCTGGCGCGCATCGCGGGCTACCAGCACATGCTGCCGCCGCTCCGCGAACGAATGGAGGATGTTGGGCTCTTGATCAGCGACCTCTTGCGACAGATGAGCGTCCCGGGCGCGATGGATGCCCGCTTGAGCGTCACGACCGGGCGACGGCTGCTCTCGCATGCATGGCACCTCAACATCCGGGAGCTGAAGCAGGTCCTCACGCTGGGCGTGGGGCTCGCCGAGCGTGGTGTGGTGGAGCCATTGCACCTCCCCGAGGGCGTCGTGAAGGCGCCGGAGAAGCTCGGGCCCGAGAGAGAGACACCATCGAGCACGGACGAGCTTCGCGAGCAGCTCATATCCCTGCTGCGAAAGCACCGGGGCAACGTGACGGCCGTGTCGCGCACCCTGGGGAAATCGCGGATCCACATCCATCGATGGATGGCGAAGTACGGCATCGATCCCGACGATTATCGAGGGTGAGCAGGAGCGACGGCTCGGAGGCGGCGGGAGCACGTACACGTACAGGTACAGGTACACCTCGCTCCCTCCGCCCATCCCACCGAGAATGCCTGCATTCGACCGGTGGGAGCGTCCTGGGATCCGGGGGCTTCGGCGTGGCATTGGCGTTGCAAAAGCCTTCTCGAAACTCCGAACGGAAAGGGCGTCCGATGTCCGCGAATCTCATCCTCAAAGCTTCGACGATCATCACGATGGATCCGGCCAAGCCGCGCGCCGAGGCCGTCGCCTTCGACACGGCGACCGGTGTGATCACCGCCGTAGGCTCGTTCGACGAGGTGCAGAAATTGGCCCCCGATGCCAAGGTGCAGGACCTGGGCGCGCTGGTGCTGATGCCGGGCTTCATCGACCCGCATAGCCATCCGCTGAACGGCGGCATGGTCACCCAGCCCCCGGCATACTGGATCTCGCCCTACATCAAAGACGAGAAGACGGGTACGTACCCGTATTCGACCTTCGACCAGGTCAAGGCGTTCTGGGCAAAGCTCGATAGCCAGCTCCCCAACGGCCAGGCGGTGGTCTGCAATGGCCTCGATCGGCTGCTCCAGGGCGCGCCGGAGCTCACCAACAAGGATCTCGATGCGTGCTTCCCCTCCGGCCGCCCTGTGGTGATCCTCGATAACTCCGGGCACGAGGTGTACTTCAACAGCACGGTCATCAAGGGCAACCCGACCGTCTTCCCCAATGGGATTCCCGTCGAGGATCCGCCGGGCGCGAGATACGGCCGCTATACGAAAGACGACGTCGCGAAGGACCCCACCTTGACGGTCGGCGCCTCGAACGGCCGCGCCTACGAGACGGCCGCGGTCCTGAATGCCGTGGGCTACGTGCTCCACGCGACGATCCCGGATCCGCTGCACTCCGCTGCGCTCTGGTACCAGTTGATGGCCAAGAACGGCATCACGATGACGTCGGAGCACACCTACCAGACGGAAATGCTCCCCTACTACCTCGCGCTCTCGTCCGTGCCCGACTCGCCGCTGCGCCTGGGGCTGTACCACATGTCGATCGAGGCGGACTGCGGCGAGAAGGTGCCTGTTCCCAACCTGGAGAGCCGGCTCTGGAAGCAGGGTATCAAGCTCTGGGCCGATGGGTCGCCGTGGGTCGGCAACATCGCCGCCTCGTTCCCGTACCTGGACAACGAGAAGGTGCGGGCCGCAGGCATTCCGCTCGGCCCCGGCGGGACGGACAACCTCAATTACACGCGCGTCGAGCTCGATCAGATCCTCGACAAGTACACGCCGCTCGGCTGGCAGTTTGCCTTCCATTGCAATGGCGACATCGCTCTCGATGTGGTGCTCGACGCTTACCAGCGCGCGCTCGCCAATCACGGTCTGCTCGGCACCGACCATCGCTGGCGCGTGGAGCATTGCGGTGGCTGCCGCGGCGATCAGTTCGCTCGCGCCGCCGACCTCGGCGTGATGGTCTCGCTTCCGCCGTTCCAGTTCATCTACTGGGGCGACCTGCTCGACGGCACGATGTTCACGCCCGAGATCGGCAGGCAATGGGTGCGGGCCGGGGACGCGATGAAGACCCGCGCGCCGGTGTCCTTCCACAACGACGGATGCGTCAGCCCGCCCAAGCCGCTGCTCAACATCCAGTCCATGGTCACGCGCCGCACGCCGTCGGGCACGCTGCACGGGCCCGAGCAGGCGGTGAGCCTGCACGACGCTCTGATGGCGCACACGATGCACGCCGCGCATCATCTGCGGCGCGACCACGATCTCGGTTCCATCACCGTCGGCAAGCTCGCGGATTTCGTCGAGCTCACGAATGATCCCTACGTGGTCGACATCGAGAAGCTGGCGAACGAGGTCGCGGTGAACGGTACCTGGTCGAATGGCAAGAGGGTCGACCTCGCGGCCTTCCTGGACCAGATCGCCAAGTATCCCGCGATCGAGGCGAAACCTCGAGCCCGTGCGGCGGCCTTCAAGCGTTGCTGCTGATCGTCGCCCTCGGCGCCGCGCCGACGAAGGGAGCCGCGCTCAGTAGGAACAGGTGAGGCGCGGCTCCAGGCGGGCGTAATGGTTCCAGCCCCAGTTGCTATCCCAGGATCCGTGCGATTCGGCCGCGACCTGGATGTCCCACGCGTTCTGCGCGCCGTACTCGTTGAATGCCCAGTAGAAGAGGTGCTCCTCGGTGGGCGTCATGTCGCCGCAGACCCATTGCCCGCTCGAATAGGGCGGGAACGTGAGCCCGTCGCAGACCGAATACCCCCCGTAGCCGCCATTGCTGCACCAGACACAGCTCCGCGGGCCCGAGTCGAGCATCACGTAGGCATCGCCGTTCGTGCCGGCGCTCGCCGGCAGGAACGCGTCATTGCCGTTGAGCTGCACGTAGATGTTGATCTCGTCGTCCGGGTACATGTCGCGGAGGTATCCGCGGTATGCGATCGTGAGCAAGGCGTGGGCATCATAGAGGTCCACGCTGTTCCGGATGATCTCGAAGGGCCCGGTGGAAACGGTGTCCACGATGCCACACGTCGGATAGCTGGGCGGATACATCGAGGCGTCGGCCTCACGGGTCGAGACGCCCAGCGCGAGCGGGAGAGCGAGCAGGAAGAATTGGGCTTTCATGAGGAGATCCGGCCTATCGAACAACTCGGCCGGCGTCAAGGACGTCAGAGCTCCGCGACCCGCCCGCCCATCATCACCTTGCGGACTCCGTTGATGACGACGTTGATGTCCATCAGAGGGTCGCCCTCGACCGCGATGATGTCGGCGTAGTAGCCCACCGCGACCTTTCCGATCTCGTTTTGCACGCCGATGCTCTCGGCTCCATGAATGGTGGCGGCGCGGATCGCCTCGAGCGGGGTCATCCCGGCCTGCACGAACCAGGCGAGCTCCCGCGTATTTTGACCAAATCCGGTGAACACGGCGTCCGAGCCCATCGCGATCTTCACGCCCATGAGGTGTGCCTGGGCCGCGCTTTCGAGGTTATCGCGAATGTACGCGTCGAACTTCGCTTCCAGATCGGGGGCGTAGCCGAAGAACGCGAGGTTGTCCTTGTAATACCGGTTGTGATCGATGGTCGGCACGTAGATCGTCCCCTTGTCGATCATGATGCCACAGTCCACCGCGTCGAAGCCCTCCGGATGCTCGATCGAGTCCGGGCCGGCCATGATGGCGAGCCTGGCCGTGTCCTCGTGGTACGCGTGAATCGCGATGGGCAAACCCTCCTGGTGGGACGTGTCGACCAGCAGCTGGAGCTCGTCGAACGTGAACACCGGCGCGCATTCGAGCCTCTGGTCGCTGCACCCGTCGGCCCATACTTTCACGAGATCGGCGCCGCGCAACACCTGGAGCTGCACCCAGCCCTTCAATTGATCGGCGGTGAGCGCACCCGGCTGCTTGTGATTGGAGATCCCGCCGATGGAGTTGAACATCCGCGGTCCCGGCGTCTTGCCGGACCTGATCTCGGCGCGCAGGGGGTTCAGGATGAAGTCGCTGCCGCCCTTGTCGATCGCGGTGGTGACACCGGTCCTGAGCGTCGCCAGAGCGGCGCCTCGGGCAAGGTCGAGGAGCTTGTAGGGGTTGTTGTTCATCAGCCAGGGCGCGCGGGTCCAGGGGAGCGTGCCCGGCTCCTTGTCCGTCTGGTAGGTGAAGTGGACATGGGCATCGACGAGCCCGGGGAGCCCGGTGTACGCCGTCCAATCGATGACGCTGGCCCCGCACGGAATCTGCTTTTCATCCGCGCCGACGTAGCTGATCCGATCCTCGTGGATCACGACGATCGCCTTGTCGATGACCGAGCCATCGTCGGGATTGACGAGCTTGCCCAGCCGAACGGCCTTGTCGTTGCTGGTGCATTCACCGCCGCCCGTGCCGCCGGAGGGGTTCTGCTTTTCCGGGCCGCAATGGACCGTCGTGAGGATGACGAAGGCCAACGTCGATCTTCGAAAAACTGTTTTCCACATGGGAAAGGTCCTGATTCTGTCGGGGTGCGGCTCCACGGCGACCCATGGATGTCCGTGATACCTCCATGAGCCCCGGAGCAGCAAGGACCGTACCGCTCCGGCCAATGGCTTCCGGGCTTCGCTGGACCGGCAGACAAGAGGGCGCCTAGCTCGAGCTGTCGCGGGCGCGCAACAACTGTCACGCCGCTATGACGGCACCCGTAACGTCGTCATGACAGCACGCGTCCCATGGCTTTCGAGCCACGACGACGACGCCGTCACACTCCGGGAGGCCCGGACGATGTACGGGCGTGCGAAGCCCGTTCCTGCTCCCCGTCCTGTCCCTCCTCCTCATCGCCTGCGGCGCCGCGCCGCCCGCGGCCCCGGTCGAGCCCTCGGCCCCCCAGGACCGCCCACGCGCCGCCGTTCGCCCGCCGGGTTGTCGTGGCTCCGGTTCCCCCGTGGCCCCGTCCATGCCCGCCGACGCCGCGCGGCAGCGAGCCGCGGCGGCCGCGCGCGCGCCGGACCGCTGGGGCAAAGGCTACCGAGCGCTGAAGCCGCCGCCGGGATTCCACGCCGTTCCGATAACGCGAGGCGCAGCCGAGGACGGCGAACTCGAGACGCCTGCCGACCTCGTGGCGAGATTCGAATACGACGATCACGAATACATCTCGGCGGTCGTCCAGGTGTTCGACCACCGGGCCCCGCGGCCGGAGGGACAGAGTTTGTTTCGTCACGCGGCCAGATCGTTCGACGCGAATGGCGAGGACATCCCCGACGACGCGGAAGACGACAGCTTCGTGAACTGGTTCGACCGCGTCGCCGAGTTCCAAGACGAGAAGGGCCGGAGCATCGTGGAATGGGCGTACGTGGAAAAAGGCTGCGAGCGCGCCGAGCTTTACGAGCGCTTCATCGAGGACGGGGAGCATCTCTGGCACGTCTCCATGGAGGTCATGCCCACGGCGCCCGAGGAAGATTTGCTCCTCTGGATGGCGCTCTTCTTCGATGCACCCCTCGCCGGCCCGGCACCCGCGAATCGCCGCGGTCTCGGCGAGGGCAAGACGACGCGCTGACGACGAGGAGCGAGGAGTTACCCGTCCTTCTCCATCTGCGTTGCAACGAGCGATGCATACCACCCGCCGCGGGCCACGAGCTCTGCGTGGCGTCCCTGCTCCACCAGGCGGCCCTCGTGCATCACGAGGATGTTGTCCGCGTTCCTGATCGTGCTGAGGCGGTGCGCGATCACGACGCGCGTGCACCGCAGTTTCGCCAGCTCTTCGTTCAGCGCGGTCTCCGTGATGGCATCCAGGGCGCTCGTGGCCTCGTCGAGGAGCAGAATGGACGGCTTGCGCACGAGGGCCCTGGCCAGCGCCAGGCGCTGACGCTGGCCGCCGGACAGGGAGCTGCCACCATCCGCGAGGACCGTGTCATAACCCGCCGGCATCGCGTCGATATCGTCGTGAATATGCGCCTGTCGCGCCGCCTCCATGACCTCGTCCGCGGTCGCATCCGGGTTTCCCAGGGAGATGTTGTCACGGATGGTGGTCCCGAAGAGCGAAACCTTCTGCGTGACGATACCGAGCTGGCTGCGTACATGACGGATATCGAGGTCCGCGAGGTTGACCCCGTCATAGAGGATCTTGCCAGAGTCCGGGCGGTAAAGGCCTGCGAGCAGGCACGCCAGGGACGTCTTGCCGGAGCCCGAGCGGCCGACGATGGCGACGAACTGCCCCGATTCGATTCGAAGCGAGACGTCGTCGACCACCACCGGGTCGAGCGGGTTGTACCGAAAGCTCACGCGCTCGAGCTCGATGTGCCCGCGCACGCGCTTCAAGGCCTTGCTCCCAGGCGCTTGCTCGGGCGGCGTCCGCCGGACATCCTCGGCCCGCTCGAGATAACAACCGAGGAGCTCGAGCTTGCTTCCATTCGACGAAAGGCTCGACAGCGGCGCGAAGACGCCCGCGGCCAGCGCATTGAGCGCGAGCATCACCCCGAGCGAGATCGTTCCGTCGAGCACCTGGATGGCCCCGACCCATAAAACGACGAGCGGGGCGCTCATGCGGAGCGTGCTGCCGAGCGCCTCCACGGCCGCGTCGAGCTTGCCCTCCGAGAGCGAAGCATTGAGCACGTCGACGAACAGGTTCGACCATTGCTCCAGCGCGCGCGCTTCCGCTCCCATGGACTTGAGCGTCTCCACGTTGGCGAACAGCTCGACCTGATACCCCTCGGCGCGCGCCTGCCTGGCGAGCATCCGGGCGTCGAGCTCTCTGCGCTTTTTGCTGGTGAACGCGAGGATGCCTATCTGAGCGATGCCGAACGCCAAGGCGAGCAGCCCGATCTTCCAGCTCACCATGAACAGCAGGGCGAGATAGCCGACCGCCATCGTCCCATCGAGGAGCGCCGACAGCATGCCGGAGGTCAAGATCTGGCGGATGAGGGTATTGCTGTTCAGCCGCATCAGGAGATCGCCCGTCGAGCGGCGCTGAAAGAAGGCGTAGGGCAGCGCGATGAGGTGCTCCATGAAGCTCAAGGTCATCCGGGCATCCAGGATCGTGCGCATGTCGAGGAGGAGGTGCGCACGCACCAGCGAGGCCAGGAGGTGAAAGACCACGATGCCCACGATGCCAATGGCCAGCACGAGGAGCATGTGCAGGTCGCTCCGCGGCACCACGCGGTCCACGACGGTGCCGGTCAACACGGGCAAAGCGAGCAGCATGGCTTGCAAGAAAAACGAGGTCGTGACGATGCGCCCCCATTCGCCCGCGTCGCGCAGGAAGGTGTGGTATCCGGACGAAGAGGTTCGCTTGCTCGCGCCCTCGTGCGGAGGGAAATGCTCGGACGGCTCGAGGACCAGGGCGACGCCGGTGAAGGAGCGGTCGACCTCGGACAGGGGCAACCGGAGCCTGCCCGCGCCCGGATCGATGATGTCGATCCCTTTTTTCGAGGCCCTCTCCAGGACGACGAAATGGTCGAATTCCCAGTGGAGGATCGACGCCGTGGGCAGGTGCCCGAGGGCCTTCAATTCGAGTCGCACGCCGCGGCCGCGGAGCCCATGGTAGCGGGCCGCGCGGAGGATCTCCCGGGCCGTCGTGCCGCCCCTGCCGAGCGCGACGAGGCTGCGCAACTCGTCGTAAGGGACGTTCTTGCCGTGGTACCCGAGCACCATGGCGAGGCAGGCAACCCCGCATTCCGTGGACGCGAGCTGCTGGATGAACGGAATGCGCTTCGTCTTCTGGCCCAGGCGCGCGAGCGCCGGGAAACGGCGGCGCAGATCTCCGGATTGCGCTTCGTTATCCATGTGTCCTCCGGAGCAAAACGCGAAGGCCTGGAATCAACGCTACGATCACGCGCTCCGACCGCACGCGCACTTCCCCCACGCCGCTCATTCCGTGATGGAAGTCGAAGCGTTGCCCCTCGATCTCGAACGTCGGGGACGAGGGGACCGACTCGATCAGCACGACGGGCCCCTTGATCTCGACCGTATCCCCGAGCTCCTGTCCCAGATGACGCTTGACCTCCAGCGGGCCGATGATCTGATTGCCGACCGAGGTGATGGTCGCCTCGGTGTAAGCGAAGCGATACCCTTTCAGCTCGAAGCGCATGGACATGCCGGGGCGGAGCTGGGGTCTGTACTGGGCAGGCACGATGGCGAGAATCGAAGGCTCCCTGCTGGGGTCGAGCAGGTGGAGCACGACGTCGCCCGCCGCGACCGCCTGACCCGGGCGAATCCTGACATCACCCACGATGCCAGTACGGGGAGCGCGAATGAAGAGCTGCTCCAGCCGCGCCTTGGCCAGGTCTTTCTGGGTTCGAAGCGCCGTGAGCGTCTGCCGCGCCTGCGCGTCGGACGGATCGCGCAGGGTCTTCATGAGCTGGAGATCGAACTCGCGCTGCGCGCGCGAGAGCTCGGCTTCGGCTTGCCACGATTGAAGGCGAATCAAAAGCTCACCCGCCGCGACGTGCTCCCCCGATCGAATGTCGATGGAATGCACCGTTCCCTGGACGGTCGCCGTGAGGTCGAGTTTGCCGGGGACCCAGACGACGGCAGGGCCGGACGCATACTCGGAAATCGTGGCGAGGACGCTGAATGCGACAATGGCGACGAGCGCAGCGAAGAGGATACGGTACGACCACGTCGTCCAGCCGGAAGGCGTGCGGAGAATGTCGCCCTCGAGCCGGCCCGCATTTCTCCGGAGAGCCTCGCGTCGGAAGATCCTGGACGCACCTCGATCCATGGTGGGGCCTCACGGGTCCGGCCGGAGAGAGACCTCCGCGCCTCGGCCAGCAAGCACGGCGTTCTGGAGATCTCCTCCCTCGATCATCGCCTCGACGACGACCATTCGTGACGCCGCGTCGATCTCCGGGGCGATCCTTTCCACCTTTCCATCGAGCACCACCTCGGGGTTCCCGTCGACGGCCGTCCCGATGCGCAGCGCGCGCCCGACGGAGAGGAGCGCGACCTCGCTCTCCTGCACGGCGAATCGAACGAACAAGGAGCGCGCACCGACGAGCCGCACGACGGGCGTCTCCGTCGTCACGCTGGCGCCTGGATCGACGAAACGGGCGGCGATGTATCCCTCGAAGGGCGCGGTGATTCGAAGGTCCGTCTTGCTTCTACGGAGCTGCGCGAGCTTCGCGCGCCGCTCGTCGATCTGCGCGGAGAGGGTCTCGACGTGTGCTCGCCGGATCGCGACCTGATGTCGAGCGGTCGCCACGTCCTCCCCGGTCGTGAGGCCCTCGGCGGAGAGCCCTTCGCGCCGCGCCAAGCGCTCCTCGGCCTCGGCAAGTTCCTGCTTGGCCTGCTCGCGTGACAACTCCGCGCTCTTCAAGGCGGCCGCCGCCATGCGTACGTCGAAGGCGACCGAGGGTGCGTCGAGGACGGCAATCAGGCCCCCCTCGGGTACCCGATCTCCGAGACGAACGGAGACCTCGCCAATCTTGCCATCGAACCTGGGCGCGATATCGACGGTATTTCGTGAAAGGATCACCCCGACGAACCGTGGGGAGGGACCTGCCACGCTTTCGCTCCTCGCCCCGGAGCCCGGGCTCGCTGGCGGCGGAGTATCGACATGCGCCGCGGCTTTCACGCATTCCGGGTCGTGGCACCCGAACAGGAGCAGCGGTAGCAGGGCGAATATCGCGGCTCCCCCGAGCTCCCTCCTCGCGACGTTCATGGCGTCGGAGCATGTAAGGCGGCGCGTGGGCTCCGGCCAGGCGACCTCACGGCTCCCGCTCCGGTCGTAATCGACCTAGGTACGAGCGAGAGAGGCGTCATGAACGCAACGCGAATCGTTCGGCTGAACGTATTGCAGCAATCTCCCCATGACCTGACGGAGGCCGAGCCGGAAGAGCTGTCGAATGCGTCGAGGATCGAGTCCTGGGTGCCCTCGCGCTTCAACGTGCACGCGACGACCGACGATGGGCGGCTGATCCTGTGGAACACGCTGAGCACGGCGATCAGCGTCTTCAAGCCCGCGCAAGTCCCGCAGGTGCTCACGTTGCTCAAGGCTCCGGGGTTCGCGTCGCGCCGGGAGGGGCTCGCGGGGTACCTCGTGGAGCGCGGATTTCTGGTCCGGAAGGGAATGGACGAATACCGCAAGTTCCTCCTCGCCTTCGGCCAGCAGCATTACCGGACCGACAGGCTCGAGCTCTTCGTGCTCTCATCGGAAGACTGCAACTTCCGGTGTACGTATTGCTACGAGGATTTCGCGCGCGGCACGATGCGCCCGGGGGTGCGCGCCGGGATCAAGCGGCTCGTCGAGAGGCGAATCGAGGAGCTTTTGACGCTGGACATCCGGTGGTTCGGCGGTGAACCGCTGTATGGCTGGGAGGCCGTCGAGGACCTCGGGCCGTTTTTCTCCGAGATCGCGGAGAAGCACGGGGTCGCATACCGCAGCCACATGACGACGAACGCCTATTTGCTCACGCCCGAGATCGCGGAGAAGCTGCTCGCCTGGCGGGTGAACGCGTTTCAAATCACGCTCGACGGCATCGCCGCGACCCACGATTGCAGCCGGCCGACGCGGGACGGGCAAGGGAGCTTCGCGACGATCTTCCAGAACCTCGAAGCGCTCTCGCAGCGGCGTGACGAGTTTTCCGTCACGCTGCGAGTCAACTTCGACAAGAACAACCATCCCTACCTCGAGGAGCTGTTCGAGCTCGTGGAGAAGACGTTCCACGGGGATCCTCGTTTCACCCTCGATTTTCATCCCGTGGGGCGCTGGGGGGGTCCGAACGATCCCGAGCTCGAGGTGTGCGGCGACGACGAGCGCGACGCGGTGCAACGCGCGCTGAAGGCGCTCGCGCATCGACATGGCCTGAAGTTCTCCACCTTGAAGGACGTGAACTTCCTCGGCGGGCAGGTTTGTTATGCCGCGCGACCGTTCAACTTGATCATCGGCGCGAGCGGCAAGGTCATGAAATGCACGGTCGTGCTCGACAAGGACGAGAACAACGTCGTGGGGCGCCTCCACGAGGATGGTCGGCTGGAGCTCGACGACGATCGGATGGCGTTGTGGACCGAGCCCGCATTTCAGCGCGACTCGCAATGCCAGAAGTGCGCGGTACTGCCGAGCTGCCAGGGCATCTCATGCCCCTTGCCGCGCATCACGGACGGCGTGCGCCCGTGTGTCCCCACGCGGACCCATTCGAAGAGCGAGCTCTTCGAGCTGCTCGAATACCCGACGCGTAAGGCGCGCATTCGAGGGGTCGCGGAGAGGACGGAGACGGCGGCGCACGACAAAGAGCACATCGAGCCTTCCGACGATGGGCGTCCGGCGGCTCGATGAGCCCGCATCGCGGGTCTGCAGAGGAGGAAGCACATGTCCGACAAAGTGAAGAGCGCAAACGAGAACGTATCGACGGAGGACGCGGTAAAGCTCGAGATCACCGAGCTCGACGATCTCGATCTCGCTGCCGTGACGGGCGGCAGCGAGGACGGCGAGAACGTCGGGGAGGCGGAGCTCCCGGCGACCAGCAATCGAGGTTGTGGCGCCAATCGTCGCTCCTGCACGATCGTCGTGAGGCGGCGATAGTAACCGCCGACAGCGGATTGCGCATGGGCAGGTGATGGGGAGGGAGGGAGGGAGGGAGGGAGTATGTCCGAGGGAAAGAAGAGCCCGAGCGAGAAGGTGTCGACGGAGGAAGCAATCGAGTTCGAGATTGCAGAGCTCGACGATCTCGATCTCGCCGGGGTGTCCGGCGGCGCCCGCAAAGAGGACAAGGGCGACATTACCAATGGCTTCGCCTGCCCAACCAATAACTGCGGTTCCAAAAGGGGCTAACGCATAGTCCGGGAGCGGTTGCGCGTGGTGCCACGCCAGCCGCTTCTTTCATTTCACCCGTTGCCGAAGGAGCTCTCCAGCATGGATCCCCGCGACGCATGGCTCCCCCCCGATACGATCGCCGAACAGGGGAGAGTACGGCGCCCGCCGCTCCGTGCGTGGGCGTCCGATTTGATCGACAGGATGAATGCCCTGGAGCCGGACGACGCGGGCTTTTTGCGCATCGAGGAGTGCTGCAACAACACCGGGCTCATCGAGGTCTACCGGGGTCGGCCGGGCGCGGCGGCAGAGGTCTGCGCGCGGCAACTGGAATGGGCCGCGCGCCTGGTCGGGCGGCACGGCGTCATGGGCGCAGGGGAGCACCTGATCCAGCCCTGGATCAACCTCGGCAGGCTGCGCCGCATCGCGGGCGATCACGAGGCCGCGCTCGCCCATTTCGCGCTCGTGGTCGAGACCCTCTCGGCCAAGCCCGTACGGCTGGGCGACCTGGAGATCGACGCCGCATCGTGGCGAGCGCTGGTGCAGCATCGATCGCTCTACGATCTGCTCAAAAACGTGTACGTCGTCGACTCGGTCAAGACGTACTTCGTCGCCCGGGACCTCACCGGCGCCCTCGATTGCTTGCGCCGGGCGCGCTCGCTCTGCGGCGAGGAGCCATTCCCCCTGCTGAAAGAGATGGAGCTCCTCACGCTCGCCAGGCTCACGCGATTCGAGGAAGCAGCGGCTCTGCTCCAAAGCAATGCCTGGAACAACAGCGGATTCCACAAGCTCCTGCGGGTCACCTACCGCGTGGGTCTGCATGCAGCGTCGGGTGAGCTGCCCCGGTGCAAGCGCCTCATGGAGGATCTCGCAGCCCGCGTGCTCTCCATGCGCGGCCTCTCCGAGCCCGACGATCCATGCGTGCTGCGATATCTCCACTACCTCGGCGGCCTCGCCTCGCGACTCGGTCTCGACGAACGCGCAGCGCAGATCTTCCGCCTGGGCCTCGGAGCCGCCGAGCACGTGGACGACGTCCCGTGCCGCGTCGCCTTCCTCGACGCGCTCATCGACGCTGGCGTCGAGGACCGCAGGGCGCTCGAGGCCGCGCGCGCCGCGCTCCTCGACGATTGCCTCTACGTCCCGTTGCTAAAGGCGCGGGGCATGACGGCCGACCCCGCGGCCCTCTCCGATCCGGTCTTCGACGAGCTCCATGCGAAGCTCGAACGCGCCATGGTGGATCGAGAGGCCGTGTAGCTCGGAACGTCGCCAGGACGCCCCCCCGCTTCGGCATCCCTTCCGCGCTCAGCTCCCTTCAGAACGCGCAGACCTCATCCGAAACCCGCACCGTGCACACCATTTCGCTGCACCGAAGCGTCCCGAGGCAGTTCCCGTCATCCATGCACGCCTCGCCCTCGATCGCCTTCCGCTTGCACGTCCCGTTGTCGCAGAACGCGTATTGCAGGCATTCGTTGTCCATCGTGCAAGCCGTCCCGTCGCCCGGGAGCTGCACGCATTTGCGGTCCGTCGGGTGGCAATAATCGTCGAACCGGACGCACGCGCCCTGCTGCAGCGAGGGGTTGCACTGCCCGCCGCGGTTTTGCAGCAGGTAACAAGTCTGCGGGTTGCCGCCGACGTCGCAGCGCATCCCGTCCTTGCATTGGTCGACCGCGTCGCACGCATCGCCGTTGTCCTTGCGCGCCTTGCACGTGAACGGCATTGCGGCTTGATCGCAATAGGCCGACGCGACGCACGGGTTCGTCGTGCAGTCGCCGCCCACCGCCACGAGCGCCGGCCGCTTCTTGCACACGCCGAGAGAGCAGACGCCGCCGCCCGTCGGCATCGACGTGTCGCAGAAGCTGTCGCCCGCGCACTCCTCCGCGAGCAGGCACGCCTCGCCCTCGCGCACCGTGCCGACGAACATCCCCTCGCACGCGTCGGAGATGCTCTTCAGCGACGTCGCGCGCGTCTCGCACGTGTATGCGCGCACCGCTTCGACGCACGCGCGACCCGCCGTCGGATCGTACGTCACGAGCCCGAGCACCGCGTCCGTCAGGAGCTGGAGCGTCTCTTGCTCGTCGCCCTGCGTCGCGTCGCACGTGGGCTTGTCCGGCGAAAGCCCGCACCGCACGTGTTGCTCGCACGTCGCTTGCGCGAGCTCGTCACGCAGCGCGTCGAGCGGGATCGGCCCGGGGCCCGCCGGAGGTTCGTCCCCGCACGCGCCGAGTGGCGCGGCGAGCAGAAAGAGCGCCGAGAGCCGAAGGGCGAGCCCGGTCGTGGTGCGAGGCAAAGGGAAAGAACGTGAGTGGATTTTCATGATGCGCGAGTGTACCGGCCTCCGCGCCCTGGAAAAGGTTTTCCGCGCGGGCTCGGGCTGGAGTAGCTTCCTCGCACCACACCCGTCAACGCTTGGGGCCTCGGATCGCCCGCGGCGTCCCGCGCCCCAAACCCCAGGAGGTTTCCACCCATGGTTCGCTCCCTCGCCGCCCTCACCTTCGCGCTCGCACTCTTGCCGGCTTGCGGCCCGGCACAAGAACCCGTCACGCCCGAAGGCGGCGGTGAAAGCGCTCCGAAGGAGCCCGCCGCGGAGGAAAAGAAGCCCGCGGAAGAGGCGCCCGCCGCCGAGGCGAAGCCCGAGGGCGAAGCGCCCGCCGCCGAGGCGAAGGCGCCCGAGCGCAAGCCCGCGGAGGCGAAGGCCTTGAGCGAGTCGGAGTCGCTCGCGAAGGAGATCATCAAAGGCGGCGGCCGGCGCATCGGCTGGTCCGCGTCGAAGAAGCTCTTCGTCGTGCCGATGGAGAAACGCACCGAGTCGACGGGCAGCCTCGACATCCACTTCTACGGAGAGGACGGGCAGAGCCGCGATCCGATGCGCGTCTGTCAGCCGGGCGAGTGCGAGGAGCACCTCGACGAGAAGGTCGCGGAGGTCCTGCCGAAGCTCGCGCAGAAGCTCGAGGAGGGCCAGTTCGTGGCGATCCGCAGCATCGGCTGGCCGGACAACCGCGACGAGCTCGACGTGTCGAGCCTCTCGATGAAGCTCAAGTGGTCGAAGGGCAAGATCGAGGGCGTGAAGGAAGGGCAGAAGCCCGTCGCGTTCACCGCGGCCGGCGGCAAGCTCGACATCTCGGCGCTGAAGGCGATCTACGTCGTGCCCGACTCGAAGCTGCTCGGCGTCTTCGGCACGCCCTCGAAGCCGGGCTTCGTGCAGACGTTCCACGTCGTCAAGATGCCCTGAGCATCACGGGTCGACCGGCGCGTCCAAAGCCTCGGCGAGAGCCTGGAATCCGAGGGGGCGCGGACACCAAAACCGCCGTTCCGTCTCGCGGGCCGATGTTCTAGGATGCGCGGTCATGACCGACGACATCTCCGAGCTCACGGCGCGGTATACCTACGGCACCTGGCGCGCGCAGCGCGGCTGGAAGCCCCTGCACGTCACGAAGGCCGAGGGCTGCCATTTCTGGGACGCCTCCGGCAAACGATACCTGGATTTCTCGTCGCAGCTCGTCTGCTCGAACCTGGGCCACCAGAATCAGGCGGTCATCGACGCCATTTGCGCGCAGGCCAAGGAGCTCGCGTTCATCGGCCCCTCGTACACGTGCGACGTCCGCGCGAAGGCCGCGCAGAAGATGCTCGAGGTGATGCCGAAGGGGCTCGACAAGTTCTTCTTCGCCACCTCCGGCACCGAGGCGAACGAGGCCGCCATCAAGATCGCCCGGCTCTACACGGGCAAACACAAGATCATCGCCCGCTACACCTCCTACCACGGCTCGACGGCCGGCTCGATCGCCGCGACGGGCGACCTGCGCCGCTGGTTCGTGGAGCCGACGGGGAAGATCCCGGGGGTCATTTTCGGGCCCGAGGCGAATTGTTATCGCTGCCCGCTCCAGCAAAAGCAGGGCAGCTGCGGCACGGCCTGCGCCGATTACCTCGCGTACATGATCGACCACGAGGAGAACGTCGCCGCGATCATCGTGGAGCCGATCGTCGGGACGAACGGCGTGCTCGTGCCGCCCCCGGACTACCTGCCGAAGCTCGCCGAGCACGCGAAGAAGCGCGGCGTCCTGCTCATCGCGGACGAGGTGATGACGGGCTGGGGCCGCACGGGCAAGTGGTTCGCCGTGGAGCACTGGGGCGTGACGCCCGACATCCTGACGACCGCGAAGGGCGTGACGAACGCGGCGATGCCGCTCGGCGTGGTCGCGACGAGCCGCGCGATCGCCGATTTCTTCGACGACAACTACTTCGCGCACGGCCATACCTACGAGGCGCATCCGCTCACGCTCGCGCCCGCGATCGCGGCGATCAACGAGTACAAGCGGCTCGACCTCATCGAGCGCTCGGCGAAGATGGGCGAGTTGCTCGGCCAGAAGCTCAAGGCGCTCGCCGCGAAGCACCCGTCGATCGGCGACGTGCGTGGCCTCGGCCTCTTCTGGGCCGTCGAGCTCGTCAAGGACCGCACGACGAAGGAGCCGTTCAACACGCCGCAGGACAAGGCGCAGCGCAAACCGCTCGTCATCGACGCGGTCGCCGCCGAGATGACGAAGCGCGGGGTCACGGTGCTCGCGTGGGTGAGCCACCTCGTGATCGCGCCGCCGCTCATCGTGACCGAGGAGGAGCTCGACGAGGGCATCGCCGCGCTCGACGCCGCGCTCACGATCGCCGACGAGAAGATCGCGTAGCTCGAGACCCGGATGACGGATCTCGCGCCCCCGACCGAGGCCCCACGCTCGCTCGCCTCCGGACGAAGCGCCCTCGCCGTTCCCCCGGCCGAGGGCCTCGCCCGGAGGACGATCAGCGACAACCTCGCGCGCGAGATCCTCATCAGCGAGCGCTTCCGGGCGCAGCTCCTCGCGGGGGCGTTCGGCGGGGCGCTCATCGCGTTCCTCGCGCTGTCGGCGTCGTATCCCGGCGCGATGGCCGAGTTTTTCCATAGCCGCCTCGACCGCGTCCGCGTGGGCCTCTTGCTCGGCGGATTCGCCGCTTACGAGCTCGTCGCGCTGCGCGGCATCGAGAAGCTCATCCAGAGCCGCAAAAAGCCGGCCGTGGCGCGGCGTTACGTGGACACGCTCGTCGAGACGAGCCTGCCGACGTTGGCGATCGTCTATTACATGTCGATCGTCGAGCCGTTCGAGGCGCTGCTCCTGCCGCCGGCGTTCGTCTATTTCGTGTTCATCCTGCTCTCGACGCTGCGGCTCGATCCGAAGCTCTGCGTGTTCTCGGGGATCGTGGCCGCGGCGGAGTACGCGCTGCTTTCGTTCTTCGTGCTCCAGGGCGCGACGGCGAAGGCGGCCACGAATCCGCTCGCGTCGGCGGCGCATCACCTCGGCAAGGCGCTCATTCTGCTCGGGAGCGGCGTGGCGGCGGGGTTCGTGGCGCGGCGGCTGGAGAAGGGCTTTCGGCGGACGCTGGAGTCGCTCGAGGATCGCAGCCGGATCCTGAGCGTGTTCGGGCAGCACGTCTCGCCCGCGGTGGTGGAGCAGCTGCTCGCGCAGAAGGCGGACGTACGGAGCGAACTGCGCGAGGTATGCGTGATGTTCCTCGACGTCCGCAATTTCACGGCGTTCTCGGAGCGAAAGAGCCCCGAGGAGGTCGTGGGGTACCTGAACGCCCTCTTCGATTTCATGATCGAGAGCGTCAACGCGCACCACGGCATCGTGAACAAGTTCCTCGGCGACGGTTTCATGGCGGTGTTCGGCGCGCCGCTCCGGGGCGACAACGATTGCAAGAACGCGGTGGAAGCGGCGATCGAGATCGTGTCGAGGCTCGAAGCGCTGGTCGCGGACGGATCGATTCCGGCGACACGGGTCGGCATCGGCATCGCGTCGGGCAAGGCGCTCATCGGGAACGTCGGTTCGTCGGAGCGAAAGGAATACACGGTGATCGGCGACGTGGTGAATGTCGCATCCCGCGTGGAGGGGCTCAACAAGGAGCTCGGATCCCAGATTCTCGTGACGGCGCGTGTCTTCGAATCGTGCGGGCTGGAACTGCCCGAGGCGTCGGCGACGGCCCCGCTCCATGTGCGCGGCCGAAAGGAGCCCGTCAGGATCTTTCGTTTGGCCTGAGAATCTCAATAGAAGGCACGACGCGCACGCCCGCTCTCCCGAGGGGGATTTCCGCGGCGGAGAGCGCCTCGACGAGGAGCACCACGAGCTCGCTCGATGCGCCCGCGCCGGCGCGATGCGCCGTCACCCGATAACGAGCGCCCTCGGCGTCGAACCGCACGAGCTCGACGCGCGGCCGACTTCCCACGGCGCCCGCCGCCTCGCGCAGGAGATCGCGCACCTCCTCGTCGAGGGCCGTCTTTTCGAGCGTGACCTCGACCGAGACCGGCGGCTCCGGGCCGAGGAGGCGCGTGGGCCGCACGAGTGAATACAGGTGCGGGATACGAAAGGTCCCGTCCTCCCCTTCGAGCTCGACTTCGAGGAGGGAGACGGCGCGCACCCTTCCCGCGCGTCCGCCGATTTCAGCATGATCGCCGACCGACAAACGCCGGCCGTACACGACCACGATCCCCACGGCCGCGCTGGCGACGACGGGCGTGGTGGAGAGCGCGAGCGCGGCGATCACGGCCGTGCCGGCGCGCGCGAGGGCGCCGTCGTCGCCGCCGAGGACGAGCGGCGCGGCGACCAGGAAAAACCCGATGACCACGGCCGCGCGGACGAGGATGCTCGTCGGCGCGGCGAGATCGGCCGGGAGCCAATCGAGGGTGGTCTGCCCGCGCGCGACGCCGTCGAAGAAGAGGCTGATGAAGCGGACGAGGACGATGAGGGCGATCGCAGCGATGACCGCGACGACGAGCAAGGGGAGCGAGCCAATGAGGCGCGCGAGGAGTGAATAAAGCGGGCCGAAGACGAAGCCGCTGAGGCGCTCGGCATACCCGCGCGTGGGCTCGAAGAGGGAGAGGCCGATGAGGACCCAGCCATAAGCAATGCCCAGCCGGAAGAGGACACGCGCGGCCTTCGTGGCGATGAGCATCGCGGCGCGGAAGGATTCCGGCCGGACGACCTCGATCGATTGCAGGCGAATGGCGGGGATACGCTCGGGGTGTTCTTCCAGGAAGGTGCGGGCCCGGTCGGCGACCTGGCCGATTTTGCGGGCGAAAAAGAGGGCGACCATGCCCGAGAGGACGACGAGCGCGACGGAGAGCAAGGTGAGCAGCGCGGCGCTGCGGGATTGCTCCTTGGCGAGCGCGACCCGGATGCGGCCGGCGACGTCCTCGGCGAGCGCGGCCACGCTGGCCTCGCCGGACGCCGCGGCGTCCTCGGGGCCGAAGGTGACGACCGTTCGTTCCCCAACGATGATGAGCGCTTCGTCGCCGCGGCGATCGACCCGCACGGCGGCCTGCTCGCCGCTCTCGGCGGCCGCGCGGAGGGCCATCGAGGCGGCGCGCGCGCGCTCCTCGGGCGATTCATCGGCGCGGGGGACACGGATCGAGAAGAGGCGCGCGTCGCGGAGGCGGACGGGGACGCCTTCGGCGATGGGAGGCGCGGCGGTGGCGGTGGCGGTGGCGGAGGGGGACGCGGGAGCGGAGGCGGAAGCGGGTGCGGGAGCGGAAGCGGAAGCGGGGGCGACGGCGGAAGCGGCCTCGGGCGCCAGCACCGCGCCATCGGGCGCGGCGTGGGCGGCGATCGGCAGCGCCAGGCACATCAGCGCGAGGAGGACGCCTCGGAGCGGACGGAACGGGGGCACGTGGCAAGCTTCGGGCGGCGGGCCGGCAAGGTCAAGTGCGACGGGCGATTACTGGCAGATGCAGGTCATGCGCTTGCAGTTGACACAACCATTCTCTTGAACCGTCCCCGCCGTGAAGGACCGGGGCTGTTCCCCGATGAAGCATTCCTTGCTCTGGATCTCGAAGCACGCCGCTGTCTGGTCCTCGCAGCGGAAGCAGTCGAAGTTGCAACATTGCGCGATGGGCGCGCCGCACCCCGCATCCCCATTGCAAACCCACGTGCCCTTGCACGGCGCGCAGCTCCCGCCGCAGTCGACCTTCGTCTCGCTGCCGTCCTGCACCCCGTTCTCGCACCGGCATGTCCCGCCCACGCAGACATCCGCGCCCACGCAGCGCCCGCCCGGATTGTTGCCGTCGAGGGCCGGCGCGCATACGCCGTTCGGCATTCCGGTCGCCGTATTGACGCACCCCATGCACTTGCCGTCACACGCGCTCTCGCAGCATACCCCCTGGACGCAAAAGCCGGTCGCGCAATCGGGGTTCGTCATGCACACCGCCCCCACGGATTGCTCGCCCACCGAAACGCAGCCCATGCCCTCGCAAAAAAACCCAGGGCTGCAATCGCCGCAGACGCCATCCGTGCACGATTGACAGCCGACCCCGCACGCGGTGCCGGTCGCCGCGTTCCCGTGGACGGTGCCCGTCTCCGAACAGATGTCGTCGGTGCAGGGATCGCCGTCGTCGGCCGCGTCCTGCGGATACGGGATCTGGTCGAGCTTCCCCTTGCCGTCACAGGCCTCGGCCTTGCAATCGCCCTTCACCGTGTCGGCGACGATGGTGCCCGCCGGCTCGAAGACACGAATGCAGACCTTGCTCTCGGTCGGGCACGACCATTTCAAGCACGGGCCGTCGTCTCCGCAGTCGCTCGGCATCGTGCAGCCCGTGCAGGACCCGAGCCCGTCGCACTTGAGCTGCTTGTCCTTGCCGCAAGGGGCGTTCTGCTCCAGAGGCACGAAAAGCGGCGTCCCCTCCACGCACTTGTCCTCGGTGCACTCGCTCCCATCGTCGGGGAGCTGATCCGACGCCGACTTCACAACCGCATGCCCCAGGCCATCGCAGGTCACGTCCAGGCAATCGTCGAGCGGCTGGCCGGGAGGTCGCTCCCCCGCGGGTAGCACGTTCATGAACCTGCAGACCCCCTGCTCACAGGCCCGCGTCCCGCACGCGGTGTCCTCGCCCGGACAATCGCTCGCCTTCACGCACGGCGCTCCGCCGGGGGCCTCGAGCGTCAGGCATCCGCCCGCGGCGACGACGAGGGAAAGGGCCAGACCCCTAAAAAATGCCTGAAAATAAGTCGGCGATCGCATGCGACCCCAAGCGTTCCGATAAAGTTTTCATTGACAAATGCAGGTCATGCGGTTGCATGTATCACACGGAAAATCGTAGAACGAGCCACCGGTGAACGACTTCGGTTGCTCTCCGATGAAGCATTCCGTGCTCTGGGTCTGAAAACACGCCTCCGTCTCGTCGCCGCAGTCGACGCAGAAGAACGCGCAACATTGCGCAATGGGCTTGCCGCATCCCGCATCCCCATTGCAAACCCACGTGCCCTTGCACGGCGCGCAGCTCCCGCCGCAGTCGACCTTGAGCTCGTTCCCATCCTGGACGCCATTCTCGCACCGGCACGTCCCGCCCACGCAGGTGTCCGCGCCCATGCAACGCCCCCCTGGATTGTTGCCGTCGAGGGCCGGCGCGCATACGCCGTTCGGCTTTCCGGTCGCCGTATTGACGCACCCCATGCACTTGTCGTCACACGCGCTCTCGCAGCATACCCCCTGGACGCAAAAGCCAGTCGTGCAATCGGGGTTCGTCTTGCACACCGCCCCCACGGGTTGCTCGCCCACCGAAACGCAGGCCATGCCCTCGCAAACGAACCCGGGGCTGCAATCGCCGCATACGCCGTCCGTGCACGATTGACAGCCCATCCCGCACGCGGTGCCGTTCGCCGCGTTCGCGTGCTCGGTGCCCATGTCCGTGCAGATGTCGTCGGTGCAGGGGTCCATGTCGTCGGCCGCGTCGGTCGGATACGGGACCTGGTCGAGGTTCCCCTTGCCGTCGCAGGCCTCGGCCTTGCAATCACCCTTCACCGTATCCGCGACGATGGTGCCCGCCGGCTCGAAGACACGAATGCAGACCTTGCTCTCGGTCGGGCACGACCATTTCAAGCACGGGCCGTCGTCTCCGCAGTCGCTCGGCATCGTGCAGCCCGCGCAGGACCCGAGCCCGTCGCACTTGAGCAGCATGTCCTTGCCGCAAGGCGTGGTGTTCTCGAGAGGCACGAAGAGCGGCGTGCCATCGACGCACTTGTCCTCGGTGCACACGCTCCCATCTTCGGGGTGCTGATCCGGCGCCGGCTTCGACACCTCGTGTCCCGCGCCGTCACACGTCACCTCCTGGCAATCGTCGAGCGGCTGGCCGAGCGGCTTTTCCCCCTTGGCCAGCACCTCCACGTACGTGCACACGCCCTCGTCGCAGAAACGCTTGCCGCACCCCGTATCCTCGCCCGGACAATCCTGCGCTTTCTTGCACGAGTCCGGCGGCTGCTTGTTGAAATCGTACCCGAGGACCACGCACCCGCCCGCGCCGAGGAGGAACGTCAGGGCGAGGACCCTGGAAAGCACCTGCGTCTTCTTCGTGGATCGCATCAGAACTTCCCCTCGACCCCCACGAAGCCAGGCCCCACGACGAAGGAATGGCCGGGCTTGTTCTTCTCCTGGCCCTTCTTCTTCCCGTCGAGGAGCAGGAGCACCGCCCCCGCGCCCGCCCCCGCGATGCCCACGCCCCACGTGATCGCATTCGCCACGAGCATCGTCTTGCCGAGCTTGGCCGCCTCGTACCCCTGTGCCGTGTCGCATTGCACGTTGGGGCAACCTCCCTCCACGCGGCCATTCGCCGAGACGATGATCCCGCCCGTGATGATCGCCCCGACGAACCCGAGCCCGCCCACGCCGAGCGCCGCGATGCCCGCGATACGCCGCGGCCCGAACAGGGGGGGCGGGGGCGGCTCGACGATGACCTTGCCTGCGTTGACGAGGATCTCGACCTGCTCCGCCTCGGCGACCTCGAGGACGTACTTCTCCTCGGTGCGCTTCGGCGCGAGCACGGAAATGGTGCGCTTGCCGGGATTGATGGGCACCGCGACGCCGATCGCCTCGGCCTCCTTGCCGTCGATCGTGACGCGGGTGTCCTTGGGCAGCGCGGTCTTGGGCTTGATCGTGAGGTACGGGATGCGCGGCTCGATCTCCGCGAGCTTCTTCTTCGAGGGCGCGAGGCGCGGATCGCCGGGGTCGAGGACGACGATGCCCTCCTTGTAATAACGCATCGCCGTGACGAGGCGCCCCTCGTGCTCCTCGCATTGCGCGAGGTTGAAGAGCGTGCCGGCGCGGCGGACGAGCGCGAGGCTCTCCTCGAACTTGGGGCAAGCCGTGGCGTAATCGTTCCTGTCGATCGCGGCGCGCGCCTCCTTGAAGAGCTCCTCGGCGCGGCGCGCGTCGTCGTCCGTCTTGTCGGCCGCGGCGGGGCGCGCGAGCAAGAGCGAAAGAAGGGCCGCGCCGAGCCCCACGGCGCGCAGCTTGCGCCGCTCCCAGGTCGAGCAGTCGTTCTTCGAGGTCACCATTCGCTGAAGATGTCCTTCGAGCCGCCTGTTTGTGGAGGCGTCGTGCTCTTCTGGGGGGTCGGAACGGGCGAGGCGCGCGGCCCCGTCGCCGCCTTCGGCGCGGCGCTCGCCGAAGGCGGAGGCGGAGGCGCGAGAGCGACGGAGGTCGCCGCGGATGCTGGCGGCGCGAGGGCCGCAGACGATGCGGGCGCGTGCAGTGCCGCGGGCGAGGTCGCCGCCGCGGAGGGCGTCGTCCCGAAGGCGCGGACGAGGACGAACCCAACGCCGCCGAGCACGAGGGCCGCCGCGAGCGCGGCGCCGACGAGCACGGCCTTGCGCGAAGGAGGCGGCGACGCGGCGTCTCGCGAGAACGCGGCGCCGCCCTCGGACGGCCCCATCGTGATCGGCGGCGCCGGCGGCATGAGCTGCATCGCGGCGCGGAGGGCGCGCTGCATCGTGCGCGCGTCGGGCCAGCGGCGCTGGCGATCGAAGGCGAGCGCGCGATCGACGACCTCGCAGAACGCCGGCGGCAAACCGGGCATGATCGAGCCGATCGGCGGCGCTTGCCGCGTCATCGCAAGCAGCAGGACCTTGTTCACGGTCTCGGCCTCGTGGACGAGCCTGCCGGAGAGCGCGTAGTACATGACCGCGCCGAGCGCCCAGAGGTCGGTGCGCGCGTCGATCTCGGCCGTGTGACCGAGCGCTTGTTCGGGCGGCATGAAGGCCGGCGTGCCCATCACGCTGCCGACCTCCGTGGCGCGACCGACGCCCCCGACCGCCGCATTCTCCCGCATGCGCGCGATGCCGAAGTCGAGGATCTTCACCTCGCCGGCCCTCGTCAAAAATACGTTCTCGGGCTTCATATCCCGATGCACGATGCCCTTGTCGTGCGCGGCCGCGAGGACGTCGAGCAAGCGCTCCGCGACGAACGCGACCTCCGACGGATGCAGGCGTCCCCCGGGATGCGCGCGCCCGCGCTCCTCGAGGTTCTGCCCTTCGAGCAGCTCCATCACGAGGAAGACCGCGCCGTCCTCCGCGCTGTCGTCGTCGAGCACGGCGACTGCGCCCGGATGCTCGATCCGGTTCGCGACGTAGCCTTCGCGCAGGAAGCGACGGCGCGCTTCCTCGTCGGTCGCGAGCTCCGCGCGGAGCAGCTTCACCGCACCGCGCTTGCCGTTCCTGTGCGTGGCCGCGTAGACGCACGCGGTGCCGCCGACGCCGAGCAGGCGGTCGAGCCGCCATTTGCCACGCAAGACCTGGCCCACGCGGGCTTGGGCTCGCTGGAAGACGTCGTCGGCGACCCGCTCCATCGTGCTGATCGAACCGTCTCGTCGCGAGACTGTCAAGGCGTGCGGGGGGCTTCTCGCGGAGCGGAGCCCCCAACGTCAACGGGACGACCCCGGCTTTTCACGGGCGCCCGGCTTACTTCTTCTTTTGCTTCGCGAGCCCTTCGAGGATCTGGAGGAACCGCTGGCACTTCTTGCCGACCTCGAGCCCGTAGGCCGCACGACCATTGCAAAGCTTCTCGGCGCGCTCCATGGCCACGGCGTCGCCTTTGATCGCGCGGGACGCGACCTCCTCGGCGTCCGGCGCGATGCCCTCTTTGTAGGCCGTCTCCTTTTCGAGCTCCTTCGAGGCGAGCGCCTTCTTGAGGTCCTCGGAGATCTCCGGTACGTCGGCCCACGCCGCCGAGGAGCGCGCCGCGCCGCGCGCGTACGCAAGCCAGATGCGGCCCTTCGCCTTCGTGTCGCCGCACGGCATGTCGGCCTCTTTGGCCATCAGATCCGCGGCGACGAGCTTCGCCTCCGCGGCGCGCTCGAGCTTCTCCGCGGCGCCCTTCGCGGTCGCCTTGTCCTCCGCGGAGAGCTTGCCCGACTCGACGGCCTTCGCGAGCGCGTCGCACGAGGCCTCGTACCGCTCGCGCGCGCGTCGCTCCTCGCAAGCCTTCTTTTTCTCGTCGATGCGCGCAAAATGCTCGGGCAGCGCGTGCCGCTTCTCTTCCTCGTCGATGTCCGTGATCGAGCACGGGTCGGTCGCGGCCGTGATGCGCGCGTCGAGCTTCTGGCGTGCGGCGGCGATGCGGCGCTCGCGGATCATGAACGCGCCCGCGACCGAGCAGATGGCGAAGATCAGGAACACGAGCGAGACACGAAAGAGCTGCCGCCGCTGCAGGTGCCGATGGACGAGCCGGCTCCGATCAATGAGCTCGCCGGCCTTCTCCATGGCCTCTTCCCAGGCTTCGAGCTCGGCCGCGAGCACCTTCAGCGGGCCCACGAGCGCGCGCTCGCGCGAGAAACGACGCGCCACGTTCGTGAGCGTCTGCGCGGCGCTCTTCCTCTTGGGATCGACCTCCATCGTGGCGCCGGCGAGGCCCGTGAGCAGGCCTCCGACGGAGACGGCGTACTGCTCGAAGACGCTCTGCGCCTCGACACGCGCGCGCTCGAGCTGCTGGAGCTGGCCCATGTACCCGGCCCACGGGAGGATCGCCTCGACGTCGCGGGGCTTGAGACCGAGCCGCTTCGCCGTGACCTGAACGGCCGTCGTGAGCGCTCCGAGCAGGCTGTCGTGCGAGACCTCCGCGAGGCCCTGCGGGACGCGCACCTCGCGAAAACACTCGAACGCCCTGTACGTCGGGGCGAGCGCCAATTCGCTCAGCGTGCTGCCGAAGTCGAGTCGTGCGGCCGTCAAGTGCTCCCCTCGTTTTTTCGCGGGAGACTCGATGGTACGGGGGTTCGAGACCCAGCGCAACGACGCGTTCGTCCCGCGCACCAGGATCTACCCCGCCGCGTCCGGCCCTTGTACCATCCGCGCCGATGCTGCCCCGAACGATCGCGCCCCTCGCGGGAATCGCTCTCTCGATCGCCCTCACCTCGCTCGTCGGATGCGACGAGAAAAAACCCGACGCCGCGCCGACGAAGCCGAGCGCCGCGCCCGTCGCCTCTGCTGCGCCGACGCCGACGCCGACGCCGACGCCGAGCGCCGCGGAGCCTGCGCCGCCACCGAAGAAGAAGGACGTCGTGTGCTCGAAGGACGCGACGATCACGTTCACGAATCAGGCGTTCGAGGACGCCGTGCGCAGTCAGGCACAGAAGAAAGAGGGCGCGCTGACGCGGGCGGACCTCGGCAAAGTGAAGACGCTGAAGCTCACCGAGGCGAAGCTCGAGGAGCTCGACCCGTGCATCTTCCCGCTGTTCACGTCGGTGAAGGGCGTCTACCTGCCGCCCGGGAAGATCGAAGATCTGAGCCCGCTGAAGACGCTCACGACGATCGAGTCGCTCCGCATCGCGGCGACGCAGGTCAAAGACCTCACGCCGCTCGCGGGCCTCGCGAAGCTCGATCGGCTCGATATCGGCCGGACGCCGGTCAAGGATCTCACGCCGCTGTCAGGGCTGACGAACCTGACGGAGCTTCAGATCGACGAGACCGAGGTGACGGATCTGACGCCGCTCTCGAAGCTGAAGAAGCTCGAGATGCTGCAGATGAAGCGCACGCGCATCACCGATCTTTCGCCGCTGAAGGAGCTCAAGAGCCTGAAGAGCCTGCACATCGGGGGCTCGGCCGTGAGCGGTCAGGCCGTGATGCTGGGGATCCCCGGGCTCAAGGTGAACGACGAGTGAGCGTCCCCCTCGGGACTAGTTGACCTTGACGACCGGCGCGCCGAGGGCGGCCCGCGTCGCGCCGGTCTCCGCGTGGACGACGCGGATCTCGCGCTGGGGGAGCGGGATGTCGACGCCACGCTCGCGAAAGGCTTCGACGAGCGCGCGGTAGAGGCCGAGGTGCGCCTGCTCGTACTCGGGGACGGGCACCCACGGGCGGACGGAGATCGTGAGCGCGAAATCGGAGACCTTGCGGATCCCGATGAGCGGCGCGGGCTCCCGGAGGACGCGCCCGTCGGCGAGGACCGTCTCCGTCGCGACGTCGATGGCCTTTCCGATATCGGAGGCATGCGCAATGCCGATCTCGATGTCGAGCTGGCGTTTCGTGCCGTAGTTGTGCAGGATTTCCCCGGAAATCTGGCGGTTCGGGATGACGATCAGCGATTGATCGGTGTGGCGCAGGGTGGTCGAGAACAGCGTGATGTCGACGACCTCGCCGTGCTCCTTGAGGACGTCGATGTATTCGCCGACCTTGAAGGGCTTGAGGAAAAAGATGGTCATGCCCGCGATGAGGTTCGAGAGCACGCCCTGCATGGCGAGGCCGATACCGACACCGGCGACGCCGAGACCGGCGATGAGCGAAGCGACGGGGACGCCGATCTTTTCCGCGGCAATGACGATCGTGGCGCCGACGACGACGAGCCGGAGCAAGCGGACGATGAGGGTCCGGAGCGCGACGTCGATCGTGGCCTTCTTTTCGAGCCAGGCGTCGAGCATGCGGGTGAGGTATCCCGCCACCTTGAACCCGACGAAGACGATGACGCACGCGCCGAGGATCTGAAGCCCGTACCGCACGGCGAATTCGACGAGCGTGGTCTTCAGGCTCGTGAGGCCCGCGCCGACCTGGTTCATCGTTTCCTGCATGAGGGGGATGGTCGCATCGGGGAGACGGGAACGTCAACGCGCTCGCGCTCGGCTGGCTACACGTCCCCGGACGTCACCGCGTGATCCCAGTACGTCACGCCACCCTCCTTCCAGGTCACGAAGCGGACCCAGCCGTCCTGGGAGACGACGATCACGAGCGCGCCGTGAATGTGCTGGCAAAGGCGATAGGCGGAGCGGTGCCTCGTCCCGACGGCCTCCGTCGGCTCGATCGAATAACGCATCCCTTCCATGTCCAGCGCCCGCCTCACCGACGGCACCTCGGACAACTCGCCGCCGATCTCGCAGCCGAACCCGAGCAGCTCGAGGCGCCTCGTCAATACGACGGCGCCATCCACGTCCGCCAGGCCCGCGATCAGGGTCGAGAGCTCGGAGACGGCTTCGTCGAGGTTCACGAGGTGCGGGTCGGTGCTGGACTCGTAGAGGTCCCAGCCGACCGCCGCCGATGGCGGCGCCCACGCCTTGCTGCGCCCGGCGAGCGCGTCCATGGTCGCGAGGATCAACGTGCGATAACGACGCCGCGGCTCTCCCTCGCAAAACTCGTATTTGATGCGGAGCAGGCCCGCCGCCGTGCCCACCTCGCCCGGCGGCAGGATGATCAGCGTGCCGCCGTGGTGCACCCGGCGAATCGTGGTGATGAGGCGCTTCAGCATTTGCCAGGTGATGAGCCGCGTCACCTCGGGATCGAGCTCCGCCCCGGGCGTGCGCGCGAGGGGCCGGGCCTCCTCGTGCAGCGCCGTGAGCTCGGCGTGCACCGCCTCGAATCCCTCGGACAGCCAGCGCGCCTCGAAGACGTCCATCGCCGGTCCCGTGATCCTGCCGCCCTGCAGCTCGCCCAGCGTGACCGGCCCCCTCGCCACCGCGAGCTGCCCCGGCCCCGACGCGCGAATGACGAGCGCCCAAGGCGGCAGGCTCGACCACGAGCCCCGCCCGCCTTGCGCCGCGTGCAGCCATCGGGGCCCCGAATGCAGGAGGCCCCATATCTCGAATCCGCCATGGCCGTCCTCGCGCACGCCGATGAGCGCGCGGTGGTATTTGATGGCGGGCGATAGCCGCCGCAGCTCGTGCGGGTCGAGCGGGCGAGCGCGCGTGAACATCAGGCGGTGCAGCCCCCAGGGTGGGCCGGCATCGGCCGGATAACGCTCGGCGTCGCCGAGGATCAATCGGAAGGTGACCGGCCGCTCCTCCTCGCGCAGCAGGCTCGCCTGATAACAGATGGACAGAAGCTCCTCGAGCGCCTCCAGCCCCGGGAGTCGTGAGCTCCCGACCGCTTGCACCTCGTCCCATCGCTCGTGCACGAGCCTGGCGAGCTGGGGTGGATACGAATGCAGCACGTTCGATCCTAAGGCCCGCGCGGCGTCCTCCCAAGGGGCCCGCGCCGCGACGGTTGCCTCCTCCTGCGGCCGCGCGCCGAGTTCCCTCGCCGTCGAACCGAGTGAGCGTCGTCCTCGGGCGGAAGCGGGGTGTCCGCCGGGCTCATGGGCGGGGAAATAGCTCACCTCCAGGCGCTCCATCATGCCATCCTCGCATCGTGCTCTCGCACCTCCGCGCGTTCCTTCAGAGCCTCCGCGCAGCGCTCCGCCCGCCTCCCGCGCCGCCGGCACCGCCATCCACGCCCGCGCACGTGGACGGCTATCGAACATCCGCGCGTTCCCCCGACGAGCCTTCGCCGTGGCCCATGAGCGGAACACGGTCGACGGCGCGATACTTCAGCATCGTCCTCTACGAGTTCCACAAGTCCCGCGGGCAGCCGACGAACGGGACACGCCTTGCGCGCGTCGATCCGCCGGGATTGCTGGAGGGCTGGAGCATCACGAGCGTGCGCCAGTATTTCTGGCAATACCTGTGGTTTGGCGTGCTCTTCTTCCATCGAGGCCCCGAGCGCTATGTTTACGTCCCCGCGGATTGGGTCGAGAGGTTGCCCGTGGATCTCGTCACCCTGGAAGACGAGATGGCCTGGCGGGACACGCAGAGCGCCTCGGCGACGGTGACGACGACGCGGCTCGATCGCCTCCTCGGCTGCGCTCTGCGAGGCGAGCCCGGCGAGCATCCCTGGGGCGACGTGGTGCGCCGCGCGCGAGGGGAGGCGCTCGCGGCCGATTGCTTTGATTTCGCGCCGCTCCTGCGCGACGACCTCGTCAGGGCGGCGGACGCTGGGCGCATGGCCGAGGCCTTCGCGCTCGTCGATGTGCTCACCACGTTCGGGGGCATCGGCAGCGAGTCGGCGGTTCTCCCCCGCGTTTTCACGGGCGCCGAGGCGGAGGCGCTGCTCGTGGAGCGGCTCGGGCCCGGGGCGCGCGAGGACGTTTGCCGCGAGCTGTCCATGGGCGCGTCCGGGGCGCAGCCCGCCGACGGGAATCGGGTTTTCGCAGCGCTCATCGATCGGCGGGAGAGCTTTGACGAAAGCAGCGGTTACCACGCGGAGCTCGCTATCGGACGGCTCTTCTTGTCCGCGGATGGGGAAGCGTGGAGCTATGAGCGCGAGGTCCTCTGGTTCGAGACAGAGGAAGGAATGCCGTATAGCTGAGCGGCTGCGGGACTACTCGTCGACGACGCGGATCGGGATCCAGTCGAACCCTGTGGCGCCTGCTTCGAGGAAGATGCGGCGGACCTTGGGGGTGACGAGGAAGAGGGGGTACGGGAGTACGGAGTCGTAGACGTCACCGTTGTATTTCGCGTAGCCGTACCATTCCCAGGTGACGTTCACATCGCGGATATCGGCGACGGCGGAGGCACGATACGCAAGGCGCATAGGAATCTTGTCATCCCCTGAGAAGCAACTCCGTCCGCACGGGCAGGGTTGGGAGATCTCGACGCCCGTGGATCGGGGCGACATGGGCGGCAACGTGTGTGTCGCGCAGAGTTGCTGCCACGGGAGCTGAAAGTGGCCCCGCTTCTCGAATGCCGCGAATACGCCCCGAAACGATATCCCTGTGGCACTGCTCTGCGCGAGCGCAACGGCTAGCTTCTCCTCCACGAGCATGTCGTTGTAGCAAGTCGCCGCCGCGCGCCGGCCCTCCAGGACATGGAGCTCTTGGCCGTCGACGACCATCGCGGACGTCTGGCGGGCCCCGACTCCACAGCGCTCGCACGCCTCGGACATGTCGTACGTCGTGCCGACACGCGGGCCCGCGAAAATACTGCCGTCTGGGGAGAAGTACCTCACGACGAGCAGACGCGCCGCTTCGAGTTCCTCTTCCGCAAAGCGGTCCTCGCGCCGTTCGCCCCAACGAATGCCGCGCTCCTTGAGGAGGTTCAGGAGGAGCGGCAGGCGTTCGTCCGTCTCGTCGAGCTTGACGATCGTGGCCTCCATGACGTCGTCGAGCACGGCCACGTCGGGACCACATCCCGCGGGACCGAGGACCGTCTGCGGTCCACCTGGGATGCGCCGGTTGTTGACAGTGATTTCTACTTCGGTCCACATGTCGCGTGCCTCAATGGCGGTTCACTTGCCGAAATACGGCTTGATGGCATCGAGCCAGTGCGGGTACGCCTCGTATACCTCTTCATACAACTCCCAAACGGTATCCGCCTTGAGATTCTTCGGCCTCCTCTGGCTGAGCCAGCGCGTGATCCGCTTGTGCTCCGCCTCCGTCAAGATCACGGCGGGCAGCTTGTCGAAATTCTTCGTGAAACGCAGCTTGTCCGCCATGGCCACTTCGAGGATGTGATGCGCCTGATAGGCCCCACCGAGCCCATCGGTGAACTTCTTCATCACCTCGTACGCGCCAATCGCGCCGTTCTGCTCCAGCGCATGCGCGATGTCCGCCCCGTACTGCTTCGCCAGGAACTCCGCCGTCTCCTTGGATGACTCCACGGTCCCCTGAAGGATGAGCGGCGCCTTCTTCGCACACGCCTCCTCCAGCTTCTTCACGAACTTGTCGGCCTGCCCGAGGAGCACGCCCGAGGCGATCGCCGCGGTGGCCACCGCCGCCTGGACGATCGGGTTGTCGACGCCGTCCTCGTTCGTCCCCCCGATGACGCCGAATTGCTTGCCATCCTTCCGCGAAAGGTCGGCGTTCATCTCGCCGTTCGCGATGGCAGACGCGATCGCAAGCTCCAGCGCGATCTCTTCGAGCCGCGTCTTCGGCTTGCCTGTGCCCTTCCCGGTCCCCTTGCATCCCTCTTTCGTCTGGCCGCACGGGACCGCGCTCACGAGGGGACGCCCTTGCCGATGCTGAAGCTCCGGCAGCGCCCCGCCCCGATCCACCAGCGTGCAATGCTCGTCCACGCACTTCGGCGGATGCACCTCGTCCCGTTTCGGCAAGGTCGACTCTGACGGCAAGAGCGGCTCATTCGACAGCACGCCCTCGGGCGGAGGCGGCATCCTTCGCCGGGGCCGGCTTCGGGCGCGGCGGCGGCGTGGGGCAGGTCAGCTTGTTGTGCGGGATCGGTAGGAGTTTCGTGCTCGCGGGCGGCGCGTAGGGGTCGAATACGTAGGTTGTGAGCCCCTGGCTCTTCAGCGTGAACTTCGCGCGGCTCGTCGTCCACATGGCCTTCGCCCCCGGCGAGTAGGCCCATTCGTTCACGTTCGGCGCGACGTCCGGCGGCCTGACGCAGACGCGGATCTGCGCGCGGACGAGAGACGGCACACACAGGACGAGAAGAACCGCGAGGAGGAGGGCGCCATGGCGACGCATGCGAACCAGGACACACAAAACGTGTGCGCGGAGCAACTTTCCACCAAACCCGCGCTCCGACCCGTCTCGCGCCGATCCTGAAAGGCTGAACCGCCCGCCGACCCTTCCTTGCCGAAAAAACGGCTCCGTTTTTTGTCGCCCGACCCTTCCTTCACAAAAAACGGAAGGCTCGGCGGCGCCGCGACCCTTCCTTGCCGGACCGAGCCTCTCCTCGGCGCGCCGCCGACCCGTCGGGCGCCGGTTCGACCTCCCCTTTTTTCGCAGACGACCCTCCCGCGGCGAATTTGGGAGAAGCCTTCCGCGCGAAAGACGCGTCGCGAGGCGATTCAGGGAACCGTTTTTTGGTCGAGGAAGGGTCGAGCGCCGGTTCGGGAAACCGATATCGGGCGGAGACGGGTCGAAACGCTTATTTTTCCCCGGTTCCGCCGCCGCCGCGCTTCTTGGCGGCGCTCGCGTCGGGGATGATCTCGTGGATCTGCGCCTCGGTGAGGCCGAGGTTCTTCAGGTCGCGCTTGAAGTTCTTGAGGCGCGTGTGCGCGCCTCGCACGGCGGCGCGATAACCGGCCTCGGCGACGACGCGGGCCGCCTCGACGGGTCGATACGCTTTCACGGCGACGTCGTACGCCTCGCGCTTCGCCTCGATGGCAGAGGCCCAGGCATTCCGCTTGTTCTCGGGCCATTGCGGCGCCTCGGCGGCGAGGATGCGGGCCTTCAGGACCTCCATGAGCAAGGGCTGCCCGAGCGGGTCGCCGGCGGTATACGTGCCGATACCCTCGGGATAGACGCCGTCCATGTGCGTGCTCTGCTTGGGCCGGCCGAGGGCATTCCACATCTCGTCGCGGACGCTGCCGATGAGGCCATCCGCGTCGTGATCGATGCCGGCCACGATGGCCCACGCGGCGGACTCGGCCTTCTTCGCGGCCTCGTGGACCACCTTCGCATTGTCGATCGCCGTGACGCCCGGCTGGAGCCGGGCGACAGCCGTCTCGGCGACCTCGCCCCCGCGCCCAATGGCGGTTTCGTACGCAGAATGGACGTCCTCGTCGATGCGCTCGATGCCCCCGGTCGCGGCGATGACTTCTCCCATGGGAAATGCCCCCTTTATGTGTGTAAAGGCGTATGAGCGGCCACCATGCTACAAAGGTGGGGGAGCTGTCAAGAGGGAAAGGGCGGGAGCGGGGGGCGCGAGCGGGAGCGAGCCCGTGACGGGGCCGCTACCGGGGCAATCGGTCGAGGAGCCACATGCCGAGCTCTTCGGTCATCAGCGTGTGCTTCTCGTTCTGGCTGGCGCAGATGTAATCGTCGACGGCGAACGCGTCGGGGTGCAGGTCGGTGACGTCGGCCGACAAGTTCGTCCACGGATCGGTGCTGACCGCGATGGCGCTGCCGGTCGGGACGAAGCTGGTCGAGGGATACGGGCACTTGACCGCGCCGGGAATCGCGGCGTTCAGGGCCTTGAACGCGAGGTCGAACGATTCGAGCGTTCCGCCGTGCGCCCCGTCGGCTTCGGGAAGCCCGCTCGTGCGCTTCTCCAGGTTGTCGAACGCGGGGCCGCCCTGGAACACCACCTCGTTATCGCCCGCGGCCTGGGAGAAGAGCGCGAAGCCTTCGAGCGCGCCGCCGGCGACGCCGTGCAGCGCTTCCTTGCCGGCCGGGACGCCGCTATTGCCCTTGCCAGCGCCGTTCGCGAGAGCGAGCTTCCGCGGGCGCATGGGCCAGTTGCCGACCGTGCTCAACTCTTCGAGGAACTTGGTGCGCTCCGGGTCCTCGCGCGGGGTGTCCCCGAGCTCGGCGATGTGGCGCCACAGCAATTGCCGCGAAGCGGGGCTATTGACCTGCTCGGAGAGCGCGGGCACGAGGCCGCGCAGCGCGTGCGCCAGCGCCTGCAAGCCGATCGGCATCCAGGCGCCGTGGTGCGGGCTGTCGTAGGAGACGTAAAGCGCCGTCTGGTGGTCCATGCCGTCGTTCTCCATCTTGGCCAGGCTGTAGCGCGTGATGAGGCCTCCCATGCTGAAGCCGCCGACGGTGAGAGGGGCGCTGCCGAGCCGTTCGGCGAGCGCCCTCATGATGCAGCGCTGAGCAGTGCTGGCGTTGTGCAGGATGGAGGCCGTGCAGTCGTCGTAGCCGAGGATCACCAGGTCGTGGCCGCGTTTGCGCAGCTCGGAAGCGAACGGGAACTGGCCGCCCTCCAGCCCGTTCCAGAACTCGTTGAGGTCGGTCGGGCCCTGGTGAAAGCCGTCCGAGAGGATGACGGGTCGGGTCAGGCCAAACCTGGGGTTCGCGAGATACACCCAGGCCTTGCCGCCCTTCCTGTCGGCGCCCGGTATCTCCCAGACCGCGTCCGGCGTGGGGGCCGCGGGCACATCCTTTTTGACGCGCCCCATCAGATCCCAGCTCGCGATGTTGTTCTTGATCATGGTGGTCTCCTCTCGGCGACTCCGTCGCCTCCCCTTTCGGGACCCAGGCCGCGTCACGGGTAGGCCGTATGCCCCCTCCGAGCTCGACCGGGAACGCGAGGATATGTTTCGGGAACGGAGATGTCTGTAGGACCTTGGTCCTATACGGGGATCACGGGCACGGGTGGGAGGGGGAGCTCCCGCCGGATCCCGCCGACCCGGTCACCGTCATGGGACGCTCGGTTCCCGGGCGCATCGTGAGCCCCCTGGTTCGCTTTGCCTTGTCGCCCGGCCGATCAACGTGCGATTCGGTGCGCCATGCAGGCAATGAGGAGGCGCCGCTCGGCAATGCTGGGCGTGCTGGTGTTGGGCTTTGGTGGGGCAGGGGTGACGGGGGCGTGCGGGTCGCCTCTCGATCCGGGGCCTGTCGATTCGTGCTCGACTCCATCCGGCACCCCGACCGACACGTCGACCGAATGCGCGGAGCCGATGCCCAAGCCGTGCATGCGTTACCGCATCCCGCTCGTGGGAAACCCGAAGGAGGACGTCGCGCTGCGGAGCAAGTACCTCGCGGCCTTCGGCAGCGCTTGTTACATGTCCGAGGCCGGCACGTTCGACGGCTTCTACCAGGAGTGGGAGGACGTGTGTGCAGATGCCGTGAAGATCGCCGAACCCCATGGAGCGGCGCCGTACGACAAGGGTTATACGTGCCAGCCGGACGGCGAAGACAACGACACCCTGCAAGTTGGTCCGGATCCCGCAGCGCGCAGGCGGGGGCTGATCTTCTCCAGGAATCGCTTCAGCCGGAACATGCCGTACGTCGTCTGCAGGAGTGTCTCCGGTGATGTTGCGTCTTCCTGCTCGGGAACATCCTCGGCCAATCCTGCGAAGACTTCCCGTTCGTGACGCGAAAGCCTTCGATGATTGCGTGCATGGTTGACCCACGAATCCGCGAAAAACTCAACCCCAAAATCGAGATTGGTTCGTCGGCGGAGATGGCAAGGTCGTCGCTGGTCTTGACTCGGCCTGTGCGATGAACTGCGCATCGCGCAGTTCATCGCCCCCGGGTCCAGCCCCTGGCTGGTCCGGGTCCAGGGGCGGACAGCCCCTGGTGGGGCCTGGGGCAACGCCCCAGCGCAACGGCTCCCCGATGAAAGAGATCAATGGCCTTGCTCTGGCGATCCATATAAGCTCGGCCCGAGGAGGTTCTCATGCGCACGCATCGACCTGTCATTCTCGTGGCGCTCCTTTCGGCCGCCGCCGTCGTGATGTCTGCCATGCCGGGGTGTAAGGGCGACGAGACGCCGCCGGGCGGCGAAGGCCCGGATCCGACAGGCGGCGATTTCTTCTCGAGGTATGCGAAGGCCCTCTGCGACCGCACGTTTGCGTGCTGCGATGCGGCGACCCGGGCTGCGCACGGCTTGGATGCGAGCTCTGCCGACACGTGCGCCTCGGAGTTTGCGGCGATTTTTGTTGCCATCAACGGCGGAAACGAGGTGAAGGGCACGTTCGTCTCGGAAAAGGCGGAGGCTTGCCTCGCTGAGGTGGGCGCTGCTCCCTGCGCCGAGATTGAGATTTTGGGCGTCGTTTTGGGGGTGGACGACAAGCACACGCCGTCCTGCCTCGACGCGTTTGACGGCGCCGTGCCCGAGGGTGAGGCCTGTAACACGGACTGGGACTGCGCCCGGGACCGCTGCCTGCGCACCATCGACGCGAACGGGCAGATGTCGACGGCGTGTACGGCGCTGGGAGCGGACGGAGCGCCATGCTCGGCTTCGTTCGATTGCGAGGACGCGCTCCGGTGCGACAAGACCGCGTCGCCCGATGCGGGGACGTGCGCGCCGCGGCTCGCCGTGGGCGGGTCGTGCAAGGGGAACAGCGATTGCCTGGCGGAGCTCCGCTGCGCCCAGGATGACACGTGTCAGACGCGTGAGCAGGCGGGCGGTCCATGCGCGTCGGACGAAGACTGCGCAGCCGGCATGATGTGCCAGGGCGCCATGTGCGCGCCGCTCGGCGCGGGCGGCGCGCCCTGCTCCACCGATTCGGATTGCGCGTCTTCCGCGTGTGTCGATGCGACGGGCACCTGCGCCGACGTCTGCATGGGCGGCTGACCCTTTGAGAACGGCGACGGACGAGGGTAGCATCGCCGCATGTCCACCCGCATCACGATCCAGACCGAGGACGGTGTCGCGCCTGCGTTCGTGTTCGGCGCGAAGGCCGCGCCGCGCGTGCTGCTCCTGATCGACGGCATCGGCATGCGCGCGGCGATGCACGCGCTCGCCGAGCGCCTCTCGTCCGAGGGCTTCCATGTGCTGATGCCCGACCTGTTCCACCGCCTCGGCGCGTACACCGCGCCCGATCCGCGCGTGCTGTTCAGCGATCCCGAGGTCCGCGCCGCGTGGTTCGCCCGCCTCAAGGGCACCACCGCCGACGTGCTGCTGCGCGACATCGGCGCGTACCTCGAGCACCTCGGCCCGGCCGAGGTCGGCGTCACCGGCTACTGCATGGGCGGTCGGCTCGCCCTCTCGGCCGCGGCGACCTACCCCGATCGTATTGCCGCTGCCGCCGCGTATCACCCTGGCGGCCTCGTCACCGACGCAGCCGACAGCCCGCACCTCACGTACGACCGCATCAAGGCCGGGGTCTACATCGGCGCGGCCACCGACGACCCGGGCTTCACCGACGCGCAGCAAAAAGCCGTCGCCGACCTGCTCGCCGGCGCCGGCGTATGCCACACGATCGACGTCTACCCTGCACGCCACGGCTGGGTCCCCGCGGACACGCCCGTCCATGACGAGGCGTGCGCCGCGCGCCATTGGGAGACGCTCATCGCGCTGTTCCGTCGGGCGCTCAGCACGTGACCCCATTCGCCCCCTGGAGGTAATTACCTTGGCAGCTCTCGACCCCAAGCTGAACGCGGAGTGGATCGAAAAACTCGAGAAACCCTCCGCTGACCTGGCCCTTCGCGAGGCCTATTTCGCCGCGCTCGACGCCGCCGGAGACATTCGTGGAGAGCTCGTGCGGCTCGAAGCCAAGGTCTCCGCGCTCGAGCTCGGGGCGCCCGGGCGCGCTGCATTGAAGAGCCGTCGAAACGCGCTCCGCCAGACGATCGGCCTCGGGTGGTGCGACCGCTTCGGCTTCGGGTCCCGGCCCGGCGTCGACCGGCCGCTGCCGTGGCCCGAGGACACCGCGACCCGCTGGCTCTCGCTCTACGAATACATCGAGGAGTGCCGGGGGGTCTGGCTGCCCGAGAGCGAAAAGCCGCCGTTCGCGACCCATGGCTCCAGCGTGACCGCCTGGAAGCGTCTGATCGGGGCCGTCCGGCGCTCTCCCGAGGACTATGCAGCGCTCTTCCGCGACGCCATCTCGCTCGAGCCCGTCCCGGGCTCTCCGACGCTCTATTCGCTGCTGGTCCAGGGCGAGGCCGATTTTCACTGGGCGGTGGCCCAAGAGCAGCGGAGCGACGAGGATCCTCCCGTGCACGGGCTCATCCTGGACTACGAGAAGAACGAGTTCGTTCCCGTGCGTCCGGGCGGGTTCGGTCCCTATGGTTGTTTTGCCCGGGTGACCGATTTCGTTCGAGGGATGTTCGAGTCCTACGACCAGTTGATCCGGAGCGACCGCTTCATCCTCCGGGGTTCGAGAGCGCCCGCAAAGGCCTCCCTGGGCTTCAGCGAGCCGCTCGGGCGAAGGCCCACCTCCATCGAGCTCGGGACAGCCCGCCATCGTGCCCTCGGCGAAATCCTCGACGTGCTCTCGGACCTCATGGGGATCAAGCCGTCCGAAATCAAAGCCACCCAGACGCTCGGCTCGCTCTCCCTCGACGAAAACGACTGGGCGGACCTTCGGGCCATCCTGGAAGACGGCTGGGTCGTGACCCTCGACGCCGCGGTGCGGTTCGAGGAGCTGACGATCGAGGCGCTCATCAAGGCCATGGCTCCCGCTGCCAAGGACGAAAGAGGCCCCAACAGCCGCAAGTGACTACAAATACTTCGGATCCGGCACCGTCGTCGCCGGAGGCGCCGTCTTCACCGGCGGCGGAGCGCTCGTTTTCGGCTCCGCCGTAGGCTTTCGCAAGGGAGGCGGCGCCGCCGTCGCAGAGGGCGTGGCCGTCGTCGTTGCCGTCGGCGGCGCCTCTTGCAGCGGCGCAAGCGCCGTTCCCACCGGCGAGACCTGCGGCGCGCCCGACGGAATCGCCGGCGGAATCGACTGCGCGGCAGGTTCCGCCACCGGGACCACCGGCGACGACGCATTCGGCGATTGCAACACCACGATCGCCGCGGCCCCCCCGGCCACGAGCACCGCCGTCGCCCCGAGGAACAGATTCCGCCGCTTTCCGCGGGATCGCGGTTTGCCCACGCCTTCGAGCTCGATCGCCACCGCCGCCAGCGTCGGATCCTCGCGCGGAGGCCCGTACGGTGCAATCGACGCGGCGAACTCGCGCACGTCGGAGAAACGGTCCTCGGGGTTCTTCTCGAGCGCCCGCATCACGGCGTCCGCCAGCGCGCGCGGGATCTCGGGGCAACGTTTGCCGATCGGGACCGGTTTTTCCGTGAGAATGGCGGCGAGGATGCCCGTCGCGCTCTCGTGGTTGAATGGCAGCTCGCCCGAAAGCAATTCGTAGAGCACCACGCCGAGCGACCAGATGTCGGCGCGCGCGTCGACGTTCTTCACGGACCGCACCTGCTCGGGCGACATGTAGAGCGGCGTGCCGAACGCGGACGCCGTCGTGGTCATCGACGCATTGACGTCGCCCGTGAGCTTCGAGATGCCGAAATCGAGGACCTTTACCGTGCGGTGGCCGCCCGTCTCGCAGAGGAAGAGGTTCGCCGGTTTGAGATCGCGGTGGACGATGCCCATCCGGTGCGCCTCGGCCATCGCCGCGCACGCCTGGAGGATGTATCCGACGGCCTCGCGGTAGGGGATCTTCGTGCGCTCGTCGAGCTCGTCACCGAGCTCCCGCCCGCGCAGGAGCTCCATCACCATGAAGGGGCTCCCGTCCGGGAGCGCGTCGACGTCGAGGATTCGCGCGACGTGCGGGCTCGAAAGCCGCGCGACCGCCCGCGCCTCGCGCTCGAAGCGCGCCGTGATCTCGCCCATCGAGCGAATCTCCGGCAGGAGCAGCTTCAGCGCGACGCGCTGGCCGAGGCGCTGGTGCTCGGCTTCGAGGACGATACCCATGCCGCCGCGGCCGAGCGCACGGACGACCGTGTACTTGTCCGCGATGACAGCCCCAGGCGAGGGAAGAACTTCGGCATCGCTCCCGGACACGGCAAACGAGATTAACCCCGACTGGCCACGGATGGCCAGAGGGATCTCGGGTCACGGCGGCCCCACGCGGAGGAGGAAGCCATCCAACCCGCCGTCGGATTTCAGTTTTTCTGCGCCGACGTCGAGCTCACCCAAAAACCAGCCCGCGACGAGCGCGAAGCCGTGCGCCGGAGCCGCGACGCCCGTGGCGAACGCTTTGTCCGAGCTCGAAAAGACCTTGCTCCAGCGGGGTTTGCCGTCGCGCTCGAGGATCGCAACGAACGCGTGATCGGTGCCCAGCGCCGTGGCGGGCGCGCTCGCGCCGAACGCCGAGCCCAAAGAGATCTCGCCGCTGACCACGACGGATTCGTCCGCGGCGATGGCCACGTTCTCGCCCACCCCGTCGCTCATGCCGCCAAAGAGGTTCGCCCACGCGAGCTTGCCGCCCGTGTCGAAGGCCCCGACGATCCCAGGCTTCTCGCTGTCATCGAACACCTGACCGTCGATCCGGGTGCCATTCGTGACCTGGCCGGCGAACACGACGCGGTCGCCGCGCACGGCGAGATCGTGAACCCGATCGGTCGCGAGCCCGCTGATGGGCTGCATCCAGCGCACTTGACCGTCCGCATCGAAGCTCGCCACGAACGCGTCGGAGCCCGCGGCTTTGATGGGCATCGCCGGCATGGGCAGGCCGAAATCCACCGTGCCCTCGAAATAACCGGCGACATAGACGTTTCCTGCCGCGTCGACGCCCGCGCCGGTGCCGCCGTCGTTGCCAGGCCCGCCGATCGATTTCGCCCAGCGGACCGATCCGGAGGGCGTGAGGCTCAACAAGAAGAGATCGGCCCCGCCGGCGGACGTGAGTGTCTTGCTCCCGATCGCCGCGGTTCCATCGAATTGGCCGACCACGTAGATGTTTCCGTCCGCCCCGACGGCGATCGCGCCCGGAATGTCCGTGAGCGCGCCTCCGAATCGGACGGACCATTCGAGTTTGCCCCAGCTCGTGAGCTTGAGGATGGCGACGTCGCGGCCGCCGGCGTTGACGAGCGGGCCGCCGCCGAAATCAACGGTCTGCTGGAACTGGGCGAGGACGTACATCGCGCCCTTTCCGTCAATGGCGGCCCGGGTCACGTCTTCGTCGAGGGATCCGCCGAACGAGGCCGACCAGCGGTGATGGCCTCCCTGGGAGTAGGAGGCGATGAAGACGTCGTTTCCCCCTTTGCTCGTCAAATCCTTGGCGCCGAGGTTGATCGTGCCGTCGAAATGGCCTGTGAGGACGAGCGTGCCGTCGTCGCCCTGGGCGAGGTGGCGCGCCATCTGAAAGCCGGGGCCGCCGAGCTTCTTTTGCCAGGCGGGCGGAATGCCGGCCACGGGGCCACATTCGGCGTCATTTTCGCAGTCGATGGGATCGACCGTGGCGCTCTGGCACGTCCCGTCGACGCAGGTCTGGGCCTCGGGGCAAAGCACGCCGGCGCACGCCTGGCTCAAGCGAACGGGGACCCGAAAGGAATTGTGGGGCACGAATCGCATGGCCCGGCGCGCGACGATGCAGCCGGGGCCGTACGCGGGCGCGACGCAGGTCGAATCGACGGGCGCGCCGAGGCTGCCGACGACCTTGAAAGCAAATGGCGCTTCCCGCTCGCCCTCGGGCGGCAGGAGCACGATGGAGCCGATCTCGCCGTCGTTTTCGCAAAGCGAGGTGGTCGTACCGTACGGACGGGTCTCGATCTCGCCGAGCAGCCCGGCGGTGATGCCCGTGCTGTCGAGGTCACCACAGGAGCTATTCGTCGAGATTTCCACGAAAGCCTCGGTCGGATCGAGGCAGCCGAGAGGAGCCGCGAAGAGCAGCGCGGAAAGCCCCGCGCAGAGGAGGCGCGAATGGTTGACCATGGATGTTCACGATATCCCAGTTCGTTATCGTGATGGAACAAATAGCGACGAGAGGCGTATCATCGGAGGATGATGTCCCCTTATCATGTAAGGCTCCGAGGATTGACCTTCCCCATCGCCGCCGCGCTCGCGCTGCTCGTCACGGAGAGGCCGGCCCATGGCGCGGATCCCTGCGGCTTTCCCGAGGAATGCGCGTCGGGCTTTTGCGTCGGCGGCGTCTGCTGCGACACGGCGTGCACCGGCCTCTGCGAAGCCTGTACCGCCGCGGCAAAAGGCAGCGGCGAGGACGGGATTTGCGGGCCGGCAAAAGAAGGAACGGTTTGCAAGAAACCGTACTGCGACGACGCGCTTTCTTTCGTGTCCGCCTCGCTCTGCGACGCCGCGGGTGCCTGCGTGGACCCGACGACGCCTCCGGAATCGTGCATCCACAACGATCCCTGCAAAATCGATCTGTGCGGGGACAACGGTTGTGAGGTGGTGGTGAAGTTCGACGGCGCCGAATGTGGTGCCGGAATGACGTGCCAGGACGGCGTGTGCGCCGGCGGAGGCGCGTCGAGCAGCAGTAGCAGCAGCACGAGCGGAGGCGGTGGCGCGGGCGGCAGCGGCGGCGCAGGCGGCAGCGGCGGCGGCAGCGGTGGCGCCGGCGGCAGCGGCGGCGC
>NZ_JASBQE010000272.1 GCF_029960785.1 Polyangium sp. 15x6
CGCTCCCGCAAGGTCTCGCGCGCGCGAGAGAGCGCCACCTTCGCCGCGTCCTCGGAGATCCCGACCTTCGCCCCGGCCTCCTCGTGCGATCGACCCTCGACGCACACCATCCACAAGACCGCGGCTTGGGAGGGGGGCAGGTCTCCGACAGCATCCATCACCTTGTGAAGGGCCTGCTTCAACTGCACCGCGCGCTCGGGCGAGGGGTCCGACGTCGCGAACTTGGCCACGCGCCCAGCGTCGGATTCGAACACCTGCCGGTGCCGGCGAGTGATCCGGCGCGCTGTCCCCATCACGTTCCGCGTGATCGTCACGACCCACGGCTTCATGCCGTCAGGGTGCGGGGCGTAGTTGGGGAGGTCGCCGAGCGCGTTGGCGATCACCTGCTGTTCCTTGTCGTCCGCGGAGTCGCGCGTGCGCGCCTTGTCGCTCCGGACGATGCGCCGGACATCGAGCCGCAAGCCGAGGAGCTCGGCGCGTCGGCGACGTAGATCGGGTTTGGACGATCCCATGCCTACAAACAATGCGCGGGGAAGCGAGAGGTAACAGAAAATCGACGCGGCCCCGTCGACGCAAGGCCCGGCTGGCGTTTTACCGTACAAAC
>NZ_JASBQE010000273.1 GCF_029960785.1 Polyangium sp. 15x6
TCATTGCGGAGCAGGCGGCGAAGGCCCCGGGGGCCGTCGCCCTCGAGCAGGACGGACGACAGCTCAGTTATGGCGAACTCGAGGCGCAGGCAAACCGCCTGGCCCACCACCTTCGCTCCCTCGGCGTCGGGCCCGAGGTGCGCGTCGCGCTCTGCGTCGAGCGGTCGTTCGACATGGTGGTTGCCCTGGTAGGGATCCTGAAGGCCGGCGGCGCGTTCGTGCCCCTGGATCCGGCATATCCCGCCGACAGGCTCTCCCTCCTGCTATCCGAAGCGCAGGCGCCCGTGCTGCTCACGCACGAAAGCATCGAGGACCGCTTCACGGCGTCCGGCGTGACCGTGGTGCGGCTCGACGCGGACGCTTCGCAGTGGGCGCCTTTGCCGGACACGACCCCCGCGAGCGGCGTCGGGCCCGAGCATGCGAATTACGTGGTCTTCACCTCTGGCTCCACGGGCAAACCCAAGCCGGTGGTCAACGAGCACCGAGGGCTTTCCGCGCGGGTCGCATTCCTGCGCGAGCAGTTCGTGATTCATCCGAGCGATCGCGTGCTCCAGAGCGCAGCGGTGGCCTTCGACGG
>NZ_JASBQE010000028.1 GCF_029960785.1 Polyangium sp. 15x6
CGCCGCCGCCACCACCACCGCCGCTGCGACCGCCACCGTAGCCGCCGCCGCCGCCGCCGCGACCGCCGCCGCCACCACCACCGCCGCTGAAGTCGCCGTAATCGCCGCCGCCGCCGCCGCGCGCGGGCGGACCGGAGAAGTCGGCGGGCGGGCCCATGTCGTCACCGGCGGGCGCGCCGCGACCGCGGCCGGCGAGGATCACGTTGTTCGCGATGACCTCGGTCTTGTAGCGCTTGTTGCCGTCGCGATCGTCGTAGCTCGACGTGCGCAACGAGCCCTCGACGAAGAGCGACGAACCCTTGCCGAGGATCTTCGCCAGCGCCTCGCCGCGCTTGCCCCACACGACGACGTTGTGCCAGTCGGTGCGCTCGCGGCGGACCTTGTCTTTGTCGAGGTAACTCTCGGTCGTGGCGAGGCGGAGGTTGAGCACGGCCTGGCCACCCTGGGTGAACCGAAGCTCGGGATCCGCGCCCAGATTTCCGAGCAACATGACGCGATTGAAGCCTTCCGCCATCGACTTGTCCTTCCTCTCGTCCTCTCGTCTGGATGTCCCCCGTTCATGACGACGCGTCAAGGGCGAGGGTTTTACGTCGGGCTCGGTCGCCTGCTAGTGCGCGCCCTTGGCGGCCTGCGCGATCACCTCGGCGAGCAGGAGCTTCGCCACGTTCAGATAAATCAAGATCCCGAGCACGTCGATCAAGGTCGCGATGAACGGCGTCGAGCTCGTCGCCGGGTCGAGGCCGAGCTTGCGCAGGAGCAAAGGCAGCATCGAGCCCACCGTGCAGCCCATGATGACGATGCCCATCAGCGTGATGCCGACCGTGAACATCAGCGCGTAGCCGTCGCCCCAGAGGTAGATGCGCGTCATGCCGATGATCGCGAGCATGAGCCCGAGCACCACGCCCTGACCGATCTCGCGCACGATGACGCGCTTCCAGTCCGTCGGCTTCACGTCGCCCACGGCCAAGCCCCGGATGATGAGCGACGACGACTGCGAGCCGGTGTTGCCGCCCGTCGAGATGAGCATCGGCACGTAGTAGGCGAGCTTCGAGACTGCCTCGATGATCTCGTCGTAGTGCCTGAGGACCGTGCCCGTGATGAACTCGCTCACGAGCAGCGCGGCGAGCCACGGCGCGCGCTTCTGGATGAACGTCCAGAAGGTCGTCTGGAAATAGCCCTCCTCGATCGGCTCGACGGCCGCGAGGCGCTGCAGGTCTTCGGTCTGCTCCTGCGTGAGCACGTCCATCACGTCGTCGACCGTGATCACGCCGAGCAGCTTTCGATCGGGGCCGACCACGGGCATCGCGGCGAAGTCGTACTTCGCCATCTTCCGCGCGACCTCCTCCTGATCGGTCTCGGGGCTCAGCGCGAAGATGTTCTCCGTCATCACGTCCGTGATCCGGTCCGTGGGCGCGGCGAGCAGGAGATCACGGAGCGACAAGATGCCGAGCAGGCGCTCGTCGTCCGTTAGTACGTAGACGTAATAAATCGTCTCGGCGTCCTGGGAGGACTTGCGGATGCGCTCGATCGCCTCGGCGACGGTGATCGTGGGCGGCACCGAGACGTAGTCGGTGGTCATCAGGCCGCCGGCGCTGTCCTCGGGCCATTTCGCGAGCTCCTCGACCTCGGCGGCGGCCTCGGGATCGACCTTCTCGAGCGACTCGAGCAGGTTGTCGCCGACCTCCTCGGGCAGCGCCTCGATGAGGTCGGTCCGCTCGTCGGCGGCCATCTCCGAGACGATCGGCGCGGCGTTCTCGACGCCGAGCTCCTCGACGAGCGCCTCCTGCTGATCCTCGTCGAGGCGCTCGAAGATCGGCGCGGCCTCCTCGGGCTTCAGCGTCTTGAGGATGAGGGCCGCTTCGTGCTCCTCGAGCATGCCGAGCAGGTCGGCGAGGTCCTCGTCGTGGATCTCCTCGAGCAAGGCGCCGATCTGCGCGGGATCTTCGGCGAGGAGCTCTCGCACCTCGGGCAGCATCGCGACGGCGACTCGCATCATCGGGCGCCAATCAGCCAGAGGAGCCGCTCGCCCGCAAGCAGGATCGCGGGGGCGCAACGAAGCCCGCGGGCAGGGCCCTTCCGGCCTCCTGCTCCCGGTCCCGGACCGGCTCGCTCGTTGTCCATGGTGCCAACTGAGTTGGCAAATGGCAGAGCAGGATCTCCACGGAAGTCAGGCCTCCAACGGGGCACGTTGTTTGCTCACCATCGTCTTCTGATCGCGGGCTTTCGTGCAAATGGGCCGTTCCTAGGCCGGATCTCGAATTGACAGCCTTCCCGGGACATCCCTAGCATCGAGGCCATCGATCACGGACGGGCCCGGCAGCATGGGTCCCGTTCGTCGCGGCAACTCCGTTTCTGGGACGAGCCCAGCGTAAGGTCGGCTAAGGAGCTCAGCATGAAAGGCTTACAGCGTCAGAAAAGCTTCCTGGGGAAGCGCGCGGCCCGAGCGGCCCTCTCGATGGTCGTAGCCACCACGGCGGCTGGCGCCGCAGGCTGCCTCGATCGGCCCGTCGAGACCGTCGAGCCCCGCATCACGGCGACGATCGTCGAGCGGCTCACCCAGAGCTCGGTCGACAAGATCGACATCCTTCTCGCCATCGACAACTCGCGCTCGATGGCCGACAAGCAGAACATCCTCGCGCTCGCGGTGCCCGACCTCGTGAAGGGCCTCGTGAACCCGCGCTGCGTCGACGACAACGGCGTGCCCGCGATGGTGCAGCCGGGCTTCCCGACCGAAGACTGCGAGGCGGGTACCAAGCGCGAGTTCGAGCCGATCCTCGACATCCACATCGGCGTCATCAGCTCCTCGATCGGCGGCCACGGCGCGGACTCGTGTCCGAACTCCGACGCGAACAGCAAGGAGTGCTCGCCGAGCCCGAACACGACGAACAACGACAAGGGTCACCTGCTCTCGCGCCTCAGCCAGTGCGGCGGCGCGTCGGTCGACACCTATCCGTACGGCACGGGCAGCACGGACAAGGGCTTCCTCGCCTGGGATCCGAAGGCGAAGCTCTCGCCGCCCGGCGAGGTCGACATCCCGAACCTGCAGCAGAACCTGCGCGACATGGTCATCGGCACCGGCCAGATCGGCTGCGGGTACGAGTCCCAGCTCGAGAGCATCTACCGCTTCCTCGCGGACCCCGAGCCCTACGAGACGATCTCCGTCGTCAACAACCGCGCCACGCCCGACGGTACGGACACCGTCCTCCTGCAGCAGCGCGCCGAGTTCATGCGGCCCGACTCGCTGCTCGCGATCGTCATGCTCACCGACGAGAACGACTGCTCCATCAAGGAGTACGGCCAGTTCTACTACGTCGGCCAGCTCCGCATCGGCGCGACGAACGTCCGCATGCCGCGCGCGCGCCAGGAGTGCGCGGCGGATCCGAACGATCCGTGCTGCAAGTCGTGCGGTCAGGACAAGGGGAGCTGCCCCGACGATCCGACCTGCACGAACCCGCAGGGCGGCCCGGCGCTGCTCGGCGTCGAAGAGGACGACATCAACATGCGCTGCTGGGATCAGAAGCGCCGCTTCGGCATCGACTTCCTCTACCCGACGGACCGCTACGTCCAGGCGTTCTCGGCCGCCGAGATCGCGAACCGCGCGGGTGACCTCGTCCCGAACCCGATCTTCTCGGACCTGAACCCGCAGGACGACATCACGAACATCCGCGACGCCGGCCTCGTGTTCTTCGCCGGCATCGTCGGCGTGCCCTGGCAGGACATCGCCCGCGACAAGACCGACCTGTCGAAGGGCTTCAAGAACGCGAACGAGATGAACGCGCCGATCGGCGCGGGCGGCGAGTCGACCTGGGACGTCATCCTCGGCAGCGAGAAGACGGGCGGCAAGCCGCTCGATCCGCTCATGATCGAGTCGATGGACAAGCGCACGGGCACGAACCCGATCACGGGCGACGTGCTCGTCGACGCCTCCACGCCGAACGCGAACCCGCTGAACGGCCACGAGTGGACGATCAGCGCGCACGACGACCTCCAGTTCGCGTGCATCTTCCCGCTGCCCACCAATGATCAGCGCGACTGCACGAACACGAACCTCACGGCCTGCGACTGCTTCGAGACGACCAACGACAACCCCCTCTGCCAGCAGGACCCGAACAACAACAACGCGCCGACGCTCCAGGTCCGCGCGAAGGCGTACCCCGGCGTCCGCCCGCTCGAGGTCATGCGTGACCTCGGCGATCAGGGCATCGTCGCCTCCGTGTGCCCCTCGAAGATCGACCCGGTCCTCGACATCGACAAGCCGGACTTCGGGTATCGCCCGGCCATCGGCTCGATCATCGACCGCCTGAAGAGCGCCCTCAAGGGCCAGTGCCTGCCCCGCACGCTCACGCCCGACGCCGAGGGCAACGTGCCTTGCCTCATCCTCGAGGCGCGCAACATGCAGGGCGCTGCTTGCGTCTGCGACCCGAACGCGGCGCGCGCCGACATCCCGAGCGAGGGCCCGAAGGCGAAGGCCGTCGAGCTCGCGAAGGAGGATCCGGCGTACGACAAGGCCAAGTGGGACTGCTTCTGCGAGATCACGCAGACGCAGGACACCGAAACGCGTAAAGAGCGTACGGCCTGCCAGGACGACGCGGTCGAGCAGCCGCAGCTCGACGGCCAGCCGGTCAACGGCTGGTGCTACGTCGACGGGACGACCACGCCCCCGACGGGCAACGTCGAGATCGTCCAGGACTGCCCGGCGAACGAGAAGCGCATCATCCGCTTCGTCGGCGCGGGCGAGGCGCAGCCCGGCTCGACGCTGTTCATCACCTGCTCGGGTGACACCGGCGGCGGCTGAGCCTGGCCGTACCTGACGACCTGACGCAATAACGCGACGAGGCCCGGCATCGGGCCTCGTCGCGTTTTGTGATAAGACGGCGCCCCGAGGTGACGTCGAAAAAGAAGATCCTGATCATCGAGGACGAGCCCCACATCGTCCTCGGCTTGACCGACGCGCTCGAGTTCGAGGGGTTCTCCGTCGTCTCGGCGGGCACGGGCAACGCCGGCGTGCAGCTCGCGCGGCAGGAGAAGCCTCAGGCGATCCTGCTCGACCTCATGCTCCCCGACACGAACGGGTTCAAGGTCTGCGAGGAGCTGCGCCGCTGGGATGCGTTCATCCCGATCATCATCCTCACGGCGCGTGGCCAGGAGCTCGACAAGATCCGCGGCCTCGACGCAGGCGCCGACGACTACGTCACGAAGCCCTTCAGCGTGGGCGAGCTCATCGCTCGCATGCGCGCGATCTTCCGGCGCACCACGCGTGGCCCCGGCGATCCGACGCCCGAGATCTTCTCGATCGGGCAGGCCAAGATCAACATGACGACCCACACGGTCGCGCGCGGCTCGAAGTCGAGCCCGCTCTCGTTCTACGAGGTCGAGCTCCTGCGCCTGCTCTACGAGCGCGTCGGCCAGCCCGTCTCGCGCGAGGAGATCCTCCAGAAGGTCTGGGGCGTCGAGGGTTCACCCACGAACCGCACCGTCGACAACTTCATCGTGAAGCTGCGCAAGAAGGTCGAGAAGTCCCCGGACAAACCGCAGCACATCCTGACGGTGTACGGGCACGGCTACAAGCTTGCGCCTTGAGGTGGGGGGCTCCGGTCGGACCTGCGGTCCTTGCTCTGCCCCCCACACCCCCCGCGGTGCTTTCTGACAGGTCAGCGCAGGGGGAGTGCGTTGCGCACGTCGACGGGGACGCTGATGATGTCTTCGCGAATCCGGGAGGCGTCGAGGCCGCCGAGGCTCGTGCCTTCGCGGAGCTGACGCGCTTCGAGGTAGAGGCCGGGGCGACCGCGGAAGGCGCTGTCGCCGATGATGCCGATCTCGTCGCCCGCTTCGAGCGGCGCGCCCACGACCGCGCGTTCGCTCGGACGATCGAGGTTTCCGTGCACGAAGAGCACCTGCCGCAGCCGGCCTCCATCGCGCACGAGGTGCGCCGTGACGACCGTCTCGCCGAGCATCTCCCCGACGAACGCGACCTCCGCCGGCCCCTCTTGCCCTTCGAGCGAGAGCGCCACGACCGCATCGCCACTCGACGCATCGAGCAGCACGGCGCCGGGTCCGGGCGCGACGTCGCCTCGTTCGACCGACAGGTCGAAAGGCCGATCGAGCCCCGCGAGCACCGACGGCGCTGCCTCGGCCGCCAGCGGGAAGCGGTACGCCGCCACCTCGGCGGGCCGCTCGGGCCTCCGCGGGACGAGCGTGCTCCGCTCGGTCGCGGTCTCCGGGCCCTCGGGCAGCGCCTCGCGCCCGTCCGGCTGCGGCGCTCGGCCTGGCGGGGGCAGGGGGATGCACACGTCACCTTCGGGCAACGTGCGCGGGCCACACGACGCGGCCACGGCCGGGGCGACCGTGGAGGGCGTTTTCGCGGGCTCGGGCGCCTTGGGCCTCGGGGTTTTCCCGAGCGCACCGAGGGCCGCGAGCAGGGCGGCGAAGGCGGCGGCCCGGACGAGCGGCTGCATCACCCTTCGCTATAGCCCAGCCCGCGGCGCCGTTCGAGCCGAGGACGGCGGCTCCGCTGGGGACGGCGCCCTACGAACGTTCAGGGGGCCCCTGCGGCGCGTCCGTAGGCGGCTCGGCTTGCGAAAGCGCGACGCTGTTGATAGCTCCTGTCTTCGTGCAAGACCGCTCTTCGATCGAAAAGTCTCTGAACGCGCTCTTCGACGCCGAGCGCACGGTTCGCCGCCTGCACGACGAGCTCGCCGACAAACCCGAAGGTACGCTCCTCGACGTGCTCACCGACGCGATCGCGGCTGCTCTCAAGGAGAGCGACGAGGACGAGTCGGCGCTGCGGCTCGTGCGGATCGCGGCGCTGCTCGGCGAGCTCCAGGGGCCGCGGGTCGTCGACGCGATGATCGACGTCCTCTCGTCCGAGCACCCGGAGGCGCGTCGCGCCGCGGGCGAGCAGCTCGAGGAGCTCAGCTTCGAGCGCTTCAAGGAGGTCGCGCTGGGCGTCGAGCGCGCGCTCAAGCGCTTGCCCGTTGGCTCGCCGGCGCTGCCCGAGCTCCCGTACATCCTCGCCGAGGTCCCCGAGCCCGGCGTCACCAAGGTGATCGGCCAGTTCCTGAAGCACGGCGACGCCGACGCGGTCGCGGCGGCGATCGAGGCGCTCGTGCAGATCGGCGACCCGGCATCGGCGCGGCTCATCGAGCCGCTCGTCGACGACACGCGCTCTGTCGAGCTCGAAGAGGACGGCTCGGATGCGACGACCGAGGTCACGATCGGCGAGCTCGCCGAGGAGGCGCTCGAGATGCTCGAGGCCGTGAGTGAGGACGACGAAGAGAGCGGCGGGAACGGGAGAGCTTCGTGAGCCTCGGGACCCCGCTCACGGGGGCGGAGGCCGAGGTTTTCGACACGTCCGTCATTCCGCGTTACCTCGCGTATTTCGGCACGTCCGCGGTGGAGATGGTCATCCCGTATTCGCAGGCGTCCGTGGCCGACATCGGCTGCCGCACGGGGTACGTCGAGCCCATGCTCGCGGAGAAGCTGCCGGGCGCGAACATCGTCGGCGTCGATCCTTCGCCCGAGGCGCTCACGCTCGCGCGCGCGAAGGCGTCGGAGCTCTCGGACGTGAACGTGAGCCTCGAGCTCGCGACGGGCATGCCGTTGCCGCTACCGGATGCGACCTTCACGCACGGCCTGCTCGTGCATCCGGTCGTGAGCGCGCAGGCGCGGTATGCGCTGCTCGCCGAGCTTCGTCGCATCCTCGTCGTGGGCGGGCAGGGCCTCGTCGCGCTGCCCGTGCGCGGCTCGTTCCCCGAGATCTACGACATGCTGCGCGAGTACGCGTTGCGGCAGGACCTCGCGGATTTCGGCAAGGCCGTGGAGGTCGCGGCGGCGAGCCGTCCGACGATCGAGTCGCTCTCGGAGGAGCTCGAGAAGGTCGGCCTCGGCGAGGTCGACGTCGACGTGCAGCTCATCGGCGTCGCCTTCAACAGCGGCAAGGAGTTCCTGGAGGATCCGATCGCGCAGATGATCGTCTTCCCCGACATGCGCGCGCTGCTCGAAGCCGACCCGGGCGGCGTCGAGGCCGGCTTCCGCTACGTGAGCGACGCGATCACGAAGTACTGGTCGGAGGGCTCCTTCGAGCTCACGGTCAACATCGGCTGCGCGAGCGGGCGAAGGTTCGAGTAGTCAGCGCAGCACGAAGAACGGCACGAGCGCCCAGCCGCCCGCGTCTACTTTGACGTCGAACGTTCTGCGCTGCCCCCGCGCTTCGATCGTGACCGCGTGTTTCCCCGCGGGGACACGCGTCCTCGCGATCGCGATCCGCGCCGGCAGCGTCGTCCATGACCGCGTGTCGGGCGTGTCGAGCGCCGACATCGTCAGGCTCGTGGCGAAGCCGAGCAGCAAGCCCACGGCCTCCGCGCTCCCGTCGCGCCGCTGCCGCTCGTCCTGTGCTGCGTTGATCCCGGCCGCCGTCGCGCCGGCCACGGCCACGCTCGCCGCCGTGCGCGCGAGGAGCCGCGTGATCGCGGCGAGCACGAGCGTCCCTTCGCGCTTGTGCCACGCCGAGCGCACCTCGCCTTCCACGTCGAGCGCTTGCTCCAGCGGCAAGATCTCCTCGCCGATCGAGGCCTTCGGCGTCTCGTAGCCTCCGCGGCCCTGACCCAGCGTGGGATAGTTGATCCACGCCACTGCGCCCTGAAGCACGAGCGAATCGACCTCCCGGCGCTCCATCGGCGACAGCTCGTGCCCCACGATCTGCATCGCCATCCCGATCGGGATCCGCACCGGCGTCTTCGGCGGCACCCGCCCGAACCCTACGACGACGAGCAACTCCGCCTCGCCCGTCTCCTCCACCGGCGCGAGCGGCTCCGCGCCCTCCACGAGCGCGTCGATGGCCTCGTGGATCGTCGTCTTCTGCCCGCGCGTCAGCGTGCGCAGCGGATCGCGTAGCGACTTGTACCGCGCGAACTCGAGCGCCTCGTCGTAATGCAAGAGCGCCTCGTCGCGCTGCTTCGACTTCTCGTACGTGAAGCCCGCGAGGTAACTCCCGAGCCCGAGCAGCGCGCCCTCGTCGCCCACGCTCTCGATGTACTTCTGCATGACCGCGAGCCGCCGCGCCTCCACGCGCGCCCCGTTGAGGTCGTGCCGCGCGAGGTAGCTCAGCATGTTGAGCGTGTTCAAGAGGAGCTTCTCGTACGCCGGCGCCTTGTACGGCCCCGCGTCGTCCGAGAACACGTAGCGGCCGAGGTCCGCCGCTTTGCTCGTCGAGAGGTCGAGCACCTCGATGGCCTGATCCGCGGCGCCGAGGTCGCGCGAGGCCTGCTCGTACTTTCCCATCGCGAGGTGGATGCTGCCGCGGTCGAGCAGGAGCAGCGCCTCGTCCTGTTTGACGGGCGGGATCTCGCCCGGCGACTTCACGCCGAGCTCTCGATCGAGCACGGCGACGGCTTGTTCCATCGAGCCACGATCGAGCGCCGCGAGCGAGTCGCGGACGCGCACCTCGTGCCCGGCGCAGCCCGCGTTTCCGAGCGCGCCGAGGGCGAACGTGATCACGCAGGCGGCGCGCCGGAGGCCGAGGAGCGGGCGCACGTCAATCCTGGTTGATGAGGGCCTTCGTGAAGGCCGCCTTGTTTTGCCAACGGACCGCGCTCGTCTCGGTCTCGATGACCTGCATGAACATGAAGTATTGCACGCGCCGACCGCCGGCCGTGCGCTCGTCCGAGGTGTAGACCTTGCCGGTCATGTAGTACTTCGCGCCGAGCTGACGGCCGTACTGGGCCGCGTGGTTCGGATCGAACTGGCCGCCGTTCTGCCGCTCGACCTCGGCGATCATCTGGTTCTGCCGCTCGCGGCTCACGACCGTGACGAGCTGCGAGTTCACCATGAACGTCTCGGCGTCGGAGAGCACCGCCTGGAGCTGGCTGTCGACGTGCTGGCTCGTCTCGTTGATCATCGGGAAGATCGCCAGCGTGGGCTTGTCGCCCGTGTCGGCCCAGGCCTTGGCGAGGGGCGAGGCCACGAGATGCTTCATGTTCTCGTGGAGGAGCTGCTCCATGTCGCGCTTGTCGATGCCGGTGCTCATCGGCGGGTCGTCGAGGCCCTCGACCTCCGAGCCGCGGACGAACACGGGGTCGCTCGCGCAACCGACGGCGAGCGGCGCGAGCAGGAAAGCGACGGCGGGGACGAGGCGAAGGAAGCTTCGGTTTTTCATGGGTGGTGATGTGACGCTCAGGCGACGACGAGATTCACGATCTTGCCGGGAACGTAGATGAACTTCTTGAGGGTCTTGCCGGTCGTGAACGCAGAGATACCCTCGGCTGTGAGCGCGGCGTTACGGGCCTCGTCTTCGCTGGCCTTGACCGGCAGCGTCACGCGGCCGCGGACCTTGCCATTCACCTGCACGGCCATCTCGATGACGTCGTCGACGCAGAGCGTCGGATCGAACGTCGGCCAGGCTTCGAGCGCGATCGAACGCTCGTTGCCCCACGAGCGCCATACCTCCTCGGCCACGTGCGGGGCGAACGGCGAGACGCAGAGCAAAAGGCCCTTCGCAGCCTCGCGCGGCAGCTCCTTCAGCGAGCCGAGGTGGTTCAGGAGGACCATCATCGCCGAGATCGCCGTGTTGAACGAGAGCGACTCGATGTCCTCGGTGACCTTCTTGATGGTCTTGTGCACGAGGCGCTTCGTGGCGTCGTCGATGGCGTCGACGAGCGGCCTGCCCGTGAGGATCGAGTAGATGCGGTCGCGGAAGCGGACGACGCCCTGGATCTGCGCCGATTGCCAGGGTTTGACCGCCTCGAGCGGGCCCATGAACATCTCGTAGAGGCGCAGGCAATCGGCGCCGTAGGCCTTCACGATGTCGTCCGGGTTCACCACGTTTCCGCGGGCCTTCGACATCTTCTCGCCGTCCTCGCCGAGGATGATGCCCTGGTGGACGAGCTTCATGAACGGCTCGGGGTGCGACACCTTGCCGATGTCGAAGAGCACCTTGTGCCAGAAGCGCGCGTAAAGCAGGTGCAGCACGCCGTGCTCGGCGCCGCCGATGTAGAGGTCGACCGGCATCCAATCGTCGTAGGCCTTCTGGCTCCACGGCTCGGCGTCGTTCTTCGGATCGGCGAAACGCAGGTAGTACCAGCACGAGCCAGCCCATTGCGGCATCGTGTTCGTCTCGCGCGCGTACCACTGCCCGTCTTTCTGGAAGAACCTCCAATCGACGGCGCGGGCGAGCGGGCCCTGCGGGTCTTCGCCAGGGCGGAAGTCGACGAGATTGGGCAGGCGCAGCGGCAGCTCGTTCTCGGGCACCGCGATGGGTTTGTCGTAGCGGATCACATGCTCGTCGCCCTTGCGCGGGTCGCCGGCCGGATCCTTCATCTCCACGGGGAAGTAGACCGGGATCGGCTCGCCCCAGTACCGCTGCCGGGAAAACACCCAGTCGCGCAGCTTGTACGTGATCTTCGGCGCGCCTCTCCCCAGGCGGACGAGCTCTTCCACGATGGCGCGTTTCCCGTCGGTCGACTTGATCCCGTCGAACTTGCCGCTCCGCACGAGGATGCCCTCGTCGACGTAGGCCGCGTCGAGCGAATCGTGGAGCTTGCCGTCGGGGCTGATGACCTCGATGACGGGCAGCTCGAACGCCTTGGCGAACGCGAAGTCGCGCTCGTCGTGGCCCGGGACGGCCATGACCGCGCCCGTGCCGTAGCTACCGATGACGTAGTCCCCAACCCAGATCGGCACGGCCTGGCCCGTGAGGGGGTGGATCGCCATCGCGCCCGTAGGCACGCCGGTCTTCGTCTTCTCCGAGGTGCGGTCGAGGTCGCTCTTGCTCGCGGCGGCCTGCACGTAGGCCCGGACGGCGGGGAGCTTGTCGGCCGAGGTGATCTTCTCGACGAGCGCGTGCTCGGGCGCGAGCACGACGTAGGTACACCCGAGCAGCGTATCGGGGCGCGTGGTGAAGACGTCGATCTTCGCGCCCTCGAATCCTTGGACGTCGAACGAAATGAGCGCGCCCTCGGATCGCCCGACCCAGTTCCTCTGCATGCTGACGGTGCCCTCGGGCCAGTCGACGAGCGAGAGGTCCTCGGCGAGGCGGTCGGCGTACGCGGTGATGCGCAGCATCCACTGGCGCAGCGGGGTGCGGACGACCGGGTGACCGCCGCGCTCGCTCTTGCCATCGATGACCTCCTCGTTGGCGAGGACGGTGCCGAGGGCGGGGCACCAGTTGACGAGGACCTTGTCCTGATAGGCGAGGCCGCGCTCGAAGAGCTTGACGAAGATCCACTGGGTCCAGCGGACGTAGTTTTCGTCGATGGTGCCGAACTCGCGCTCCCAGTCGTAGCTGAAGCCGAGCATCTTCAGCTGGCGCCGGAAGGTGTCGATGTTCTTGCGCGTGGTCTCGGCGGGGTGGGTGCCGGTCTGGATGGCGTACTGCTCGGCGGGCAAGCCGAAGGCGTCCCAGCCCATCGGATGCAGGACGTCGTACCCCTTCATGCGGCTGTACCGGCAGAAGATGTCGGTGGCCGTGTAGCCCTCGGGGTGCCCGACGTGGAGGCCCGCGCCCGAGGGATAAGGGAACATGTCGAGCACGTAGCGCTTCGGCCGACCTTCGTGGCGAACGGCGCGGAAGACGCCGGTCTCCTCCCAGAAGCGCTGCCAGCGAGGCTCGGCCTCGGCGTGAACGTAACGAGCTGGCTCCTGCGCAGCCGGAGCGCCGTCCGCAGGCGTGCTCGGCGAGGTCGGGTTCGTGGTGGGGGACGTCATGGCGAACGTACGATTAGCACCGACACGGCGCGTGTGTCAGCGGGCGGGCGCCCGGAGGCGCCGCGCGCGAGAGAAGCGGGAAAGACGGGGCGGTAGGGACGCAAGCGACGGACAGCCTCAACGCGACGGCGACGGCCTCGCCAGGGCAAGCTCCGCCGCCACCCACCGCCGCAAGATCTCCGCGTCCTTTGCTCGCGCGATCCGCGCTTCGAGCCTCGGCTGGGTCATCGCCGCGGCCAGCTCCTCCGCGTCGAGGGGCCTCTTTTTCGCGCCGTCGATCACGATGAACAGCTTCCGCGCCGCCTTGTCGACCACGAGGCAAGCCCAGCCGGGCCCTTCCTCCGCGTGGACGAGCGTCCCGGCGATCACGCTGTCGAAGGAGGTCGCCGCTCCGTCGTGCATCACCCGCATTCGCTCACCGTCGTCGGCCAGGTATGCGTGGTAGCGGCCGTCGGCGCTGAACGTCAGATCGCCCGCCCATGCGAAGGGCCTCTGCTCGCGCCCGTCGATCACCATGAATCGCGCCCCGCGGCTCGCGGCCGCGTATCCGAATTTCGCCCCGCGCCGCGCGAAGACCGGCTGATCCACCGCGTCATAGGCCGGGCCCTCCTCCCCATTCACCAGGATGTGCCAATCGCGCCCGCGCCGCGCCGCATAGGCCAGGCGCCCACCTTCGCCGCCGAAGACCAGGCTCCCGGGCGCGATTTCCTCGTAGGGCGGGCCCTCCACGCCATCGAGGACGATGACCTCGCCGTCCGCGCGCTTTCCGGCATACGCCACGTGCGCGCCGTCGTCGCTGAACAGCACCTCCGAGACGCGGGCATACGGCGCGGATTCGACGCCGTCGACGGTCACGCGCCATTGCCCGTTGCGCTTCGCCACATACGCAAATCGACCCCCGTGCGGCGCGAGCGCGAGGTGCGCGATCGCCTCCGCGGGCGCCGATTCACGCCCGTTCATCCAGAAAAACGCCTCCTCGCCGCGCCGCCCCGCGTGCGCCACCGCGGCGCCGTCGTCGCTGAACCGCAATGCGCCGATGCCGTCGTAGCGCGGCCCGGGGGTGCCGTCGACGATTGCGCGGACGAAGGCGCCTTGCCGCGCCACATAAGCGAAGCGGCCGCCGCGTCCAAAGAGCAGCGTGCCCTCCAGAATGGCATCGAATGCGGGCCCGGCCGTTCCGTCGAGCACCACGAACCACGCTCCCTTACGCTGCGCCGCATACGCTACGTGCGTGCCGTCCGGGCTCAGCACGACCTCGCCCAATCCGCCGAACGTCGGGCCCGCCCGCCCATCGACCACGAGCGACCAGCCCTTTTCCCGGCGCGCGGGGTAGGCGAGACGGCGGCCGTCCGCGCTCCAGACGATCGATTCGATGCCGATGCCCAGATATTCCGCGCCGTCCACGCCGTCGACGCGCACCCGCTGCTTGCCGGCGCTCTCCAGCACCTCGATGTGATGCCTCCGATCCGGGCTATGGCCCAGCCAAACCACGGACGGCCCGCAGCCCGCCAAAAAGAGCAGGGCGAGCGAGAGGGCGACGAGCTTCATCCGAAGATCGGCGCGGGCAGTGGCGGGATGCTTCGCGTGCTCGTCATCACGCCCTTCGCCACCGTGCGCCCCTCCACGCGGGCCTCGACCTCGTACCGCGCGAGCTCTGCCATGAGATGCGATTGCGAGACGATGTACTCGAGCCGCTGCCCGGCGAAGACCGGCTGGAGCAACTTCACGTCCACCGACGCGCTCATTCCCACGTGCAGATTCGAATGCGCCTTCAGCGACTCGACGAGCGCCGCCGAGACCTCGGGCTTGTACCCCGGTTGCAGCCGATATCCGAGCGCCAGATTTTGCAGGGCCTCGATCACCTCGTTCGGATCGTGGCCCTTCGCTTCCCACGCATCCTGATACGCGGCGATGATGCCGAGGAGGTTACTGCTCTGACCGAGCCCCTCGATCGTGTACACGCCGGGCCAGAGATGCAGGCCGGGGAAATGGCCCTCGAAGACGGGCTCGTTCGCCGAGACGCAGCGCGCGGCGCGCAACGTCGGCCGCGGCGTTCGCTCGTACGATTCGATCACGTCGACCATCGAGAACGGGCGACGGTGGGGGATGAGCAGGTTGATGACGTCCGCGCCGAGGGACAGACGGGCGCTCGTTTTCATGAGAGGCTCCACCGCAGCGCGTCCACGGTGCGTCGGATGTCGGTCGCATGTTCGGTCGCGTGGACCCGCACCTCGGCGCCGAGGTTCGTCCGGACGAGCGATCGCAGCACTGCCCCCGGCGCCATGGTCACGAAATCGGTAACACCGCGGTTTTTGAGGGTCGCCATGACGTCGGTCCAATGAACGGTATGGACGAGCTGGCCGGCGAGCAGGCCCGGCACGAGCCCCTCCTCCTCGGCGAGTTTTCCCGTCGCATTGAGCACCATGGGCACCTGCATGGCCCCGCGCCTCGCACGCGTGAGCGCCGCTTCGAGCTCGGGGACCGCGTCCTTCATCGAGTCGCTGTGCCAGGGACCGGCGACGGGCAAACGTCGCGCGCGGAACCGTGTGTCAGGATGGTCGACCTTGAACGCATCGAGGGTATCCTCCAGGGTCTTCAGCAAGACGTGAATGGTTTTCTCATCGCCGCTCACGACCAGTTCATCGGGTGTATTCGACGCGGCGACCTCGAGCCCGCAACGCGCGAGCGCGCGCTGGAGGATCCCTCTCTCGCTCGTCGAGAGTCCGGAGAACGCGAACATCGCACCCGGGTGCCGCGCCGCCTCCTTCGCCATCAGCCGCCCGCGGAGCGCTGCAATCGTGATCGCATCCTCGGGCGTGATCGCGCCCGTCGCGGCCCAGGCCGCAAGCTCACCGAGCGAATGACCTGCCACGACGTCGGGCTCGACCCCCGCGGCGACGAGCTCTGCGTGCACGAAAAGGCCGATCGCCGTGACCACCGGTTGCTGGATCTCGGTGTGTTCGAGAGCGCGTCCGCCTCTCGCCAGGAGATCGGCCGTCGCAATGCAAGCCGCCTCTGCCGCGCGATCGAGCATCTCCCTCCCGCGCAGCTCGCTCGCCGCGAATTGCGTGGCGGCGAAGAGATCCTTCGCGCCCTGCCCCGGGAACAGAAACGCCACCGTCACAACGTGAGGCCCCCATCCACCACGAGCGCCTGCCCGATCACGTACGAGGCCTCCTCCGAGGCCAGAAACAGGACCGCCCGCGCGACCTCGTCGCCCGTCCCGAAGCGCCCGAGCGGAATCTGGGCGCGCGCCTTGTCCGCGATCCGTTTGTCCAGGCGCTTTGCCATTCCCGTGCCGAGCAGCCCTGGTACCACGGCATTGACCCGGATCCCGCGCGGCGCGAGCTCGGCCGCGAGCGTGCGCGTGAACGCGAGGATCGCGCCCTTCGAGGCCGCGTAATTCGATTGCCCCGGGCTCGCGTGCTGGCCCGCGACCGAGGCGACGTTGACGATCGCGCCCCGCCGCTTCGCCATCATCGGCCGCACGACGGCGCGGCAGCCGTGAAAGGCGCCGCCCGCATTGACGCGCATCACCTCGTCCCAGCTCTCCTCGGCCATGAGCGGAAAGAGCTCGTCCGCCGCGACGCCGGCATTGTTCACGAGCACGTCGATCGCGCCCCGCGCGGCGAGCGCGTGCTCCACGGCCGCGTTCATCGACGCCGCGCTCGTGACGTCCATCGCGAGCAACGCGCTGCGGCCGCCGGCTTCTTCGATCGCACACCGCGTCTCTTTCGCCTCGTCCTCGCGCGACCGGTATCCGACGAAGACGAACGCCCCCTCGGCGCCGAACGCCGTCGCGATGCTCCGGCCGAGCCCCCGCGAGGCGCCGGTCACGATCACCGTGCTGTCTTCGAATCGCGCATTCATAGAGACAACACGAACGGCGGCATTCTCGCCTCGTCCCGGTGCCGGTAGCTATGCCGCTGCGGGCTCACGTACAGGCTGCGGTTGTTGATGAGCGGCGCCGAGACGGTGCGGATCGGCCGGCGCTCCCCCGCGCTTTGGACTTCATAACGATCGATGCCCGCATGTGCATGTGGCCGATCGAGCAGCAACAGCGCCACCCATTCGCCGCGGATGACCGAAAACCCCGATACGAGGACATGGCCGATCCGTCGCTCGTCCAGAAAAACCTCGTCCCCTTCGGCCACGGGCGCGCCGGCGACGGCCCACACGACCCGCGCCTTTGCGCCCGCCTCGCGTCGCGCTCGCAGCGCAGCGGAGCCCACGTATTCCTTGCGGTACGAGACGCGCCATTGCAGGCCGAGCTCCAGCGGCGAGAGGCCGGCCCGGCCCTCGCGCCGGATGTTGAAGAAGCCATTTTCGAGCGCGCATTGCTCCAGCGCGGGCAGGCTCGCGAGCGCGAGGTCGAACGCCGCGCCCTCCCTGAGGAACGATTCGCGCACGGTCTCGATTTCGCCCGTGGGGATCAGCAAATCATACCCGTACTCGCCGGTCTTCCCCGACCGGAAAAACACCGCGTCGTCGGCGCGGTAAAACGCGAGGTACGGAAGGCTCCCGACGTCGGGGCCGAGCACGGCCGTACAGAGCTCCCAGGCATACGGCCCGTGTAACGAGAGCAGCGTCCCGTCGCATCGCTCGACAGTCGCATCGACACCCACCGGAAAACGTTTTTCCAGGAACGCGACGAGCTCCTCGGGGGACGGCCCTTCGGCGAGCAAAAAGAACGATTCGTCGTCGCGGGCCACATGAATGTCCGCGAACGGGCGGGCCTCCTCGTCGAGCAGGAGGCTCGGGCGCATCTGGCCGTCCTGCAGGAAGAGATCACAGGCGACCACGTGATCGAGCGCCTCGTATGCGCCTTCGCCCTCGATGCGCAGGCACGTGACGTGATCTCCCGCGGCGAGCGCCACGCTCGTGCGCAAGGCACGGATCTCGTCATCCATCGACATCGTCCGTCCTCCCGTGGGCGAGGGCCAGGTCGACCAGCGTATTCACCGTGCGCATGGCCGGCCGCGACAAACCTTCGTGGGGCAGCTTCACGCCGAGCTCGGATTCCATGCTGACCAGGAGCTCGACCGCGTCCACCGAATCCAGGCCGAGCCCCGTGCCGAAGAGCGGCGCGTCGGGGTCGATTTCGTCGGGCGCGCGGCTCACGTGCAGGCGCTCGACGAGGATCGTGCGTACCTTGTCGAGGATACGCTCGCGACGCTGGATGTACCGGGCAAGCTCGGGGTTCATGCGGCTCCTTTTCGGCTGAAGACGACGGCGGCCGCGACGGTGCCGCCCGGGTCGGGGACCAGCACGTGCTCCCAGGTCCCCCGCAAGATCGAAGCGACGGCGAATGCGCAGGCGAACATGGCCGCGGCCGCCGGCGCGGGGCCGAGCACGGGCGTGACGTCCGGCGCCACGAAAATGTCTTTTGCGTCGATCCCGGCCATTCGAATCGCGAGGCGCGTGGCTCCTTCCACGTCGCCCGGGCCGGCGAGCCCGAATCCCGCGACGCGTACGGCCTTCGAGGCGTCTTGCGCGGGTGTTTTGCCGAGGACGAGGCACGCCGCGCCTTCTCCCTCGTGCGCCTCGGATTCGGCGGAGACGCGCTCGTCGACGCCCGCCGCGAGGAGCAGATCGACGTCGGGCCGCGCCGAGAGGTGCATGGCCGCGTAAAGGAGCGCGACGAGGCCGCTGCCTTCGCCCGTGGTGAGCGTCGTCGTCGGGCCTTTGAGCGCGCAGAGCTTCGTGCACGTCCCCGCGGACGCATTGAGGACCATACGCGTGAACGCCGTGGCCGAGAGGCGCGCGAGCCCACGCTCGCGAATGCTGTCCCTGAATTCGCGCTCGCTCTCGGTCGAGGCGCGCGTCATGCCGACGAAGAGCCCCGCCCGCTCGCGTTTCGCGCCGCGCAGCGTGATTCCCGCGTCGGCGAGCGCGAGCGCCGCGGCGGCCGAGAGGTATCGCGAGGCAGGATCCATCCCGCGGCCATCCGCCGTGGGAATCAGGCTCTCGATGCGAAATGCAGGCGCGCGGCGGCGGAGCGGGACATTCGCGGCGAGCGCGGCCCCGAGCGCGTCGAGATCCATCCCGTGTGGGCCCACGGCGGAGGCGCCGAGGACCAGCACTTCGGCCGCGGTTTGTCTCGGCGCAACGTGTTCCGCCCTGCCCACGATCACGGCCGCATTGGCGCCCCCGAACGCGGAGTTGTTGCAGAGCGCGCGCTCGACGCGGGCCACGCGGGGCCGGTCGCCGGCCACCGGATCGGCCGGAGAGCGCGGACGCGGCTTTTCGTAATGCAAGGTGGGAGGGATCTTGTCCTCTGCCATGCCACACAGGGTCGCGATGAGCTCCAGCACGCCCGCGGCGCCCTGCGCGTGGCCGAGAAAACTCTTCGTCGAGCTCACGGGCAAACGCGCCACACGTTCGCCGAACACCTGCTCGATGGCGCGGTATTCGGCGGCGTCGTTGGCCGCGGTGCCCGTGCCGTGGGCATTCACGTAATCGATACCCTCGGCCTCCATCCCCGCATCGATGAGCGCGCCTCGCAGCGCGCGCGCGACGCCGGCGCCCGTGGGGTCGGGCGTGGTCGGATGATAGGCGTCGGCCGAGAGGCCATACCCGAGCATCGTCGCGAGCACCCGCGCGCCCCGGGCCCGGGCCTCGTCACCGCGTTCGAGGACCAGAAACCCCGCGCCCTCGCCCAGCGTGGTCCCCACGGGCTCGCTGAACGGCGCGCATTTCGAGGTGCAAAGCAGCCCGAGCGCGTGAAAGCCGGCGAAAATCTCCGGCGTGAGCTCGTCCGTGCCGCCGGCAATGGCCAGATCGCAAAGCCCCGCTTCGAGCAGATCGCGGCCGAGCCCGATCGCGTTCGTCGAGGAGGAGCACGCCGTCGAAACGGTGAGCGTCGGCCCCTCGATCCCGAGGGCACGCGCGACCTCCGCGGCGACGAGGTGCAGGCCGTCCACGTGAATGCCGAGGCTCGTGCCGAGGACGAGGGCCACGCGGCGCGCCGCCATGCCGCCCGGCCCGATCTGCAAGCCGGCATTCGCGAGGGCCTCGCGCGCGGCGGTCGTCGCGAATGTGACGCATGGATCACCGGAGACCGCCCCCGGCACCATCCCGCCGAGCGAGACGGAAAAACCCTCGGTCGAGAACCGCTCGATCGGACGAATCCCGTCGCGGCCCTCCTCGATGGCGGCCCACAACGCAGGCGCGGTCGCGCCGAGCGCCGAGACGGCGCCCATTCCCGTGATCGCAACCGGGAGGCTCTGCATTGGCGAGAGCATGCCGCGAGGCGAGATCAGTCCTCGGCCGCCCGCATGATCGCGCCCACGATGAGCGTGATGAGCCCCGCGATGCCGAGGATCGCGCCGGCCGTCATCGCGAACACGCCGCCGCCCATGCCGGCCGAGACGCAGATGCCGCCGATCAGGAGCGCGAGCGCGCCGACGCCGAGCAGAATGCCGCCCACCGAGAGCACCGTGCTACTGCGTTGATGCGGGTCCGACTTGGGGGCATAAGGCCCATTCGCGTCGTTCGTCGGATCGGTGCTCGCCACGTTCCAGCGCCGCGCGTGCATCTCCGTGCGCTCCCGGAGCTGGAAAAACGCCTCCTCGCCCATTTGCGCGACGAGGCGGCGCTCGAACTCCGCGGCCGTCGCCGGCCGCGCCGCGACCTTGTTCACCTTCGTCACGTATTCATCGATGAGCAGCGGCGTCGATTGTTTCATGCGCGCGCACGCCTCGGTCGCAATCGAGCGCAAATGCAGCCGCCGCTCCATGGAAATTCCGGTCTTGGCCGCGTCCTCGTCGATCGCCTCGACGATCCGCATCCCGAGACCCGGATCCTTGCGCATCCGGAGGCCGATGTCCGCGCGTTCGGTGGGGGTCAAAGCTTCGAGCTCGCTCGTCATGCCGAGCATCGCTTCGTCCATCTCGCCCATCCCGTTCCACATCCGCGCCTGCATGCCGGGATGCACGCGCGCCTCCTCGGGCAGGTCGTTGAACGAGCCCACGAGGAGCAGCGAGCGGAGCGTCTTGCGGACGAGCTTCTCCTGCTTCTGATACTTCGGATCCGTAGCATCGAGCTTCGGATACATCGACGTGAGGGGGCCTCCGCCGGTCTTCAGCGCGTCGAGGCCTCCATCGAGGCGCGCGAGGAACCTGTCCATTTCCTCCGGGCTCATCACCGCGATCGGCGACGCGGCCGCGCCTGTCGCACCCGCGCAACCCAGGGTCCCCGCGGCCGCCGTCCCCGCGCCGCCGATCACGCCCACCTTCAGGAAATCACGTCGTTCCATGACCCACCCCGAACGTTGAGGAAGAAAAGTCCCTCCGTGAGGATGCCCAACTGGATGGGGACGTCAAGCCGCGCCCGGTGACGCACCGAGCCATGCCTCCGCGAGCACGAGCGTGCGCGCATTGTCCGGAACGGCGCGCAGGAAGCGCGTCCGGCGCGCCGGGTCGCCGATCTTCTCGGCCCGGCCGAGGAGATGCGCGCGCGCGGCCGAGAGCGCTTCCTTCGCGCGTTCGTGCTGGCCGTTCGCGTCGAGCGCCTCGGCATACACGAGCCGCACGAGCGGCTCGTCCGAGAGGAGCGCGCCGACCTGCTCGAGGAGCTGCATCGCCTCCTCCGCCGCCGAGAGCGCCTCCGCAGGGCGGCCGCACGCGAGCAGCACGCGCGCCAGCGTCGCGAGGTACGAGCAGCGACGGTTCGGCGGCGCGTCGACGAGCGCCACGGCCTCGATCGCGGCGCGCTCGGCGGCCTCGCTGTCGCCCTGCCGCACGAGCACGAGCGCGAGGAACTGCCGCACGTCGTGCGCCGAGAGCACGAGGCCGGCGTTCGTGAGCGTCTCCAGGATGTCTTCGAGCAGCGCGCGCGCCTCGGCGAGCGCCCCGCGCGCCGCGAGCGCCTCGGCGAGCCCGTGGCGCGCGCTCGCCGCGAGCATCGGCAAGCACTGCGCTTCGGCGCGCGCGACGAGCGTGGCGAGCTCCTCCTCGGCGCGCGCATGATCGCCGAGGTCGCAGAGCACGAGCGCCGCATAGATGCGCATCGAGATGCCGAACCTGTCGACCTCGGCCGCCTCGAAGCACCGCGCGGCTTCGAGGAAAAACTCGTACGACGGTTCGAGGTCTCCCTCGACGAGCGCGCGCGTCGCCGAGACGGCCGCCCACTCGGCCCGCACGATCGGCTCGCCCCGCGTGGACTCGGGCGCTTGATGGAACCGCTCGGTGAGCGTCTCGGCCGCGCTGCGCTGCCCGGAGCGCAGCAGCATCCGCGCGATCCAGCCCATCGCCGCGAGCCTGCGCGTGAACGGCGAGGCCTCGCGATCGGCGCGCTCGAGCATCGACTCCGCGATCCCGAGGAGCTGCCTTCGTTCGCCGCGCGAGCTCTCGGCCCACGCCGCCGCGCTCGCCGCGCCGAACCAGAGCGGGCTGTCCGGCGAGAGGAGCTGCATCGCCTCGCGCGCGCGCCGCGCCGCCTCCGCGAGCTCACCGCGGTAGAAATGCGCCTCGGCCTGCGCTTGTCGTACCTCGCCGAGCAGGCCGCCGTCCGCGCCGCACGCCTCGGCGCGCTCGGTCCGTTCGAGCACCGCCTCGAAGTCGTTCGCGCTGAGGGCCTGCGTCGAGGCGCGCACGAACCACACCGCGGCCTTCTCGCGCTCCTCGCCGCGCTCGCAGTGCTCGGCGAGGACCATCGCGTCACGCTCGCCCGCGACTTCCAGCCACTCCGCGGCGAGCCTGTGGCCAAGCGCGCGATCGACCTCCGTCAGCGCCGCATAGGCGACGTCGCGCAGGAGGTCGTGCCGGAACGCGAGCTCCTCCTCGCCGGGAAAACGGCTCTCGCGGCGACGCATGAGGAGCTCGCGGTGGACGAGCGTCTCGATCCAGCGACCCACGTCGACGACGCTGCTCTCGCCGCCGAGCAGCGCGCGCACGCCGCCGGTCCAGAACGTCTCGCCGAAGACGCTGCCCGCGCGGAGCAGCCAGCGCGCCTCGCTCGGCAGCGCTTCGAGGCGCGCTTGCAGCATCGCGAGCACCGTCTTCGGCAGCGCGGTCTCCTGGCCCTCGGCCACCGCGCGCAAGAGCTCCTCCAGGTAAAACGGATTGCCCGCGGCCTGCGCCACGACACGCGCGAGCAACGACGGCGGCGCGTCGTCGCCGAGCACGTGCCGCGCGAGCCGCTCGCTCGCGCGCCGCGAGAGCTCGCCGAGCCGGATCTCCTGCATGCCGCGATCCGCCCAGAGCCCCGGGAACCGCTCGTGTACGTCGGGCCGCGCGAGCGCGAGGACGAACAGCGAGCGCTCGCGCGCGAGCCGGAGCGCTGCATCGAGGAGCTGCACGCTCGGCGTGTCGGCCCAGTGCAGATCCTCGAGCACCAGCACCACGGGCCGCGCCGCGCTCGCCGCGCTCACGAAGTCCTCGAAGCCGCGGCGGAGCTGGTCACCCATGAGCACGGGATCTTTCCGCGCCGCGCGCAGAAACGTGCTCGCCTCCTCGGCAGCCCACGGCGCGCCCACGAGCTCGCCGTAGAGCTCCATCACGCGCCCCGCGTCCGCGCCGAGGTGCCGCGTCACCGCGCCGCGGATCTTCTCCCGCCGCACCTCGATCGGATCCTCCTCGTGCAGCGACGAAGCCCGCCGCAAGAGCTCGGCGGCCATCCCGAAGGGCGCGCCCGTGCGCGTCGGATCTCCCTGCGCGAGCCAGATCTCGGGGCGCGGCTCGGACGCGGCGAGCTTCTGCAAGAGCTCGTGCCGGATCCGCGACTTGCCGATGCCGGCCACGCCCGTCACGAGCACCGCGCGCGCCTGGGGCTCGCTCGCGCACTCCTCGTAGAGCGCGAGCAACGTCGAGAGCTCACGCTCGCGGCCCACGCACGGCGTCAAACGCCCGAGCAAGAGCCGCGATCCATCCTGCGCCTGCGCCTCGCCGAGGAGCGACCGCACCTCCTCGCTCCCCTCGATCACGAAGCGCGCTTCGAGCAACTCCGCCGTCAGTTCGTCGAGGCGCACCGGCCGACGCGCGCCGCTCTCCGCATCCTCGCTCTTCGCCGTGCGCCGCTCCTCCTCGCGCAAGAGCTTTGCCGCGCGATCGATGCCTTCCCCGACGGGCAGCGCATGCGACAGCACCCCTCGCCCCGTCACGAGCACCAACGGCGCATCCGGCACCATCGCCCGCAACGCGAGCGCGCACCGCGCGGCTTGCGCCGCCTGATCCGTCGCCATCCCCGCGCCCGACAGCACGAGCGCCGCCGACCCGTCCGCCAGCGCCTCCACGCGCGCCCCGTACGATCGCGCCACCGCGCGCAGCGCCGCGAGAGGCGCGATGCCGGCCGAATCCATCGTCATGCCCAGCGGATCGATGGGCGGCAGGACCTCCTTCGGCGCGGACACCAGGATCACGCTCACGAGACGCTGCTCCCCACTGCCGAGGGCGCCCTTCGATCGCAGCGTATGCGGCGGCTCGCTCGTGATCTCGTCGTTCGCCACGCGCGCGAGTGCGCCCACCACCGCGTCGCCGTCGGCGAGCCGCTCTTCCGGCTGCTTCGCGACCATCCGCGCGATGAGCATGTCGAGCGCGGGCGGCACGCCGGGCCGGAGCGCCGAGACCTTCGGCACCTCCTCGAAGAGCACCTTCGCCAGCACGGCCACCACGTGCTGCCCGGTGAACGCGGGCTTGCCCGCGAGGCACTCGAACAGCACGCATCCGAGGGCGAACACGTCGGCCCGTGCGTTCACCGCGCGATCCCCGCGCGCTTGCTCGGGCGCCACGTAGCCCGGCGTCCCCATGAACACGCCCGTCCTCGTGACGACGTTCGGGTCCGAGGCGCGCCGCGCGATCCCGAAGTCGAGCAGCATCGCGCGCCGTACGTCGCCGTCACGCAGGAAGATGTTGCTCGGCTTGATGTCGCGGTGGACGATCCCGTGCCGGTGCGCGAGCGCGAGCGCGCCGGCCATGCGCTCGGCGAGCGCCATCGTCTCCTCGACGCTCAGCCGCTCTCGCGCGATGCGCGCGTCGAGCCCCTCGCCCGAGAGCCACTCCATCGCGAGGTACGGCTCGCCCGAGTCGAGCTCGCCGTAGCCGAGGTATCGCACGATGGCCGGATGCGAGAGCGTGGCGAGCACGCGCGCCTCGCGATCGAACCGCGCGCGCTCCTCGACGCTCGCGCCGTTCATGATCTTGATCGCGACCTTGTCGCCGGTCTCGCGGTCGCGGGCCTCGAAGACGGCGCCCATGCCGCCTTGGCCTGCGAGACGCGCGAGCTCGAAGCGCTCGCCAACCGACACTCCTACCCGCATCTCCAGCATCATCGCACGTCACGCGTGGGCTTCGAGAAGGCAGTTCGGCTGCGCAGCTTCTTTTCCAGTCTGTCGCGACCGGCTATCTTGCGCGCCCCTTTTCCCATGTCCATCCCTCTCGGAGAGCTCGCGGCCCTCGGCACGGCCCTTTGCTGGACCGCGAGTTCCCTCGCGTTCGCGGCCGCTGGACGCCGCATGGGCTCCTTGTCGCTCAACCTCGTCCGCCTCGTCCTCGCGTTCGTTTTTCTCGGCGTGTACAATTTCGGTCGTCGTGGCCTTGCATTGCCCGTCGACGCCTCTGCGGAGGCGTGGGGCTGGCTCTTCGTGAGTGGCCTCGTCGGATTCGTCTTCGGCGACATGTGCCTCTTTCGGGCTTTTTTGCTCATTGGCCCGCGCGTCGCGATGCTCGTCATGTCGCTCGCCCCGCCGATCGCGGCCGTCCTCGGGTGGCTCGTCCTCGGCGAACGGATCGGGGACCTCGGTATCGTCGGAATGATCGTGACGCTCGTGGGCGTCGCGGTCGTCGTGCTCGAACGAACGGATCCTACGAATACCGCGGGCGCCGGGCCGAAAGGGGAATCGGGGAAAGGCGTCCTGCTCGCATTGGGCGGCGCTGCCGGGCAGGCCGTGGGCCTCGTGCTGAGCAAGATCGGCATGAAGACCTACGACCCGTTCGCCGCGACGCAAATTCGCATCATCGCGGGCATCGTGGGTTTTTCCTTCCTGTTCACGTTCATCCAATGGTGGGGCCGGACGGCCGTGGCGGTCCGCGACCGCACGGCGCTCGGATTCGCGGCGCTCGGCGCGATTGCGGGCCCGTTCGTGGGCGTATCGCTATCGCTCCTCTCGATTCAGCACACGGAGACGGGCGTCGCGGCCACGATCATGGCGACGACCCCCGTCCTCCTCATTCCGGCCGTCATTCTGGTCCACAAGGAATACGTGAGCCTGCGCGCCATCCTCGGCGCGCTCGTCGCCGTCGGCGGCGTCGCGTTGCTCTGCATCCGGTAACGGAATGCGGTGAGGGATTTCGTTCTGGACCCGCAGCGGTAAAACCTGAGCCGATCTACGCGCCCGGGCCGAGCCAGACCCGGGCGAGCTCCAGCGTTCGCGCATTCTCGGGCACGTCTTCGAGGAAGCTCCGCCGATATGCCGGGTCCGGCGTCCGATCCGCCATCCGAAGGAGCCGATCGCGCGCCGCCGCGAGCGTCGCACGCGCCTCGTCTCGCGCGCCCGCCGCGTCGAGGCATTCGGCGAGCACGAGCTGTAAAAACACACCACGATAACCGAATCCGCGCACGGCCTCGTACCGCGCATGCGACTCCCGCGCCGCCGCGAGCGCCTCGTCCACGCGCCCTTCCGAGAGCAACGCCCGCGCGAGCACCGCGCCCGCCGCGGCGCGATCGAGCGGAAGCACCCCGCCGAGTTCCATCGCCGCCCGCGTGTGCCGCGCCGCCTCCTCGTGATTGCCCGCGCGCCGCGCCACCTCGGCGAGCCCCCAGCGCCCGCGCGCCTCGTCCGCCTCGTTGCCCGTCATCTTCGCCGCCGCGAAGAGCCGCATCGCCTCGTCGCGCGCCTCGCCGAGCCGGCCTCCGTCCGAGAGCGCGAGCACCCGGAAGAGCGCGCGAAGCGAGGCCACGATCGCGAAATCCTCGTCGGTCCGCGCCTCCGGCCGGAGCGTCTCGGCCGCGCGCGCATTGGCCCCGAGCATCCACTCGTTCATCCCGACGAACACCCGCGCGAGCACCACGCCCCGCCTCGAGCCGGCCTCGTTGAACGCCTGGAGCGCCGCGAGCGACCGCGACAAACTCTGCCAGGGGTCCTCCTTGATCCACGCCTCCCAGCGCGGATACGAGAGGTGCCAGAAGGCCCGGGCCATCGGGTCGCGATCGGCGGCGGGCGCGACGAGCGCGTCGAGCCTGCGTTGAATGGGCTCGACGATATCGATGCGCCCCTCCGTCAGGAGCAGGACCGTGGCCATCGCGAGCGCGAGCGCGACGGTGCCGAGGACCTCGGGCGCGGGCTCGATCGTGGCGATCGCGTCGAGCAGCGCGATCGACTCGTCGACGTGCTTCATGCGGAGGGCGTACGTGAATTGCGCCAGCGCGCCGCGCACCCAGGGCGCGCTGCCGGGCGGGGCCCTGCGCGTGAGCCGCGCGCCGTGCGTCGCCGCCTCTTCGAGGTGGTTTTGCCACATGCGCGCCTCGGACACGATGCCGAGCAGCCCGATTTCCGTCTCGGGGTCGGGGCCGAGGGCGAGGGCGCGCTCGGCGCGGCGGACGGCGTCCTCGTCGTCGCCGGCGCGATGCGCCTGCTCGGCCGCGCGCAGAAGGTGGCGCACGGCGCGGCTCGGCTTCTGGCCTCGCTCGAAATGGGTCGCGAGGACGAGCGGGTCCGTCTCGCCGTGGGATTCGAGCCACGCCCCCGCGAGCCTGTGCCCGAGCTCGCGGTCCTCCTCGGTCAGCATCGTATAGGCGCCCTCGCGCACGAGCGCGTGCAGGAACGCGATCTCTTCCTCGCCGGGGAGCCGACTTTGCCCGCGGAACGACACGAGCTCCCGCTCTTCGAGCGCCACGAGCCGCTCGCGGACGGCATTCTTGCCGACGGCTTCGCCGAGCAGCGCCCGCGCGCCGCCGGCCCAGAACACGTCCCCGAATACACTGGCCGCGCGGAGCAGCCGCCGATCCTCGTCGTCGAGCGAGGCCAGGCGCGATTGCACCATCGCCACCACCGTCTCCGGCAGCTCCGCGTCCCGCCCCTCCGCCGCGGCGCGGATCAGCTCTTCCAGGTAAAACGCATTTCCCTGCGCGCGCTGGACGATCCGCTCGACGACCTCTTGCGGCGCGCTCTCGCCGAGCGCCCCCCGCACGAGCTTCTCGCTCGCCCGCTTGCCGAGCTCCGTGAGGCTGATCTCCTGCAATCGGCGCCCCTCCCAGAGCCGCGGGAATCGCTCCCGCACGTCGGGCCGCGCCGTGGCGAGGACGAAAAAGGGTTTGTCGGAGAGCGTGCGCAGCGCCGCGTCCACGAGCCGCACGCTCGGCAGGTCGCCCCATTGCAGATCCTCGAGCACCAGGAGCACGGGCGCCGCGTCGCACTCGGCCCCGAGGAAATCGAGGAACGCCGCGCGGATCTGGTCGATCATGAGCTGCACGTCCGCGCGCGCGGCGCGGAGCGGCAGGTCGTCCTCGTCCGGGAACGGCGCGTCCACGATCTCGCCGAGGAACCGCGCCACGCGTTTCGCCTCCGCCCCCGAGAAGCGCGCCGACACCCGCTCGAGAAGTTTGTCACGGCGCACGTTCGGCCCATCGCCGGCCGCGATGCCGAGCGCGGTGCAGAGCGCCGGCGACACGAGCCGGAATGCAGATCCCGCCCGGCGCGCGTCGCCGCCCGAGACCCACGCGTTCGCGAGCGGCGCCTCGCGCAGCGCGATCTGCACGAACTCCTGCGCGAGCCTGGATTTGCCGAGGCCCGCGGCCGCCGTCACGAGCGCGGCCTGCGCGGCCGGCTCCTCGATGCAGTCCTCGAACAGGCCCGCGAGCGTGCGCAGCTCGCGTTCCCGGCCCACGCAAGGCGTGGGGTTGCCGAGCAGCGTGCGCGTGCCGAGCAGCGCCGGACGCTCGCCGTGTAGCGAGAAGCCCGTGCCATCCTTTCGCACCTCGAAGCGCGCGTCGAGCAGGCCCGCCGTGAGCTCGTCGAGCGCGATCGGGCACTCCTCGTAGCTTGCGCCGCGATGCTCCGCGAGCGCGTGCGCCGCCCTGTCGATCGCGTCCCCGAGCGGGCTCGGCCCCGCGAGCGAGCCCCATCCGACCGCGAGAGCGAACGGCCGCCCGCCGCCGATCGACCGGAGCTCCATCGCGATGCGCGCCGCCCGCGCCGCGAGGTCCTTCGCGCCCGCGCCCGCGGTCCAGAGCGCGAGCGAGCCATCGCGGAGGATCTCGCACGGCACCCCGCGCGCCTCGGCCTCGGCTTGCAGCGATCGATCGAGCTCCGAGGCGCGACGCTCGCGGCTCTCGAACGATCGGCCGAACGCCGGCGGAGGCAGCGAGTTTTTCGAGCGCCCGATGAGCAGCGCCGCGACGGGCCGGCGCTCGGTGCTCGTGAGCGAGGGCGGGCGGAGCGAGAGCGGCGTGACGGCGCGCACCGTGGCCGCGCCGCTCTCCAGAAGCTGGAGCTCCTCCACCACGGCGCGTCCGTCGCGAGGCCTGTCCGCCGGGTCCTTCGCGAGCATGCGCATCACGAGCGTTTCGAGTTCATACGGAATTTCCGGCCGGAGCTCCGCGAGGGACGGCGGCTCGGCGAAGAGCACCTTCGCGAGGATCGCGTGCAGGTGATCGCCCGGGAACGCGGGCGCGCCCGCGAGGCATTCGAAAAGAAGACAGCCGAGGGCGAACACGTCGGCGCGCGCGTCCACCTCGGCCTCGCCGCGCACCTGCTCGGGCGCCATGAAGCCCGGCGTGCCGACGATGCTGTCGGTCCCCGTGATGCGCGTGCGTCGCCCGAGCTTGGCGATGCCGAAGTCGAGCAGCTTCGGCTGGTCGGGCCGGCCGTTCACGAGAAAGACATTCTCGGGCTTGAGATCGCGATGGACGATGAGTTTTTCGTGGGCCGCGGCGAGCGCCTCGGCGACCTTGCGCGCGAGGGCGACGGTGTCCTCCACCGACAGCCGCCCGCGCGCGAGCGTGCGCGCGAGCTCCTCGCCGTCGAGCCATTCCATCACGAGGTAGCGCGTCCCGTTCACGAGCGTGCCGTGCCCGAGGTAGCGGACGATGCCCGGGTGATCGAGCGATCCGAGCGCCTCGATCTCGCGGTCGAAACGCGCGTCGTCCACGGGGCTCGCCTCGGAGACGAGCTTCAGCGCGACCGGCGTCATGCTCTGCCGATCCCGCGCCTGATGCACTTCGGCCATGCCGCCGGTCCCTGCAAGATGCAGGATCTCGTACCGCTCGGCGAAAACCGTACCTTCCCTCATCCTTAACGAATCAGTCTACTTGCAGCGCGAGGGCCTTGCAAACCCGGAAGCGCGCGCCGCCCCGGGCATCCCTCGACGCGTGATTGCCTCGCTCAGCGCGCCGGCGGCATTTTCGCAATCTTGCGCTGGAGCGAACGCCGGTGCATCCGCAGTCGTCGCGCGGCCTCCGAGATATTGCCGCCGCAATCGCCGAGCACCCGGTGCAGATACTCCCACTCCACACGATCGAGCGAGGGCACGTCGTCCGGCGCGCCCTCCGCGGACGGACGACCGGCGAGGGCCCGCTCGCACGCGGCCGCGTTCACGGGCTTCGTCAGGTAATCGAATGCCCCCGCGCGCATCGCCTCCACCGCATTCGCGATCGTGCCGTATCCGGTGAGCACCACGATTCGTGTCCCCTCGTCGAGGGCCCTTAGCGATCGCACGAGGTCGATCCCGCTGCCGCCCGGCATTCGCACGTCGACGAGCGCATATTCGAAGACCTGCCGCTCGGCGAGCGCGAGCGCCGCCGCGGGCCCCTCGGCGAGCGACACCGAAAAACCCCGGCGTTCGAGGGCTTCCCCGAGCGCGGCCCGGAACGCGGCGTCGTCGTCCACCACGAGCAGCGTGGGTTTTCCCTCGGCCGCCGTCACGCCCGCGCCTCCGCGAGCCGGATCGTCACGCGCGTCCCCCGCGGCTCGCGCGGCCCGATATCGAGCGTCCCTCCGGCGATCTCCACGACGCGCCGCACGAGCCAGAGCCCGAGGCCCATTCCCTCGCCGGGCTCCTTCGTCGTCAAGAACGGCTCGCCGAGACGCTCGCAGAGATCCGCGGGCACGCCCGTGCCTTCGTCCTCCACCGCCACGAGGATCCGCTCGCCCTCGCGCCGCACGTGCACGCCGATCGGCGCCGTCACCGACCCGGCTCGGCACGCGAAGAGCGCATTGTCGAGCAAGGCCCCGAGCGCGCCCTCCACTTCGGCCGCGGACAAACCCACGCGCGCGCCTGGATCACACGACATCGAAATCGTGACCTTCGCGTCCGGGTGCGCCGCCCGCCAAGCCGCGACCGCGCGCGTCGCGGCGTCCGTGATGCTCGCGTGTTCGCCCTCGGCGCTGCGCGTGCTGCCCGCGGACAGGCGCGTGATCACCTGCCGGCATCGCTCGACCTGCGCGCCGATCGCCGCGCCGTGCCGCTTCGCCGCGTCGGGCTCGCAGCCGTCGCCGATCTCGTACGCGAGCACGGCGATCGTCCCGAGCGGCGTGTTGAGCTCGTGCGCGGTGCCTGCCGCGAGCGTCGCGAGCGCGCGGAACCGCGCGTTCGCCTCGGCCTCGCGGCGCAAGCGCGCGATCTCGCGGCCGCGCGCGGCGAGCGCGCCGCGCACGTGCGTGACGAACGTGGCGATGATCCCCGCGGAGATCGCGAAGGCGAACCACATCCCGTAGAGGTGCGTCGAGAAGGCCCCGTTCTCCGGGTGGCTCGGACAGCAGGCCCCGGACGGCACGCTGAAGAGCGCGAGGAAGAGGCACGCGGCGAAGCCCGAGAGCGCGAGCGTCGTGCCGAGCGGCAAGACCGCGGCCGCGAGCGCGACGTGGATCAAAAAGAGCGCGCTCCACGGGTTCGCCGCGCCGCCCGAGCACGCGAGGACCACGAAGATGCCGGCGAGGTCGAGCGCGAGCCCGGCCGCGAGCGCGCGCGGCGACGGCGGCGGACGGCCCCTTCCCGCGCGCGAAGCCACGAGCGCGTTCGCCGCGGCGACGAGCAGCGTCGCGGGCACGGCGATCTCGTAGCGGACGTGAAAGCCGAGGATGTGCTCGCTGAAGGGCAGCGTCGCGAGCAAGAGGACGGAGATCGCGATGCGCAGCCCGGACAGGCCTCGCTCGACGATCCCGATCGCGTCGTCTTCCTCGTGGGCCGCGGGCAGGCCCAGGGGTGCGCCGGACATGGGCGCGAGCGTAGCAACCGCGAGGCGCGCCGGGGTGCGTCCGATCGTCGCACCGGACCGTTCGGACGTCATGCGACAACGTGTCTCATGGATCTTCGGGCCGCGCGGCTCCATGGATGCACCCGTGCTCGGCGCCTGCAAGACCTTCGCCTCGGCCCTGCTTGGCTGTGTGCTTCTTCTGGCCTCCCGTGATGCCTCGGCGTCCGCTTGTTGCGGCAGCGGACACGGCCTCGGCCAGCGGCTCGGCCCGCTCGAGCGCGCGGCGGTCGGGCTCTCGTTTCGTTTCTCCGATCGGTTCGGCTCGCACGGACACGCGGGCGGCTTCACGCTCGCGCCGCCCGGCACCCTCGACGCCGAGGGCCGCGCCGAGCTCGGCGTTTTGTTCGCGCCGGTGCCGCGCCTGCAGCTCGGCCTCGTGGCGCCGGTCCTCCTCAACGTCCGAAGCTCGCGCGATGATACGTTCGTCGGCGGCGGCTTCGGCGACCTCGCGTTCTCGGCGCGCTTCGACCTCGTCCCGCTCACCACGACGAGCGCCTGGCCCGCGATCGCTCTCACGGCCGGCGTCGGCCTCCCGACGGGCCGATCCGCGACGGACGCGAAGGACCCGCTCGCCACGGACGCCACGGGCCTCGGCGCGGCCGAGGTTCGTCCGGGCGTGTTCGTCGAGAAAAACTGGGCGGGCGAGGCCACGGCCGTCTTCAGCGCGTCGATCGGCTTTCGTACGCCGATGACGGGCGCGCGTGGCGAGCGGATCGGGCTCGGCCCGCGGGCGCGGTTCGTCGCGGCGGCGGGGCCGGTGTTCTCCTCGGGGTGGTCGCTCTCGGCGGGGCTCGTGCACGAGCGCGAATCGGCGCCTTCCATCGGCGGCGTGACCACGCCCGACGCGGATCGGCGACGCACGGCTGCGCTTTTGTTTGCCGGCTACGACATCACCGAGCGCTTCACGGCGCTCGCTTCGCTCGAGGTGGACCTGCCGGTCCCCTCGCTCGGCAAGAACGAACCATCCGCCGTGGCGTTCGCCATCGGCCTACGGAGATCATTTCCGCGTTATGAATGAGACGAACCGCATCTCCCGCGCCCGTTTTTCGAGGATGCTCCTTTGCGCGATCGCCTTCTCGTCGCTCGCCGCGTGCGGCGGCGCGGAGGGGACCTCGGGGAGCCCGGACCAGGAGTCGATCGGCCTGCGCGGCGCGCTCGAATTCACGCTCGTCCCCGAGGCGCCGATCGTGCAGGGCGAGAACGATCTGCGATTGACCCTGCACGACGCCGCGACCGGCGCGGTGATCGAGGGGGCTTCGATCGAAGTGACGGCGATCATGCCGGCGATGGGGCACGAGGCGACGGACGCGCCCGCGATCGAGGAGGCGGGCGCCGGCGCCTATGCCGTGCGAGGCCTCGCGCTCTCCATGCCGGGACGCTGGGACGTCCACGTGAAGGTCGAGCACCAGGGCACGACCGATGAGGTCCATTTCTATTACGACGTCCCCTGAGCCCCTCGGCAATCCACGAACACCTGGCGCAGCGCCTCCAGGAACACCGGCTTCGATTGCTCGAACAGATAAAAATGGCCGCCCTCGAACATCCGCGAGGTGAAGGCCGCGCTCGTGTGCTCGCGCCACGGCTCGATTTGCTCGGCGCGCGTCGAAAGATCCTGTCGCCCGCCGAACGCCGTGATCGGGAGCGCGAGCGGCGCTTCGGGCTCGAAGGTGTTCGTCTCGTAAATCCGGAGGTCGGCGCAGAGCGGCGGCAGGAAGAGATCCATGAGCTCGGCGTTCGACAGGACGGCTTCGGGCGTGCCGCCATAACGACGGAGCTCCTCGATGAGGCGCGGCCTCGGCAGGTCGTGCAGGGGCATGCGTCCGAGCGGCAGGTGCGGCGCGCGGCTGCTGGAGACGACGAGGGCCCGGGGCGTCGCGGCGCCTCGCGCGCGGAGTGACCGCGCCATCGCGAATGCGACGTGGCCGCCGAAGCTGTGCCCGAAAAACACGAACGGGAGGTCGAGCTTCGGCGCGAGCACGGGGACGAGCGCCTCCACGAGCGGGGGCATCGACCGGTAGGGCGTCACCGAGAAGAGCGACTCGCGGCCGGGGAGTTGCACGGCGTGGAGCTCGACCCAGGGAGGCAAACCCGCGGCGAGCGCGCGGTAGGGGAATGCGCCGCTCCCCGCGTGCGGAAAGGCGAAGAGGCGAAGCGCGGGCACTTCTTTGGCGGGGACGCTGACGAGGGCAGGGGACGGAGGCGGGGTCTGAGCCATGGGTTCGTGAGCGTTAGGCATCACGAAGGCCCGCGGAGGTCAAGCCCGCCGTGTTGACGGCCCGCGCGCGTGTCCGTAGCCTCACCGGGCCATGGAAACCTCCTTCGAGGCGCTCGCGAACGATCCCATCCTCGCCCGGCTCGTGAATGAATTGGTCACGCGCCATGGCTGCCACACGGTCGTTCTTTATGGCTCGCGCGCGCTCGGGGCGGCGGCGCCGGAGAGCGACTGGGACATGCTCGGGATCCGCGCGGAGGGCGAGGCGACGCGGGACGCGAGGCTCGTGGACGGGGTTTTTCTCGACGCATTCATCGTGCCCGAAAAGGACGTCGTCGACGCGGGGGCGAATTTCCTGCACGTGCGCGGGGGCGTGGCCGTGCTCGATCCGCGGGGGCTCGGCGCGCGCCTCGTCGAGGATGTTACGGCCGCGCTCGCTCTGCCGCCGAAGGGTTTGCCCGAGGCGGAGATGGAGGCGCGGCGGGCCTGGTGCTGGAAGATGCTCGGGCGCATCCGGCGCGGCGGGCCCGCGGACGTGGAGGCGCATTATCGGCGCGTGTGGCTGCTCTTCGATCTGCTGGAGCTCCATTTCGTGCTCCGGGGTCGCCATTTCCTCGGGCCCAAGGAGAGCTTCCGCTGGCTTCACGCCGAGGATCCGGCGGCGCACGCGGCGTTCTCGGCCGCGCTCGCGCCCGCCGCGCCGATCGAAGCCATCGAGGCGCTCGTCCGGCGCGTGCTCTCCGGTTGATCCGGTCAAACCCCGATCCGGTCAAAGGTACCGCAAAAGCTCGGGGCTGTGCTGCGACGCTTGGTCGGCGAGCGGGCAGGCGCGCCCCGGGTCGCCCCGAGCCGGGCGCCTTGCGACTGAAGAAGGAGGCAAGCGGGCGTGTCGCGGACGATCACCGCGTGCTTGCCGAGCGCCTTCACGAATTGCACGGCCGTCTCGACCACGGTAGGCTGCGTCCGGTTCGTCACGGACACCTCGCAGAACCCGGCCAGCACCGCGGGGGCGAAGAAATGCAGTCCCACGAAGTTTTCACGTACGTCGAGGCGCGTCGCGAGCGCCCGGAGCAGCGCGGTCGGGGCCGTCGTGGCCAGAATGGCGCGACCATGCGTGGCGCGCTCGGCCTGCGTGAGCAGGGTTTGTCGCGCTTTCCAGGCCGAATCGGTGGATTCGAGGACGAGGTCGGCGCTCGCCGCGGCCCCGATGTCCCCGGACGCACGGAACCGGTCGAGGGCGCGCTCGACGGCGTCCCGGTCGAGCCGGCCGTCTTGGCGTTTGTCTTCGAACGAGGAGGCCAATCGGCGGCGAACCTCGGAGGCGCTGCCGTGCGTGGTTCGAATCATCGTGGCGGACAGGCCAGCGAGCAGGCAGGCCTCGATGACGCCGATGCTGCCGGCGCCTCCGCCGATGACGGCCACGTCCGTGATCGCGCGGGCCGTCGCATCGCCGTTCGCGTTCTCCAGCGGCTCCATGGTCCCCCTCTCGAAACACCTCCGGAACGGCCGCGTCCGAGCGCCCGGGGTGCGTTGTCGTATGGGTCCTACATGGGCACCGTCAATACGGCCGCGTTCGTCTGGGCCAGGCGGCATCGCGGGCGCAATCGGGGCGGCACGTGCGTGCGAGGCGTAGGCGAATGAGCCGCAGCGGATCGTCTTTGCGAGGGGCGGACGAGGCGCTGCGGCGCGCGCTCGACGACGTGCGCGCGCGTTGCGACGTCGAGGCGCGCAAGGCGGCCGATCCGGTGCATTTCGTGCATCGTTATGCCCGTCGCGACGACCAGGAGATCGTGGCGATGATCGCGTCGGCGCTGGCGTTCGGCAACGTGAAGGCGCTTTGCGCGAAGATCGAGGACGCGCTCGCGCGGCTCGGCCCGCGTGTCGCGGAGATCGCCGACGATCCGGCGGCGGTGCGCGCGCGGCTCGCGGGGTTCCGGCATCGCGTGTATCGGGACGAAGATCTCGCGGGGCTCGTGATTGGCGCTCGCGCGGTGCAGCGCGTCCATGGCTCGCTCGGCAAAGCGCTCACGGACAAACTCGCGGCGACGGGCCATCTGCGGGAGGCGCTCGGGGCCTGGGTCCGCGAAATCCGGGAGCGGGGCGGGCTCGGCGCCGGCGCAGGGGGGCGGCGGGGCGCGGAGCATATCTTGCCGGATCCGAGCAAAGGCAGCGCCGTGAAGCGGATCCTGCTCCTCGTGCGATGGATGGCGCGGCCGGCGGACGGGGTGGATCTCGGGTTATGGGACGTCCCGACGTCGCGGCTCATCATCCCCGTGGATACGCACATCCACAAGCTCTCGCGGAACCTCGGGCTCACGGAACGCAAGTCGGCCGATTTCCGGGCGGCCGAGGAGATCACGGCCGCGCTCGCGCGGCTCGACCCCGACGATCCGGTGAAATACGATTTTTCCTTGTGCCACCTCGGCATGCTCCAGACGTGCCCGTCGAAGCGGGACCCGGAGGCGTGCGAAGGATGCGGGGTCAAGCCGGTCTGCCGGCACTGGCGGCGTGACGCGACGCCCGGCCATCGCGGCACGCGACGTTCGTAAATCGAGCCCAGCCTGGCGAATCCGTATACAATGGTCCTTCCCGCGTCCAAGGAGGGACTTTCCATGCTTCGATTCATTCGTCCTGCATTCGCGACCGCATTTATTTTTTGCAGCCTCGCCGCATGCTCGGGCGGCGGGAGCGGCGATGACGGCTCCGGCGCCTCGGGCGCCTCCGGGGGCTCCGGCGGCGCGGGCGCGTCGGGCGGCTCGGGCTCGGCCTCGGGCGGCGGTGGACCGGGTGGATCCGGGGGCGGAGGTGCGCTCGGCGGGCCGTTCCGGTATGGCATCAATTATGGATTTCCGAACCCTGGCTGGAACGATCAGGACCTCGCCTTCCTGTCGCACGAGGCGGGCGCGAACAGCGCGCGGCTGAAGCTCTCCGAGGGGCACCTCGCGACGTGGGGCTACGACATCGAGGTCGGGGACATGCAAGGGTACGGGTCGCTCGGAATGGGCGAGCACGTGGCGTTCCTCGGCGTGCCCACGGCCGAGCACTCGACGGCGCCGGGGGGCATTCCGAGCTGGGAGCTCGAGCATTACATCCCGAAGAACCTCTACGAGCCGGTCTTCAATGGGGACGGGTCGATCAACCCGAACAATTACTGGGGCGCGTACGTGTACCAGACCGTGACGACGTACAAGCCCTGGGTGCGGGTGTGGGAGGTGTGGAACGAGCCGGACTGGGTCTCCGATTGGCAGGTCACGCAGACGTGGGAGACGGAGCCGCCGACGAAGGAGCATCTCGTGCGCTTCGGGGGGTCGATCTACGATTACGTGCGCATGCTGCGCGTGAGCTTCGAGGCGGCGAAGAAGGCCGATCCCGAGGCCCGGATCGCGCTCGGCGGGATCGGATATCCGAGCTTCCTCTCGGCCGTGCTGCGGTACACGGACAACCCCTCGGGCGGCGCCGTGACGGACGACTTCCCGAAGACGGGCAGCTCGTATTTCGACGTCGTGAGCTTCCATTATTATCCGGTCTTCGGGCCCGGCGGCTCGGAGGAGGGCGTCGCGGGGTTCTTGAAGCTGAAGTCGGATCTCGCAAAGAAGCTCACGGACGCGGGCGTGACGGGCAAGGGCTGGATCGTGACCGAGACCGGGGCGCCGCACGTGGCCGTGGGCGGCGCCCCGGGCGGGCCCGAATACGCGCCGAATTATCTGGCCAAGGTGATGACGGCCGCGCAGACCGTGGGGATCGAGCGGATCGATTGGTTCTGCCTGTCCGATGGAAAGGCGGTCGGGCAGAGCACGAACGCGTTCGATTACATGGGCCTTTACGTGGACGTGTCGAAGCTCGGACAAACGAGCGAGGCCGTGCGCACCGAGGCCGGCCGCGCGTACCGGACGCTCGGCAAGCTCCTCGAAGGCGCGCTGTTCGACCAGGCCGGCACGACGGCGCTCGGTTTGTCCGATGCGATCGGCGGCGCCGCCTTCCGTTTGCCCGACATGCGCCGCGTGCTTGTGCTCTGGGCCCGCACGTCGGGCGGCAGCGAGTCCGCGAGCGCATCGTATTCGCTCGCCGCGGAGGGCGCGTACGAGTCGTACTCGCTCGATTTCAGCGAGTCCGGCGCCGTGGAGACGCTCGACCCCGAGGGCGGAAAGATCACGCTCACGCTCGGCGGCGCGCCGCGGATCTACGTGCAGAAGCCCTGATTCAGCCGGGCCAATCGAGGCGAAATCGATCCATCGGCGAGACGCGCGCCGCGCCCTTGGCCAGGCCGAGGGCGCGGACGTCGAGGCCGGTCTCGTCGGGGGCGAGGGTCAGGAAGTGAAAATCGCGAATCGAGGGGCCGTCGAAGAGATCGCGGAACGTCTGCCGCTCCTTCGGGAGAAGCCGATGCCGCGGCCCTCCTCCGCCGCCGCAGACGACGAAATGGCGGCCCTGCCGGACGAAATGCTCATAAGCGTGCACGTGCCCCGAGAGCATCAAGACGGTCTTTCGGGAGCGCAGGAACGAAGGGACGAACGAGCGCTCGACGAGGGCTGAAGGGCCGGTGACGGTGCCATTCGTGAACGGCGGGTGGTGGATGAGCACGAGAATGCCCCGCACGTCCGGATCGGCGTCGAGATCGGCGAGGGTTTTGTCGTACCAGCGGAATTGTTCGTCCCATTGGGATGACGGGAGGAAAAACCGGTTCGAATCGAGCGCGACGACGCCGAGGGGCCCGAGGCACGTCGTGTAGAATCGGCGTCCTTCGAGCCGGGGGAACCGCGAGAAGTAATGCCGGAGGCCCCGCGGCCCGATCGACCAGCAATCGTGGTTGCCGAGGATCGGCAAGAGCTCGATGCCCGCGGCCCGGAGCGGCTCGACCAGCCGATCGAAAAAGGCCCAGGCCCGGGACGAGGCGCCGAGGAAGACGTGATCGCCGAGCAGGAGCAGGGCGTCGGGGCGCGTCGCCGCGAGCGCCGCCATGATGCCCGTCCGCTCGGCGTCGTTCTGCTCGGCGAGCCGGAAGAGCCGCTCGATGAGGGACGTGCGTTGCAGGTCGGAGACGACCGCGATGCGCCCGCCCTCGGGAAAAGGGACCACGATCGAAGGCGAAGGCGTCGGGGCAGGGGCCATGGGCGAGGGGATGGATCCTAGCGCGCGGTCGCGCAGAAGACGTTGACCCGATGCCCGCGCGTGAACACGTTCGTAGCCGAATGATCACCCCCGATGCGTCCCCCGGCGTCCCCGTCGCTCCTGGTCCGAGCCCGTCCGCGGCCCTCGCGCCGCTCGAACGACCCGGCTTCGTCGCGGGACTCAAGGCCGTGCTCGGCGGCTACGGCTACCTCTTCCGCACGCCGGACATCTGGCCGCTCGCGATCGTCCCCACGGGCATCGCGCTCGTGCTCACCGTCGTGCTCGGCTTCGCGGGCGTAAAACTCGCGCCCGCGCTCGTCGCGTTGATCGTGAAGGAGCCCGGGACGGGCGCGCTCTGGACCGTGCTCGGCGTGCTGCTGAAGGTCCTCTCGATCGTGGTGATGCTCGTGGCCGCGCTCGCCACCTCGTTCGCGCTCGCGAAGCCGCTCGCCGGGCCCGCGCTCGAGCGGATGGTGCGGCGCGCCTCGGCCGATCTCGGCGCGCCGCCGTGGCCCGAGGTCCCCTTTTTCGTGGACATGTGGCGCGCGCTCCAGTCGTCGCTCGTGGCGCTCGCGTTCACCGCGCCGATCCTCATCGTGCTCGGCGTCCTGAGCTTCTTCTTCGCGCCGGTGAGCGTCATCGCGTTCCCACTCCAGCTCGCGATCGCTGCGCTCGCGGGGGCGTGGGACCTCTGCGACTGCCCGCTCTCGATCCGCGGCGTGCCCGTGGGCGCGCGCATCGATTTCGTGCGCCGCAACATCGGCGCCGTGATGGGCTTCGGCCTCGGGCTCGCGTTGCTCTCGTTCTTGCCGTGCGCGCTGCTCATCGTGCTGCCGGCCGGCGTGCTCGGCGCGGCGCGGCTCGTCGTCATGCTCGAACGGCACGAGGCCGCCGCGCTGCAGCAGCCGCGCTGAGCTTCGCGGAAGGGCGCTTCGTCGTTGCCACGGGCGAGGCCCGAGGTCACTGTTCCGGCCATGTTCGATCGGTTTTTGCGCGCCTGCCGCCGCGAGGCGACGGACGTCACGCCCGTCTGGTTCATGCGACAGGCCGGCCGCTACATGGCGGAGTACCGCGCGCTTCGGGAAAAACACACGCTGCTCGAGATCTGCAAGACGCCGGAGCTCGCGCTCGAGGTCACGCTGCAGCCGCTGCGGCTCGGCGTCGACGCCGCCATCCTGTTCGCGGACATCCTCCTGCCGCTCGAACCGATGGGCGCGCCGTTCTCGTTCGAGAAGGGCGAAGGGCCCGTGATCCACGAGCCGGTGCGCGACCGCGCGGCGATCGATCGGATGCGCGTCTTCGAGCCGGAAGAAGGGCTCGGCTACGTGCTCGAGGCGATCCGCCTGATCCGGCGCGAGCTCGACGGCAAGACGCCGCTCATCGGCTTCGCGGGCGCGCCGTTCACGATGGCGAGTTACCTCGTCGAGGGCGGCAAATCGTCGGATTATTTCCGCACGAAGCAGCTCATGTGGGGCGATCCGGAGTCGTTCTCGCTGCTCATGAGCAAGATCTCCGAGGTCGTCCGGCGCTACTTGCACGCGCAGGTCGAGGCTGGCGCGCAGGCGGTGCAGCTCTTCGACTCGTGGATCGGCGCGCTCTCGCCCGAGGATTACAGGACGCACGTGGCGCCGCACGTGAAGAACATCCTCCAGAGCATCGAAAAGACGGGCGTGCCGGTGATCCACTTCGGCACGAACACGTCGACGCTGCTCGAAGCGCAGCGCGATTGTGGCGGCACGGTGATCGGCGTCGACTGGCGTTTGCCGCTCGGCGAGGCGTGGAAGCGCATCGGCTACGATCACGCGATCCAGGGCAACCTCGATCCGCTCCTGCTCTGCGCCCCGCGTGACGTGGCCGCGGCGCGCGCGCGCGCCGTGCTCGCGGAGGCCGCCGGCAGGCCGGGGCACATCTTCAACCTCGGGCACGGGATCGTGCCGCAGACGCCCGTCGACAACGTGAAGGCGCTCGTGGACGTGATCCACGCATATCGGCACGAGGGCGCGGCGTGAGCGTTCGCCGCGTCGTCGTGGTCGGCGGCGGCATCACCGGCCTCGTCGTCGCCTACCGCTTGCTCTCCGCGCAAAAAGGCTCGCGGTTCGAGGTCACGCTGCTCGAATCGCGGGCGCGGCTCGGCGGCAACATCCAGACCGAGCGCGAAGGCGGGTTCGTGATCGACGGCGGGCCCGACTCGTTCGTCGTCGCCAAGCCCTTCGCCACGGACCTCTGCAAGGAGCTCGGGCTCGGCGAGCGGCTGATCGGTACGACCCCGAAGAATCGTCGCGTCTACATCCCGCGCCGCGGCGCGCTGCACACGATGCCCGAGGGCCTCGTGCTCGCGGTGCCCACGCGTTTTTTGCCGTTCGCGCGGACGCCGCTCTTCAGCCTGCCGGGCAAGGCCCGCATGGCGCTCGACCTCGTTTTGCCGCAGCGCCCGAAGGAGAAGGGCGACGAGTCGATCGGGAGCTTTTTCCGCAGGCGCCTCGGCGCGGAGGCGCTCGACGTCCTCGCCGAGCCGCTGCTCGGCGGCATCTACGCGGGCGACGTCGATCTGCTCAGCATCCGCAGCACCTTCCCGCAGCTCGCCGAGCTCGAAGATCGCCACGGCAGCCTGATCCGCGGCGCGCTCGCCGAGCGCCGGAAAAAGCCCGCGCCGAAGGGACCACCGCCGAGCCCGTTCCATTCGCTCCTCGGGGGCATGGGCGAGCTCATCGAAGCGCTCGCCCGGCGCATCGAGAAGGCGGGCGGCGACATCCGCGTGGGCGCGCCCGTCGCCTCGGTCGAGCGATCGAGCGGCGCGGACTCGAATGCTCCGGCGCGCTGGATGGTGCGGTACGGCGCGCGGGACGGGCAGACCGAGTCGATCGAGGCCGACGACGTGGTGATGGCGGCGCCCGCGCACGCGGCCGCGAGCGCGCTCGGGCCCATCGACGCGGAGCTCGGCGCGCTTCTCCGCGGCATTCCATACCTCTCGACGGGCACCGTCGTCCTCGCGTACGCACGGCCCGACGTCCCGCACCCGCTCGACGCGGTGGGCGTCGTGATCCCCAAGGAAGAGCGGCGCCGCATCCTCGCGGCGACGTTCATCTCCAGCAAGTGGGGGGGTCGCGCCCCGCAGGATGCGGCGCTCGTGCGTGTCTTCGTGGGTGGGCATCGGGATCCCGGCGCGCTCGCGGCGAGCGACGAATCCCTCGTCTCGCTCGCGCGCGAGGAGCTCGGCTCGCTCATCGGCGTCCGCGCCGCGCCCATGCTCGCGCGTGTGTTTCGGTACGAACAGGCGAACGCGCAGCCGGTCGTGGGGCACGCGGCGCGGGTGCGGCGGATTCGCGACATCGCGCGCAGGCTCCCCGGCCTGCACTTTGCGGGCGCCGCGTTCGACGGCGTCGGCATCCCCGACTGCGTGCGGCAGGCGAACGAGGCCGCGGAGGCCGTCGCGGCCCGCTGACTTTCGCCTATACTCCCCGGCGCGCGGAGATGTGCGAGCTACTCGGGATGGAGTGCAACGTCCCCACGGACATCGTCTTCTCGTTCTCTGGCTTGTGCCAGCGAGGTGGGAAGACGGGGCCGCATGCGGACGGCTGGGGCCTATCGTTTTACGAGGGGTACGCCGCGCGCGTCTTCCTCGAACCGACGCCGGCGGCCGAGAGCCCGCTCGCGCGGTTCCTCGCGCAAAACCCCATCAAGACGATGCTTGCGATCGGCCACGTCCGCAAGCGCACGCGCGGGCCCACGAGCCTCGCGAACACGCACCCGTTCGCGCGTGAGCTCTGGGGCCGGCACTGGGTCTTCGCGCACAACGGCACGCTCCCGCGCGTGCGGCAGCGCAAGCTCGGCCGCTTCACCCCGATCGGCACGACCGACAGCGAGTACGCTTTCTGCGTCCTGCTCGAAGAGCTCCGACGCACCTTCGACGATTATCCGCGCAGGCCGAGCGAGCTCTGGCAGGTCGTGGCGAACGCCGGCGCGCGCATCGCGAAAGACGGCACGTTCAACTTCCTGCTCGGCGATGGCCGGCACCTGTTTGCCCGGTGCGGCACGCGGCTCTGCTACATCATCCGTCAGGCCCCGTTTGGCCTCGCGCACCTCGCGGACGACGACGTCGCGGTCGACTTCTCGGCCGTGACCACGCCGCGCGATCGCGTGGCCGTCGTGGCGACGGCGCCGCTCACGAAGAACGAGACGTGGACGCAGGGCAAACCCGGCGAGATGTGGGTCTTCGATCATGGCCGGCTGCTCGCGACGTTGCCGTCGGGCGCTCCGGATCGACGGCCTGCGCGGGTGTCCCGGGAGTCACGCGTGACTGCGGCGCGAGGCCTCACCGCTTGAGGTACTTCGCGACGTCCCGGGCGCACGAGTCCGTCGCTGCTGTCCCGAGCGGGCACCTTGCATTCGTACAATCGTCGCACAACAATGTCGCAAATCTCGCCGTGGCAGCATCTGGGCAACCGGGCATCCACGACGAGACACGACGAGGACGAAACCCAGTAATCGAATTCACCTTGACGCCTGCGCAGGGGGATGGATACGCTGAAGCTGGAAGACTGGCTGGATCCGGGTGATTGAGCTTGGAAAGGGCGTCTTTCGAGGGGCCCTGCTTCGATTGCTTGTCGACGAGACCGAAATAGCAGGCAGACCGGGCTGAAACCGCGTGAACGACTTCGACGAAAAGACTCGCGTTACCACGGTGGTGCAGCCCCCGCCGGGTGGGGGTGAGGCGCCTCGGCTCGGGACCGACTGCCTCGTCGTCATTTACACGAAGGAGCCGACGCTGCTCGGCAAGCGCTTCGTGCTCGAGCACAACCCGACGCGGGTCGGCCGCGGCGCGGACAACCAGGTGGTCCTCGACGGCGACTCGGTGTCGCGCCGCCACGCGCAGTTCCGCCAGCAGGGCGGCTACTGGGTCGTCGTCGACGACGGCAGCACGAACGGCACGTACTGCAACGATGAGCAGATCTCGCGCGAGGTCGTCCTGAAGAACGGCGACCGCGTGAAGATTGGCCCGACGATCTTCAAGTTCCTCTCCGGCGCCGACGTCGAGGCGCAGTACCACGAAGAGATCTACCGGATGACCATCATCGATGGTCTCACGCAGATCTACAACAAGCGCTACCTCTACGAGGCCCTCGAGCGCGAGATCATCCGCGGCCGCCGACACGATCGGGATCTGTCGATCCTGATGTTCGACATCGACCACTTCAAGCGCATCAACGACGTGCACGGCCACCTCGCCGGCGACTACGTGCTGAAGGAGGTCGCGCGCGTCGTGCAGTCGCGCATCCGCCGCGACGAGGTCTTCGCGCGCTACGGCGGCGAGGAGTTCTCGATCGTCCTGCCCGAGACCTCGCTCCAGGGCGCGATCGCGCTCGGCGAGACGCTCCGGCAGAAGGTCGCGGACAACGCGTTCGTTTTTCAAGCCGACAGCATCAAGGTGACGATCAGCCTCGGAGCCGCGATCCTGCAGGAGAGCGATCGCTCGGCGCAGGACCTCATCAAGCGCGCCGACGAGAAGCTCTACATGGCGAAGAGGACCGGCCGAAACAGGCTGTGCTCGTAGCCTCCGGGGTCCCTCGGTTCCGTCCTTCCGGGGGACGCTTGTGTCCACGCCTGCCCGCCACGCTCGTGCGTGCTAGTTGAAACGACATGCCCCTCAGCGAGTTTCCCGCCCCCGCAGAGGAACAGACGGGTGATCAGCTCCCCGAGATCCGTGTCCCGCCTCCGGGCCCCGCGTCGCGCAGCCTCCTCGGCAGGCTCGAACGCGTCGAGTGCCCGGCGTTCGGCACGCGGAGGAAAACACGCGAGGAGTCGAGCGGCGCCGAGATGACGCCGATCGTCCTCGCCTCGGGCAAGGGCGCGAACCTGTTCGACGTCGACGGCAACCGCTACGTCGACCTCGTGGCCGGCTTCGGATCGCTCCTGCTCGGTCACGGCGCGACGAGCGTCACGCGCGCGATCGAGGCGCAGACCGATCGGCTCATCCAGGCGCTCGGCGACGTGTACGCCGCCGACATCAAGGTCGCGCTGCTCGAACGGCTCGCGTCGCTCCATCCGGGCACCTCGCCGCGCGTGCTGCTCTGCCAGAGCGGCAGCGACGCCATCACGGCCGCGTTGAAGACGGTGACGCTCGCCACGGGCAAACCCGGCGTCGTCGCGTTCGAAGGCGCGTATCACGGCCTCGGGTACGGGCCGCTCGCGGCGCTCGGGCTACGCGAGAGTTACCGCGAGCCGTTCAACCTCCAGCTCAACCCGCACGTCTCGTTCGCGCCGTATCCCGCGGCGGAGGCCGACCTCGATCGCTCGCTCGGCGCCGTGGAGAAGGCGCTCGCGGTGGGCAACGTGGGCGCGGTGCTGGTCGAGCCGATCCTCGGCCGCGGCGGCATCATCGTGCCGCCCGAGCGGTTCTTGCGGGACCTCTGCGAGCTTGCGCATCGGCATGGCGCGCTCGTGGTCGCCGACGAGATCTGGACCGGGCTCGGTCGTTCGGGCTCGCTGGTTCGATCGACGGCCGTGGGCGCGCCGGTCGACATTCTCGTGCTCGGCAAGGGCCTCGGCGGAGGCTTGCCGATCGCGGCGTGCATCGCGGCCGACGAGGTCATGCAGGCGTGGGCGCGCGAGGGCGAGGTCGTGCACACGTCCACGCACGCGGGCGCGCCGCTCGCGTGCGCGACGGCGATCGCCACGCTCGACTCGCTGCGCTTCCGGCAGCTCGTCACCAAGACGCGTGAGATGGGCGCGCGAACGAAGGAGTACCTCGCGGCGGTGCTCGCGGGCGCGCCGGGCGTCGTCGAGGTGCGCGGCGAGGGCTTGATGCTCGGCGTCGCGTTCGAGAGCGGCGCGCTCGCCTTGCAGACGATGCGGCGTATGCTCGAGGCCGGTTACGTGGTGATCACGGGCGGACAGAAGGGCGAGGTGATCACCTGGACGCCGCCGCTCACGATCGCCGAGGAGCAACTCACGGCGGCGGCGAACGCGATGAAAGCGTCGCTCGGCTGACGGGATGGGTGAGGGCCGCTCGCTTGGCGGCCTTGCCTCGCTCCTGCTAGGAATCGCCGCGTGACGGTACGGCCCACGAGCGAAGCGCTGCATGAGCGTGTGCGGGCGTTCGTCGAGGGAATCTTGCGTGGCGCGCCGCCCGAGCCCTTCGACGACCTCGCGCTCGCGCTCGCGCGTTTCCAGGCCGCGCACGTGCCCGCCCTCGGGCGCCTCGTCCGCGCGCGCGGCATCGACCTCGCGAGCGCGCGTGACACCTCCGTGATCCCCGCGCTGCCTTGCGACGTCTTCCGCCTCGCGCGTATCGCCGCGCACGCGCCCGACGAGGACATGCGCGTGTTCCGGACGAGCGGCACCTCGCAGGGCAAGGAAGCGCGCGGGGAGCACCCGTTCCGCACCACCGCCACGTACGAGCTCGTCGCTCTACGCTGGGGCGAGCGGATGCTCTGGCCGGATCGTCAAAACCTTGGCGTCCTCGTACTCGCGCCGTCGGTCGATGAGGTCGCCGACTCGTCGCTCGGCTTCATGCTCGACCTCTTCGCCCGCAAGCTCCGCGGCCCCGCGAGCTTCCACGTGCGTGAAGGCGTGCTCGACATCGAGGGCGTGGCGCGCGCCGCGGCCGAAGCGCGCACCTCGGGGAAACCCGTGCTCGTCCTCGGCGCGTCCTTCGCGTTCGTGCACCTGCTCGACGGCGCCGGTTCGAAGGATCTCGCCCTCCCGCCGGGCAGCCGCGTCATGCAGACCGGCGGCTTCAAAGGTCGCTCGCGCGAGGTCGAGCCGACCGAACTGCGGCGCGCGATCGCCTCCGTGTTCGGCGTCCCTGAGGCCCACGTCGTGGGCGAGTACGGCATGACCGAGCTCTCGAGCCAGCTCTACGAAGGCACGCTCGCGGCCGCGCTCGGCGCTCGGACCCCGACGCGACACGGCGTCTACGTCGCGCCGCCGTGGATGCGCGTGACGGCCTGCGATCCCACGACGCTCGCGCCGCTCTCGCCGGGCGAGACGGGCATCCTGCGGTTCGTCGATCTCGCGAACGTCGACTCGTCCGTGGCGATCCAGACGTCGGACCTCGGGCGTGTCACCGACGAGGGCGTCGAGCTCTTCGGCCGCGCGCCCGGCGCCACGCCGCGAGGATGCTCGCTCGCGATCGACGAGGTCCTCTCGCGCGGTTCGTCATGAGCGCCGAGGCCGAGGCCGAGGCGCGCGTTCTGCGCGTGATCGCCGCGGGCCGGCGGATCCAGGATCCGAACGATCCGCTCGGCGCCGAGGCGCGGGCGCGTTTGCCCGAGGTCACCGGGCTCGATCCGAGGGGCGTCGAGCTCGCGCTCTCCGCGCACCTGGAGACGCATCCAACGGACGCCGAGATCGACGCGCTGCTCGCGCGCACGGGCCGCGCGCCCCGCTGTCACGTCATCCTCGCGGCCAACGTCTGCACCGCGCCGCTCCGTGCGCTCGCGCTCGCCGCCGCGACCTCGCCCGTGATCGTCGTCCGTCCCTCGCGCCGTGATCCCGTCGTGACCGACCTCCTCGTCCGCGCGCTCTCCGCCGACGAAGCGTTCGTCCAGACGCACCGCGCCTCCCTCACGCGCGCCGCCTCCATCGCGCCCGCGCCCGGCGACGAGCTGCACGTCTACGGCTCGGACGCCTCGATCGAAGCCGTCACACGAGGCCTTCCGGCAGGCGTATTCGTGCGGGGACATGGCACCGGCATCGGGCTCGCGGTCATCGGTAGGGACGCCGCGCTCGAGGACGCAGCCGAGGCCCTCGCGTGGGACGTCGTCCCCTTCGATCAACGCGGCTGTTTGTCCCCGCGCTTCGTCCTCGTCGAGGGCGGCGAACACCACGCGGAGCGGTTTGTCCAAGCGCTCGACGCGGCCCTCTCGCGCGCCGCCGAGCGTGTCCCCCGCGGCTCCCTCGACCCTGCGCTCGCCGCGGAAATCGCGCTGTATGGCGCATCCATGGACGCCGTCGGCCTCTTCCTCTCACGCCCCTCGCATGCCGTCGGCTTCGATCCTTCCCCACGAGCGCTCGTCTTGCCTCCGGCTGCGCGCGTCGTGCACGTCGTCGCGCTCGCGCCCACCGATGCGCCAAACCTCCTCGCCCCGTGGGCTCCGTACGTCACGTCCGTGGGCCTTTGTGATGACGGTGCCCTTGCGCGCGCCATCCTCGAACGCGCACCGTTTGCGCGCCGCTCACCGCTCGGTGGGATGCAGCGCCCGCCCCTCGATGGCCCCGTGGACTTGCGCCCATCCCGCGCTTGATCGGGACCGTCTGCGACCGCTTTCCAAGACCGACCCTCCTGGTATGGTACGGCCCGAATGCCGTCGCATCCCCCCGACGAAGTCTTCGAGAGCGACCCCGCCGTGACGCCGGTCGTCTCGACCTTGCCCCCGCCGCCCGAGTCGCTGAACCCCGCGCGACGCGAGGCTCGCCTCGACCGCGTGCTCGACTTCGTTTCGTTTGTGGCCAAACCGATGCCGCTCTCGGTCTTCCTCGACGAGGCTCCGAAGCGCATCGCCGCCATCGTCCAGGCCGAGATCGTCTCGCTCTACCTGCTCGAGGGCGACGGCGACGCGCTCGTCCTTCGTGGCAACGTCGGTTTTCCCGTGGGCGCGCGCGGCACCGTGCGCATGTCCGTCGGCGAGGGCCTCACGGGCACGGCCGTCGCGACCATGCGGCCCGTCGCCGTCGTGAAGGCGCCCGGGGATCAGCGCTGGCGCGCGTTCCCCGGCATCGACGAGGACCACTACCCCGTCTTCCTCGCCGTCCCGATCCTCGGCTTCGGCCGCGCGCTCGGCGCGATCGTCGTCCAGCGCTCGGGCGACAAGGCGTACCGCCCGAGCGACGTTCGCCTGCTCGTCGCGCTCACCGCGCCGATCGCCTCGGCGATCCGGCATGCCGAGGTGCTTCGGGAGCTGCGCGACAAGAAGCTTCGCCGCACGGGCGGCGGCACGCGCAAGGTCACGCTCCCCGGCGTCCCTTCGGTCCCTGGACGCTCGCTCGGCGCCGTCGCGGCCCTGCGCCGCCCGGCCACTTCACCGCAGCGCAAGGCCACGGCCGAGGACGCGAAGCTCTTGCGAGGTGCCTGGAGCGCGGCCGAGAAGGCTCTCTCGTCGCTCGTCGCCCGCGCGCAGAAGCTCGGGCTCTCGCGCGAGTCGGCGTTCCTCTCCACGTACGAGCTCATGATCGGCGACCTGCGGCTGCGTCAACGCGCGTTCGAGCTCGTCGCCGAGGGCCACGGCGTCGCGCAGGCGCTCGGCCTCGTCGCGCGCGAGGGCGTGCGCGCGGCGAACGGCATCGTCGGCGATCCCTTCCTGCAAGAGCGCGCGCGCGACATGGAAGACCTCTGCGACGCGCTCGTCATGCTCGCGACGCCGGATGCGCGCGCCGAGCTCCCGACGAAGGCCGTGCTCATCGGCGATCGGCTCACCGTCTTCGACCTCGTCGTCTCGGCGCGCACGCGTCCCGTGGGCGTCGTGCTCAGCGAGCGCGCCTCGGATCCGCGCACGCCCGTGCTCTTGCGGCTCCTCGGCGTCCCGTCGATCACCCAGGTCGAGGGCCTCTTCCAGTGGGCGTCCCCCGGCGACGTGGCGCTGCTCGACGCGGATCACGGCTTCCTCGTGATCAACCCGTCACGCGCGGAGATGGCCTCGATCCGCGCCGAGCGGAAGAAGGGCAAAGCGCCGTCGGACGCGTCCGAAACGACCGAGGCCGAGGCGGACAGCGGCGAGATGGAATGAAGCTACCACGCGCGGCGTGCTCACGCGCGCTCGGCTTCGTCGTGCGTCGAGAACGTCCGTCCGGTGCCGTGCGCGCGGGGACGCACGGCACGGACGTCGGCTTCAGGACGCCGACTTCGGCGCGGGGCTCTGCTGCGCCTGCGCCTGGGCTTCGGCAGCCTTCTTCGCACGCCAGCGGGCGAGCCTGCGCGTCTGGCGGACCTTCTCTTTGGCACGAACCTGCGGTTTCTGAGGCATGCGCCCCATATAGCCGATCCCCCCGGGGGGGCGCTACCATCCCGCGAGAGGTTCGTGCATGAAAACCCTGGTTTGCCGCTGTGAGGACGTGACGCTCCACGAGCTCGAAGCGGCCCTCGAGCGCGGCTACCGCGACATCGAGTCGGTCAAGCGTTACACCGGCTTCGGGACTGGCTGGTGCCAGGGCAAGTGGTGCCTCGCGCTCTGCGCGCGCCTCGTGCACGAGCACGGCGGCGACGTCGACAAGCCCATCACGCCGCGGCCCCCGTACCACCCCGTCTCGCTCTCCGTCCTCGCGGGCCTCGACGAGCTCGACCTGCCCGGCGGCGGCACGCACCACGGCGAGGGCGAGGGCGCGGCCCCGAAGGCCGAGTCTCCGTCTCACGCCGGCACGCTGGTGACCTCGTCCCCGCCGAACCGCTCCACGTAGTCGGGACGCAGCCCCGGGCACGCATCGAAGAACCGGCAGCCCTCGCAACCCGCGGGCTTCACGCCTCCCGTGAGGCGCGAGTTTTTCAGATCGAACACCTCGTCCGGCGTCACGACCCGCACGAGGTCCGCGCCCGGGTGCCGCACGTTCTCCTCGTACCCCGGCAAAAAGCAGCGCGGGATGTGCAGCGCGTGCACCTCGTAGCCTCCTTCTCGCGCCGCCTCGAACGCCTCGCGCGCCTTCGCGGCCACGTCCGTGAGCCGCGGGAGCTGATGCACGTTCGCGCGATTGTTGTCCGTCAGCGACACGAGCCAGAGCCGAAACTGCCGGATCCCCTGCGCGAAAAGCCCATCGACCCAGCCGCGCACGTCCCGGTACGTATCCTCCTTCAGGATCAGATCCGCGATCGGATCGAGCTTGCGCGCGACCAGGTTCTCGATCGCCTTCCGCCGCAGCTCGGCCGTGCCTTCGCGTTGCACCGTCTCCTCGTATGCCGCGTCGCTCGGCGCGTGCATCGACACGTGGAACTGATCGACCCCTGCGTCGACGAGCAGATCCAGGTACGGCGCGTGCGCGTACCGGAGGCCGTTCGACGCGACTTTCACGTGCTCGAACCCGCGCTTTTTCGCGTACCGCACGAGCGCTGGCAGATCGCTCCGGATCGTCGGCTCGCCGCCGGTGAACGCGACGTCCCGAAAACCTCGTGTGGCGGCCCGATCGATCTCCCGCGCCACCTGCTCCGTCGTCAGCGCGCGACGCCGCATCGCCTCGGTGATCGTGCAGTAGGTACACGCGAGGTTGCAGTCGTAGCCGAGGACCACGTCGAGCAGCGGCACGCCTGCCATCGTATCAGACGAGTCAGACGCGCCCTCCAAACCCCCTTGCGCGCCCGCGGCCCCTGGTCCACGTTCCCGCCCCATGGCAGCCCTCGCTGGCCGAGTTTCCGTTCTCCTCGCGCTCGCGTTCGTCTGTCCCGCGTGCACCACGCTCGCCACGGGGCCGGATTGGACGGGGGGCGGGCTCGAAACGATCGGGCCTGCGCGGGCGGCCGAGCGCGAGGCTGTCGAGGAGCGTGAGCGACAGCGGCTCGCGCGCCAGCCGACACGCATCGGCGCGCGCCACATCCTCGTCATGCACCAGCGCTCGCAACAGCGCCCCGAGGACGTGACGCGCACCCGCGAAGAAGCGAAGCAAAAGGCGCAGGAGTGCTTGCGCGCACTGCGCTCGGGCGCCGCATGGGAGTCGCTCGTCACCGAGTGCTCCGACGAGCCGGGGGCGGCCGAGCGCGGCGGGGATCTCGGCCAGTTCGAGCGCGGCGCCATGGTCAAGTCCTTCTCGGACGCGGCCTTCGGGCTCCAGATCAACGAGATCAGCGAAGTTGTCGAGACCGCTTACGGCTTTCACATCATCCAGCGCACCGAGTGATCGTTCCCCTCGGGCGCTCGGGGCCTCGAATCCTGTTATGTTCGAGGCATGCAGGCGTGGAGGACGGAGGAGCACCATCGACTGGCCCAGGAGCGCGAGCGCGTCCTTCGCTGGAAGGACTGGGGCCCCTACGTCGCGGAGCGCGCCTGGGGCACGGTGCGCGAGGACTACAGCGCGAGCGGCGATGCCTGGGGGTATTTCCCGCACGACCACGCGCGTAGCCGCGCCTATCGCTGGAACGAGGACGGCCTCGCGGGGATCTGCGATCGCACGCAGATCCTCTGCCTCGCGCTCGCCCTGTGGAACGGCCGGGATGCCATTCTGAAAGAGCGCCTCTTCGGCGTCACCAACGCCGAGGGCAATCACGGCGAGGACGTCAAGGAAGTCTACCATTACGAAGACGCGACCCCGACGTCGAGTTACCTCCGTTTCCTCTACAAATACCCCCATCGCCGCTATCCCTACGAGGAGCTCGTCGCGGGAAACCGCATGCGCGGCGGCGACGAGCCCGAGCTCGAAACCTGGGACCTCGGCCTCTACGACGAGGGCCGCTACTTCGACGTCCGTGTCGAATACGCGAAACGCACGCCGAATGACATCTTGATGGTCGTCACCGTCGAGAACCGCGGCCCCGAGGACGCCCCCCTTCATCTCCTGCCGCACCTCTGGTTCCGCAACACCTGGTCGTGGGACGAGGTCGTCGTCGCGCCCCCCGAGATCCACGAAGGCGAGCGCGGCGAAGGGTTTTTCTCTCTTCGCTCCAGCCACCACGATCTCGGCTCCCATTACCTCTACATCGAGGGTGACGACACGACCCTCCTTTTCACGAACAACGAGACCAATACCGAGCGCCTCTACGGCTCGCCGTCGCGCACGCCCTACGTCAAGGACGCCTTCCACGCGCGGGTCGTCCACGGCGACGAATCCAGGACAAACCCCGAGGGCCGCGGCTCGAAGGCAGCGGCGTGGCGCGTCTTCAACGTCCCCGCCGGCGGCCGCGTCGTCCTCCGCGCGCGGCTCTGCCCCGGGCCCGAGCGGGCCCCGTTCGAGGGCTCGGACGAGCTCCTCGCGAAACGCAAGGCCGAGGCCGACGAGTTTTACCTGGCCATTCAAGGCCCGCACATGTCGGACGAGCGCCGATCGATCCAGCGCCAGGCCTCCGCGGGCTTGCTCTGGTCGATGCAGTTTTACCATTACGACGTCGACGTCTGGCTCCGCGGCGACGCGATCGCGCCGCCGGCCGCGCGGCTCCGCGGCCGGAACAAGGATTTCCGCCACCTCTCGGTCGCGGACGTCATCTCCATGCCCGACAAGTGGGAATACCCCTGGTTCGCGGCCTGGGACCTCGCGTTCCATGCGCTCGCGCTCGCGCCGATCGACATGGACCGCGCGAAAAACCAGCTCAAGCTGATGGTCAAGGAGTGGTACCAGCACCCGAACGGCCAGATCCCCGCCTATGAATGGGAGTTCGGCGACCTCAATCCGCCGATCCTCGCCTGGGCCGCCTACCAGCTCTACAAGATCGAGCGCAAGCAGCGCGGCAAGGGCGACCGCCTCTTCCTCGAGCGCATGTTCCACAAGCTGCTCATCAACTTCGCCTGGTGGGTGAACAAGCGCGACGCCGAGGGGAACAACGTCTTCGAGGGCGGCTTCCTCGGCCTCGACAACATCTCCGTCTTCGATCGCAGCGAGCCGCCCCCGCCCGGCATGAAGCTCGAACAGGCCGACGCCACCGCCTGGATGGCGATGTATTGCATCGACCTCATGCGCATCGCGCTCGAGCTCGCGATGGAGAACTCCGCGTACGAGGACGCCGCGAGCAAGTTCTTCGAGCATTTCCTCCGCATCGCCTACACCTTCCACCACGCCGAGCCGCCCGAGATCCCGCTCTGGGACGACGCCGAGGGGTTTTACTTCGACATCCTCACGATCCACGGACAGCCCCACCACCTGCCCGTGCGCTCCATGGTCGGCCTCATTCCGCTCTTCGCCGTGCACGTCATCGGCCCCGAGGTCTATCGCAAGCTCGACAACTTCCGCCGCCGCATGGAGTGGTTCCTCGGGAAAAACCCTCACCTCGCCGAGGCCCTCGTCAAGCGCCCCGACGGCCGCTACGTCCTCACGGCCGTCCCGCCCGGCAAGCTCGAACGCGTGCTCGGCCACCTCTTCAACGAGGACGAGTTCCTCTCGCCCTTCGGCCCGCGCTCCCTCTCGAAGGAGCACAAGAAGCGGCCCGTCGTCGTTTGGCAGGGCGAACGACGGCTCGAGGTCGGTTACGAGCCGGGGGAATCGAAGAGCCGCATGAAAGGCGGAAACTCGAACTGGCGCGGGCCCGTCTGGATGCCGACGGCGTACATGATCTATCGCTCGCTGCTCCGCCTCGAGCACGGCTTCGGCGACATCCTGCGCGTCCCCGCCACGCGCACGCACGGGCCGCGCACGCTCGGCCAGGCCGCCGACGAGATCGCGGCCCGCATCGTCGCCCTCTTCGAGCGTGGCCCCGACGGGAAAAGGCCCGTCTACGGCGACACCGACCTCTTCCAGCTCGACCCCCATTTCCGGGACAACCTTCTCTTTTACGAATACTTCCATGGGGACACCGGCGAGGGGCTCGGGGCCTCGCACCAGACCGGCTGGACGGGCCTCGTCGGGGATCTCGTGCTGCGACTCGAACGGCATCGGAGGCACGATTCGGCATGAGCCGCCTGGGCAAAGGAGACGAGCGCGGGCAAACGACCCTCGCCGCCCTCCTCGCGTCTTCCATGCAAACCCCGGAGGCGGCTGCGCGCCTTTCGCTCGCGCTCGCGCTCGCGCTCGACGAGCTGCACCGCGCGGGCCGCGTCCACGGCGATCTGTCTCCCGCGACGATCCTCGTCGAGCCCGCGTCGGAGGACGCATTCTTCACGGATTCCGGCCCCCGCAGCGGGGCCGATGGCCGCGGGCCTTGCCGCGAAGCCTCGCTCGCGTATGCGGCCCCGGAGCGTACGAGGCGCGCGAGCCGCGGATTCGACGGGCGCGCGGATCTCTATTCGCTCGGCGCCGTCCTCTATGAAATGCTCGCGGGCGCGCCGCCGTTCGTCTCCGCCGACCCCCTCGCGCTCGCCCACGCGCACCTCGCGCGCGCGCCCGTGCCCGTGCACGAGCGCATGGCATCCGTCCCGCGCGTGCTCTCCGACGTCGCGCAGAAGCTCCTCGCGAAGGCGCCCGCGGATCGTTATCAAACGGGCCGCGCGCTCGCGCTCGACCTCGAACGATTCTTGCGTGAAGGCCCCGAGGCCACGCCCTTTCCGCTCGGCGCCGGCGACGGCCCCGACGATCGGCGTATCTGGGACAAAACCTTCGGTCGCGAGGCCGAGGCCCGCGCGATTGCCGAATCCGCGCGGCGGGCCATGTCCGGCGCGCCCGAACTCGTGCTCGTCGTGGGCCCGGCCGGCTCCGGTAAATCCACGCTCGTCGCCGAGGCGCGCGAGCGAATCATCCACCAGGGCGGCCTGTTCGTCGCGACCAAACCGAGCGAAGGCGCGGCGCCCCGCGCGCCCCTCGCCGAGGTCATGACGGCCCTCGCGCGCCGCGCCCTCACCGAGCCGCAAGAGCGCCTCGATGCGATTCGCGCCCGCCTCCTCGAGGCCCTCGACGGCCATGGCGCCGTGCTCGAAGACCTCGCGCCGGACGTCTCCCTCGTCCTCGGAAAATCACCCCCGCTCCCGGATCTCGGCGCCGCAGAATCACGAAGGCGCCTGGGACGCGCCGTTTCCGCCTTCCTCCGCGTCTTCTGCGCGCATTGGCCGCTCGTCGCCGTCTTTTTCGACGACCTCGATCGCGCCGATTCCGACACGCTCTCCATTCTCGGCGACGTCCTCGCCGAGGAAGGCCTCTCGCATCTGCTCGTCCTCGGCGCGGCGCACGAGGAAGATACCGCGCCCGCGCGGCCGCTCGGCGCGTTCCTCGAATCCATCGTCCCGCGCGGCGTCGCCCTTCAAAAGGTCCTCCTCGGCCCGCTCGAGCCCGAGGACGTCGGGCGCATCGTCGCGGACGTCCTCTCCGTGCCCGAGCCCGAGGTCGCGGCGCTCGCGCGCCTCTTGCACCGCAAATCGCGCGGCAATCCATTCCTCGTCCTGCACGTGCTCGACGCCCTCTTCTCCGAGGGCCTCGTCGATCGGGATCCTGCGACGAACGCCGTTCGCTGGGACGAACGGCGCATCCTCGAAGTGCCCATTCCGGACGACGCCGCCCGTTTCGTGGCCGACCGGCTGAGCAAGCTCTCCCCCGAGGCGCGCCGCGTCCTCGGCGCCGCGGCCGTGCTGGGCCACGGATTCGAGGAGGACAAACTCGACGCCGTGCTCGGCGCGCCCGAGGCGGGCCTCTCCGCGGCGCTCGCCGAGGCGATCGATCTCGGGATGATCGTCCCGGGGACCGGCACCTACCATTTCGTTCACGAAAAAGTGCGCGAGGCGGCTCGATCGCTCCTCGAAGAAGACGAGCGGGCGCGCGTGCATCTCGCCATCGGTCGCGCCATGCGCGCCGAGCCCGGCGCCGCAGACGATCGGCTCTTCGAACTCGCCCACCATTTCCGCGAGGGCGCCTCGCTGCTCGACGACGAGAACGAGCGCCGCTCCGTCGCGCGCCTGCTCTTCGAGGCGGCCCGCAAGGCGCAATCGCAGGCTGCATTTCGCGTCGCCGTCGATTTCTACGACGCCTCGGCCGCCCTCCTCTCGGCGCCCGCGCTCGCGTCCGATCCCGCGTTCGCCGTCGCGCTTTTCTCCTCGCGGGCCGAATGCGCGTACATCGAAGGCCATGCCGAGCGCGCGGAGGTGCTCTTCTCCGAGGCGCTCTCGCACGCGCAGACGCCCCTCGAACGAGCGCGCGTGCACGGGCAACGCCTCTCCCTCCGGGTCTCGCGCGGCCGATACATGGACGCGATCGCCGCTGGACGCGAAGGTTTGTCCGAGCTCTCCGTCGTTTTGCCCGAGCGCGGGGCCGAGGCTGCGTCCCTCCCGGCGGCGCTCGCCGATATCGCGCGCCTCGTCGGCGGGCGTTCGCCGGAGGACCTCGCCCGCGCCCCGCGTATCGAAGATCCGCACGCCGTCGCGCAGCTCGATCTGCTCACGGCGCTCGTCCCGCCCACGTACATCGCCGATCAGGCCCTTTATCTCGTGGTCGTCGTGCGACTCGTCGCCGCGTGCGTCGAGCACGGCCACGCCGACGTCGCAGCGTATGCGTACGCGAGTTATGCCCTCATGCTGGCGATGATCCTCGGCGACGCGAAGGCCTCGCGGGCATTCTTCGACCTCGCGGTGCTGCTCGAAGATCGCATCGAAAACCCGGGGCTCCGCGGCAGGACGTCCTGGACCATCGGCGCATGCGCCACGCCGTTTTTGCCTGTCCGAGGCGCGCTCCCGTTCGTCGACCGCGGGCTCGTCCATAGCCTCGAAGTGGGCGACGTCCCGTACGTCTCGTATTCGCTCCACCTCGGCGTCGCCCTGCGATACTGGTCGGCCGATCCGCTCACCTCCGTGCGCGAGGCGTGGAGCAAAGCGACGGGGATCTTGCCGGACGTGCGGGATCCGATCGCCACGCACACGCTCGCCGCGCTCGGCCGGATGCTCCACGCCCTCGAAGGGCGCACGCAGGCGCCGACCTCGTTCGACGGCGACGATTTCGACGACGCGGCGTTCGTCCAGACGATCGAGCCGAGCTTCGGATATGCGGCGTGCATGCACCACGCCCTCCGGACGCAGCTCTGCCTGCTCCACGGCGATCTCGACGGCGCGCTCGTATGGGCCGAGCGCACCGAGGGGCAGATGGCCGCGGGTATGTGGCTCTACCTCGAGACCTTCTCCACCTTCACCACCGCCCTCACATTCGCGGCGCGCCTCTCCTCCGGCGCGGACGAGGCCGAGCGCGCGCGCCTCCGGGAGCGCCTCGCGCCCCATCTCACGAAGCTCGGCGCCTGGGTCGCGCTTTATCCGGACCACTGGCTCCCGCTGCATCGCCTCGTTTCCGCGGAAATCAAGGTCGCGGACGGGCATCACGGCGAGGCCCGCGAGCTTTACGACGAGGCGATCGAGGCGGCCCGGAAAAACGGGTTCCTTCACCACGAGGCGCTCGCCTGCGAGCGCGCGGCGCATTATTACGCCGGCCGCGAGAGGCCCGAGCTCGCGCGGCCGTACCTCGAAGCCGCCATGCGCGCGTACGTACGCTGGGGCGCCACGGCGAAGGTGCGCGACCTCGAAGCGCGGCACCCCGACGTCTTCGGCGGAACATCGTCGGAAGATTGGGGGAGCGGCTCCGCGGACAAACCGACGCGCCACGCCGATCGTCCCTCGCGCGGCGGCCGGTCGCTCGACGTGATGGCCATCGTGCGCGCGGCGCAGGCCATTGCCGGCGAAATCGACCTCGATCGCCTGCTCGAACGCCTCCTCCGCACGGTCCTCGAAGTCGCGGGCGCCGATCGCGCCGCGCTCGTCCTCGTGCGCCGCGGTGAGCTCTTCGTCGGCGCCACGTTGACCGTCGACGGCGCGGACGTCGGCGCCATGCGCCCGCTCGCCGAGGCCTCGGGCGTCGCGCCGAGCGTCGTGCAATACGTCGCCCGCACGCGCGCGCCGATTGTCGTCGGTCGCGGCGTGGCTGGAACGCCGTTCGAGGCCGATCCGCACCTCGGCAGCGCCGCGCCCTGCTCCTTCCTCGGATTGCCGCTCGTCCACCGCGACGCGCTCTCGGGCGTCCTCTATCTCGAAAATCGCCTCGTCGAGGACGCATTCTCGGAGGACCGCGTCGAGCTCCTCTCGCTCCTCTCGTCGCAGGCGGCCATCGCGCTCGAAAATGCGATTCTCCTCGCCGACGTCCGGCGCCGGACGGACGACCTGGCGCGGGCAAACGACGGCCTCCAGGCCGAGCTCTTTCGCCGGGCCAAGGCCGAGGCGGAGCGCGCGTCGTTCGAGCAGGCGATGATCGAAATGCAGCGCGCGCGCCTCGCCGAGCTCTCCGCGCCGCTCGTGCCGATCACCGACAACGTCATGGTGATCCCGCTCGTTGGCACGGTGGACGCCGCGCGCGCCGAGGACCTCCAGCGCGTCGCGCTCGACGGGGCGAGCAAGCGGGCCTTGCGCGCGCTCATCATCGACATCACGGGCGTGCGCGTGGTCGACAGCCACGTCGCGGGCCGCCTGCTCGACACGGTGCGAGCCGTCGAATTGCTCGGCGCTGAAGTCGTGATCACTGGTATCCGCGGTGACGTCGCGCAGGCGCTCGTGAAGCTCGACATCGACTTCGGCGCGAAGGTCCCCACGCGGAGCACGCTCCAGGCGGGGATCGCGTATGCTCTCTCTCGCTGCCGACGCTAGAATCGATTCGAACCAGGACCCCTTACCGACCTTGGCCGATCCGTCCCCTGCGCTCGTCCCGTCTTCGCGTGCTCCACGCATGACGAACGGCCGCTCGGTGTGGTAATGCATAACGAGGAGCCATGCGAACGACGTTCTTTCTTCACGCATGGGTTTTGGCGCTCGGGCTCGCCTCCGTGGGTTGCGGCGGGCCCGAGGTGCCGCGGCGCGATTGCACGACCGTGATCTGGGCCGAACCCGGCTCGAAGGGCGACATACGCGTCGAGGGGAGCTGGGACGACTGGGCCGAGGCGAAGCCCCTCACGCAGCGCGACGATGGATGGTTTCTGCTCCCATTGAATTTTTCTCCCGGCGAGTATGGATACCGCATCGTTCGCGACGGCGAGCGATCGCTCGATCGGCTCAATCCTCTGACCACGTGGAAGGGCGAAGAGGAGGTGTCGCTCGTGATCGCCGAGAGCTGCGGCGCGCCCGAGATTCGTATCGACGCGGTCGAGGTCTCCGGCGACGAGGTCACGGTGAGCGGTGTTTTTCTGGCCGCGCCCGAGGGAGCCGCGCTCGACCCCGCATCGCTACGGGCCGAGCTCCGCGCCGGCGGCGATATTTTGCCATCGAACGCGCAGGCGTCCGATGGGCGATTCACGTTCGTCGCGCGTGGCCTCGGCCGCGGCAAACATACCTTCACCCTTCGCGGCGCCGACGAATCCGGCAACGAGGCGAGCCCCGAGATCGCCGTCGCGTGGATCGATCCGGCCCAGGCCTCCTGGGACGAGGGCCTTTTGTATCACCTCATGATCGACCGTTTCCGGGGCGACGGAGGCGCGCCGCTCGCGCCGTTGCCCCCGGACAAATCCGGCTCGCGCGCGGGAGGCACGCTCGACGGCGTGCGCGCGGAAATCGAGCGCGGCACGTTCGACGAGCTCGGCGTCACGGCGATCTGGATTTCGCCCGCCTACACGAATCCGATCGAGGTCCGCGAGGGCCGCGGCGACGGCCGGCCCTATGAAGGATATCATGGCTACTGGCCGCTCGAATCACGCGGGGTCGAGCCGCGGATCGGCGGCGAGGACGCCCTCCGCGCCATGGTCGACGAGGCCCATCGGCACGGGATCCGCGTGATCTTCGACCTCGTGCCGAACCACGTCTACGAGCACAACGAGCGATACATCCAGAACCGGAACAAGGGCTGGTTCAACGACGGCGTCGACAAATGCGTGTGTGGCTCGCCCGGCTGCGGCTGGAGCGAGAAGCTCCCCACGTGCTGGTTCACCTCGTACATGCCCGACGTGCGATTCGAGCACCCCGATTCGATGCGCGCCGAGGTCGACGACGCCGTCTTCTGGATGAAGGAGTTCGACGCGGACGGCGTGCGCATCGACGCCGTCCCCATGATGCCGCGCGCGGCCACGCGCCGGATCTCGCACGCGCTCGATCGCCTCGCGACGGGCAAGGACGCGCTCTTTTCGATCGGCGAGGTCTTCACCGGCCCCGGCGCGATCGGCATCGAGAGCATCCGGTATTTCCTCGGCCCGCATACCCTCTCCGGCGCCTTCGATTTCCCGCTCATGTGGAAGCTCCGTGAAGCATTTGGCCACGACCGCGGCAGCCTCTCCGAGCTCGAAGAAATTCTCGTCTCGACCGACGCAGCCATCGAAGGCTCGGGCGCGGCGCTCGGCCGCATGATCGACAACCACGACACCTCGCGGTTCGTCTCGGAGGTCACGGGCGACGGCGCGAACGACCCCTGGTACGACAAACCCGCGCAGCCCACGGATCCGGTCGTGTATGCGCGGGCGAAAATGGCGCTCGCGTTCATTTTGACGCTGCACGGCCTGCCGGTGCTTTATTACGGCGACGAGATTGCGCTCGCCGGCGCGGGGGATCCGGACTCGCGGCGGGTGATGCCGGATCCCGCCACCGTCGGGCCGCTGCAATCCGAGGTGCGGGACCTCGTCCGCCGGCTCGGCCAGCTGCGCCGCTGCTCGCCTGCGCTCCGCACGGGCACGCGCAGGCCCATCGTGGCGACGAAGGACGAATATGCTTATTTGCGCGACGCGGGGGATGGGGATCCGGTGCTCGTGTTTTTCGCGCGCAAGACGACGCTCGTCTCCGTGCCGACCGGCGCCGTGCCGCTCGGCAGCTACGTCGACGTCATGACCGGCGAGACGATCGAAATCACCGCCGGCGGCGCCGTCCCGCTCGAAGCCCTCTCCTTCCGCGTGCTCGTGCGCGCGGGGAGCCCTTGCCGCAACCCTTCACCCTGACGGGTCTCCGAATGAAACTTTCGACGAACACGTTCACAGCGCTCGCCCTCTCGGGCCTCCTCGTCGCGCCTTTGCTCGGCGCGGCGTCCTGCTCGAGCGACGACCTCAATGGTTATCAGCCGCCCGATGGATTCGGAGGCTACGATCCGGGGGAAAAACCCCCGGTGCTCAGCGGCTCCGGCTCCGGCGTCGGCGCGGGCGGCCCCGGCCAGGGCGGCGCGGGCGGCGGCGAGCCCCCGGGGCCGCCCATGTGTGACGACAGCTTGAAGCGCTGCGATTACCTCTTCACGCTCGCCGACATGGGCCAGAGCAGCGTGGTCGTGCGCGGAAACTTCGCGGCCGACGGCTGGGACGTCGGCGTCCCGCTGGAGAAGGCGAACGGGCAATGGGAAGCCACCGTCCCGATCCCCTACAACCAGCCCGTCCAGTACAAGTTCGTCATCGACGGGAGCAACTGGATCAACGATCCGGGCAACCCGAACACGATCGATGACGGGTTTGGCGGGAAAAATAGCCTCGTCTCGCCGACGACCTGCGATCCCTGGACGTGCGACGATCCGCCGGAGGACAGCCCCGTCGAGGCCTGGCGCGACGCGGTCCTTTATTTCGTCTTCGTGGACCGCTTCCTCGACGGCGACGCCTCGAACAACGGCGCGCCGGTGCCGAACGTCCCGCAGGCGTCCAATTACCAGGGCGGCGACTGGCAGGGCGTCATCAACAAGATCAAGGACGGTTATTTCACGAAGCTCGGCGTGAACTCGCTCTGGCTCACGGTCCCGATCGACAACACCGACCTCGCTGGATTCGGCAACGACGGCAAGAACTACAGCGCCTACCACGGCTACTGGCCGACGGATTTCTACAAGGCCGAGGAGCGTTTCGGCACGATGGCGAAGCTCAAGGAGCTCGTCGACGAGGCGCACAAGGTGAACATCACCGTCCTCATCGATTACGCAGCGAACCACGCGCACGACTCGGCCCAGGTCTACAAGGACAACGCGAGCTGGTTCTGGCCGAACACGAACGGCAGCGGCGGCAACTGCGTCTGCGGCGAGGGCTGCTCCTGGGACGACCCCGCGACCACCGAGAAATGCTGGTTCACGCCGTACCTGCCGGATTTCAATTACGAGAATGCGGCGGCGCGTAAGTACAGCATCGACAACATGGTCTGGTGGTGGCAGCAGACGGGCATCGACGGCTTCCGCCTCGACGCGCTCAAGCACATGCACATGTCGTGGCTGACGGAGCTCCGCTCGCGCGTGACGGCCGAGATCGACTCGGTCACGGGCAAGCATTTTTACATGGTCGGCGAGACGTACACGGGCAACAAGTCGCTCATCAAGAAATACGTCAATCCGTCCACCATGCTCGACGGACAGTTCGATTTCCCGCTCCGCGCCGAGATCTGCTCGAAGGTCCTCATGCGCCAGGGCACGATGCAAGACCTCGAAGGCTTCCTGAACGGCAACGACGACGCCTATGGCAATGGCGTCATGAGCACGTTCATCGGCAATCACGACCTGCCCCGCGTCATTCACCTGGCCCAGCAAACCCCGCTCTGGAGCGACGCCTGGGACGGCGGCAAGAACATGAACTGGCAAAACCAGCCGGGTTTGCCCTCCGGGACGGACGCATTCGAGCGCATGGCGAACGGGTTCACGCTCATCATGACCACGCGCGGCGTGCCGCTCATCTATTACGGCGACGAGATCGGCCTGCCCGGCGCGGGTGACCCGGACAACCGGCGTTTCATGCAATGGAACGGCTACTCCGCCGGTCAAACCCTGCTACGCACGCACCTCGAAAAGCTCGGGCAGATCCGAAAGGATCACATCGCGCTCCGTCGAGGCAAGCGCTCGTCGCTCTGGGCCTCGGCCGATACGATGGCCTACAAGATGGTGCACGCCACCGAGACGGTCTACATCGCCATCAACCGCGGGGACATGCAGGGCTCCGTCGGGAACCTGCCGAGCGGCAACCTCACGAACCTGCTGACGGGTCAGAGCGTGAGTGGTCCCACTGTAAACCTTCCGCCACGCAGCTCGATGATTCTCGTGCAGTAACGTTCCACGTCCGTCAGGCGCGTCATGGCGTGCTATGAATACGCCCATGACGACGACGCTCCCTGCTCTGCGTTACGATCCGATGGATCCTTCCTACGTGAAGGATCCGTACCCCTTGCTCACCCGCTTTCGCGAAGAGGCTCCCGTATACTACTGGGAGCAGGGAGGCGGGCCGGTCTTTTTCCGCTACAAGGATTGCATTGCCCTGTTGAGGGACGCGCGGCTGGGACACGATCCCACCGTCGGGGCCGGCTTTCCGCCGGAAATGAAGGCCGCCTATCCCGACTTCGTGACGCTGCGCGAAAATGATCTCTTCATGGTCCCTGCGGAGTCGCACGCGCGCCTGCGCAGGCTCCTGAACCCCACGTTCGGCCCGCGCGCGGTCGAGGTGCACCGCCCGAAGGTGAAGGCCATCATCGAGGGACTGCTCGAAAAGTTTCCTCTCGAGGGGGTGATCGACGTCTCCTCGGATTACACGCGGCAATACCCCGTCCGCGTGATCGCCAGCGTTCTCAACATCCCCCCGAACCACGAGCCGGAGTTCATCTCCTTCGCGGAGAGCCTCATCGCCACGATCATCCCGGGGCTCCCCCCCGAGCGATTCGCGGCTTGCATGCCGCCGGTCTCGCGCGGCATGGCGCTCGTGCGCGAGATCATCGCCGACCGCCGGGCTCATCCGATGGAAGACGACCTCATGACCCAGCTCATCAACGCGTGTGACGAGCAGGATCGGCTGAGCGACCCCGAGCTCGTCTCGCTCGTCGCGGGGCTTTTGGTCGGCGGCACCGACACCACGTACCACGGGACGAACCAGACGATTCTCTCGCTGCTCCAGAACCCGGAGCAGCTCGCGATCCTGCGCGCGGAGCCGAGCCTCGCGCGCAACGCATTCGACGAGACGCTCCGGTACAACATGTTCGGCCGCATGCCGTTCCCCCGGTACGCGACCGAGTCGTTCGAATTCGCGAACGTCCCCATCAAGCGCGGCCAGCCCGTGTTCATGTTCCTGATGTCCGCGTTCCGGGACCCCGAATATCTCCCCGACGCGAACGTGTACGACATTCGTCGCCAGCACACGGGGACCCACTGGTTCGGCCTCGGCCCCCATTTCTGCCTCGGCGCCTCGCTCGCCCGCATGGAGGCCGAGATCGCGCTCCAGAGCCTCCTCGCGCGGTACCCGAAGATCGAGCTCGCGGGCGAGCCGGTCTGGGGGAATCACCCGATCATGCGCACGATGGATAAATTCCCCCTCCGCGTCAGCGCCTCGGCCTGACCGTCATTCCGGACAAACCGTCCGCTCTGCGATCGTCTGCCCGTCGATCCCGAAGACCGCGATGTCCTTGCCGGTCATGGCGGCGCCGATCGCCCCGTACCCATAACTCGACAGGAGCTTTCGTTCGGGCCGACGCACCTCGCCGGTCGATCCGAGCTCGATCGTGATCACCTCGCGGGCAAAAGGCCCGGTCGCCGCGATCAAGAAGCCCTCGGCCGTGCCGAGCACGAACGGATCCCGGAGGAGCGCGTTCGGGGCCGACGCGAGCGAGGGCGCGCCGCTCGTCTTTCCTGCGTCGTCGAGGCGCAGCACGCGGATCACGCTGGTCTCGGTCCGCTCGGTGCCGGTCACGCACGCGAGGAGCAGCCCCTTCGGGCCATGGCCGAGCGCGCAATCGCCGGGCTGGAACGGCATTCGCGCCGCCGGGGCGGGCTGCGAGACGATACGCGCGGCGCCGTCGAGCAGCGCCGTCACGACCGCGCCCCCGCGCGCATAGGCCACCACGAGGCCCTTGCTCGTCCAGGCGAGCCCGGGCTTCCTCGTCATCGGGTCCCCGGGAAGGCGCGTCGTTTTTCGCATTGCGCCGGCCTCGTCGAGCCGCCCGACCTCGACCGCGCCATTCTCGTCGATCCACGCCGCCGCGAATCCCCCGGGGACACGCGCGATCGTGGGCTCGCGCCGCCCGGTCGCCGCGGCAAGGACGGCGCGCGTGATGGTTTTCCCGTCGCGATCGACACGCACGAAGATGGCTTCGTCCTTCTCGAGGACGAGCGCCGCCCATCCGCCGTCGTCGAGCTGCAGGACGGAGGCCTCGACCGCGCGCGCAGGCAGGCGCAAGGCCTCGGGCGCGGGGCGCGTGCGCGCGTCGCACGGGCCTTTCGGGGTCACCTCGCTCGGCGCCGGCCCCTCGCGACAGGCGAGGCGGGCCGCCACGATCTCCGGGGTTTTCCCTTGTTGCAATCGATCCCGATTGTACACGGCGAGCCATTCCTTCCCGGTCCACAGGACGGCCGGCATTTCCCCGGCGGAATCCTCGTCGTGCAGGGGGAGCGGCGGGGCGGCGGCGCCGTTCGGATCCACGACCGTGATCAGGGCCTCCGGAGCCCGCGCGACGAGGACCGACGCGTGGAAATGCGCCTCGTAAGCCACCGCGAGCCGCGCGCCGTCCCAGCCGAGCATGGGCTTGCGCGGCGACGCGACGGGATCGGGGTGCGTCGCGACGATCCGCGGCGAGAGCTTGGGATTCCCCGCGCCGTCGAGGATCGCGAGCCATATCTTGCGGTCCTGATCCCAGGCGACGGCGAGGCCTACCCGCGTGGGCAAAAGGACAGGATTGAGCCCGCCCTGGAGCGTCGCGCCCACGCCCGTGAGCCCTTCCCCCGTGAGCCGGCGGATCTCGATGTTGCCGCGCGTCTCGCGCGAATGCCAGCCGACCCAGTACGCCTCGCCGTCCCACACGATCGAGGGAACGCCGGGATTTTCGCCCGCGGAGAGCTCGAAGGTGCGCTTGACCTTGCCCGTCTTCGCGTCGACGAGCGCGACGCGCACCGATTCGTGCATCGGGTAGGGGCCACGCGTCCAGGCGACGGCGATGTCGTCTCGGCCCCACGCGAGCGCGGGCGTGCCGTCGAGCAGCGGCGAGGGATCGATCCGGGCCGACCAGATCGGGCGATCCTGCGCATCGAGCCGCACGAGCTCGATATCGGCCTCCTGCTGGGCGTGATACACGACCGACCCGACCACGACGTCGCTCCCCCGGAACGCCCCCACGACGTGCGAGCGCTCGTGTTTGTCGGGGAACACGATCTCGTGGACGCTTTTCGCCGTGCCCGACGAATCGAGCCGCGCCACGAAGGCCTTCTGCGTGTCGTGATCGAGGTACACGTACCCCGCGCCGGAATCGAGCCGGCCGAGCGAAGGCCGGTCCTCGTAGAAATAGGCCACGGAGCCGCTCGCGACATCGACGGAGACGCGCTCCTCGAGCCCGTGCGCGCACGAGGCCGGCGGCGGCGCCTCGGCGCCCGGGGCCGACTGCGCGGGGCCCTGGCCTTGTCCGGGCGTCGTCGGCGCCGGGGCCGGTTCGCTCTTCATGGGCACGACGCCGGGGGTGCCACATCCGAGCCAGAGACCCATGAGCGCGGCCGGGAGGCCGAGGGAAAGGCGTTTGCCTCGTGAAATCGTCATCATCGTGCTCTCCGGATCTGGCGACGGGCAGGCTGAGCCTAACGCGCGGTGCGCGACCCGTCCACGGTCCTCGCGCCGCGCCCGCCGCCCCGAGCCTGGGTTTTGTTCGAATTCGGAATGCGGGACGATTCCATGTTCCGGGACGCTGGAAAAGTGGAATGCGTGGTCCAGCCTGGTCGGCCCGGGTCTTGCCGCGCACCTCGCCCCGGGGGGAATCATGAAGACGTTTTCCCGGAAGAACGTGCTCGGCTGGGCTCTCGTGGCGATCGTTTCGTGCACGGCCCTCGGTGACGCCTCGGCCAGGGAAGGGGCGGAACGTCCGCCGCGGGCTCCGAACCCGGGCGAGATCGCCCTGCCTTTCTCGGAGCTGGAAGTCCGCGCCTCCGGCCGACCGCGCGGCGAGCTCCGGACCCTCTTGACGTCGCCGCGGATGTACCAGACCTTCGTCGGCAGCCCGCCGCCGGAATACCTCGATTTCCAGCGAGAATGGGTGATCCTGTATGCAGCCGGCACGATGCCGACCGGCGGCTACACGGCGGATATCTCGTACATCGGGCGCTCGACGGACGGGCGCACGCTCACGATCGAGACCCGGCTCATCGAGCCGGGCCCTCATTGCTTCGTGACGCAGGCGCTCACGAATCCGTACGTGCTCGTGCGCTTCCAGCATCCCGGCAACGCACAGCGCGTGGTGTTCACCCACGTCACGGAGGTGCGGGACTGCGCGTCGGAGTCGACGCTCGCGCGCCCGGACGTCGAGGCCGAGGCCGAGTGAACGCGTGAAGATGTGATCGAAGCGCGCACGCCCGCGGCCCTGTGCGAGCCGCGGGCGTGCAGAGAATGGTGTGTCCGAACGTTACGATTCGATCACTGCGCCATCTTGATGAGGACCACGTCCTCCTGGCCGTTGTTCACCGTGAAGTTCCCGTCGCCGAAGAGCACGTTGTTGCTCCGGTAGCTGCCACCGAGCCACACGGCGGCGTTGTTGTCCGCGGCGATGGTCTCGCCCGACTCGGTCTGGGCGCCGCCGAACTTCTTGGTCCAGGCGGCCGTGCCGGCGGGGTTGTACTTCGCGACGAAGATGTCGTGCTCGCCGTTCGACTGGATGTTGCCCTTGCCGAAATCGGTGCTGGCCCAGAATTGACCGGTGACGAGCACGTTGTTGAACGCGTCGACCGCGATGTCCTTGCCGCGCTGCGTGCTCACGCCGCCCATGGCCTTGCTCCACATGTGGAAGCCGGAGGGGCTGTACTTCGCGATGAACACGTCCTCCGCGCCGCCGCTCGTGACCGTGCCGTTGCCGATGTCCATCGAGCCGTTGTACTCGCCGGTCACGAGCACGTTGCCCGCGCTGTCGAACGTCACGGCGTTCGCGCGCTGCAGCTCGCCGTCGCCCGCGCCGAGCACGAAGACGGGGTTGCCCATCGTGTCGAGCTTCGCGACGAAGATGTCGTAACCACCGGCGCTCGTGAGCGTCTTGCCGCCGCCGAAATCGATGCTGGTCTGGAACGCGCCGGCGAGCGCGATGTCGCCCGCGGGCGAGACCGCGAGGTCGTACGCGTATTGCGTCGCCGGGCCGGTGATCGCCTTCGCCCAGAGCGGCGTGCCGCTCTTGTTCAGCTTCGCGACGAACACCTCGAGGCCGCCCCCCGCGATCGGCGAGATGACGTTCGCGCCGATCGTGAGGTTGCTCGAGAACGTGCCGGAGACGTAGACGTTGTCCGCCGCGTCCACCGCGACGCTCGCCTCCTCCTGCGTGTATGCGTTCGCGATTGCCTGGCTCCAGACGTGATCACCCGTGGCCGCGGCGAGCTTCGCCACGAAGATGTCGCGCGAACCATTGTTGCTCGTCAGCGCCGTTCCGCCGAAATTGATGGTGCCGAGGAACTCGCCCGCGATGAGCACGTCGCCCGCGCTGTCGATCGCGACGCTGCCCACGTCCTGCCCGGCCGCATCGCCGTACTTCTTCGCCCACACGACGGTGCCCGTCGAATTGTATTTGATGACGAAGATGTTGTCGTTGCCCGTGGCGGTCAGCGTGCCGATCGGCGCGGGGAGGGTGATCGCCCCCGAGAACCTGCCGACGATGACGCCATTGCCCTGCGCGTCGGTCGCCACGGCCAGCCCGATCTGGTTCTGGTTGTTGCCGAAGGTCCGCACCCAGGTCGTGTCGCCGGTGCACGCGGGCGCCTGGCCATTGCAATCGTCGTCGCCCGTGGTCGCGCAGTTCTCCGGCGTCGGAACGACCTCGCCCGTGCACGGACCGTATCCGGAGCCGTCCGGCGCGCACGTCTCGACGCCCGACTTGCAGAGGCCGACGCCCGACGTGCCCATCGGGCCCGTGTAACAGGCCTTCGTCGAGTTCGGCGCGCACGCGCAGTTCGCGCCGTCGTCCACGAAGCTGTCGCAATCGTCGTCCACGGCATTGCAGGCCTCGGCCTGCGGCAGGACCTGGCCCGCGCACGCGCCGTACGAGAGGCCGTCGGGCGCGCACGTCGCGAGGCCTTCCTTGCAAATGCCGACGTTCTTCGTGCCCGCCGGGCCCGTGTAGCAGGGCATCGAGTTGCCCGGCGTGCACAAGCAGCCCGCGCCGTCGCCGACCACGCCATTGCAGTCCTCGTCGGTCAGGCCGCACGTCTGGACGCCGGGCACGACCTCGCCCACGCACGGGCCATACGAGAGGCCGTCGGGGTTGCACGTCTGGACGCCGGCCTTGCAGGCGCCGACGCCCATCGTGCCATCCGGGCCCGTGTAACAGGCCTGCGTGCTGCCCGGCATGCAGCAACCTTCGTCCGTCTGGCCGTCGCAGTCGTTGTCGACGTTATCGCCGCACACCTCGGTCACGGGCTCGCACATCATGCCGCCGGCGCCGGCGGTACCGCCCGTGCCGCCGCCCACGCCGCCCACGCCGCCGGTGCCGCCCACGCCGCCCACACCGCCGGTGCCGCCCGTCCCGCCGCCGCCCTGTCCACCGGCGCCGCCCGTCGAGCTGCTCGACCCCAAGCTGGTGGCCGGGGGCAGGTCGTCGCTGCAGCCCGCGAGGCCCGCGCCGACGATCAGCGCGAGGGACGAAAATGTGAACGAAGCAAGGTGACGCCGATGCAACATGGAACGAACCTCCGGAATGGAAGTGGCTGCAAGCCAAATGCAGCGCATCATCCACGAAATAGGGCCCCCCGCACAATAGGCCAGGCAAGAAATGCGCGCCCCGCACGGAGGGGGTTGGGGATGTGGCCTGTGTTACTGCCCCGTCTTCGGGAAGATCAGCACGAACGAGCCCTTTGCGGGCCGAAAGACGGTGGTCTTCGTGGGATGGGCGTCGCGCTTGAAATGCGGCATCCAGGGCAGCGCCTTCCACGCGTCGTTGTCCTGAATGAACTCGGGCACCACGAGATCGAGCTCGACGTACCGGTCCGCGGTGGCGGCCGCGAGATCCGGCCCGAACGTCCACTTCTCGCGTCCGGGGCGCGCGGTGAGGTCGTTGTGAATGGCTCCGCCGTACGTGAGGACCATCTTCCCCGCGCCGGCGTTCGCGTTGCGCGAGGCGAGGGTCTTGGCCTTTTCATCCATGAGCCGCGCGATCATCTCCAGCATGACGATGACCGAATCCGGCCCCGCCTTCACGATCGCATCGTAATCGGCGCAGCTCGCGCGCAGGATATGGGGCTTCACGCCGAGCGCGTACGCCGCGTCGCCGAGCGTGACGAACTCGTTCTGGTTCGTCTTGGCCTGGCCCTGCGTGACGGGCTTCTGCTGCTCGGCGACTTGCGCCTCTTTTTCCTTCCCGCATTTCCCTTCGGACACCCAGATTTCGAGCACGATGTCGCTCGCTTTGCCCGCGAGCATGGGCAAAAACGTCTCGGTGAAGCGCTTCGTGGCCGTGGGGATGCCCTCCTTGCCCTTCTGCGCGTGCGACTCGCCGATGCCGAGGATGAGCGGGTTTTCCGCGAGGATCGCGGCAAACGCGTCCTTGGGTGTGTCGTAGAGCAGGCAGCCCATCTCGCCGCAAGGCTCGGGCGGGGCCGCGGGGCCGGGCGCTTGGGCGCTCGCAGAAGGCGCGGGGGCGGGCGCGGCGCTCGGGGGCGGCGCCGCGGAGGCCGTCGCGGGCGGCGGAGGCGAAGCGCTGTCGGGCGTGCGGCACGCGGCGACGGAGGCGAGGCAAAGGAGCGGGAGGAGGCGAGCGCTCAGCATGGCGATGAGGAGTGACGCGAGGACACGGAAGTTCCTCGGCCCTGTCAAGCGGCTCGGCGGTTCAGCGGTGCCCGTCGATTCGTTCGAGCTGCATCTGGTACGATTTCGAGAGCTTCGACTCGTCGACGCGCGGCCGGAGCGCCTTCAGCGCCGAGCGCGTCGCCACGTCCACGTCGGCGCCGAGCCGCGCCGCTTCGAGGTGGAGCTCGAGGGCGCGCTTGTAGCCCGCCTGCGCCTTCCAGACCTCGCCGCGCAGATCATCGAGCTCGGCCCGGTGCTGGGTGAGCATTGCGCACGCCGAGACCTTCTCGCGGCTGCCGAGCATCATCGCCGCGCTCGAAGCGTCGTGCCGCGTCAGCGTCTCCCACATGGGGCCGAACAGATGGAGCGCCGTCGTCTGGACGAGCTCCACCGCCTCGTCGAGCCTTCCCGCGCGCTTCAAGCCGACGACGCGGCCGAAGACGTCGGCGAGCTGTTGGACCATGCGGACCTTCAGGTCCTTGTGCGTGCTCGACATGCGCTTCCCCGCATCCCCTGGCGGAATGTGCACGTTACCAAACGGAGGCCCGGGGGTCGACATTCCGGCGACGGTTGACGACGCGGCGCCCGTGCATGGTAGCTTCGCGGTGCAGGGAGGAGCGTATGGCCACACATCTCCGCGAAGACATGGCGGCGCAGACCGCTGCCGACATCTGCGGCGCGATCACGAGCGCGCTCGATAGTGATCCGGTCACGCGGCCGCTTGCGTCGTTATGGGATGCGCTGGCGCAGAAGGGCGACGGGCTCGCCGCGCAGCGCCGCGCGCTGGAGCGTACGCTCGTGCGGGCGAGGGCGCGGCTCTCCGTGGCCGACGCGCGCTGGGACGCGGAGACGGCGAGCTTCGGTCGATATGTCGTCAACGAGTCGGAAGGGCGGCGCGATCGGCCGCCCTACACGCGGTTCTTCGTGGGCGTGACCCCGTCGGACGCGCAGGCGTTCGGGGTCGATCGGGAGGTGAAGCAGGGGCGCGCGTGGATCGAGGAGCTCGGGCGGGAGCCGGGTTCGGCGCTCGCGGAGAAGTGGACGCCTCGGCTGACGAGCGCCACGGACACGCTGGAGACGAACAGCAAGGAGCGCGAGGCGGCGATGTCCGCGCTCGCGATGCAGGGGACGTCGGAGCTTTTGTACATCGGGGAGATCAACGTGGAGATCGACAAGCTGGAGGGCGCGCTGCTCCAGCTCTTCCCCGGGCAGCCGAAGCGGGTGGCGTCGTTCCTCACGGCGACGAAGCCGCGCCGGAAGCGGAAGGACGACGACGGCGAGGACGAGGGACCGGGGGGCGGGGAGGGCTGATGGACGGCGAGAGGGCGTCGCTCGAAGGAGGGATCGAGCGACGTGGCTCACGCAAGAGGGGGGATCGACGCGGGGAGGAGGGATCTTGCGTGGCGCACGGGGGGTGCTGGGCGCGAGGAGGGTAGGGGCGTGCGTGACGCACGGAGGTCACTCGGGGCGTCGAGGGACCCTCTTGCGTGAGGCGCGGGGGTGGATGCTTACGTCGAGGAGGGGGCGTGCGTGACGCGCGAGGGGCAGGGGAGGCGGCGAGGGATGGCCGTGCGTGTCGGCGGGGGCGAGGCACGGGCTCGGGGGGGTGTCAAGGTTACGAGGCGTCGAGATCCTGGTCGCGTTGGGCTTCGACCTCGGCGGCTTCGAGGTGGCGACCCTGGGCGCGGAGGGCGGAGGCGAGCTCGTTCCAGAGTTCTTTGCGGTTCTCTGGGGATAGCTCGATACGATGGGTGCCTTGCACGAAGGCAAGCAGATTGTCGCGGCCACTGAGGCCCAGGAATCGAGGTTCGAGGTCCCCTTCGACCGGGAGCCCGAGCAGCCGGCGGAGCAAGACCTCCGCGTCCGCCGCGCGTCCCGAGCGATTGAGACTGAGGGCGAGGCCGAGAAGGAAGGAAAAGAGCCTTGGGATGTGCTTGGCCAGCCACTGCTTTTCCGCCCATCGACGGGCGGTCGAGCTCTCCTCCAGCTCGAGCGCCCGGATCTCCCACGTGTGCGCAACATCGAAGTGACCCTGGTCGTATGCGAGCTGTGAGAGCTCGCTCCAGCGCTCCGGCGTCCGCTCGCCCTGGCAGAGGAGGAACTCGATCCGGGACGCGTGGCCTCGGAGCAGAGGAAATTCGCCGCCATCGTCCGAAGACATCCACGCACTGACCTGTCGGGCGGGGCGGCGCGATCGTCGCCAGAGGCCAATACGTTTGCCGAGGTGACGCTGGACGGGCGGAGTGATGAAATCCCCCTGCACGGGGACTCGCGCGAGGCCGGCATTCAGGATCCTTTCCCCGAGCCCCGCGCCCGGGTCCGCGGAGCGGAGCATGGCCGCGAAGAGCTCGTCTTCGGGGTAACCCCTCCGCAAAAGTTCGATCAGGGATGCGATGAGGTCGTCCTCCAGCCCGGAGACTGCCGCGAGCCTGCCCGGGTGCCTCGCGCCCGCATTCGTAAGCAATTTGATGACGACTCCAAGGCGATCCCAGACATCGTCGGAGATGTTCCAGAATCGATCCTCATGATAATATGGAACAAGCAGGATCGCCCTCGTCTTGCGCCGGGCCTCCGCGAGCGCCCAGCGGAACCGCTCGACTTGCGCGGAGCTCACAGTGTCGCAAGCGACCCACGCACGGCCCGCCGTCTCGATTTCGTGCACGATCCTGGCATAAGGCTCGTTGGCTTCGATCCACCGAATCGTTCGCCCCGGCAAAGCCTCGCGGAAAACTCGCTCGAACCGCTCGATTCGCGCCTGCCGCTCCAGCGGGTGTCGATTCTTGTACCCATACGCAAACAAGATCCCCGGCGCCCGACACCGCAGCGCCTGCCGAATCCCGAACACCGCATGCTCCGCCACGCCCGGCGGGCACTCGTGCCGCTGCGCGATCCAATCGTAAAAATCGGGCGCCTCCCGGGCCAGCACCTCCGTGACCTCGCGCCGGCAGAAGAGCACGACCTTCAGCGACTTTCGCGCGAAGACCGGCCGGTTCATGTTGAGCCAAAACGCGTCCTCCGCCTCGGGGACGAGCACCACGACCGAGCCGTCGGGCAGATCCATCAGCCCGCTCGGCCTCGCCAGTACTTCGAGATCGGGATGATCGGCGAGGAGCGCGCGCGCGAGACCGCCGAGCCGCTCCGGCACCGCGTGGTCCACCAGGATGAGGACGCCTCGCGGGCTCAGCCGGAGCCCCAGACGGATCTCTTCGATCCAGTCGCTCACAATTTGATCATGTGGCGGAGGAGGAGCGGATGCGGGAAATACCACTCCGAGTCGTTCGGATACGGCAAGAGCGTGCCGTAGGTGAGGAGCTCCTGCGCCAGGTTGCCCTCGGGGAGCCGATGGTCCGGATCCTTGGCGATCTCCTCCAGCGTCCGGATGTGGCCCTTGTTGAGCCCCGTCTCTCGTTTCCGCCGGAACTCGTCGAGCACGCGCTCCACGAGCGCGTCCGTCGCCTGCGCGAGATCGTCCAGCGAGGCGAGCCCGGCCGCGCGGTAGATGAACGCGACGAACTCCCGCGCTCGACCACCCGAATAATAGGCGAGCTCGTCGATTTGCTCCGCGGTGAAGAGCGACGGCCCGTCCGGCAAGTCGGACACGCGCCTCGTATAGAGGTCCCGGAAGAAATCGATGCCGGGCCCTCTCTTCTGGGGTTCGGCCTTCAGGAGGACAGGCTCGTTCACCAGCGAGGGCACGTCGTGGAAGCCCCGGATCGCCGCGGTCGCCGGGTGGTGCCGGAGCGCGAATGGCCCGCAGATCACCATGGGGCAGGCGAGCTGCGAGATGAGCACCGAGTCGAGGAAGAGCGCCTTCGCGCGGTTGAAATCGCGGATCCGATCGAGCCCGTCGATGATGAAGAGAATGCGGGAGCCGCGCTGCTGGACCAGGCCGATCAGCGTGTTGACGCAATCGAGCAGGGCCTGGACGTCCGACTCCTGGTCCGCGAGCGCTTTCTGCGTCTTGCCAAAAGGCGCCGTCCATTTCACGGACTCGGTGCCAGCCTTGAGGAGCTGGAGCCCCGCGCCCACGGCCGCGGGCGCGCCGGTGGCGGCGGAGGACGCCAGCACGACCATCGATTTCGCGAGCGCTGCAATGTCGATCTGCGGCGGCGCATCCGCGTTCGTCCTCTTCGCGAGCGCCGCCCACCGTTTCTCCAGGTCTTTGCGGTGCTCCTCGGGGAGGTGGTAAGCGAGCCGCTCCTCGGCCGCGCGAAGAAGCGCGACGCCCATGAGAAAACACACCTCCCACGGGCTCACGCGCTCGATCGCCTGCGCGTCGTGCACGACCTCGGAGCAATGGCGCTCGAGGTCGACGAAGACGACGAACTCCTTGCCCGCTCGCTCCTCCGCGATGCGCTGGAGCTCGGTGGTCTTGCCCGTCCCGATCGTCCCCGTCACGAGCAGCCGCGGGATACCCCGCGGAATATCGAGCCACTCGCAGATCGTCCCTGCCGGGCTACGGCTCCGCGGCGTGCGCCACGCGGGGTTTCGTGGCGAGAGCTCCGGGTCGAAACGATCGATCACCGTGAGCCATGTGTCGCGCCGGGACATGCGTGGAAGGGCTCCTCCGACGCGCACTTCTGCACGAAGGCCCGCCGGACGTCAAGCAAGCGGCAGAGCGCGCTCGGCCTTCGCATCCGCTCCGAACTCGTGCCATGCTCGCGTCCGTCCACGGCGCCGCGACCTCTCCGAATGATCCACACGATCCGCTACGGCAGGCTCTTCGACGATTTCGTTCCCGGGGCGATCTACGCCCATCCTTGGGAAGTGACGGTCGACGAGGGCATGCTCGCCTTCTTCGCCGCCTCGTTCCAGGACGTGATCCCGACCTACGCGAGCCGGCGTGCCGCGCGGGAGCTCGGCCTTCGCGACAGGCCCGTCCACCCGCTCTTGCTCCTGAACCTCGGCTTGTCTTTCAGCGTGCACGACGTGAGCGAGCAGGCGATCGCCCACCTCGCGTACATGGACGTGCGCTTCCCGAACGCGTGTTACCCGGGTGATACCGTGGTCGCCGCGTCGCGGGTCATCGGCACGCGGCCCGTCTCCACCGGCGACAAGGGCGTGGTGCACGTGCGCACCGAGGTCTCGAACCAGGACGGCGAGGTCGTCTGTTCGTTCGAACGCAAAGTGCTCGTGCGCGTGGGCAAGGTCGCGGGGCGCGCCGCGATCGCGCCGCAAAGCTCCGTGGATGAGCGCCCCGCCGCGCCCATGCCCCGCGCGCCCGCCTCGCTCCTCGGGGACCTCGCGCCGCCGCGCCGCGCCGCGTTTCCCACGTTCTGGGACGATTTCGAGGTCGGCGACGTCTACGCGCACGAGGCCGGGCGCACCGTGAGCGAGGCCGAGCACATGCAGCTCACGACGCTGTTCCGGAACTCGCATCCGATGCACGTCGACGAGCGGTATTGCCAGAAGAGCTCGTTCGCGAAGACGCGCGTCGTCTTCGGCGGCCTCGTGCTCGCCTGGGTGCTCTCGCTGTCGAGCCGCGACACCGCGGGCAACGCCGTCTGGGACCTCGGCCTCGACGACGGCGCGCATCCGAGCGGTGTGCTCGCCGGCGACACGCTCTACGCCGCGTCGTCGGTCGTGGCCAAGGAAGAGCGCGGCAAGGATTCGGGGATCGTGGTCCTGCGCGTGATCGGGCTCAAGAATACGCCGGCGCGGGTCCTGCTCGAGAAGGGGGCGGACCTGTTCACGCCCGAGCTCGGCAAGACGGACGGCCGCGTGCCCGAGAAGGCCGTCGAGATCACCCGCACGCTCCTCGTGCGGCGTCGCACGTGAATTGCATTCCTCTCACTGGCCCGGAGAGCAACATGATCAAGATCAAGCGCATCGATCACGTCGCCATCGCCGTCGACAACATCGATCACGCGCTCGCGAAGTGGCAACAGGCGCTCGGCCTCGAGGCCGGCGTGCGGGAGCTCGTCTCCTCGCAGAAGACCGAAGTCGTGCTCCTGCCCGTGGGCGAAAGCAACGTCGAGCTGATCGAGCCCAAGGGCAACGAGGGGCTGCAAAAGTTCCTCGAGAAAAAAGGCCCCGGTCTGCACCACATCGCCGTGGAGGTCGAGGGCATCGAGGCGGCGCTCGCGCTCCTGAAATCACTCCACGTCCCGCTCATCGACGAGACCCCGCGTGTCGGCGCGCGGGGCCACAAGGTGGCGTTCCTGCACCCGCGCGCGACGGGCGGCGTGCTCGTCGAGCTCGTCGAGCCCGAACCGTCGCATTGACGAGCGAACGATGACGATCACACCGATCCAGCTCCAGGATGCGCTCCGCGGCGAGGGCGAGCGCGAGGTCCGCACCGTCCTTTCCGACGAGCGCCGCAAGCTCGTGCTCATCGCGCTGCGCGAGGGCGCGGTGCTCGCGGCGCACCACGCGATCCACCCGATCACCATCCATTGCCTCGAAGGCCAGGGCGAGCTCCGCGTGGGCGAGGAGGTCGTCCCGATGTCGCCGGGCGTCGTCGTCCCGCTCGACGCCCACGTCGTGCACGAGGTCGAGGGAAAGCCTGCGCTCGTGCTGCTCGTGACGATGTTCCGCGACAAGAAGTGACAGGCGCGGTTCGTCGGGCCGAGCGCATTGCCCGGACGAACCGCGTTTGTCCCTCACGACGATTGTCTCCGCTACTCGCGCCCCTCGGCGGCGGACACGGCGGCGACGACCTCGGAAAAGTCCCACTTGTCGGTCGCCGCGTCCGCGCTGCTCGGCGGCGGCGGGAACACGCTTTTCCGGGTGACGGCGGCGATGATCTGCCCGAGCGTGACCTCGCACTCGCGCGGGCTGCCCGCGATCCCGAGCTTCGCGCCCACGTCCTTCGCCACCATGTCGAATGCCTCGGGGTCGAAGTCGTAGAGCTCGGCGTCCACGAGGAGCACGAGCGGCCGATACTTCGCCGAGTCGCTGCGTAGATCGAGGAGGTTCGTCTCCCGGAGGCCCACGCCCGAGGGCCCGAGCACCACGCCCGCCCGCGAAAGGGTGTCGGGGGGCAGGCCCACGGCGAGGACCATCGGGGCATGGAAGCTCACGGGGGTCGGGCGATCGAGGGCCATGGCTCCCCGCAATAGCAGAATCCGATCGGCTTTGGAACGCGGCCGCTCGTTCCCGTCCACCCATGGGCCCTTGACGCTCGGGCCTACCTCGGCGAATTGCCGTGTATGCGCGCCATCGCCGTTTCCACGCCGGGCGGCCGGGAGGTCCTCTCCCTCGCCGAGTTCGACACCCCCACACCGGGCCCCGGTCAGGCCCTCGTTCGCGTCGAAGCCGCGGGCGTGAACTACATCGACGTCTATCAGCGCACCGGTCTCTACAAGCTGCCCCTGCCCGGTCGTCTCGGCCTCGAAGGCGCCGGCGTGGTCGAGGCGGTGGGCCCCGAGGTCACGTCGATCGCACCCGGACAGCGCGTCGCCTGGGCCTCCGTGCCCGGTTCGTATGCGAGCCACGTGGTCGCGCCGGTCGACAAGCTCGTCGTCGTGCCCGACGGCGTCGATCCGAAGACGGCCGCGGCCGTGATGCTGCAAGGCATGACCGCGCAATACCTCGCGACCTCGACGTACCCGCTCGGCCCCGGCGATACGTGCATCGTGCACGCAGCCGCGGGCGGCGTGGGCCTGCTTCTGTGCCAGCTCGCCGATCACGCGGGCGCATTCGTGTTCGGTACGGTCTCGACGGCCGAGAAGGCGGCCCTCGCGCGCGCGGCGGGCGCCGACGAGGTGATCCTTTACCGCGAGGTCGATTTCGCCGCCGAGGCGCGGCGCCACACGGACGGCGCGGGCGTCGACGTCGTGTACGACTCCGTCGGCAAAGACACCTTCGATCGCAGCCTCGGGGCCCTCAAGCGCCGCGGCATGCTCGTGCTCTTCGGCCAATCGAGCGGCCCGGTCGCGCCCGTCGATCCGCAGCGCCTCTCGGCGGGGGGCTCGCTCTTCCTGACGAGGCCGAGCCTCGTCGACTACACGGCCACGCGCGAGGAGCTCGCCTCCCGCGCCGCGCAGCTCTTCGCGCGGATCGCCGAGGGCGCGCTTTCCGTCCGCATCCATGCCGAGCTGCCGCTCGCGGACGCGGGCGAGGCCCACCGCCGCCTCGAAGGCCGCGAGACGACGGGCAAGCTCCTCCTGATCCCGTAGCGCCTCGCCGCCCCATTCTCCGGCTGTCGTGGTAAAGCGGGGGCATGTCGACCCGCCAATCTGGTCCCCGTCCCGTCCGCGCGCCCCGCGGTTCCACCCTTTCGTGCAAGGGCTGGGTGCAGGAGGCCGCGCTGCGCATGCTCCACAACAACCTCGACGCCGAGGTCGCCGAGCGGCCGGACGATCTCGTCGTCTACGGCGGCACGGGCAAGGCCGCGCGCTCGTGGGAGGCGTTCGACGTCATCGTGCGCGAGCTCCAGGATCTCGCGGACGACGAGACCTTGCTCGTGCAGTCGGGCAAGGCCGTGGGCCGGTTCCGCACGCACCCCGACGCGCCGCGCGTGCTCATCGCGAACAGTAACCTCGTCGGTCGCTGGGCGAACTGGGACGAGTTCCGCAAGCTCGAGCAGCTCGGCCTGACGATGTACGGCCAGATGACGGCGGGCTCGTGGATCTACATCGGCACGCAGGGCATCTTGCAGGGCACGTACGAGACGTTCGTCGCGGCGCGCAAGGCGCACGAGGCGCGCTCGGGCCGCGCGGGCGGGCGCTGGGTGCTCACGGCGGGGCTCGGCGGCATGGGCGGCGCGCAGCCGCTCGCCGCGACGATGGCCGGCATGTCCTGCCTCGCGGTCGAGATCGATCCGCATCGCATCGAGCGCCGTTTGGAGACGCGTTACGTCGATCAGCGCATCGACGACCTCGGAAAGGCGCTCGCCGCGATCGAGGCGGCCGTCGAGAAGAACCAGCCCACGTCGATCGCGATCTGCGGGAACGCGGCCGACATCTTCCCCGAGCTCGTGCGGCGCGGCGTGGTGCCGGATCTCGTCACCGAGCAGACGGCCGCGCACGATCCGCTCATCGGCTACATCCCCGAGGGCCTCTCGCTCGCGGAGGCGGCCGCGCTCCGGGCCTCGAACCCGAAGGAGTACGTGACGCGGGCGAAGCGCTCCATGCGGCTCGAAGTCGAGGCCATGCTGGAGATGGCGCAATGCGGCTCGGAGGTCTTCGACTACGGCAACAACATCCGGACGTGCGCGCAGGAGGCGGGCTGCGAGCGCGCCTTCGACATCCCGGGCTTCGTGCCGGCGTACATTCGCGAGCTCTTTTGCCAGGGCAAGGGCCCGTTCCGCTGGGTCGCGCTCTCGGGCGATCCGGAGGACATCCTGGCCACGGACCGCGCGGTGCTCGAAGCCGTGCCGAACGACCCGGACCTCGCGCGGTGGATCAAGCTCGCCGAGGAGCGCGTGAAGTTCCAGGGGCTGCCCGCGCGCATCTGCTGGCTCGGCTATGGCGATCGCGCGAAGGTCGGCCTCGCGTTCAACGAGCTGGTTCGTCAGGGCAAAGTGAAGGCGCCGATCGTGATCGGCCGCGACCACCTCGATTGCGGGTCGGTGGCGAGCCCGTTCCGCGAGACGGAGGCCATGAAGGACGGCTCGGACGCCATTGCGGACTGGGCGATCCTGAACGCGCTCGCGAACACGGCGGGCGGCGCGTCCTGGGTGAGCTTCCATCACGGCGGCGGCGTGGGCATCGGCAATTCGCTGCACGCGGGGATGGTCATCGTCGCGGATGGAACGGACGCGGCGGCGCGGCGGCTCGAGCGGGTGTTGACGATCGACCCGGGCATGGGCGTGATTCGTCACGCGGACGCGGGGTACGAGACGGCGGCGCGTATCGCCGAGGAAAAGGGCGTCCGGGTGCCACACCGGACGAAAGGCTGAGGTCGTCGTGAGGGTGGGGGCGCATGACATCGAAGTAGAAACACCGGATCTCGTGGTCCTTTGTATCCGCGGTGAGGTCCTCACCGCGGATGCGCAGGCCTTCGGCACGGCGATGAAGGCGCACGCCAGGGGCGGGACCGCCTTCATGCTCAGCATCATCGAGGGCGAGATCGCGATGTCCTCGACGAGCCGGAAGGCGCTCATCGAGGCGATGCGCGGCTTACCTCGCCTCGTCAACGCCGTGGTCGGCGCGAGTTTCGGCTCCCGCGTACTCGCGCAGCTCGTCGCGACCGCCGCGCGCGTGCTCGCGCGGACCGGGTTCGACCTTGCATTCTTCGACGACGAGCCGAGCGCCCGGGCGTGGCTGCGCGCCCGGGGGTGCGTCGCGTGCGGGGCGCCCTCCGGACCTGACAGCTCCTCCGGTTTGTCGTAATCTGCGCTCGGGACGGAGCCCCGAGGTGCCGCACGACGAAGGGATCGCGGGTGAGCTCGTCGTGTGGATGCATCGATGGCGCGACCGCACCCTGACGCTCCTCTGGTCACGACGGTTTCCGACGAGCTCATCGAAGGTCTGCGGCACCTCGGGGCGCGGTTCGCGTTCGGCGTGGCCGGCGGCGCGCTGGTTCCCTTCTACGGCGCGCTGATGCGCTCCTCGCTCGAGGTCGTCCATTGCCGTCACGAGAGCGGCGCGGTGTATGCGGCGATCGAGGCCTCCCTTTTGGCCGACGCGCCGGCGATTGTGTTCACGACGACCGGCCCGGGGCTCACGAATGCGATCACCGGCGTGGTCACGGCCCGCTGGGAAGGGGCGAAGATCCTGCTCGTGTCGGGCGCGACGGGCGGCGAGCTCCGGGGGCGTTTTGCCTTGCAGGAGAGCAATACACGGATGCTGCCGGGCGACCTCTACGAGCCTTCCACGCTCTTCGATGATGCCGTCGCGCTCGAACACGAGGCCGAGCTGCCGCACGTGATGCGGACCCTCGCGCGTGGGTTTGCGAGCCGGCGTGGGTTCGTCGCCCATGTCGCCATGCCCCTTGCTTTGCAGGCCAAGCAAGCTCCGCGCGTGCCGCTCACCGTCCCCGCCGCGGACGTCGCGGCGAACGAGGCGACCGTGACGCGGGTGCTGGAATGCTTGCGCGAGCCCTTTGCCTTGTGGGTCGGTCATGGAGCGCGGCATGCCGCCGTCGAGGTGCGGGAGCTCGTCGCGCGCACCGGCGCGCCGGTGATCTCCACGCCGCGAGGCAAGGGGATCGTCTCCGAGGACGACGCGCATTACCTCGGGGTCAGCGGCGCGTTCGGCAGCGATCCCGATCTCGCGGAGCGATTGAAAGCGAGCCACGTCCATCGCACGCTTGTGCTCGGATCCCGGCTCGGCGAGTTCAGCACGGCTTTTCTGCAAGGCCTGATTCCCTCGCGCGGGTTGATTCACGTCGACCTCGACCCCGACGTGCCCGGCAGCGCATTTCCCCAGGCCGAGACGCTCGCCGTGCAGGCGGAGATCGGGGTATTTTTGCGCGCGCTGCTCGCTCGCATGGACGCCCGCCCGCGCAGGGTTTTTCCTGTGCCCCGATCCCGACCGCCACGCCTCGATCCACGCGAGACGCCCGCGCGGGTTCGCCCGCAATATCTCATGCAATGCTTGCAGGAGCGGGTGATCGAAGGCTCGTCCGGTGTGCTCCTGGCCGAGGCGGGCAATGCGTTTGCCTGGACCACCCGATACCTGCGTTTCGCGTCGCCCCATCGGTATCGCCAGTCGGGCCTGTTTTGCCCGATGGGGCACATCAGCGCCGGGGCCATCGGCGCGGCGCTCGCGACGCGAAAGCGGGCCGTCGCGGTGGTCGGCGACGGCGCCCTCCTCATGCAGAACGAAATCAACACGGCTGCGAAGCTCGGCGCCGACGTGACCTGGATCGTGCTCAACGACGCGCGGTACGGCATGGTCGATCAAGGCCTCCGCGCGCTCGGCCATTCGAGGCCGGAGGTCGATTTCCCCGAGGTCGACTTCGCCATGCTCGCCCGTTCCCTGGGCGTCGAGGGCGCCCGCGTGCGGGGCGAGATGCAAGCTTTCGAAGCGCTCGATCAGGCAATGCGTGCCCGCGGCCCGTTCGTGCTCGACGTGCCCATCGACCTCGACGAACCGGCGCCCTTCGGCGACCGCCTGCGCAGCATCGACCACCAGACGCAAGGAAGCTCCTCCGCATGACGAACCCTCCCGGCACGATCACCGCCCTCGGCGTCGCGTTTCCCCGGCAGATCAGGACGAACGACTGGTGGGAAGCGCGTCATCCGGAGCTGATCGCGAACGCGCGCGAGGCCACCCTGGCCAAGGTCTGGGCCGATTTCGAGGACACGCAGCCGAGCCATTACGATCGCGCGATCGCCCGATACCTCGCCGATCCGTTCCGCGGCACGGTCGAGCGCCGGGTCATGCCCCCGGACATGCGCGCGCAGGACCTCGAACGCGCGGCGGCCCGCGCGGCGCTGGAGGCCTGTGCGATCGATCCCGCGAGTGTCGATCTCCTCCTGGTGCACGCCTTGCGGCCCGATAGCCATGTGGTCGGCGATGCGGCGTACGTGGTCCGCGACCTCGGGCTGCGCGCACCGGCGATCAGCTTCGAGACCGCTTGCTCGTCGGCGCTCGTCGGGTTTCACCTGGCCAGTGATCTGATCCGCGCAGGCCGTTATCGCCGGATCCTCGTCATCGTGTGCTGCACGTACACCCGCGACGTCGACCAGGCCGACTCCTTTTCCTGGTTTCTTGGCGACGGCGCCGCGGCCTTCGTGGTCGAGCCGGCCCCGGCCGGCATGGGCGTGCTCGGAGCGCACACCGTGCCCACGATCGAGACCTGCGGCGCGTTCGCGTATGAATTGACGGTCCTCGGCGGCGCCCCGGCGCTGCAACTCCAGGCGAACAAGCACATCGCCGGCAAGAGCATCCGCGACGCGTCCGAGGGCTACCTCCGCGATTGTGTCGACGGCGCGCTCCGCGAGGCGAAGCTCGCATTGAAGGACGTGAATTTCTTGATCTGCAACACGCCCACGGCCTGGTATGCGGAGTTCTGCGCCGCCGCCCTCGGGCTCGGCATGGATCGCACCGTCGATACCTATCCGCGTTATGCGAATTGTGGCCCGACGCTCTGGCCGAACAATTTGCGCACGGCGCTCGAGGAGAAGCGGATCCGGCCCGGGGACGTCGTGCTCGGGTTTTCCGTGGGCAGCGTCAGCACGGCCTCGGCCGTGGTGTTCCGGATCGGGGAGGTCGGGCTCCGGAGCGTCGAGTTATGAGCGCCGGCCCTCGACGTGCATTCGCACCCCGGGGCTCGGGCAGAGCGCGATTCCCTCGCGTCGCCACGCGGGCGCGCGCGCCTCGTCGAGCCCGAGGCGGTATTCGCGCAAGATCGTCCCGAGGATGATCGCGCTCTCGACCTTGGAGAGGCTCGCCCCAATGCAACGATGACTGCCTCCGCCGAACGGGAGGTACACGAACGGGCCCGGCCGCGAGCCGTTCGAAAAACGCGCCGGATCGAAGCGCGAAGGCTCCGGCCACAGGTCCTCGCGGTGGTGGATCGTGCTGATCGCGGGCGAGACGATCACCCCCGCGGGCAAGCGAAGCGGCCCGAGATCGAGCGGCTCGACGAGCATCCGGAAGCACTGGCCCGCCGGCGGCCTTATCCGCATCACCTCGTCGACGATCGCGTCGAGCAAGGGCGCGCGCAGGAGCCCCTCCGTATCGGCGATCGCGTCGATCTCGGCCCGCGCCCGCGCGAGGAGCGCGGGATCCCGGTGCAGATAGTAGAGCGCCCACGCGAGCACCGACGACGTCGTCTCGTGGCCTCCGACGAGCATCGTGCGCAGCTCGTCGCGGATCGCCTCGTCGCCCGCGGGGCCTTCTGGATACGCCGCGAGCAAGAGCGCGAGGAGGCTCCCGTCCTGCTCGCCGCGCGCTCGTCCCTCGGCGATCCGGCCGTAGAGCAGCCGGTCGAAGGCCCGCGACGCCGTCATGAAGCGACCGAAGCGCGTGCGGCCGAAGCCCTCGATTTGCAGCGCCCGCGCCACGAGGAAGCTCGGCCGCACGTGGACCATCATGTCGAGCGTCGCGCGGCGCAGCGCGGGCTCTTTCGGATCCTCGGGTCCGAACAGGATCTGCGAGATGCTCGCGAGCGTCACCTCCCGCATGCGTTCGAGCGCGACGAAGGACTGCCGCGGTGCGAGCCCCGCGAACGCGCCGCGCGTCGCGTCCGCGATCGCCCCGAGCCACGCCGGCAGCGCGGCCCGGCAGAGCGGACCGAGCAAGAGCTTGCGCTCGGCCTGGTGCTCGGGCCCCGACAGGAGCAGGAGCGATCGCCGCCCGAGGATCACGTCGAAGCTCTCGGGCGCCACGGCCCCGAACACGCCCACGTCGCGCACCGCGAAGATCGCCTTCACGAGCGCCGGATCACTCGTGACGACCGTGGTGGCCGACCAATCACGCACCGTGAAGGTATCGCCGTACCGATCGCGCCAGCGCGAAAGCGCCGTGACCGGATCGGTGATGTAGCTCCAAGTATTCCACGTGCGTGAACCGGGGCCGGGGGGCAGCATAGGGCTCTCGTGGGCGTAGACGGGCAAGGGAGAGAAAAGGTCGGCGAGCCTCTCGTCCTTACGGAGCGCGTCCCATCGCGCAACCCGAGGGCGCGGTATGCGCACATCGACACCTGACAGATCGCCTCGTCCGTCGTAACCTCGCCCCCGACATGACCTTGGTCCGTTCGTTTGCGGCGCTCGCGCCCCTCGCGCTCCTCCTCACCGCCTGCCCCGGCACCTCGCCGGTCACCGGCCCGAAGGACAAGGCCGGCCCCTCCTCGTCGGCGTCCGCGTCCGTCGAGGCGCCCGGCCCCACGCTCGATCCGCCCCCGCCCACGCCCAAAAAGCCCGTGTTCAAGGAATATCACGGCGAGAGCGTCGCCGACGATTACCAGTGGCTCGAAGACGGCGCGAACTCCGACGTCAAGAGCTGGGTCGGCGACCACAACCGGCGGACGCGGGCCTTCCTGGACATCCTGCCGGGCCGTCAGGCGCTCTACACGAGCGTGCGCAAGTTCGTCGAATACGGCTCGCCCGCGTTTTACGCGCTCCAGCACAAGGGCAACGTGCTCTTCTCGATGCGCTGGCGGCCGCCGAAGCAGCAGCCGTTCCTGGTCACGCTCACGCCCGTCGACAAGCCGAACGCCGAGAAGGTCCTCGTCGACCCGACCACGATCGACCCCTCGGGCAATACCTCGATCGATTATTACGTCGCCTCGCCGGACGGCGGGAAGATCGCGGTCTCGCTGTCGAAGGGCGGCAGCGAGGGCGGCTCGATCCGCGTCTTCGACGTGGGCTCGGGCCGCGAGATGGCCGAGGTCGTCCCGCAGGGCGCCGGCCGATACAAGGGCAAGAGCATTGCCTGGAATGCCGGCGGCACCGGATTTTTCTACACGCGTTATCCCGCCGAGGGCGAGGGCAAACCCGAGGACCGAGGGTTTTACCAGAAGGTCTATTTCCACAAGCTCCACACGCCCGTGAAGGACGACGCGCCGGCCATCGACAAACTGCCGCGCCTCGCGCAGATCGACCTCGAGACGAGCGGCGACGGCAAATTCGTCACGGCGCGTGTCGAGAGCGGCTACGGCGGGCCGAAAGAGCACCACGTCTTCCGCCAGGGCGGGGGTTTTACCAAGGTCGCGGACGCCGTCGACGAGGTCGAGCGCATGGTCGCGGGTCCCGACGGCGACCTCTACATCATCTCGAAGAAGGACGCGCCGCGCGGCAAGCTCCTGCGCACCTCGGCGTGGAAGCCCCAGCTCGCGAAGGCCGCGGTCGTCGTGCCCGAAGGCGAGTCGGTGCTGCGCGACGTGCTGCCCACGCTGCAGCGGATCTACGTGCGCTCGAGCGCGGGCGGGCCCACCGAGATGCGCTGGTTCGACATCAAGGGCAAGCCCGGCGGCGTCGTGCCGATCCTGCCCGTCTCCGGGGTGCACGAGGTCGTCTTGCTCCAGGACGACGACCTCTACTTCGAGAACGAGAGCTTCACCGAGGCCTCGGCCTGGTATCGCTTCCGCGCGTCGAGCGGCAAGGTCGAGAAGACCGCGATGGCCCAGCCCGCGACGGCCGATTTCAGCGACGCGACCGTGGTACGCGAGACGTGCACGTCGAAGGACGGCACGAAGATCCCGCTCAGCATCCTGCGCAGGAAGGACGCGAAGCTCGACGGGCAGAACCCCACGATCCTCACGGGGCAGGGCGGCTTCGGCGTGGTCGTCGCGCCGGACTACGACCCCACGCGGCGCGCCTGGCTCGACGTCGGCGGCATCGTCGCGGTGGCGAACGTGCGCGGCGGCGGCGAGGGCGGCGACGCCTGGCACAAGGCGGGCATGCTCACGCAGAAGCAGACCGTGTTCGACGATTTCTTCGCCTGCGCCGAGCGATTGTTCGAGCTCAAAGTGACGAAGAGCGACAAGCTCGCCCTCCTCGGCGCCCCGCAGTCGCCGCTGCTCATGGGCGCGGCGCTCACGCAGCGGCCCGACATGTTCCGCGCCGTCGTCGCGCGCGGCGGCATCTACGACATGCTCCGGCTCGAAGGCACGCCGAACGGCGCCTACGACGTCCCCGAGTACGGCTCGATCGCCGACGAGAAGCAGTTCAAGGCGCTCTACGGCTACTCGCCGTACCACCGCGTCGAGGACGGCAAGCCCTACCCGGCGACGCTCTTGCTCACCGGTGAAAACGACCCGCGCGGCGATCCTTCGCACGCCCGCAAGATGGCGGCGCGCCTCCTCGCGGCGACGAGCGCGAAGGCGCCGATCCTCCTGCGTTCGAGCGGTGACACGGGCCGCGGCGTCGGCACGCCGCTCGACCACGCGGTGCTCGAAGCCGTGGACGTCTACACATTTCTATTTCACGTGCTCGGCATCAAGAAGCCGTGATCGCGGTGCGAATGTGGATTCGCGCTACGTCGAGCTTGACTTGATCGGCTAGGGACCCGAAATCCTCTCCCTCTCACGGGGGGGAACGAGGCGAATTCCATGAGCGAGACGGAGATGAACGGGGGTTTGGGAGCGCAGCCCGGCACCGCCGGGCAGAGCCCCCAAACGATGAACGGCGCGAACATCACCCCGCTGCTCCCTTCGCGCGTCCTCTCCGGCAAGCGGCTGGTGGTCGTCGGCGGGACGGGCTTCCTCGGCAAGGTCTGGGTCTCGATGCTGCTGCATCGGTTCCCCGAGATCGGCCATCTCTACCTGCTCGTCCGGCCCAAGGCGGGCCAGTCCGCCGAGGAGCGGTTCTGGTCGCAGATCGCCACCTCGGCCGCCTTCGACCCGATCCGCGAGGCGCACCCGGGCGCCGAGTTCGAGACGTGGATCGCCTCGAAGATCACCGCGATCGCCGGCGACATCGTCCACCACGAGTGTGGCCTCGACAAGGACCTGCTCGCGCGCATCGACGGCACGATCGACGCGGTCGTCAACGTCGCGGGCGTCGTCGACTTCAACCCGCCGCTCGACGAGGCGCTGGAGGTCAACGCGTTCGGCGTGACGAACCTCGTCTCGCTCGCGAGGCGCCTCGGGGCGCCGGTCCTGCACACGAGCACGTGTTACGTCGCCGGGTATCGCTCCGGCCTCATCGAGGAGGTCGACCCGCGCGAGGTGCCGTTCCCGCGCGCCGAGGGCGAGACCTGGTTCGGCGCGGGCATCGCCGAGCGCACGCTCGATCGCTCGCACTGGGATCCGCAGCGCGAGATCGACGAGTGCCTCGACCTCGTCAAGCAAGCGCGGCACCGCTGCGAGGACGCGTTCCGGCAGAGCGCGTTCCTCGACGAGGCCAAGGAGAACCTCCAGGCGCGCGGCGAGCCTTGCCGCGGCACGGCGCTCGATGCCGAGCTCGCCAAGGTGAAGCGCCGCTTCATCGAGAACCAGCTCATCGAGGCCGGCACCGAGCGCGCGCATTTCTGGGGCTGGACGAACATCTACACGTACACGAAGAGCATCGGCGAGCAGGTCCTCGCGGCGAGCGGCGTGCCCTACACGATCGTTCGTCCGGCCGTCATCGAGTCCTCGTGCGTGTTTCCGTTCCCCGGCTGGAACGAGGGCATCAACACGAGCGCGCCGTTCATCTACATGGCCATGCAGGGCCAGGTGCAGATCCCCGGCGACCACCGGGTCCACCTCGACATCATCCCCTGCGACATGGTCACGAGCGGCATGATCGCCTCGCTCTGCGAGCTGCTCGAGGGCAAGGCGGCCGTCGTCTACCAGTACGGCACGACGGACACGAACGGCTGCCGCATGACGCGGTACTACGAGCTCATGGGCCTCTACAAGCGCAAGCTCGCGTACGAGGGCAAGCGGAGCGCGCTCTTCGACTGGGTCAAGGCGTACTTCGAGCCGGTCGGCCTCACGAAGAAGCAATACGAGCAGCACGGCTCGCACCAGATCGCGAAGGCGATGAACACGCTCGGCGGCGTGCTCGGCAAGCTCGCGGGCGGGCCGGTGCGGCCGCTGCTCAAGCCTGCGTCGGACATGCTCCTCAGCGCGGCGAAGGCCGAGGAGAAGATGGCCGGCGTGATGGACATCTTCCTCCCGTTCGTCGCGGAGGCGGACTGGGTGTTCTCCTGCGCGAACACGCGCGCGGCGATGGCGCGCATGCCCGAGGACGAGCGCGCGAAGTTCTACTGGGAGCCCGAGAAGCTCGATTGGCGCTGGTTCATGTGGGAGATCCACATCCCGGGCCTCGAAAAGTGGGTCTTCCCGCTCATCGACGAGAAGCAGAACAAACAGCTCAAGGCCCTGCGCAAGTACGACCACCTCATCGACCTCATCGAGGAGATGGCCGAGCGGCACGACCACGCCGTCGCGCTGCAGCTCCTCACGGAAGAGGGCCTCACGCGCACCACGTTCCGCGAGCTCCGGGACGGCATGCTCGCCACGGCCGCGCGCCTCGCGGCGGTCGGGGTTCGGCCGGGCGATCGCGTGGTCCTCACGGGCGAGAACCAGCCTGCGTGGCCCGTCGCGTACTTCGGCATCTTGCGGGCCGGCGCGATCGCGGTGCCCGTCGATCCCGCGCTGGAGGAGCGCCAGCTCGCGAACATCATCCGCTCCTCGGGGGCGCGCGTCGCGCTCTGGGATTCGTTCGTCGAGGGCAAGGGCGGCAAGGCCGCGCGCGCCTCGCTCCCCGAGCTTCGCGTCTACGACCTCGCGAGCTTCGCGGACCCCGACGCGCACGAAGAACTCTCGGCGCCCGAGGTCACGGTCAAGGGCGAGGACATCGCGAGCATCATCTACACGAGCGGCACGACGGGCGATCCGAAGGGCGTCATGCTCTCGCACGACAACTTCACGGCGCTGCTCGCCGCGCTCGCGCCGATCTTCCCGCTCGCCCAGCACGACCGCATCCTGAGCGTCTTGCCGCTGCACCACACGTTCGAGTTCACGTGTGGGCTCCTGCTTCCGATCTCGCGCGGCACGCGCATCATCTACATCGGCGAGCTCAGCGGCGAGCGCGTCTCGAAGGGCCTCAAGGAGGGTCGCATCACGGCGATGGTCGGCGTGCCCGCGCTCTGGCAGATGCTCGAGCGCCGCGTGACCTCGCGCGTGAAGGAGCAGGGTCCTGCCGCCGCGGCGGCCTTCGACTGGGCCCTCGAGCTCAACCGTTTGCTCGGCGAAAAGGCCGGCTTGAACCTCGGCCGCGTCTTCTTCGGCACGGTGCACAAGGCGCTCGGCGGCAACGTTCGTTTCCTGATCTCGGGCGGCGCCGCGCTCCCGAAGGACACGGCGAACGTCTTCCGCGGCCTCGGTTTGCCGCTCAGCGAGGGCTACGGTTTGACCGAGGCGGCGCCCGTGCTCACCGTGGCCAAGGCCTCGCCGAGCCTGAAGCCGGGCACGGTCGGCAAGCCCATCCCGAACGTCGAGATCAAGATCGACAAACCCGACGCGGGCGGCGTCGGCGAGGTCCTCGCGCGCGGGCCCAACGTGATGCTCGGCTACGCGGGCAACGAGGAGGCCACGAGCGCCGCGATCGACGAAGGCGGCTGGCTGCACACGGGCGATCTCGGCAAGCTCGACAAGAAGGGCCGCCTCGTCATCGTCGGCCGCAAGAAGGACGTCATCGTCACGGCGAGCGGCGAGAACGTGTACCCGGACGACGTCGAGAACATCCTCGGCGGCACCCCGCACGTCCGCGAGATCGCGATCGTGGGCATCGACGACGGTCAGGGCGGCGAGCGCGTCGCGTGCCTCGCCGTGCCCGAGCGTGACGAGGGCGAGCCCGAGGAGGGCGAGAAGCGTCCTTCCCGCGCCGAGCGCCACGAGAAGGCGATGAAGGCGCTGCGCGAGGCGTTCCAGAAGCTGCCGAAGGTCGCGCAGCCGTCGGTCGTGCACCTCTGGGACCACGACCTGCCGCGCACCGCGACGCGCAAGGTCAAGCGCAGCGAGGTGAAGAGCGTGCTCGCGAAGCTCGCGAGCGCGTCGGCGATGCCCGCGGGCGAGGGCGGGCAAGCGACGAGCGCGTCGGCGCGGCACGCGATCGCCACGATCGCGAACAAGAAGTCGGCCGATCTCACGCCGGGGATGAGCCTCCGGGGGGATCTCCGGTTCGACTCGCTCATGGCGATGGAGCTCGCGGCGGCGCTCGAAGCGCAGACGGGCCGGGCGATCGACACCGACCGGCTCTCGCGTTGCGACACGGTGGGCGACGTGGAGGCGCTCGTCGTCGAGATCGGCGGCGAGGCGGCGCACGAGGTCGAGCTCGCGGAGGTCGAGGACGGCGAGGACGAGCCGATCAAGCTCCCGAGGCCGTTCGCCGACATGGCCAAGCAGCTCCTCGGCAAGGCCCAGATGAACTTCTACGACCGGGTGATGCACCCCAAGGTCTACGGAAGGGCCTACATCCCGCACAACCGGAACACGATCGTCGCCTCGAACCACGCGAGCCACCTCGACATGGGGTTCGTCAAGTACGCCCTCGGCGCGTACGGCGACGAGCTCGTCTCGCTCGCGGCGCAGGACTATTTCTTCGAGTCGGGGAAATGGCGCCGCGCGTATTTCGAGAACCTGACGAACCTCGCGCCCTTCGATCGCAAGGGCGGCCTCCGGCAGGCGCTCCGCCAGGCGGGGGATCTGATCGATCAGGGCAACACGATCCTGATCTTCCCGGAGGGCACGCGCAGCACCGACGGCCAGGTTCACGAGTTTGGCGCGGCGATCGGCCACCTCGCGTTGCACCACGAGGTGGACATCCTCCCGGTTTGGCTGGGCGGAACCTACGAGGCGTTGCCCAAGGGCGCGAATTTTCCGAAGAAGCGCTCTCTCGTGGCGCGGATCGGCCCGCCGCTCGAAGTGCGCGAGCTCAAGCGCCTGACGGCGGGCATGAAGACGACCGTGGCGTGCCGCAAGGTCGCGGAATTGACGCGGCAGGCGGTGGTCCTCCTCAAGGAGGGCAAGGTGCTCGACATCCGGCAGATCGACCGGATCGAGGAAGCGGCGCCGAAGCAGGAGCACCCGCTCGTCGTCCTGTTCCGCGACCTCGAGACGAAGTTCGTCCCGGGCCGCGTGACCGCGCCGGTCACGTATTACTTCACGCTCGGCAACGAAAACGAGGCGAAGTGGACGCTGCGCGTCGAGCCGAACAAGTGCGAGGCGAAGATGGGCAAGCCCGAGGGCGCCGCGGCCGATTGCGTGCTCAAGACGTCGCCGGAGATCTTCCTCAAGATCGTGCGTGAGGCTTACACGCCGAGCCCGATGGAGTTCATGTCGGGCGCCGTGAAATCGAACGACATCTCCCTGCTCTTGACCTTCCAGAAGGTATTCGATCTCGTATGAGCCGCTATCTCGTCACGGGTGCTACGGGGTTTCTCGGACGTCACCTCGTCTCGGTGCTGCTCTCGGGCGGTCACCAGGTGGTGGCGCTTTGCCGCAAGGAGCCCACGGACTTCGCTGGAAAAGAGGGTTTTTCCGTGGCGCGCGGCGACGTGCTCGATGCGGAGAGCGTCAAGCGCGCGGCCGAGGGCTGCGAAGGGCTCTTCCATTGCGCGGGCCGGGTCTCGCGGCGGCCGGAGGACGCGGAGGCGCTCTTCCGGGTGCACGTCGAGGGCACGAAGATCACGCTCGACGCGGCGCGGGCCGCGGGCGTGCGGCGCGTCGTCCTTGCGAGCACGAGCGGCACGATTGCCGTGAGCCGCGAGGCCAAGGTCATCGACGAGACGGCCTTGCCGCCGCAGGACGTGATCGCGCGCTGGCCGTATTACCGGTCGAAGCTGTATGCCGAGCGCGCGGGGCTCGATCGCAGCGGCCCCGGGTTCGAGGTCGTGTCGGTCAATCCCTCGCTCCTGCTCGGCCCCGGGGACGTGCTCGGCTCGTCGACGGGCGACGTCGTGAAGTTCATGGAAAAGCGCGTGCCGATGATCCCGAGCGGCGGCCTCTCGTTCGTGGACGCGCGGGACGCGGCCGTGGCGATGGTCGCGGCGATGGAGAAGGGCCGGGCGGGCGAAAAATATCTGCTTGGCGCGAAAAACCTGACGTTCGAGGTATTCTTCGGGATGCTCGAGCGCGTGACGGGCGTGAAGGGCCCGACCATGAAGGCGCCGAAGAGCCTGCTTCTGGCGCAAGCGGGCGCCGAGATCATGGAGCGGATCGCCAAGCGGATGAACACGGAGAACCCGCTCGACCGGGTGAGCGCGGAGATGAGCCAGCATTACTGGTACCTCGACGCGAAGAAGGCGGCGCGGGAGCTCGGTTTCTCGCCGCGCGACGCGATCGAGACGCTCTCCGATACGGTGAAGGATCTGCGCGAGCGCGGGGTCGTCTGGCCGAAGGTGTAGGTCGAGGACGGCCCCTCGGGGCCATTGCGATGCGCACCACCCTCGACTAGGGTCCGCGGGCGAGATGTCCTACCCGAAGCTCGTTTCTCCCGCGATTCTCGCGACACTCGTCCTCACGGTTGCCGCCTGCGGCGGCTCCTCCGCGGAAAACCCGCCTCCGGCGGACCCGGCGAAGGCGACCGCGACCACGCCGACCGCCGTTCCCTCGGCCGCTCCGACGGCGACGCCGACCGCGGCTCCCGAGGCCAAGCCCGCGGCCGAGCCCGAGAAGCCGAAGGAGCTCGTCCACGACGTCGATGGCCCCGATGGCATTCGCCGCTGGGCGCTCTGGGATGGGCCGAAGACGGGAGCGGCCATCACCACGCCGAAGGCGTGGGTCGTCGCGCCCAACATGGGCCGCCTCGGGGAGACGAAGGACTCGTTCGGCGCGGTCCGGATCAAGCTCGTCACCGTCCTGAAGGCCGACGCGAACGAGGTCGTCTACGAGGAGCGGGGGAACAAGTACGCGGTGCCGGCGGCGCTCGCGCGGCCCGCGGTGGCGCCGAAGGGGCTCAAGAAGGGCGCGTTCGCGATTTGCAATTTCGGGCAAAGCCACTGGGTCGGGCGCATCGAGGCCGTGGACGCGAAATCGGCGACGTGCGCGCTTCGGTTCATGAAGAAGCTGCGGAAGGAAAAACTCCCGCTGGAGGAGGTGCTCGCGTTCGAGACGCCGCTCGGCATGGGGAGTTATGTGATGGTGCGCTTCGCGGACGGTGGCCCGGACCCCGATACGTCGTACGCCGGGCAGGTCTTCGCGGTGAGCGGCGAGGACGCCTGGGTCACGGTCGAGACGCAATTCGGCAATGGATACGGGGCGCGCGAGGGGCGGCGCGTGCACAAGGTCAAGACCGCGAACCTGACGCCCATCGACGTCTCGAAGCCCCTCGCGGTGGGCGCGCCTTGCCTCACCGAGGATGTCGTGCGCTTCGGGGCGTGCACGGTCAAACAGGTGTTCGACGGTGGCCTCGGGTATGTGCTGACCTTCAAGGATAACCCCTCGCCGGTGCAAGAGGAATGGGACCTCGGCACCGTGGCGCCGCTCCCGAAGGAGGCGAAGCCGGCCAAGTAAAGGCCGTTCGCGACGAACCGCATGCCCTACGACGATCTCCTCGGCCGATTCGTGAACCTGCCCGTGCGGCGCCTGGGGCCGCCGGGCGCGTTTCTCTCCGTCGATTCGAGGGACCTGCGGCCGAATGCCGAGGTCGTGCTGCTGCCGCGGGGCGAGGTCCCCGAGGGCACGAAGGAGGGGGACGAGCTCGACGTTTTCGTCTACCTCGATTCGGAAGGGCGGCCCGTCGCGACGTTACGCACGCCGAAGGTCACGCTCGACGAGGTCGCCTTCCTGAAGGTGACGGACGTCAATCGGTACGGCGCGTTCTTCGATTGGGGCCTGCCGAAGGAGCTGCTCGTGCCGTATGGCGAGCAGACGCGCGACGTGCACGTGGGCGAGCGGCACCCGATTGGTTTGTTTCTCGACGATCGGGGGCGGCTCGCCGGGACGATGCGCGTGAGCGAGCTTTTGCGTGACCAGGGCGATTACGAACTCGATGACTGGATCGACGGAGAGGCGTGGCGGAACGACCCCGACATCGGGCTGTTCGTCATTCTGGAACGGCGTGTCGTCGGGTTGGTCCCGGCGTACGAGCCGCACCGGCTTTCGCGCGGGGAGACGGCGCGTTTCCGCGTGGCGAACATCCTGCCCGACGGCAAGGTCGAGCTCTCGCTCCGCGGGCACGCGCACGAGGAAATCGAGAACGACGCGGCGCGCGTGCTCGCGGTGATCGAGCGTCCCGGCGCGCCGCGCGTCGGCGATCGGTCGAGCCCGGACCAGATCCGCTCGATGTTTCAGCTCAGCAAGAAGGCCTTCAAGCGGGCCGTGGGGCACCTCTTGAAGCAGCGCGTGGTTTCGCTGGACCCGCAAGGGTTCATCGTGCCAAACCGGCGTTAGCGCGGCGTCAAAGCGACGGGGTCACGGCGCAGACATCGGCGAACTTGGTCGCGGGGAGCTCGACCCGGTCAACGCCGCCCGACCTTCTGTTCGAGCTCCGACCATCGGATCCGCATGACCACGGGGCGGCCGTGCGGGCAATGGCCGGCGAAATCGACCTCGTCGAGCGCGCGGAAGAGCGCCTCGGCTTCTTCCTTGGAGACGGCGTCGCCGGCCCGGATCGAGCCGTGACAGGCCATCGTGGCGAGGGCGAGGTCGATCGCGCCGGAGAACGCGCGCTCGCCGACGCGCGAGAGCTCGGCGAGCAAGTCGCGCAGGAGGACGGCGGGCGTGGCGCGAGCGGAGAGGATCTGCGGGACGGCCGTGATCGCCGCGTCGCGCATGCCTCGCAGCGAGACGTCGAGACCCGTGCGGCTGATCGCGTCCTGCGCTTCCTCGATGATCGCTGCTTCCTCGGCCGTGACCGTGACCATTTCGGGGATCAGGAGCCGCTGCGAGGCGACGGCGCGGGTCTCGTAGGCGCGGCGGAGCCGCTCGAATGTGACGCGCTCGGCCGCCGCGTGCTGGTCGAGGACGAAGAGCCCGTCTTGCCCCTCGCAGACGAGGAACGTGCGCCGGACCTGAGCGACGAACGAGAGCCCGCTGAAGGCGCCCGGTCGCTCGGCCGTCTGCGCGCGCTCCTCCGCCGTCGGATATGGCATCGGGCGTGGGGGAGCGGCGATCGGCGGCGGCGTCTGCGGCGCCTCCGCCGGGAACGGGGACGCAGGAGGAGGCGCCTCCGCGGCGAGCCCCCACGGGTCCGGCTCCGGCTCCGAAGGAATGGTTTGTCCCGAATGACCATTCCAATGTTCCGTCGGAGGCAGCTCCCCCGAGCCATTCCACGTCGTGAGCGGCGGCGTGGCCTCGTCGACCGGCTTCTGTTTTCGCTGGCCGAAGGGAGCCGGGCCCGAGGCATCGGCGGGCGCGGGGCCCTTGCCGAAGATCCCGGGCAGATAGGCCGTCGGCGGCGGCGGGGGCGCGGCGGGTTCGGGCGGGAGGCTGCGCTCTTCGGCGCGATTCTTGTGGTAATGCGCCCACGGCGAGGCGCCGGGCGCGGGCAAACCGAAGGCGCGGGCCAGGGGCGCCGCGATGATCTTGTAGAGCGCGTCCTGGATCGCGCGGCCGTCGGCGAAGCGGACCTCCGCCTTCTGCGGGTGCACGTTCACGTCGACGAGCTCGGGCGGCAGGTCGAGGTGGACGACGCCGACGGGATAACGGCCCGGTTCGAGCACGCTGCCGTAGGCATTCGCGACCATGCGCGCGAGCGTGCGGTCCTTGACGGGACGGCCGTTCACGAAAAACAGAAGCCGCGTCGCGCCTGCGCGTGCTCGCTCGGGTCGCGACAGGAAGGCCTCGACGTTCATGGGGCCCCGCTCGCCTCGGCATGCGGCGAGGGGCTCGTCGTCGAACACGTCGCGCGCGCGCTCCTCGCGGCTCTGCGTGCGCAGCCACTCGCGCGCGACGCGCCCATCACGCGCGAGCACGAGCGTGACGTCGGGACGGCAGAGCGCCGCGGACTCGACGACCTCGGTGACGTGCGCGCTCTCCGTGCTCACCGCGCGCAGGAACTTGCGCCGCGCCGGGACGTTGAAGAAGAGGTCGCGCACCTCGATGCTCGTGCCCACCGCGACGCCGCACGGGCCGACGTCGGCGGGGCTTCCACCTTCGATGCGGACGAGCGTGCCCTCGTCGTCCTCGTGCTTGCGCGTGCGCATCGCGAAGCGGCTGACGCTGGCGATGCTCGGCAGCGCCTCGCCGCGGAAGCCGAAGCTCTGGATGCGGCGCAGGTCGTCGATCGATCCGATCTTGCTCGTGGCGTGGCGGAGCACGGCGAGCGTCGCGTCCTTGCGATCCATGCCGCTGCCGTCGTCGGTGACGCGCACGAGCGTGACGCCGCCGCCCTCGATGTCGACGCGGATCCTCCGCGCGCGGGCGTCGAGCGCGTTCTCGACGAGCTCCTTCACCACGCTCGCGGGGCGCTCGACGACCTCGCCGGCGGCGATCTGGTTGGCGAGGTCGTCCGGAAGGACGTGGACACGCCCGGGCAGCTCGGTCACGAGTCCTCGGTCTGCTCTTGGGCGGCCGCGACCGCTTCGAAATAGGCCTTCGTGCGCGGGCTCGTGAGCGTGATCGTCGCGAGCACGAGCGCCCCCACGTCGAACAGGATGAGCCGGATGCGCGGCAGCCAGAGCCAGAGGCGCCGGTCGAGGAGCAGCGGCCACGCTTCGCGTTGATCCGCGGGCGCGGCCTGGGGCAGCGCCGGCAGGACGTCCCCGACGCGCACGACGGCGTCGACCCACGCATACCGCGCGTCACGCAAGAGCCAGAACGTCAAGGTCGCGAGCGCGGCGTTCGCGAGCAGCGCCTGGATGGCGAGCATGCGCGCCCCGGGCCTGCCGCTCATGGCCATGCCGCTCGCGACGACGAGCAGCACGGAGAGCAAGAAGCGGCCCGCGAAGAGCGGGAAGGCGAGGGGGCCCATCTCGCCGAGCGTGCGCAGACGCGCGGCTTCCTGGAGGACCATGAGCGCCTCGATCGGCTCGGCGGCGTCCTTCATGGACGCGGTCAAGGCAGCGACATCGGGCAGGTTGCCCTCGCGCAGGTACACGAGCGTCGCGAACGCCTCGGAGAGCCCCTGCACACCGATGAGCCATGCGAGGATCATCGCTGCAACGAGGTACCAGGGCCGAAGCGTGCGCTTGCGCGCGGACGGGGGCGGAGGCGGCGCGGAAGTGCTCACGCAAGGGGGGCTCTAGCACGTTCCGGCGGGGCCGCGAACCACAGGTGGCGCGAGGTAGGCCACGTGTACTAAGAAATTGCCCGCAAGAGGTACCGGGTGGCCACCAAGAAGACCGAGCCGGGTAAGAAGACGACAAAAGCCTCGGCGGGCGGGGCGACCAAGCGAGGCAAGCGAGGCGAGGCATCCGCCGCGGCGAAAGCCGAGCGGCGAGCCGCCGCGACGAGCGCCGAGCCGGGTCAGGCCGCCGAAGGCGCGGGGGAGGACGAAGACCACGCGGCCGAGCACGAGGGCGCGGACGCCGAGGTGGTCGAGGCCGACTTCGAGGTCGTCGACGAGGACGCGGACGCGGGATCCCTGGACAAACTCCCCCTCGCGGAGCGCAAGGGCGCGGCGAAGGGCGGCGACGGCGCGCTCTCGCGCACCGATCCGCTGCAGGCCTACCTGCGCGAGGTGCAGCGCCATCCGCTGCTCACGCCCGAGGAGGAGCAGAAGCTCACGCGGCACTACGCCGAGACGCAGGACGTCAAGACGGCCGCGCGCCTGGTGACGGCGAACCTCCGGCTCGTGGTGAAGCTCGCGTACGAGTATCGCCGCGCCTACAAGAACATCATGGACCTCATCCAGGAGGGCAACATCGGCCTGATGCAGGCCGTGAAGCGCTACGATCCGTATCGCGGCGTGAAGCTCTCCTCGTACGCGGCGTGGTGGATCCGCGCGTACATCCTCCGGTTCATCCTGAACAACTGGCGGCTCGTCAAGCTCGGCACGACGCAGGCCCAGCGCAAGCTCTTCTTCAACCTGAACAAGGAGAAGGCGCGGCTCTCGGCGATGGGCATCGAGCCCACGGCGGGCGAGATCGCGCGGCGCCTCTCGGTGGACGAGAGCGAGGTCGTCGACATGGATCGGCGCCTGTCGAGCGGCGAGGCGTCGCTCGACGCGCCCGTCGGCGACAGCGAAGGTCGCTCCGTGTCGCGGATCGATCTCATGCCCTCGTACACGACCGGCCCGGACGCCGCGTTCGAGTCGCACGAGATGGACGTGATGGTGCGCGAGCGTCTCGCGAAGTTCCGCGAGACGCTGAAGGGCAAGGACGTCATCATCTTCGACAAGCGCATGGCGGCCGAGGAGCCGCTCACGCTCCAGGAGCTCGGCGACGAGTTCGGCATCTCGCGCGAGCGCGTGCGGCAGCTCGAAGCGCGGCTGACCACGAAGCTGCGCGAGTACCTGCGCGAGGAGCTCGGCGACGCCGTCGGCGGCGCGAGCTAGGCCGTGAGCGACGCGCCCGAGCGAGGGGTGCTCTACGTGGTGGCGACGCCGATCGGCCACCTCGGCGATCTGTCGCCACGTGCGGCGGAGACGCTCCGGAACGCGGCGCGCGTCGCCGCCGAGGACACGCGGCGGACACGCGGGCTGCTCACGCACCTCGGGATCACGGGGAAGCCGATCGACAGGCTCGATGCGCATGCGTCGGCGCATGACGTCGCGCGTGTGGTCGATCGGCTCGTCGCGGGGGAAGACGTCGCGCTCGTGACCGACGCGGGCACGCCCGTCGTGAGTGATCCGGGAACGGACCTCGTGCGCGCGGCGGCCGAGGCCGGCGTGCGCGTCGTGCCGATCCCGGGGCCGAGCGCGGTGATGGCGGCGCTCTCGGCGTCGGGGCTTTGCACGGGCGCGTTTCGGTTCCTCGGCTTTCTGCCGCGCAAAGGTCCCGAGCGGCGCGATGCGCTCGAGCTCGTGCGCGCGACGCCCGAGTCGGTCGTGCTCTTCGAGTCGCCGGAGCGCACGGCCGAGACGCTCGCCGATCTCGCGACGAGCTTGCCGAACCGATCCGGCGCGGTCGCGCGCGAGCTGACGAAGATGCACGAGGAGATCCTGCGCGGCACGTTGCCCGAGCTCGCGCGTATCGCGGCCGAGCGCGAGACACTCGGCGAGGTGACGATCGTGATCGGTCCGGGCGAGGCGCCGAAGGGGCCGCTCGTCGGCGAGGAGGAGCTCGATCGGCTCATCGACGAGCACCTCGCGCGCGGGCGTCGGCCGAAGGACATCGCCGACGAGCTCGCGCTCGTGTCGGGCCGGCCGCGTCGCGAGCTCTACACGCGTGTGCTCGCGCGGAAGAGGGACGAGCGGTGACGGACATCCACGCGGTGGTGTCGCGGCCGGGCCCGGTCGAGTCGGAGATCCTCGCGGCGCTCGGCGATTCGTTTGAGGTCAAGCGAAGGGCGCTGCCACCGGTCACGCTGCGGACGCTGGAAGGCGGTCGGGGCGCGCCGGTGCTGTTTCTGCACGGGCGGGGGTCCGCGGGGACGATCTGGGCGCCGGTGCTCGCGGAGGTCGCGCGATCACGTCGCGTGATCGCGGTGGATTTGCCGGGGTTCGGTCACTCGTCGTCGCCGCCGTTCCAGGGCGACGATCGCGACGCGGCGGCGCGTTTCTTCGTCGATCCGATCGCCGCGCTCGTGCGTGAGCTCGGCCTCGCGGAGGCTTCGATCGTGGGGCATTCGCTGGGCGGGCTCGTCGCGCTGGAGCTCGTGCTCGGAGGCCACGTGCGGCCGCCGAAGCTCGCGCTCGTCGCCTCGATGGGGCTCGGTCCCTGGGCGAGCCTGCGATCACGCGCGCTGTTTCGGCTCGGGCCGGAGCGGATCGCGCGGACGCTCGGGGCCCTCGGTTTGCCGCGGGACGCGCGTGGTGGAGATGCGTGGGAAGAGCGCCTCGCGCGCCTCGAAGTCGAGCTCTTCTCCGTGCTCGGAGGGAAGGCGCCGCCGGTGCGGGCGTTCGACGCGCTCATGCCGCTCGTCGGCCCCGCGTACGAGCGAGCGTCGGAGCTCCAGCGGATCGACGCCGAGACGCTACTCGTGTGGGGCGAGCGTGATCCCGTCTTGCCCGCGCCGATCGCGATCGGGGCTGCGGCCGCGATGCCACGCGCGCGGCTCGTGATGCTGCCGGGGCTCGGGCACACGCCGCACATCGAGGGCGCGGCGCGTGTCACCGAGCTGCTTTCGTCGTTCCTCGCGTAGCGCGCTTCAGGCGAGGTTGACGTCGACCTCGTGGAACCCCGCGACGTGATCGTGGGCCTCGATCTGACGGCGGACCCACGGCGCGTCACGGCGGGCGACCACGATGATGTTCACCTCCTGGCCGGGCTTCGGCGTGATCCCGGACGTGGAGAAGCCCATCTTGCCGGCGTCCTCGAGCGACATCACGACGGCTTGCGTATCGCGCTTGGTCTCTTCCGAGAGGAGCGTGTCGGCGTCGGAGCCCTTCACCATGTGCACCACGAAGGCAACGTGCATGGGCGGTATGGTCGCCTCGATCGTGGGGCGAGCGCAAGGGGCAGCGAATGAGGCTCAGCCGCGCTTTTTCTGAAGGTGCGCACGCAATGCGCGCGCCTGCACGCGATTCTTGCGAATCTCCTCCGAGCGCGCCCGCGGGTCGCTGGCCATTTCGATCCGATCGCCCTCTTTTTGAAGATTCTTGTAACTCGCGAGCCGCTCCGCCGAGAGCGCGCCCTCGGTGATGGCCCTCTGGACGGCGCATCCAGGCTCTTTTTCGTGCCGGCAATCGGAGAACCGGCAGCTCGCCGCGAGCACCGCGACGTCGTCGAAGGCCTCGTCGAGGCCCGCGCTCGCTTCCCAGAGGCCGATCTCGCGCATGCCCGGCGTGTCGATCATGATGCCGCCCGTCGGCAGCACCACGAGCTCGCGCCGCACCGTGGTGTGGCGGCCCGTGTCGTCGTCGTCGCGGATGGGCGAGGTGGCGAACCGCGTTTCGCCGAGCAAATGGTTGATCAGCGTGGACTTGCCGACCCCGGAGGAGCCGAGCAGGATGCCGGTCCTGTTGTCGCGCAGGTAGTCACGCACGATCTCGATGCCCTCGCCCGTCTGGGAGCTCGACGCATGAATGGGCACGCCGCGCGCAATGGCCGAGGCCGCCTCGATCGCGGGGCCGGGATCGGCGAGGTCGGCTTTGCTGAGCAGGATGACCGGATCGGCGCCGCTCTCGCGGGCGAGCGCGAGGTAACGCTCGAGCCTACGCGGGCTGAAATCACGGTTGAGCGAGCTCACAAGGAAGACCCGATCGACGTTCGCCGCGACGACCTGCGGCTTCTTGTCGAGGCCCGCCGCGCGGCGAACGAAGGCCGTGCGGCGTTGCAAGATCGCCTGGATGACGGCGCGCCCTTCGGTATCGGCCGTCTCGTCGAGGACGACCCAGTCGCCGACCGCGGGCATGTCGAGCGGGCTCTCGGCCTCGTGGCGGAGCCGGCCCGCGATCACGGCCCAGCGCTCGATCGTTCCATCGTGCACGCGATAGGCGCCCCGGTGCTCGGTGATGACGCGGGCAGGCAGCCGCGAGGTCGAATGCTCGGCGGCGTGCGCGGCGAAATGGCCGGCGAAATGAGGGGTGAATCCGAGTCGGACGAGGTCGGGGTTCATGCGGGAGGGGTGGCCTCCCGCGAACCATAGCAGAGGAACGGACGGCCTTCCGTCAGGCTTCTTTCCGTTCGCCGAGCAGCTCCAGCCGCGCGAGCGTCGCGCACGTCTCGCTGATCGCCCGCATGAGGCGCAGGCGATTCTCGCGGACGGGGATGTCGTCCGTCATGACGTACACGTCGAGGAAGTAGCGGTGAAGCAGCGGCGCGAAGCTCGCGACCTCGCGCAGCGCGCCCGCGTAGTCGCCCGCGCGGCGCAGATCGACGAGCTTCGACGCGAGCGCGAGGTAGCCGTCGTGCACGGCCTTCTCGCTCGCGTGATCCTCGACCCGCGGCGGGGTCGGCTCGCCGGCCGGAGCGCCGCTCGCGATGTTCGTGGCGCGCTTGAAGACTTCCCCTACCCGCGCGCGCGTGTCCGCGTCGAGGCCCGCGAGCGCCGTCGCCCGCGCCCGCGCGTCGAGCGGCCGCTCGGCCGCGACGGGCAGCGCGGCCGCGACCGCGTCGCTCGGCAGCTTCGCTTCCAGCAGACCGCGCAGACGCTCGGTGAAGAAGTCGCCGAGCTTGTCCGTGAGCTCGCCCGGCCCGAGGTCGAGCGAGACGCCGCCGTAGCCGTCGTACGCCGCGCGGAACGCGTCCGAGATGCGCAGGTCGAAGCCTCGATCGAGCACGGTGCGCAGGATGCCGAGGCACGCGCGACGCAGGCCGTACGGATCGGCCGCGCCTGTCGGCGTGAGGCCGATGGCGAAGCAGCCGACGATCGTGTCGAGCCGATCCGCGATCGACACGAGCGCGCCCGCGTCCGAGGGCGGCGTCGCTTCCTGCGCGCCCTTCGGCTGGTAATGCTCGCGGATCACGTCGGCGACCTCGGGGCTCGTGCCTTGCGCGAGCGCGTACGCGCGCCCCATCTCGCCTTCGAGCTCGGGGAACTCGCCGACCATGAGCGAGACGAGGTCACTCTTCGCGATGTGCGCGCCGCTCGCCGCGGCCATGATCGCAGGCTCCGGGAGCTGGAGCAGGAGGCCGAGCTCGCGCGCGAGCCGCTCGACGCGCTCGGCCTTGCCGAGCATGGTGCCGAGCCGCTTCTGGAACACGATGCCGGCGAGCTTCGTACGCCGATCGGCGAGGGGAATCTTGACGTCCTCGCGGTAGAAGAAGCGCGCGTCCGAGAGCCGCGCCCGCATGACGTTGTCGTTGCCGCGCCGGATGTTCGCGGGGTTCTCGGCCGTGTTCACGACCGAGAGGTATTTCGGCAGGAGCTTGCCGTCCTGCGCGCGCATGCCGAAGTAGCGCTGGTGGCCCTTGGCGACGGCGAGGATCACGCGCTCGGGCAGCTCGAGGAACTCGTCGCCGAAGCCGCCCACGATCACGTGCGGCTCCTCGACGAGCGAGAGGTTCTCCTCGATGAGGAAGTCGTCCTCGATGAGCGTGCCGCCCGCGGACGCGGCCGCCTCGAGGAGCCGCTCGCGCATCACGCGCGCGCGCTCCTCGGGATCGACGAGCACGTGCGCGGCGCGGAGCGCGTCGACGTACATCGCGGCCGAGGTGATCGTGATCGCGCCCGGCGCGAGGAAGCGATGGCCGTAGGTGGTGCGGCCGCTCTTGGCGCCGGCGATCTCGACGTCGAGCAGGTCCTCGCCGAAGAGCGCGATGACCCAGTGGATCGGCCGGCCGAACGCGTAATCGCCCGCGCCCCAGCGCATCGATTTGCGGAAGGGGATCGCGGTCGCGACCTGTGCGAGCGCCTCGGGCAGGAGCGCGGAGGCGAGCTTGCCGGCTTCGCGCCGCGTGCCGACGAGGTACTCGCCTTTCGGCGTCTCGACGCGGCGCAGATCGGCCACGGAGCCGCCGATCTTCGACGCGAACGCCTCGGCGGCCTTCGTGGGCACGCCGTCCTTGAACGCGGCTTTGACGGGCGGACCCGTGACCTCTTCTTCGAGATCGGGCTGGCGCTCGGCGACGCCGGAGACGAGTACGGCGAGCCTTCGCGGCGTACCGAGCGCGCGGATCGCGCCGTGCGTGATGCGCAGATCCGAGAAGCGTTTCTTCAAAAGATCGGGGAGCGCGCGGAGCGCGGCGTCGACGAACGAAGCGGGCAGCTCCTCGCAGCCGATTTCGAGCAGGAGGTCGCGGGTCTGGGACATGGGGCGCGCAAGGTAGCGCAAACGGACGGCTTGGGGCAGGGGAAGCGTGGGGGACGTCCCGCCGTGGGCTCGCGGGTACGTCCTCGGCGCGAGCGGCCTACTGCGACAGGCGCTCGAGCGTCCCCTCGGCCGTCAGGTCGCAGGTCGCCGTCGTGGCTCCGGCGAGGGTCACCGTGAGATCCAGCTCCACGCGCAGCGCCGTGTCGCTCAGCCTGAGGGTGCCGCCTTCGATCGTGGTGCTCTGGGTCGTCCCGTTGACCGTCTCGGCCGGGCAACTGGATTGACGCAACCTCGCGACCTCGCCGTCCACGTCGGCGATGACCGTCGTGCCACACGCGGCGTCCCACGATACGGTATCGCCGTTGTCGTACAACGTCAGCTCGATGTCCGCCTCCGTCACCGGGACGGACGAACCATCGGAGCAATCGCCGCTCTGCGAGAGCTCCCCGGCGAACGTGCCATTCCAATCGGGGCCACAAGCGACGAGGCACAGGGCGAAAACCGAACATACAATTTGTTTCATGATGATAACCTCCGAGCTCAGCGGCCGAGCAGCACGACGACCCCAGTGAGGGCGAGCAGAGCAGCAGGGTACGTCCACCGTGCCAGCTCCGGGAAGAACGAAAGGAGGCACGCCACGGTCGTGAACCCGAAGCTCGTTTCGCCGGATAGCACGAGGATGAAGCTCTCCAGGAACAGCAACCCGATCGCGGCCCAGGCTCGACTCGCCTTGTGCAGCGCGAGCACCGGCAGCCCCATTTCGGCGATCCACACGCCGTTCGAGAGCCCCCGGAGGACGCTCCACGTCCACGCTGGGAGCGAGACTTCGGCGCCAGCGATGAAGCTCGGCCGCGGGAGCGGGAGCGGCGGCAAAGGAGCGAGCCCGCCGAGCTGCGCCGTCCCTTCGAGCATCCAGCGTAGCCGTCGGCCCATGTCTCCCTCGTCGAAGAGCACGCGCAGCGCGAGGAACTCTCCGTTCACGTAATGACCGTGCGCGAGCTTCTGAACCCCTGCTTGAAAGAAGACGAGAAGGATACCGACCTGCGCCACGCGCGCCGGCTGCGGGACCTCCGATTCGCGGTCCGACAGCAGCAATGCGAGGAGAAGCGCGCATTCGAAGAACGCGTGATTGATGGTGTAGGGGAAGGATAGGACGACGTCCGTGGTCCGAAGCAGGAAGAAGACGAAGATGCCCAAGCGCTCGAAGTGTCGTGTCTCGGCGAGCAGGAGCGCCGTGCTCATGATAAGGACTCGCGCGAGCGCGAGCCCTTCCGCATTTCGCGCAGCCATCACGCCGAGGCACTCGAGGAGCAGCGTCTTCCCGAGGAAGAACCGGTGGAACCACGCGGCGACGTCCGGCGCGACGGGCGCGCAGAACTCGCGTCCGAGCCCGTTCGTCACCTCGCGCAAGGAGAGCGGATTCATGGGCAGGCGGAGAGGCGCGCCGTCAGGACATCGAGGGCGCTGGTACCCGATGCCTCTCCGACGGACGACCAACGGCCTCGCTCGCGAAGGAAACCAAAAACGTCGGCGTACGCCGCTCCCTTCACGGTATCGAGGCGAGGCGTGGATACGAGGACAGCGATGACTGGCGGGGACTCGCCTTTCGCCGCGCCCCTGGCATCGATCCACCGGCCGAGCTGCTCGAAATCGCTGGGGCGGCTCAGGGAGCGGATGTCCCTCGTCAAGCTCGACAAGGCCCGTTGTTCGTCTGATGAAAGCTCGGGGAGAGCCATCAGGTCCGCCCGACCGGCGCGGACGCGGTAAATGAAACCGGGAGGAGCCTTCGTCGTCGTCGGAGCGACCTCTGTCGCGTTCCGAGCGCTGCAGTCCTGGATGAAGACGTAGACCTCCCGTTCGCCGCCGTCGGGCGCTGCGTACATGCCAAAGCCGCCGTAGCGCCAGGTCGAGAAGTGGTAATGGCGCGCGAGGAGGATGTGGACCGGGGGCCAGAGGACGAGGAGCGCGAGGATGGTCCAGGGGACGAGGGCGCGGATGCGGCGCACGGAGCTACCGGCGGCGGTCTTCGACGAGGCCGCGGGAGACGGCGTACTTGGCAAGCGTCTTGAACATGCGGTCATCCATGTCGACGAGCGCGTTCGTCAGCGCTACGAGCCCGACGCCAACGGTGGGCTCGAACGCGCAAAAGGCAGCGTACCCCATCGGAAGTCCACCATTGTGCCAAACGATTTCCCCGAGGGGCGAATCTGCCTTGATCGACCAGCCGAGTCCCTTTCCGCGTCGTCCGATACGGTGGAGACCGCCGACGCGGTGCGACTCACGCACCGTGGCACGCCGCAGCGGTCGCGCAGGATCAGGATCATCCCGTGGCGGCCAGGCTGCGAGCTGGAATGAGATCCAGCGGATGACGTCGCGGGTGGACGCGTAAAGACCACCGACAGGCGTGTATGCGGCATGCTCCCATAGTCTATTGGGACCGAGCACCCCATCGCGGTTCTTGTGGGGTGTGGCGAGATGCTCACCAAGCACTTCGGGCGCGAATGTCGACGTCGTCATTCCGAGGGGATCGAGGATCCTCTCCTTGATGAAGGAGGCATAGGGCTGCCCGCTGCGACGCGCGACGACGATACCGAGAAGAGCAAAGCCGAGGTTGGAGTATTCATCATCGACTCCCGGCGCGCGCGCCATCCTCACGGACGCGAGGTGCGCCAGCAGCTCGTCGTCATTGGGCTCGCGGTGAAGCTCGCCCCGCAAATCGCGGACGCCGCGGGGAAGGCCCGAGGTATGGGTGAGTAAATGACGCAGCGTAATTGGCGCGCTATCCTTCGTCGGATACCGAAGCGCGGCAGCTTCTGGGATGCTCTCGACCAGCGGCTCGTCGAGCTTGAGGATGCCATCGTCCCGGAGCGCCAGGATGGCTGCGGCTGTGAACGTTTTTGTTATTGAGCCGGTGCCGAATGGCGTGTCGAGGTCGACGGGTACCGATCTTTCTGCGTCAGCGTGGCCCCGCGCGTGATGCCAGAGGATCCCGTTTCGGCCGCAGATGGCGACGGCGAGCCCCGGCGCTTCGACCTCACCGATAAGCTCGTGGAGTACTCGGTCTTTCGCGTCATCCGTGTCGAACATGCGGTCCTCTAGGTTCAGTGAGCGCTCGCGAGGACGTCGACGCGCACGCCATGCGTCGCGCCCCGCACCCAAGCACACGATGTGGGGCAGCGGTGGATATGCGTAGCGGCCCGTGGGTTATCAAAGTAAAACCCGCCCTCGGGGGAGCACGATGCGATAGCAGCAACTTCGGCGAGGTGGCGAATCTCGGCGTTCGATCCATCCGCAGCAAGCGCCGTCGTGCGCAGCGAAAACTTCGTGTGTGGCATCGCCTCGTTGGGCGGCGGAAGCTGGATCGGGTGCACGCATGGATCGGGCGCCACACCAGATGCCGGATCTCGGGTGCTGATCACCTCGATGTGCGCGAGCAGCATGGAGTGCGGACGCGGGGAACGCGAAGTCGACAACCCTGACTCCTCCTCGGCCTCTTCCCGTAGCTCCTCTTGCTCCTCTCGCGCCTCTTCCGCGCGCTGGGCCAACATGCCCACTTCGTCCTCCTCGTCGAGCCACCTCGCCGACAGCGGAGCGTCTTGCCGCGACCGCGGCGTTCCCTCGCCTGTGCTACCGCTGTTCGTCTCGTGGGTCATCGCAACCCGCAGAGGCTCCTCGGGCATCGACGAGTAGGATCGCACGAGCGCGAGCGCGCAGAGAACGACGAGCGCTCCCGCCACGGCCGGCACAGCGTACGAAAATCTTGACAACGTACTCATCCCCCTGCTCCCGCGTTGGGTGGCTCGCCTTGGCGCCGGTCTCGATGCTGCATGCGCACGCTAAGCCAGCCGCGTAGCCGCTTCAACCCCCGGCCGATCCGCGCAAAATCCTCCTCCGGCACGAACAGCAAATCCGCGGCGATCATGAAAGCCGCGAACGTCACGAGCCCCATGAACATCGCGACGCCGAGGTGAAACCCGATCGCCATCACGAGCACCACTCTTCTGGCTCGCGCATGGAGCGCGACGCAGAACGGAAACGCGATCTGAAACGCCACCGTCACGTACGACAGCGCCGTCACCACGAACGCGCTCGCGTAGACCTTCTCGCTCCATCCCGGCCACGCGAACTCGGCCTTGCGTAGCGCGAAGTAGATCGCCGTCCCATCGCGCCACGTCTCGCCCTGCACCTTCGTCGCTCCCGCAACCGCGTACACGAGGCAGACCTGCGCGAGCATCGCGAGGAGCGCGGTGTTGTGCACCATCGCGGTGCACTTCTGCAGGAGCGTGCAGGGCGCGCTTTCGGGCCGTCTTCGCGTATCAACCGACCACCGCCCGGAGACATCCGCGAAGCATGCGTACAGCATCAGGAGATGCGCGAGGTTGTCCCCTCCGTCGGCCAGCACGGGATTGCGCGCTGCGAGCGACCTCCAGAGCACGTACAGGATCGGCGTCACGAAGCGCGTCCGCCAACCGGCGACCCAGAGCAGAGCCAGCACGATACCCGCGTGATAGATGGCTTCGAACCAAACGTAGGAACGGCTCCACGCGAGGAGCGGAAACGCGCCGCCGAGGAGGTCTCGCGGATACACCCCATTCGGCCCGAACAGGAACCGTCGCTGTGCGTGGTTGACGAGGTACTGATAAAGGATCGTGCTCCCCGCGACGATACGAAACGCCGCAAGCCCAGCCAGACCATGGGGTCGTGAGAAGCGGTCGAGGAAGCCCTCGGGCTCAATAGCCATCCACGACCTCGTACGGCGCCCAGGGCAGCTCCAGCGTGTACGTGTCTTCCTGCGTTGGCGCGCCCTCCCGCATCCCGAAGGGTGGCACCTTCCGCAAGACCAACTGCGCGCTCACCTGCGCCGTACGGCCCACACCGAAGCGCCGATCGCATGCAGCGGAGGCGATGCGGTTCGCGTGCGCGCGCCCGCTCTCGAACTGCCTGCGCGCTTCCGCAGCCAGCGCTTCGCGAGCGGCTTCGATCGTAGGGTTCGGTAACCCATAGCGGCGAATCGCCTCGTTCATCGGATCGGCGCGCAGAAGCAAGCGTGGCTCCTGCGCGCGGGCGAGGAGGAGCGCAGGCGAGAATCGACGCCGGTACCGGTGCTCGTGAAGGGGTGTCGTGATGTCGAACCAGTCCGACTCGACCATCACGCTACCTTCGCGCACATTGCAGTTGACAAGCAGGAGCGAGTCGGTCCCGCCCGGATCGGGCGCGAAGAGGCGCCACGACTGGTAGAAGTACGGATGCATGTACCGCATGAGCGGCGCATGCAGCGCGATCCGGATCGGATTCGGTGGGGTGAGATAGAGCAGCGTGCAGGCGAAATGAACGCCGAGGAGGCCGAGCAAAAGAGCCGCGACGAGCGACAGAACGAAACGCTCCCCGCGGCTCCTCGTCACGGGCGTCAACCCTCGCCCGGCCCACCCTTCTTCTTCCGCGGCTTCGCGAAGCGGCTGAAATACGACTCCACCCGCGCCGCGTCGTGCGGGAACTTCTTCGTCAGCTCGGCGTGCAGCTTGATTCGCTCTTCCACCCAGCGGCGCTTCACCTCGGGGATCGTCTTTTCCTTCAGGAACGCGAGCTCCTCCTCGACCTTCGTGCACGCGGCGTCCGCCAATTCGACCGCCTCCACGGCGCCGAGCAGCTTGGCGAAATACTCCTCGTGGAGCGGCTTCATGCCGGGCTTGTTCTTGTCCTCGTCGAGGGCCTTGACGATGTCGCGCACCATCTTGGGCTCGACCTCGCGCGCGTCGGCCTCCGTCACCGCGCGCAGGCCTTCGGCGAAATAACGACGATATCGCGGGTCGTCCCGATTCTTTTCGCACAGATCGAGCAGGCGCAGCTCGAAGGAGCGGACGATCCGATCGACGACGCGGTCGCAGCAGGAGATCACGGCCTCGTGCTCCTCGACCGCCTCTTCCAGATCCTCTTGCTCGCGGTCCCTGGCCTTCAGCTCGACGTGCACCGCCGCGAAGGCGGCCTCCATTCCCTGCGTCTCGGCGTCCGCCCGGATGCCGGAGATCGTGAAGGCGCCGCTCTTGCGGTACTGTTTGGTGGGAGTGTCATCCCGGGGGTTGTCCATCCTCACAGAGTACGTCCGCCCGCTACGCTCGGGCAAGGCCGTTGACGTGTGCAGCCCCACGGACGCATCGGGTCAGAGCCTGAGCAAGGTAACGGCTGCCGCCAGCGCGAGGAGGACGTGGACCGGCGGCCAGAGGACGAGGAGCGCGAGGATGGTCCAGGGGACGAGGGCGCGGACGCGGCGCACGGGAGCTACCGGCGGCGATCTTCGACGAGGCCGCGGGAGACGGCGAAAGCGTGGAGCAATCTGACGAGGGATGCCTCCAGGCCAACGTCGGCATTGGCCAGTCCTACGATACCGACGCCGACGTTGGGCTCGAAGCCTGCGAACGAGGAGTATCCGATCGGGGATCCGCCGCTATGATGCACGACATGCCCCAGGCCTCCGCGTTCGATGGCCCATCCGAGGCCGCTACCATTGCGCCCAGCGCGTTGCAGTCCGCCGATGCGGTGCGACTCGCGCACGGTCGATCGGCGAAGCGGCCTGGCAGGATCGAGATCGTCGCGAGGGGGCCACGCCGAAAGCTGATACTGAACCCAATGGACGAGCGCGCGCGCGGATGCGTAAAGGCCGCCGACGGGGACGTAGGCACCGTGTTTCCATAGCGCCTGTGGGAAAAAGCCGCCGTCGCGCATGTCATGTGGAGTCGCGTGAGTCGCGCTATGATTCTCGGGATCGAATGTCGCTTCTGTAATTCCCAGAGGGGCGAAGATCTGTTCCTCGACGTACGAGGTATAGGATTTTCCACTCCGACGAGCGACGGCAATGCCGAGCAAAGCGTACCCGAGGTTCGAATAGGACCGCTCCTCATGCGGTGCGCGTTCCAGAGTCACGTTGGAGAGATGTTCCAACAGTTCGCGCTCATCTGGCTCGCGTCGGAGTACACCGCGTAAGTCTCGGATGCCCCGGGGAAGGCCGGAGGTATGTGTTAACAGGTGGCGTAGCGTGATCGGTGAGCAGTCCGTCGTGGGATAGCGAAGAGCCGACGCCTCCGGGACGCTCTCGTGCAGCGGTTCGTCTAGGGCAAGAAGCCCGGCGTCACGGAGCATGAGGATCGCAGTAGCCGTGAAGGTCTTCGTGATCGAGCAAGCGCTGAAGAGGGTATCCAGGTCTGCCGACGACCGAGCTTCGCGATCGGCATGACCGCGAGTGTGGTGCCAGAGGATCTCACGTCGGTCACAAACGGCGACGACGAGCCCGGGGGCCTCGATCTCGCTCACGATTTCGAGCAGGAGGTCGCGGGTCTGGGACATGGGGCGCGCAAGGTAGCGCAAACGGGGGGGTGTGGGAGGGGATCGAGGAGGGAGAAGGACGGGCAAGAGGTTGGCCGTGGGCACCTGTCGGCTCACGACTTGCGACGATTCAGCTCTTCCACGAGGTCGGGGGCCGGTTCCTTCCAGTCGGTGCGCATCAGGTGTCGCGTGAAGTCGAGGGCCACTTCCTCAGCGAGTCTGTCCAGGACTTCAGCCGGGATGGGGGCGCCTTCCTCGAGACCGGCGAAAGCCTTCGCCATGGCTCTGTCAGTAATGTCGTGGAGCAGTTGCTGGTTTTGTCGCTCCAGCCCAGTCTTGACGATAGCTGTTACAGCCTGGCGCGTTGATTCGATGACCTCGTCAGTTATGTAACGAGGCGGTGCCGCGAGGGCTCCAGACCAGGTGTCATGGTCCTGTTCCTCTCCGGTCATTGGATCCACGGCATACCCGAAGCGGCAGTCCGTGCAGGCTGCGCCCCTGATCTCGACGCCCACTGATATGCCACCAAAAAAGCGAACCTCCGCCCGTACGTCTCGGGTTGACGAATCGCCATGAACCGTAATTGCATGGTACATTTTACCCAGGCGCTCGGACGGGCTCCAAAGCGGCTGAGCCGGCGCCAAGCATGTATGAACGCCAGACTCGTCGCCGGATGCACCGGCGACGTAGCGCCAAGCACCTGCATCAAGGATCTGAGAATCGGTCACGCCACGCACAATGAGGAGCGATAGAATGCTCTTGACGCAACTCCGATAGAAATCCTCTCCTCCGATGGAGAAGTTGACGTTGACCATATCGGAGAACGAACTCGTGGTCCATGCCTCATTTACTCGATAGTTTGCACCAGGGTTTTTGCGTCGTTGCGCTTCAACGAACCTGCGTGCCGCCGCCGGAGATGCTACTCGGTAGGTCTTGGACCCGTCTGCATTTTCACTGAGGAGTTGAGGCGCATGATCCATGGGTCGGGGTTTGCCGCCCGACTCCAAAATGAGACCGCCAAGCTTGGGATCTTGCCCCCGTACGTTGGCCGCCTGGCCCCGGTCCCCTCTGATGTCGAGTAGCATACGAGCGAAGTCAAATGCCTTGATGAGCTCCGCGTCGATACCTCTACCGGATTCGCTGTTGCATTTCGTGCAGAGGATGCCCTTTACCTGGAGCGTTCCGCCAAGCGCGCTCGGGATTACGTGCTCCAACGACATCGCATCTTGCTTCTTGCACAACTTGCAAATCGACATGGGCACTGAACGTGGGCTTGCGACGCCCGCCTGTCAAGCGAGCATCCGTCACGGCTATCAACCCTCGCCCGGACCACCCTTCTTCTTTCGCGGCTTCGCGAAGCGGCTGAAATACGACTCCACCCGCGCCGCGTCGTGCGGTCCTCGGGCTTCAGCTCAGTCATCCAGGTCTCCCCAGCGTGGCGGTTTCTCTTCGCGTCTCCGGCGCGGTGAAGCTCCTAGCCCGGGACCTCAACCAGCTTGAAGATGAGGTCGATCCCCGCGCCCTTGAACATGGATCTGGCATAGTCAAGGAAATCCTCGCCTTCGCGTGTGGTCGCATATTTGGCAAGAATGTATACCTTGATGGGTGTGGAATGCTCCACTTCACGCCCGACGTCCTCGGCGAGGCGCTGGAACACCTCCCCACTCTCGATGAACGCGAGATACGTGTTCAGTTTTTCTTGCAGCAACAGAAGGTGTCGCCGTTCGTCTACCCAATCGAGATCGTCGATGACGGTGAGTCTTACATGACCTGTGCCCTTCTCGATCCCAAGCCAATCCACGACTCTGCTTTGTTCGATGGTCATGGTCGCCTCACTTCCAGTTTGGTCCGGCGCGAAGAGGCGCCACGACTGGTAAAATACGGGTGCAAAAGAGCCGCGACGAGCGACAGAACGAAACGCTCCCCGCGGCTCCTCGTCATGGGCATCAACCCTCGCCTGGCCCACCATTCTTCTTCCGCGGCTCTTCATGGGCCTTTTCGATCATCGCAGGCTACGTCCGCTCAGTACGCTCTGCAAGCCGCCTCACGATCCACGCGACACGGAACGCGCCAAGGGCGTTCGGACGCCGCCCTGTCGTGCCGGGACGCGCACCGAAGGCCCTTGGCGCGGTCCGCGTCATGCAGCGGCGTGCACCGAAGGCCCTTGGTGCAGTCCGCGTCATGCAAGGAACGCGCACGAACGGGCTTCGGTGCACGTCCCTGCATGCAGCGATCGACCCGGAAGGCGGTTCGTGTCGCTCCCCGCCTGCAGAGGAAGCATCCAAACACCCGAAGTGCACGGCGTAGCATGCCTTGACACCCCCGGATCGCGTTCGCAGCGTTCCCCGGTGCGCTCCCGCCTCTCCCTCCTCCTCGCGCTGCTGGCCACGGCCTGCCATTCGGCATCGGCTCCCATTCCCGCCAACCCGGAACCTCCGCCCGCCGTCTGCCCATCCCTTTCGAAAAACCCCGAGCGCATCGCCGTCCCGGAGCCCATTCCCGGCGAGGTACACGAGGTCTTCGATCTCCCGGACGAGCCTGTCCTCTGGGCGCCCGCCCCGCGCGACCCGGAGCGCGACCAGTATCATGCGGCCCTCCTGGCCAAGGTCGGCAGCGAGGCGGGGCTCTCGCAACGCGCCTTGCTCGAACGCGCGCGCCAGGTGATGACCGGCACCTCGGGATACCGCGAGATCGACAACGTCAACGTCATCCTCGACGGCAAAGCGGGCTCCGTGAGCCCCATCGATTGCCTGGAATGGCGCCTCTTCCAGCGCCAGGCGCGCAGGTATCCCATGGTCGAACATCCCACCGAGTTCGGCGCGTACATTCTCCGGGGCAATGGCCGCGTCCGGGTCTACTTTTCGGGAGCGGATCGGGTCGGCGGCAAGTTACGCGGCGAGGTCAAGGAGCGCGTCCTCGCGGACCTCGGCCGCGGCTTTCAGCCCGTCGCGCATTTGCACAACCACCCTTTCCTGTTCGACCGCATTCCCGGCGATCGCATGTGGACGACCGAGGAGACGAAGAACAACTACGAGGGCGGCGTCGCCCCGAGCCTCACGGACGTGCAAGCGTACCGCGCGATGCGCGAGCATTTCGGATTGCAGGGGGCGTGGGTGACGAATGGGCTCGATACGGCCCATTTCACGGGCGCGGAGTTCGACGTGCTCTCCGCGCGGGAATGACGGCCCCTCACGGCACCGCGGCGCCGTGGCGACGCAGAAGCTCGACCCCGTCGAGGCACCCTGCTTTCGAGGCGATGTGCAGCAGGGAATCATAGCCGGCGGGCGGCTCGATGTCGGCGCCGAACGCAGCGAGCAGGAGGTCGAGGACGGCGAGTTCTTTTTTGCCTTTTCGCGTGACGAATTCGGCCGTCAGGAAGAAGCAGGCCTCATGCGCGGGCGGCTGGGCGAGGAGCGCCTTGACCGCCTGGGTGCGGCCGAGCTCACAGGCGACCTGGAGCGGCGTGAAACACGTGGGGGGGCTTTCGCGGACGGTGTTCGGGTTGGCCCCGGCGTCGAGGAGCGCCTTGATGACGGGCGGCCCCGCGTTCGCCGCGGCGAGGTGGAGCGGCGTGCCGCTCGGCGAGGGGAGGTTCACGTCGCCGCCCGCGCGTAGGAGCGTGCGGACCGTTTTCGCGTCCCGGACGAGGTGGAGCCCGGCCAAACCATCGACGCGGGTCTCGTTGGCCGAAGAGCCTCGCGAGAGGAGCAGATCGAGCGACCGGTGGGCCTTCGCCAACACCGCCATCGGCACGAGGGGCGGGCTATCGAGAGGAGCGGCCGCGAGGAGCGCGGCGAGGGCGCTCGTATCATCATGACGAAGGGCGGTGGCGAGGGCCTGGGCGAAGCCGGCGGGCGTGATCGTCATGACGTCACCGAACCATCGGTGGCCCCGGGCGTCAACGATGCATTCGTGCGAACGGCGATCGCAGAATTGCGCTCCCGTCGTCCCTGCGCACAGTCCATCACAGCTTGGCGCTGCTCGTCGGTGGGGCTTTCAGGCCAAACGAAGTTGTCATGCACCAGGGTATTCGAGTAGCTGACGTCTGACTTGCGAGCATTTCGGATTGCAGGGGGTGTGGGTGACGAATGGGCTCGATACGGCCCATTTCACGGGCGCGGAGTTCGAAGTGCTCGCCGCGAGAGAATGACGGCCTCTCCGACGGGGTTCCACAGGACCCTCGAAGGCAGGAGCAGAGCGAACGTCAAGGGCGGCCAGCTCGTCATGGTGGGCTTCTCGTGGTACTGTGCTCGAGCCCTGTGGGGTCGCAGCTCAAGTGGTAGAGCGGTCGGATTACGAATCCGACAGGAAGCCGGTTCGACTCCGGCCGGCCCCGCAGGGCCTTCGTTTGGGTGAGGGCTGATCCGTGGCGAAAGACAACGCGCCCATCGAGGGGGTCGACGCGGCGGCGTGGGAGACCTGCCTGCGTGTGCTGCGCGCCGCGATCGAGCGGCCGGCGGCGATGCCGGACCGAGAGGCGCTGGAGCGGCTCGCAGCGCGCATCTACAAGCGCGCCCGGAAGGAGCGACGCAAGGTCGATGCGGCCGGGCGGCGCGAGCACGATCGCGGGCTGCTCGAAGAGGTGCTCGTCGCACGCGAGAACGGCCGCGCGCTCGAGGTGAGCGGGGGCGATACGGTTCCGCTCCTGGCGGGCTCGCGGCGCTGTTACGTGTGCAGCGCACTGTTTCGCGAGCTGCACCGGCGCTACCACCTCTTGTGCCCGACATGCGCGGCGTTCCACGAGAGCAAGCGCGCGGAGCGGCTCGATCTGCGCGGGCGGCGCGCGCTGATCACGGGCGCGCGCGTGAAGATCGGGCACGCCACGGCGCTCCGGATGTTGCGGAGCGGGGCCGAGCTCATCGCCACGTCACGTTTCGCCGCCGCTGCGAGGCGCGTGTTCGAGCGAGCGCCCGACTTCGAGGAGTGGCGCGATCGAGTCCACGTCCTCAGCGCCGATTTCCGCGATCCGCGTCAGGCCGAGCGCCTCGCAGCCGAGGTGACGGCGCGCTTCGGCTCGCTCGATATCCTCGTGAACAACGCGGCGCAGACGGTCCTACGGCCGGAGGAAGGGCGGCTCGCCGCGGGGGACGTCGAGAGCGTCGCGGAGGAGGATCGGCGCGAGGTGAACGGCTGGACGCTGCATCTCGAGGACGTGTCCGCCGAGGAAATCCTGGACGTCATGCATGTAAATGCCGCCGCACCACTCTTGCTCACGGCGCGGCTCTTGCCGGCGCTGCGCGCGTCGCGCCACCACGACCGATACGTCGTCAACGTCGTCGGCCTCGATGGGCAGCTCGAGCGGCCAATGAAACTCGCGCGGCACCCGCACGTGAACGCCGGCAAGGCTGCGCTCAACATGCTCACGCGCACGTGCTCCGAAGAGCTTTCAGGGCTCGGCATCTTCATGAACAGCGTCGACGTCGGTTGGGTGACGCACGAGGGGGCGTGGTCCGTGCGGCACAGAATGCGCGCGCAAGGGTTCGCCCCTCCGCTCGATACGGAAGACGCGGCCGCGCGGATCTGCGACCCGATCGCGCGCGGGCTCGCCGGTGCACCGGTGTTCGGGCGGGTGTGGAAGGATTTTCACGAGGGCACCTGGTGATGAATCGTCTATTCTTGGAGCATGCCGCTCTGGCGTCAGGGTGATGTGCTGATCGAAACCGTGGACGCACTGCCGGAGGGAGCCGTGCGCATCAAGAGCCTCGTTCTCGCCGCGGGCGAGGTGACGGGTCACCGGCACCGCATTGCAAGCAAGCGCGCCGCGTGCCTGTTCCTATGGCAGGGCGGACCGTCACGGACGCCGCTGTTGTTCATGGAAGTCCTGCGCGATACGGCCGATGTGATTCACCCGGAGCACGACACGATCACGCTGCCGCGTGGCTTTTATCGCGTGTGGCAGCAGCGCGAGCTTTCTTCGGGCGGCGGATGGCACACGATGGCCGACTGACGGCCGCAAAGGACACCTGCGAAATGGATGCCGCCGCGTTCCTCGCGCTCCTCAAGACCGGGCGCCCGCCCGCGAACGTCCACGTGTGGCAGTCGCTGTCGCTCGCGGGCAGCCGCGTGCGACGCCTGCCCGAGGGGCTCGCCGTTCATGGTGACCTGGATCTGCGGCAGTGCGAGCGGCTCCGCTTCATCGGCGATGGCCTGTGCGTGGAGCGCGATCTGCGGATCGGCGGCGCGTGCGCCGAATCGGAGATCTCCGCGGGCGCTCCGGTGCTGGGCACGAGCAGGGACAAGCACTCGCCGCTCGCCGCGCTGCCAGACAAGCTCTTGGTCGGCGGCTCGCTCTCGCTCCAAAACTGCACCCATCTGCGGGCGTTCCCCGCGCACGCCGCGATCGGCGGGTCGATCTTCCTCAGCGGCTGCACGTCGCTCGCAGAGCTCCCCCGGGGCCTGCGCGTTGCCGGTGATCTCACGATCATCGGCGGGCCCTCGCTGACTGCGCTGCCGGAAGGCCTGCACGTCAAGGGCGACCTGCGCATCGTCGGCACGCAGATCACCGCGCTGCCGGCTGATCTGCGCGTGGGCGGAGACATCACGCTCGTCGGCTGCCGGAGGCTCGCTTCGCTCGAGGGGCTCATGGTGTGTGGCTCCCTCGAGGTGCACCACTTCCCCGGGGATACGCTGCCGCAAGGCTTCTCGGTCCTGGGGGATCTGCGCCTCATCCGGCCCCGCGCGCTGGTCGAGACGCCCAACGATCTCGACGCCGGCCGCAGCATCGAGCTGCGGGACGCGCCGAGGCTCACGACGGTGCGCTCCGGGATCAAGGTGGGCAAGGACCTGCTCCTCCGGCGCTGCGAGGCGCTCACGCAGCTCCCGGCGGGGCTCACGGTGCCGGGGCGCCTGAGCCTGGCCGGGTGCACCGCGCTCGCGGAGTTGCCGCGCAAGCTGCGCGTCGAGCGTCTCGATCTCGCGGACTGCACGGCCCTCGCGACCGTGCCCGACGACCTCCGGGTGACCGCTCCCATCGAAGTCGCGGGGACGTCGCTGCGCACCTGGCCCAAGGCGCTCTCGGCGAAGACGAGGTCGGTCGCATGGCGCGGCGTACCCGTCGAGCCCGAGGTGGTGTTCGCGCCGGAGACGCTCTCGCCGGAGAGGATCTTGCGGGAGCGCAATGCGGAGCTGCGCCGCGTGATGCTGGAGCGTGCGGGCGTGGAGAAGGTGCTCGCGCGAGCGAAGCTCGAGGTGGTCGACGAGGACCACGACCCGGGCGGCGAGCGGAGGCTCGTGCGGTTGCAGCTCCCGGCGATGTGGGGCAGCGGGGACGTGTCCGAGATGTTCCTTGCGTGCGCCTGTCCGTCGACCGGGCGACGCTATCTGCTGCGCGTTCCATTGGCCATGACGACATGTCACGCAGCCGCGGCGTGGCTCGCCGGGTTCGATGATCCGAGCCGGTACCGGCCGATCAAGGAGACGTGAGCGCCGGATTCGTTTCGCGCAATGGGTCCTCCGTGCTCGTAGCGATTCTCAGAGCAGATTCGCCGCCGCGAGCGAGAACATCGGGCCGTCCGCGCCGGTCGCTCCGCTCGTGCTCTCCAGCCCTTTGACGAAGAGCGTCCCGGTGCCGACCGCCACGGGATACTTGTAGACGACGCTGTTGTCACGCGCGTCGAGCAAGAGCGGCGTCACCGTCTCGCTTTCGAGGTCGTAGGCGAAGATCCCGAAGTTGCCCTCGTAGACGACCTTGTTCTTGAATTTGCACCACGTCATGTCGTGGCCCGGGTGATGCGCCTCGGCGAACGTCTTGTTCATCGAGTAGCTGGCCTTGATCTTGTCCGTGATGTTCTCGCGCGTGTCCGTGGCCTTGTCGTAGCGGAAGAACTCGCGGTCCTGCGAGTAGACGGCCCCGCCGGGATAAAAATCCGCGCCGCCGGCGCGCTTGTCGTTCTGCACCCATTTCGCCTTCGCATCGGTGAGCTCCGCGAGCCAGAGGCGGCCCCCTTCGGCGAACATGAGCGTCGTGCCATTGACGGCGAAATTGGTGAACTCGCCCATCACGTTGGGCGCGATGAGGTCGTCGAGCACGAGCACGTCCGTCGCGCTCGCCTGGCCGGGCGTCCACTTTTGAAGGACGTACTTGCCGGTGTCGCCGTTGATCACGGTGACGTAGAGATCGTCGCCCGTCACCGAGTAGGCCCACCATTTCTGGCCGAAGGGCGGGGCGGGCAGGTCGAGCTTTCCGCGCGGCATCTCGGGCGTCCCGGCCGCGTAGGTGTTCGCGCCGTCGAGCACGTTCATCGAGGCGACCATGGTGCTCGACGCGGCGAAATTGATGTTGTCCACCGGGTTCGGGCTCGAGACGCCCGTGAGGTAGACCTTGAAGGTGTAATCGGTGCGCTGCTTCTTCGCATCGTCGAAGCTGCGGAGGAGCGGGTTTCCGCTGCCGACCTCGACCCAGTAGAGGGTATTTTCGGTGGCGAAGAAGTCCTGCGCCGGCGTCTCGATGAAGACCGCGCGTTTCCCCTCGAGCTCTTCGCGCATCGACTCGAACTCGGCGAGGTCCTCCTCCTGCGTTTGCTCTTTTGCGCCATCGGCGCCGCAGCCAGCGAGGAGGAAGAACGCCGTGAGGCAGGCGGCGGCCATTCGAACATCATTCATGCAAGACTCCTTCGTCGCGTCGTTCGGGGGGGAGGATATGGAATCCCCCCTCGACGTCAAGGCAGTCTCGTCCCCGGAAGGGATGAACAATGTCCGACGCTTCCGGCCAAGATTTTTTGCGGAATGGTGGCTCGACGCCGATTATCCCAGGACGTCGGCCATCGAATATCGCCCCGCCGGCTTTCCGAACAGATACCGCGCCGCGCGCAAGGCGCCCCGGGCAAACAGGTCCCGGTTCGTCGCCCGGTGCGTCAATTCGAGCCGCTCGCCCGGGCCGAGGAGGTGCACCGTGTGATCCCCGATCACGTCGCCGCCGCGCATCGCGAAGACGCCGATCTCGTCCGCCGCGCGGGGACCCACGTTGCCCTCGCGCCCGGTCACGGTCCGCAATCCTTTTCGCGCGTCGCGCACTGCGTCCGCGAGCCGCGTCGCCGTCCCGCTCGGCGAATCCACCTTCGCCTTGTGGTGCGTCTCGACGATCTCGACGTCGAACCCGGGCCCGAGCCGGCGCGCCGCCTCCGCCACGATCTCGGCGAGCACCTGCACGCCGAGGCTCGTGTTCGGAGCCCAGAGCACGGGGATCGTCGCGGACGCCTCGTCGAGCTTCTTTTCGGTGTCCACGTCGAGCCGCGTCGTGCCACTCACGACGGCGATCTTTTGTCGTCGCGCGGCCGTGAGCACGCGGTTCAGAGCTTCGGGGCGGGAAAAGTCGATCACCACGTCCGCGCCGAGGAGGCCCGCCGAGACGTCGTCGCTGATCGCCACGCCGAGGGTCCCCGCGCCGGCCACGTCGCCGACGTCGCGCCCGAGGTGGGGCGATTGCGGCGAGGCAATGGCCCCGACGATGGAAAATCCTTCCTGTGCGGCGAGGCGGACGATGCTTTGCCCCATGCGCCCCGTGGCGCCTGCGACCGCGAGCTTCACGACGCGGCCTTCGGGAAATGCGCGTCGAGGTGCGCGAGCGCGTCAGCGACCTTGCGCTGCGTCGCATCGCTCGCCGGCAGGAGCGGCTGCCGCACCGCGGGCGTCATGCGCCCCATCGCCGCGAGCGCCGCCTTCGCCGGCGCCGGGTTCGGCTCGAGGAACATCGCGTTGTGGAGCTCGACGAGCGCGAAATGGCAGGCCTGCGCCCGCGCGAAATCGTTCGCCAGGAGGGCGCGGGTCACCTCGCTGACCTCACGCGGCTTCACGTTCGAGCTCACGCTGATGACCCCGCTCGCGCCGACGGCGCCGAAGGCCAGCGTGAGCGCGTCGTCGCCCGAGAGGACCGTGAGCCGGTCGCCGAGCTTGCGCTTGAGCTCCTGGCAGCGGAGCACGTTGCCGGTCGCGTCCTTCAGCGCGACCACGTTCGGCGCGCGCTCGCAGATCTGCGCCGTCGTCTCCGCCGAGAGGTCGACCACGCACCGGCCCGGGATGTTGTAGAGCACGACGGGGGAGGGGACCGCGCGCGCGACGGCGAGCACGTGCTCGCGCATGCCGTCCTGCGAGGGCTTGTTGTAGTACGGCATCACGATCATCACGGCATCGGCGCCCGCGGCGAGCGCCGCCTTCGACGCGCTGATCGTCTTCTTCGTGGAGAACGTTCCCGTCCCGGCCACGACCGGCACGCGTCCCTTCGCGACCTCGACGACACGCTTGATCACGAGGACCTGCTCCTCGTCCGAGAGCGTGGGCGACTCGCCCGTGGTGCCACAAGGCACGAGGCCCGAGACGCCACCCTCGATCTGCGCCTCCACGAGGGCGTCGAGCGCGGCGAGATCGACGGCGTCGCCATCGGCGGTGAACGGCGTGACGAGCGCGGTGAACGTGCCTGAGAACGTGAGGGCTTGCATCAGCGCGCGACCTTGGATGGCTTCGCGGAGCACGTCAAGTTTCCGCGGCCCCGGCCGCACGTCGCGACGAGGACGGACGGGGGAACGAGGAGAAAACGCGGGCAGGGAAGCGGGTTCGGCGAAGGATCGAGGCCGGATCGAGCACGCGAGGGGCGAGGGTTCCGAGGCCTCGCGCGGCGACGCGCTGGATGGGCCCCGCGCTCGGGGCGCGGACGCGACCTTGCCAAGCGCGGGGCATGGACGCACGTTCCGGCCATGCAGTCGCTCATGGACAAAGCTCTGATGGGATACGTCGAGCTCCAGGTGGGCTCGCTCAAGGTCGAGATCCCGATCCGCGCGGCTGGGGAGGCTTCCTCGGCCGAGCCGGCCGCGAGGTTCGAGATGGAGGGAGATTCCTGCGCGATCGTCGTGCGAGGGGACGCGACGTCGAAGCAGGTCGAGCGCGCGATGCACAGGGCGGCGCGGGAGGCGGTGCGCCAGCTGTCGCGAAAGCTGCTCAACTAACGAGAGCATCGGACGATGCTCGGAAGATCGCGAAGCGATCTTCCCTCGGGGGGTGAATCGGCCGGGCTCTGCCTGGCCGAGAGGGGGACGCGAGGCGTCCCCCTCGGGACGAGCGCACGAGCGTTTCGAATACCATGCTAGGCTCGCGCACCGGATGAGCTAGCTGCCCGGCCCTCCGGCGGACGGGCGCGGGAGAGCATGGCTTTGGGTCGTACGGCACGAAGGGGTGTGGGGTCTCTGCCCCACGGTCGGTCCAGGATCAGTGCGTGGGCCTGCGCGGCGGCGCTGGGGGTCGCAACGCTCACGGGGCAGCCGAGCGAAGCCCGAGCCGAGCCGGTCGTCGGGACCGGGAAGGGGATCGTGGGCGGCGCCTTGCTCGGCGGCGAGATCGTCGCGATCACCATGGGTGCAGTCGGCGTGAGCAAGGGCTGGCCGTACCTCGTCTTTCCGCCGCTCGCCGCGGTGGGCGGCGGGATCGGCGGATACTTCATCGAGCAGGCAGCCCCGCCGGCCGAGGTGCCGCTCTACATGCTGGCCGGCGGGATGGCGCTGGTGATCCCGACGATCATCGTGACGCTGAACGCCACGCTCTACAAAGCGCCGGAGAACTACCCGAACGAGCCGGTGCAGAACCAGCCCGCGGGAGAGCCGGCGTTGCCGAGGACGAGCAAGCGGCCGGTGCATGTGCCGATGTCGTTCGTGGACATGCACGAAGGACGGCTCGCGCTCGGTGTGCCCGCGGTGGAGATCCGCCCGCTGTACACGCAGGAGGAGATCGCGAAGTTCGGGGTCACGCAGGCGCGCGAGGTGAAGATCCCGGTCTTTCAGGCGAGCTTCTAAGAACGGCGCAGCGCCCCGGACGTGTCTCGGCGGCACGTTGCGCGGGAGCGTCGAGGCGGGGACACTGAGGCAGGCGGGCACGCGCGGCGCGGGCCCGAAACCGCCATGTCCCGCATCTATCCGGTCGAAGCTTACTCGTACGCGTCGCGCTTCAACCTGCGCGAGGTGGAGGCCTGGTTGCCGCCCGATCGCGGCATCCGCTCGACGAAGACGCAGCTCGTCGTGTCGCTCGACGGCGACAGGCTCGCGTACCTTTTCGACTTCGGCGCGATCGTGTTCGTGAACGTGCCCGATGCCGAGCGCGAGAGCATCGTCGGCACCTTCAACAAGAAGCTGCCGCAGGAGCCGCATCCGCCGCTGCGCGAGAGCTTCCTCGTCGAGGTGCGTTCGGGATCCGCGGTCGAGGTGCGCTTCGATCGGGTCGTCGTGCCCGATGTCGATCCGATCACGCTCGACGTCATCGCCACGGTGCTCGCGCAGTCCGTGGCCATCGACTACTACGACGAGGACGTGCAGGCGATCCTGGATCGCGTGGGCGCGGTGGCCGGCGATGTCGCGCGGGAAGGCCGAACGCTCGGCCGGACGCGAGATTTCGTGCGGTTCGTGGGCACGGCGATGGCGTCGCAGGTCGAGATCATCACGGCGATCTCGCTGCTCGACAAACCCGACCTCACCTGGGAGAACGAGGCCGCCGATCGGCTGCACGACAAGCTGCGGAACAACCTCGAGATCCAGGAGCGGCACAAGGCGCTGGAGATCAAGCTGTCGACGATCCGCGAGACCTTGCAGACCTTGATCGAGTTCAGCCAGACGCGCCGCATGGTCTTCCTCGAAGCAGCGATCGTGGCGCTCATCGTGTTCGAGATCGTGCTGAGTCTGCTGAAGCTCAACTGATCAGAACCGAGCGCGCATGGCCACGAGGGTGCCGATGACGCACGCGGCGAGCGCGAAGAACGCCGAGGCCACGTAGCCCGTGCGCGAGGCGCGGCGCAGGGCGCGCGAGGGTGCGTCGTGGCTGGTCGCGCCCGCGGCGAAGAGGGCCGCGAGCGCGAGGCCGGCGAAGACGAGCACGCCGAAGGAGAGGTGCAGCTTGCGCTCGAAGAGAAAGCCGAGCGAGCGCGAGGCGAGGAAGAGGCGCTGGCGGAGGTGGGTGCGGTAGGGGAGGTCGAGCCAGACGCCCGTTGCGAAGGAGGCCACGGCGAGGGAGGTCGTCGCCGCGGAAGCGAGGCGGATCCAGCGGGAGATGCGGGCGTCGTCGCGGAGGCGTACGAGGGCCGCGGCGAGCGCGACGAGGGCGACGGCCGAGATCCAGGCGAGGACGCCGTGGACGAGCGCGACACGGCGGAGGAGCTCGGGCGTCACGGGACGAGCGCTCCTTGAAGAGCGAGCGCGAGCGCGGCGGCGAAAGTGGCGCGGCCGAGCCAGACGGCGGCAGCCTCGATCGAGCGCGTCGCGAGCGCGTGGCCGCCGAAGGTCGCCGCGCCGCCGGCATACGCCGCGAGGAGCGCGCGCCACACGAAGCGGCTTCGATCCGACCAGATGACGATCGTCGGGTCGGGCTCGGGGAACCACACGGACTCGATCAGGCGAAGCACGACGTAGGCGAGCGCCGCCCCCACGAAGCCGAACGCGAGCGCGATCAGGAGTCGCCTAGGCGCCTTCGGCACGTGTGTGTTCCTCTGCGTTCTGCGCTCTCGCGCGGTGCGCGCGGACGCGCGGGCACTCGGGATCGGGGCCGAGCGCGCCGCCGAGGTGCGTCGCGACGACGCGGCATCCGCCCCGGCACACCGATCGGATCTCGCAGGAACGGCAAGGCTCGGCGTCGTGCGGCGCGCGCCAGGCTTCGAGCGTCGCGTCCGTCGCCCAGGCCGCGCCCGCGCCGCCGTGCCACGCGTCCTCGGTCCGCGCGTCCGCGGCCGGCGCGAAGCTGCACGGCGCGAGGGCGCCGTCGATCCGCACGGCCGCGAGGTAACGCCCCGCCTCGCAGCCGAGCACGCCGAACCGCGCGAGCGCCGCCGCGTCGCGCACGTGGCCCGAGAGGAGCGGCACGAGCGAGCAGTCGACGCGGATCGGGAGGTTCGTCGCGGCGAAGAGCGCTTCGAGCGTGGGCCCGAGGGCGTCGACCTGCGCGGGCGAGAGCCGCGTCGCGAGGTACGAGACGTCGGCGGCGCGGCCAGCGGGTTTGTACCGGAGGAGCTGAAGCTCGCGCGCGCCGAGCGACGCGGCCCGTCGCGCGGTCTCGGGGAGCGCGTCGAACGTCTTTCGCGTGAGCACCACGTTGATCCCGAACGGCACGCCCGCCTCCGCGAGCAGCCGCATCGCCCGCTCCGCGACCCGCGCGCCTTCCCAGCCGCGCACCTCGCCGTACGCCGCGCCCTCGCCGTCGTAGCTGACGTTCACCTGCGCGAAGCTGTCGATCTCCCGCGCCCGCTCGTCCGTCATGCCGATGCCGCTCGTGGTCAGGACCGGCACGAGCCCGAGGCGCCGCGCCGCGCGGCCGAGCTCGCCGAGATCAGGGCGCGCGAGCGGCTCGCCGCCCCCGAACGCCACCGTGAACACGCCCGCCGCCGCGAGCGCCGAAAGCCGCGCCGTGATCACCTCGAACGGCGGGCTCTCGCCGTCGGGCCGCGCGTCGAGGTAACACCCTTTGCACCCGGCCCCGCACCGCGACGTGACCGCGACGTGCGCTTCGAGCGGCCTCGCCCGGCGTGTCGTCGCCGCGTCCTGCCACGCCGCGCCGCCCGCGAGGCCGAGCCGCTCCGCCGCGCCGCGATCGATCGCCACGAGCGTGCCGTCGTCGAGCCGCACCCACGCGCCGAACGGTTCAACGCGCGCCCGCATCGCCCCCCTCGTCGCGCTCTCCGTCGCGTTCGCCGCGTCCCTTCTCCTTGCGCGCCTCCGCGCCGCCCTCGAACGCCGCCGCGATCCCCGCCATCACCACGCCCGCGGCCACGGCCGAGAGGAACAGGAGATCGAGCGCGCTCCCCACCGACGAGCAGTTCGCCCCCGGGCCCCTCCGCACCACGAGGATCTCGTCCGGCGTGATCGGCCCCGGCCCGATCTCCACCGCGCCTTCCGGATCGCGGCGCGCGTCGTTCCCGTCGTCCCGTTCGTCCCTCACAACCCGAAGCTCTCCAGATAGCCGGCGTTGGCTCCTTCGAGCGAGAGGAACGCCGCGGCGAGCACGCCGAGCATGCACACGATCGCGCGGCCCACCCGCGCGGCGGCGCGCCCGTCACGTGATCCGAGCCGCCACGCCCGCGCCGCGATGTCCACGCCGAGCACGCCGAACCCGAGCCACAAGAACGGCCGCACGTCGCCCTCGCCGTGATGCCGGACCAGGATCGCCGCCGCGCCCCCGAGGTAGAGCGCGAAGGCCACGGACGAGGGGCGGATCACGGCACGCACGATCGCCTCGGGATCCCGACCCGGCTTCCGGAGGAGCCGCACGACCGACACGGCGAAGACGAGCCCGAGCGCGCCGAGCACGCCCGCCGCGACCCGCGCGAGCCTTTCGCGACGCACGAGCCGGCCGATCTCGGCGTACAGGCTCGGAACGAGATCCGGAAACCGCGAGACCGCGCGGTAGGCCGCCGCGAGATCTCCCCGCTCCCGTTCGAGCGCCGCGAGCTCGTTCAGCGCGAGCGCGCGCGTGAGCTTGTCCGCCGAGGGATCCTCGATCGCCTGGCCGAGCGCGGCCGCGGCGCGGCTCGGCTCGTCGAAGCGATGCCAGAACGCCTCGGCCACGATGAGCCGCGCCTCGGCGCGAACGCGGCCGGGCGGGAAGGTCGCGGCGTCACGCTCGAGCGCCTCGATGGTGGCGCGGTCCGGGGCCGGGGTCCGGCGCACGGCTTCGAGGCGCGCGAGGGGCGCGAAGTCTCCCTCGGCGTGGGCGCGGAGGTCGGCGGCGCGCGCGCGGGCCATCCGGGCGAACGGCGCGGAGGGATCGAGCGAAAGGACCGCGTCGTATCCCGCGAGCGCCTCGCCGAACCTGAGCTCGGCGGCGGCTCGCTCGGCTTGCTCGTACGTGGCCTTCGCCTTTGCGCGCGGGTCGGGCGCGGCCGGCTCGGCGGAGGCCACGGAGGCGAGCCCGAGCACGAAGGCGAGCACCCCCGCGCGCAATGTCATCACGAGGGCAGCCTAGCGCGGTTCGTGCTGCTGGAAAAACGCATCGGCCTCCGAACGCGCGAGGCGCCCGGAGGCCGACGAATCGATCAACGGGGGTTTTTCCGGCGAATCAGGGCATGCCGCCCGTGCCGCCGGCGCCGCCCGTGCCCATCCTGCCGCCGGCGCCGCCGGTGCCCATCATGCCGCCCGCGCCGCCGGTGCCCATCATGCCACCCGCGCCGCCGGTGCCCATCATGCCGCCCGCGCCGCCCGCGCCGCCGGCACCACCCGAGCCGCCCATGCCGCC
>NZ_JASBQE010000274.1 GCF_029960785.1 Polyangium sp. 15x6
TTGCTTCCTACTCAGGCTTTATTCAAAGACCAAGAGGTATAGGTGCAAGGGAGGGAAGAAGGGCCTGGTCAGAAGGCAAGCCCGGCAGGAGGCGGCTTAACGGTACTTGGAGGTCAGCACAGTGCTCACAGAGGCAAGGAATTTGTCCAGAGAGGCGTGCATGGCGGGTGTGAAATCTCCAGGGTGGTGGCAAGCCAAGGTCACCAGCAGGCAGTGGCTCAGGAACTTGAAGTTGACAGGATCCACACGCAGTTTGTGGGCATGCAGGTCGCTCAGAGTGGACAGGGCACCAGGCAGGTCTTCGACGTGGTCTGCAGCTTTGGCCAAGGCATCAGCAACCTTCTTGCCGTGAGCCTTGACCTGGGCAGAGCCGGGGCTTACATCAATGTGAGAGAAGTAGGTCTTGGTGGTGGGGAAGGCAGCGAACATCCTCTGTAGGGCCTCCTCGCCATATTCACCACCATGGCCACCAATCTTCCCCCAGCAGTTCTTGATGTTGGTTTTGTCATCTGCAGAGAGCACCATGATTGCTTCCTGAGTCTATCA
>NZ_JASBQE010000275.1 GCF_029960785.1 Polyangium sp. 15x6
GGCTCCCCGTCCCCATGAACCGGCTTGACGCGGCGGAAGCAGAATCGAGACGAAAGCTTTCCTTTGGTGCCCGTTCGCCACGTGATGCGCCGGAAGGCGGCCTGACCGAGCTCGGCGCCAAGGTCCTCTGCGGAGGCGACGCGCTCGAGCTCGTTGTTCATGCCGAGGAGCCACAAGCGCGTTGGCGACTTGATCGCGACGGCATAATCGAGCCCATACCCGCGCAGCGCCGCGCGAAACGAAGAAGAGTCGCCATATCCCGCGTCTGCCAGCACGATGTCACCCGGGATGCCGTCCGCCTTCGCTCGTCCGATCATGTCGAGAGCCAGCTCCGGCTTCGTCTTGAAAATGCGGTCTTCGGGAATGCGCGTGGCTTTCCTCCGTCGCGGGTGGTCGGTCCAGTCGTGCGGCAGGTAGAGCTCGAAATCGATGGGCACCTGCTCCTTCCTGTTCGACACGCAAAGACTCACCCCTATCTGGCAATTCGTGATCTTGCCGGCGGAGCCCGTATATTGTCTCTTCACGCCGACGGAGTTTTT
>NZ_JASBQE010000276.1 GCF_029960785.1 Polyangium sp. 15x6
CCCTTGCCGCTCGCCGAGCTCGGCCCCCTCGAGCAGCCCGACCGGCCCGGGCCGACCCGTGGCCCTCGTCCTCGGCGGGATCGCCCGGCCCGGTCCTCGCCGAGCGTCGCAACGTGCGGCTCGGCCGAACCCCCCGAGGCCGATCGCGCCGAGCTCGCGGCCGTCGCCGAGCAGCACGCGCGAGCGCCGCGCCGCCGCCTTCATTCCTGCCACTTCGACCCCCCCGGATGCGGGTGCGGCAGAAATACGCTGTCGAGCGCGGTCCAGGCCCGCGCGCCTCGGGGAAGATTTCGCGCCGAGGCCCGACCCTTCGGCGAGGAGCCGATCGAGCCCTTGCCGCTCGCCGAGCTCGGCCCCCTCGAGCAGCCCGACCGGCCCGGGCCGACCCGTGGCCCTCGTCCTCGGCGGGATCGCCCGGCCCGGTCCTCGCCGAGCGTCGCAACGTGCGGCTCGGCCGAACCCCCCGAGGCCGATCGCGCCGAGCTCGCGGCCGTCGCCGAGCAGCACGCGCGAGCGCCGCGCCGCCGCCTTCATT
>NZ_JASBQE010000029.1 GCF_029960785.1 Polyangium sp. 15x6
ATGCCGCCCGCGCCGCCGGTGCCCATCATGCCACCCGCGCCGCCGGTGCCCATCATGCCGCCCGCGCCGCCCGCGCCGCCGGCACCACCCGAGCCGCCCATGCCGCCCGCGCCGCCGGCACCGCCCATGCCGCCCATGCCGCCCATGCCGCCCTGGCCGCTGCTGCCGACCTGACCGAGGCAGAGGCCGGCGCCGCCGGGGTACTGACCCGACGTGTCGCACTTCGCGCCGTCGCCGCCGCAGTCCGCGTCGTTGCAGCAGTAGCGCGCGCACTTGCTGCCGCTGCAGGTCTTGCCGCCCTCGCAGAACGGACCGTTCGAGGCGTCGCACTCATCGCAGAGCTTGGCGGTGTTCGGCGCCGGCCAGCACTGGTAGCCGCCGCCGCTGTTGATGTCACACGCCTCGCCCGCGGCCGTGTTGCAGGGCGCGTTCGTGATCGGGTTGCACTTGATCGTCGCGTCGAGCGTGATGCAGGACCCGCCCGAGGGCGCCTCGGTCGGCGGGTTGCACGTCCAGTCCGGCGGCGGCGGGAAGCACTCCGTCTCGCACGAGCCCTGGAGGCACTGCATCAGGTTGTTGTAGTACTGCGGGTCCATGTCGTTGCAGGAGGCTTCGTCGCCCGTCAGACAGTCGAAGCAGCCGAAGGCGCACTCGCTGCCGTAGCACTCGGCGAGCTGCTCACAGCAGTTCGCCTCGATGCACGTGCCGCACTCGTTCGGGTTGAGCAGGCCCGTGCAGGTCGGGTCGAACGTCGGATCGCACATCCCGCCCGACGACGAGCTCTGCGCGACCGAGCTCGACGAGCTCGACGACACCGTGGAACCCGCGCCGCCCTCGCCCCCGTTGCCGCCGGTGTTCCCCCCGGGGTTCGTCTCGACGGTACAGGCCCACATCGACAGGGCGCCGAAGCCCGCCATCACGAGGAATCCAATCGTTCGCATCCGAAAGCTCCTACTTCACCGACAACGGACGTCGCCGGGTCACGAGAGACCTGGGGTTGGCCCCGAGTGCGGGCCGGGCAAACGCGTGGTCGGCAGACGACCGGAGCGTACGCCACTGGTGGCCCTATATCCGAAATCGTGACGGGAGCGAAGCGGATGTCGCCGGTTCGGGCCGTTCTTCGCGGGACGAAGCGTTCCAACGCGGCAAACCGCGCTACGGCGCGCCGCGTTCGTGCGGTGAAACGCGGAAAATGCGGACCTAAGGTTTGGACTTTCCCGAGTCCGAGGAGCCCTCGGGTGTGCACACGAGGCAGTCGAGGCCCTGGATCTCGATGGAGACCTTCTGCGCCACGCCGAGCCCGTACGGGCAGTGCCGGCACTTCGAGTGGCAACAGTAACCGCGCTTCAGATGGTAGACCGACGTGAAGACGACCTTCTGGTCTTCCTTGTAGAAGTCCACGCCTTCGAGAAGCTGGCTGAACTTGGGAAGCGCTTTCGACAAAGCCACCGCCTCACGGGTCCACGTCGCTCGTTCGATCAAAGCACGAACGAGGACGTCACGGTAGCTCTGTCGAAAATCGGGACTCGTGCGCGGGGAGGGGCGTCTTCAGCGGTTCACGCGCTCGAGGTACTTGCCATCGGCGGTGTCGACCTTGACCCACTCGCCTTCCTTCACGAAGAGCGGGACGTTGATCACCGCGCCGGTCGAGAGCGTGGCGGGCTTGGTGGCGCCGCTCGCGGTGTCGCCCTTCACGCCCGGCTCGCAGACCGTGATTTGCAGGACGACGCTCGGCGGGATTTCGACGCCGATCGGCTGCTCGTTGAAGAGCGTGACGTCGACCATCATGCCGTCGGACAGCCACTTGGCGTCGTCGCCGACCTTGTCGCCGGGGACGGTGATCTGCTCGCCCGTGTTCTGGTCCATGAACACGAAGTCGGAGCCTTCCGGGTAGATGTACTGGAACGTGCGCGTCTCGACGTTCGCCGGCTCGAGCTTCTCGCCCGACTTGAACGTCCGTTCCAGGACGTTGCCGTTTGCCATGTTCTTCAGCTTCACCCGGGTGAAGGCCTGGCCTTTGCCGGGCTTAACGAACTGGAACTCGATGACGGAGAAGGGGTCCTTGCTCCCATCGAGCATCATCTTGAGGCCTTTACGGATGTCGCTCGTGTCCATGCGGGGCGCTTCCTGGTAGCTTGACTTGGGCGCCCCCCTTAGCACAGGCAAGGGGGTGGCGCACAAGGGGCGAGGCGACTACCCCACCCTTCCGACGAAGATCATGGATCAATTCGACGACGAGTTGCGGGAGATCAAGCGTGAGATCGTCGAGTCTCGCGGGCTCATCATCAAGACGAACAACCTGACGAACGCCCTGGCGGCCGATCTCAAGACGATCTCCAAGCGCCAGCTCGGCTTCGAACGGCGGGCTTTCTGGAACAGCGCGAGCGCCAACCTGCTCTTCGTTCTGGTGGTGATCGGCGTGGTCAAGCTCGCCTGGGATGCGCGCATCGACTCCGTTCAAGCCGAGACCAAGCAGGCGAAGGACAAGATCACAAAGCTCGAGTCCGACGTGAAGGAGATGCAGCGGCGCGCGGACGATCGGACGCGGGCGGAGTCGGCGGCCGCGGCGTTCTACGAGCTCGTACGAGCAGGCAGGCGGCAGGAGATCATCGACGGGTTCGAGGCGCTCCGGAAGGAGCCGCTCTCGCGGGCCGAGCTCGCCTTCTTCACGGACGCGGTGGACACGGCGCGCGCCGAGCTCGGCATCAAGAGCTACCAGCTCGGGCTCGACCACCTGCGCACGGGACGCTGGCACGAGGCGGCCGTCGCGTTCGAGGACGCGATCCGGATGAAGGAGAACGCGGCGCACACGCCGTCGGCGCGGCTCAACCTGGCGCGCGCCTACCGCAAGCTGAACCGGCAGCGCGACGCGATCCCGATGCTGATGCAGCTCTCGGAGGCCTCGCCGGACAAGGAGATCACCGACGACGCGATGTTCCTGCTCTGCGAGTGCCTCGTCGACATCCAGGCCTGGAACGACGCGAAGACCACGCTGCGCGCCTTCATCCGCCGCTTCCCCGACAGCCCGTTCCTGAACGACGCGCGGATGGAGCTCGCGGATATCTCACTCAAGCATTGAAGGCGGGATCGTTGGGGCAGCAACGATCACCGGGCGGGCGCCCGGCGCATGTTCACTTGCCGCCGCAGGGAGCCAGGATGGCTCCGAACGTGCCGGAGAGGCAGTCCGAGATCATCGCGCACGGCTGGGACAGACACGCCGTCAACTCGTCGATCACGCTGTCCTGCGCGAGCTCGAAGCCGTAGCAGTAATCATCCAGAAAGGGGTTCCCCTCCATGTTGCACTCCGCGAGCCGCGGGAGGCACGCGGCCTCGAAGGCCTTCGTCGAAGCCGTTTCGGGCATCGTCGCAGCGACGGTCGAAACACAAGAATCCATCGACGTCATGCAATCGCGCTCGACGATGCATTTCTGGCTGGGGGCGACCGCCTCGGCCCGGTAGAGATTCCTGTTGCAAACCCATTTCGCGGTGCATTCCTGCACCTGGCTCGGCTCCGGCATCAGGCCGCACGCCGTGTCCCGATCGAAGAGCGCCTGGCAGAACTTCGAATCATCCGCCGGCTTCTGATCGTTGTTCTCCGTCTCCGGGTCGTCGCTGCACCCGGGGAGACTCATCGCGGCGACGAACGCGCCGAAGGCCACACCAAACATCGTTCGCATCTTCATTTCACAACCCCTTGAACAGATCCATCGGCCGAAATACCCGCGCCCGCCACGCCGCCTCGTTGTGCGGCGCCCCCGCTTCCCACCAATGGTACACGTCCGTCTGCAGCGTGTAACCCACCGAAACCAGGACGTCCCGCATCTGCGCATTCTCGCAGGCGTTGTCGCCGAGCCCGACGTCGTCCTCGATCCCGTCGCCATCCGTGTCCTTGCACTTGGCCTCATTTTCGGCCTGGCCGAGCGCCGGATCGCCGCCACCCGAATCGAGGTAGAGCACCGTCGTGCGATGGCCGTGCGCGGCATACCGCTCGATCATCGTCTCGTTCTTCGACGTCTCGCCCATCTTGCCCCAGCCCATCGTGCCCGAGAGGCTCGCCGCGTACTCGTATTCGCCCGGGAAACGGTCCGCGATGTGGAATGAAATGAGCCCGCCGAGCGACGAGCCCATCGTGCCCACCTTCGGCGGCTCGCCGTATCGATCCGCGACGAGCTTGCGGACCGTGCCGTTCACGAAATCCGCATAGGCGTCGCCCTTGCCGCCCCAGGGCTCGACCATGCCGTCCTCGTCGAGATCGATGATGTCGGGCACGTGCGTGTACTCGTCCATTCGACCGATGCCCGTGTTGTCGATTCCCACGAGCATCATCCCCGCAGGCACGCTGCTTTGCAGCATCCAACCGCCCCACACCGCCGCTGGATCGAACAGGTTCTGCCCGTCGTGCACGTAAAGCACGTGCGTCGCCGCGCCCTCCGGCACCCACACGTTCACCGTGCGCTCCGGCATCTGCGCGTCGCCGATCCGGAAGAATCGATCGAGGTGCGCCGCCTTCGGCGCGACGAGGCTCATTTCCCCGTTGTCGTCGTACGTGTACGAGCGCGCCCACGGGTCGGCCTCCCAGATCGTCTTGTTCGTGAACTTGTAGCGACTGCCCGCTGCCAGCTCCTTCAGGTGCAGAAAGCGAAAGCCCGCGTTGTCGATCTTCATCGGGCTGCCCACCCAGCCGTCGTGATCACCCGCGACGAGATCCAGGCTCGGGTTCGTCGAGACGAACAGATGCCCGCCCTCCACCCACACGGGCCATCCGTCGCTCGCGGCGTACTTGTCCATCGTGCCTTCGAGGTCCGCGCGGAGCTCGGCGAGCAGGCCGTCGAGGCTCGTCGCGGTCGAACCGCCTTGCCCCGCGCCGCCCGCGGCTCCGGTGCCGCCCGCGCCTCCGAGTCCGCCGCCGCCTTGCCCGTTTCCTCCCGCGCCTCCGCCGCTCCCTCCGTCCCCGCAGCCGACGATCATCGCCGCGAGCGCGACGAACGCAGGGAAGAGCATCCACGACCCGCAAACACGAGCACCCGAGGAACGAGGGTTCGTCATGACGTACCGCCTCCCGAAGTAGCGAACGAAGAGCGGGAGTGTGGGCGTGTGGCTCCGCGAAGGCAACGGCCGCGGCGGCGTCAGCGCCGACGTGTTTTGCGTCCCTCGCGCTCCGCCTCCGCGGCCTCTTCCTCGGCGAGTCGCTCGGCTTCGGATGCGTCCTTCGTGTCGCTCACGTCCACGCGCACCTTCGGCGCGCTCGGATCGCTCACGTCCCGCACATCGATCCGCGCGCCCTCGACCTTCAGCGCCTGCGCGCGGCTGCGGATCACGCCCTTCGCGCGTTCGAGCGCGGCGTGCGCCGTCTTGCCCGCCTCGTTCACGTTGCTCGCCGTCTCGCGCATCACCTTGCCGAAGAACAGCGACAACATTTGCAGCACGAAAGGCGCGACCACGCGCACGCCCACGAACACCGCGATCTGCGCGATCGTGAGCCCGAACAGGATGAACCCGGCGATCGGCCCGGGGATCACGTCCGAGCCCCCGTGACGCTCGTACTCGCGCGCCCAGCGCTCTTGCCGCTCTTCCCAGCGCTCTTGCCTCCGCGCCCAGCGCTCGGCCCTTCGTTCGGCTCTTCGCTCGGCCTTCTCGGCTTTGCGTTCGGCTTTGCGTTCGTGGTGCTCGGCCTTCTCCTCGCCCTTCGCCGCGTGTTTGTCCGCCTTCTTCGACGGCGCCTCGCCGAGCTTCTCGACGAGCGGCGCGAGCCTGCTCGCGCGTTTGTCCGGGTCGGGCTCGAGCATGGCCACGAGCGCGGTCACGAGCGCCGGGCGCGCGGATCGACCGAGCGCGGCTTCGACGTCGATGGCGAGGCCTTTGTGCGGCAAATCCTCGGGTTGCATGCCCGTGAGCATCGACACGGCCGTCGCGCCGATCGCGTAGACGTCGGAGGCGGGCATCGCGCGGCCCTGGAACTGCTCGGGCGCCATGAACCCGAACGTGCCGACCACGGTGCTGCCGCCTTGGGGCTTCATCTTGTCGCGCACCGCGCCGAAATCGATCAGGGCAAACGATCCGTCGGGCCTCCTGAGCACGTTGCTCGGCTTGATGTCGCGGTGCACGACGGGCGGCGCGCGGCCGTGCAGGTAGTCGAGGATCGCCGAGGCGTCGCGCAGGAAGCGGATCACGTCGGCCTCACCGAGCGTCGCGCCGCGCTGCTGCATCGCGGCGAGGCTCTCGCCCTCGATTTTCTGCGTGACGAGGAAGAGCTCGCCGCCCTCCTCGAAGTGCTCGACGTAACGGGGCAGACCCGGATGCGACAAGCTTGCGAGCACACGTGCCTCGCGCTCGGCGAGCTCCACCTCTTTCCAGCTCTTCGCGCCGCGCACGCGGAATCGCTTGATCGCGACGGGCTGGCCTTCCTTCTTGTCGACGGCCTCGAACGTCGCGCCTTGCCCACCCTCGCCGAGGAGGCGCACGACCGCGTATCGACCCTCGCGCAGGTTCTCCGGTGCGTCGTTCATGAAGTCCGCGGGCACGGACGATAGCGCGGAACAGCGGCCCGGGTGGCAGGAGATTCGGTGGCCTCCTCTACGGTTCGCCCGGTTGTCAGGGCTCGAAGAACGCTCCGGCCGCGTTCACGTTCTCGCGGGCCCATTCGAGGTTCGGCAGGCCGTCCGTAACATCGGCGGGGGCAACGGCCGGGGCGGCGCGGACACGCGAGCGAGCGCTCTCCTGGAGGTTCGAGCCTCCAACGCTGGAGGCGTACGCCTCCATCTTACGCCTCCGGGAGAGCGTATCTCTGCTGCACATCCCTCGGAAACGGCCTTCTTCCGTCATGGCATGGCCATTGCTGAAGCCAGGTCACACGCGGCCAACGATACACCCGACCGTAGGGAGGATTCCCCCATGATGACCAGCACGCTGCACGAGACCTTCGTCGTCCTTCTGTTCAGCGCAGCCGCCGCCGCCGCCGGCTGCTTGCCCGATTCCGCGGGACCCGCCACGCCGGCGAAGCCGCTCGTCGAGATCACCGAGATTGAGGGCGCGGTGGCCGCCGAGGACCAGAGCGCGCTCGCGGACCAGATCCCGTGCGCGGGCGCGGCCGATTGCCACTCCGACAAACCCGCGCTCGCGAGCGTCGACGCGTGCATTCAAGATTCGGCCTGCGCTGCGAGGCTCGGCAAGCTGCTCCAGGGCCTGCTCGTCGCCGAAGGGACGCCCGTGCACACCGCCGTGGAGACGGGCGACCACCGGCGCGTGGTGGCGGCGCGGGGCTCGCGTGCGCATTGAACGACGCGAGTGGAACGGAGTTCCAGATCGAGAGCTACGACGACGATAAAACCTTCTGCATCGACAAGCCTTCCCTGTTCGTGACCCGCTTCACCACCGCTCCGACTCGTGATAGGAAGGGTCCATGCGAGGACGGAAAACGAATTGGCTTGGGATGGTCGTGGGCGGTTTGTCGCTCGGGCTCGCGCTCGTGGGTGCGTGCTCGGCGTCGGGCGGGAGCGGGACCGGGAACGGCGCGAGTGAAGGCGCGGGCGCTTCTGGCGCTTCGGGGCAAGGCGGCGCGGGCGCGTCGGGCGGCAATGGGCCCGGCCCGGGCGGCAGCGGCGGCGGCACTTTCGTCGGGTCGTCGAGCAGCGGCACGGGCGGCGGGCTCCCGGACGCCGATACGTGTGCGAGCGTCTCGTCCGAGGCGACGGCGGGCAAGCAGCCGGCGGATATCATCATCGCGGTCGACACCTCGGGCAGCATGGACGAGGAGATCGCCGAGGTGCAGGCGAACCTGAACAAGTTCGCGCAGCTCATCACGGCGAGCGGGATCGACGTGCACGTCGTGATGATCGCGGACGCGACGATGTGCATCCCCGCGCCGCTCGGCAGCGGGAGCTGCAATGGAATGGACGAGAAGCTCCCGGGCTACCGGCACGTCGTGCAGACCGTCGCCAGCACGGACGCGTTCCAGCAGATCCTGAACACGTATCCGCAATGGAAGGACGTGCTGCGGCCGAACGCGGTGAAGACGATCGCCGTCGTGTCGGACGACAACTCCGACATGGCCGCGAACACGTTCGTGAACCAGCTCCTCGCGCTCGACCCGACGTTCCAGGGCTTCAAGTTCGACGCGATCGTCTCGTTCGAATCGGGCGAGCAATGCATCTTCCAGTGCGCCTTCGGCAACTGCGCGAATTGCCCGTTCACCTGCTGCAACAAGCAGTCGTTCGCGTGTGAGCCGATCTCGGCGGCGGAGGGCACGGTCTACAAGCAGCTCGTGCAGCAGACGGGCGGCGTCCTCGGCAACCTCTGCACCCAGAACTTCGACCCGGTCTTCAACGACATGGCGACCGCCGTCGTCTCGGAGGCGAAGATCTCCTGCGATTACCCGATCCCGGTTCCGCCCGACGGCACGACGATCGACCCGAAGAAGGTCAACGTCGTCTACACGAACAGCAATGGCACGAAGACCACCATTTACAACGTGCCCACGGGTCAGGCCGATTGCGGGAACACGGGCGGCTGGTATTACGACGTGCCCGGCGCCCCGACGAAGATCTCGATGTGCCAGAATACCTGCGCCGCGCTCCAGGGCGACGCGGGCGGGAAGGTCGAGGTGCTCTTCGGCTGCGAGACGCAGATCAAGCCGCCGGAATGATCGGATTCAATCCTCCGGCGACGCCCACGCGTGGCGCCGGACCCACGTGCCCACCAGCGTCGCTTGCACGACCGCCGCGGTCGTGATCACGAGCCCCACGAAATACTGCCCGAAGAACGGGATGAACCCCACCGTGTAGGCCGCGAGCAGGATGGCCGCCATGCCTGCCGCGGTCGACGCGACGAAGAGCCCGAGGAGCTTTCCGTAGGCTCGTGGCGAATGCGAGACGATCGCTACCCAGGCGACCGGCCAGAGGCCATTGATGGCGTGCCCGGTCATCGAAATCGCGAGGATCACCGCGGGCGTCACCGCGATCCCCACGAGGGTGAGGGCGAGCGTGAGCCACACGTTTCCGGGCAGGAGGATCGCCGAGAGGAGCGCCGGCCAGAAGCCTCCGAGCACGCACACGAGGCCGCGGAGGAACGAAAGAAAAAGATCCCAGCGCGAGGTGAAGCTCGCCGAGAAAGGGAGGCCCGGCGCGTCGCGGCCCACGTGCTCCACGATCTGGAAATACGCGGCGGAGAGCGTGCCGAGGTAGATCACGTTGAAAAACGTGGATATGGAGGCCACCGGGATCGCGGTGAGCCAGTAAGGCACGGCGAGCGCGGCGAGGAGGAGCATGCCCTCCTCGTCGAAGGGGCGTCGCAATGCGAGGGCGAAATCCTCGCGCTCGGGGCGCTCGGGCTCGGGCAGGGGGCTCGCGAGGGCGCCGCAGCGCGGGCACATCGTCAAGGGACGCGGGTTTTGCTCCGTGACGAAGAGCTTTAGGCACGGCGTGCAATGGAGCGCGCCGCATTGCGTGCACGCGTGCGTCGCGCTCGTCCCGGGGTGTGCCTGGCAGGGGCCCGCCATCGAAGGGGGATCGTTACCCGACCTGGGCGGAAAAGGCAATGACGAGCCGTCAGGCGCCGCGCCCGAAACGCAATCGTTCTCCGGGCCGAAGCCGCGCGAGCGTGCCGAGGGACGCGCGTCGCACGACGGCGAGGACCGGATACCCGCCCGTCGTCGGATGATCCGGCCCGAGCACGATGGGCGTGCCGTCCGTCGTGACCTGCACCGCGCCCCGTAACATCGGGACGGGCAGGGCGAGATCGGGCCGATCGCGCGGTATTTTCGCGCCTTCGAGCCTTTGCCCCACCCGATCGCCGAGGCGCGAGACGGTGAACGTGGACGCGAGGAGCACATCGAGCGCGTCCGCGGGAAAACGGCCTCGATGCGGACCTTCGTCGATCACGATCGTCGCGATTTCGTTCTCTGCGGGCGGCGTGGAATGGCGCGAAGGCCGCGCGGCGGTGGATTCCAAATCGCCCACGGGCACGACGTCCCGCCGCCGGAGCGCGCGTCCCGCGGCGCCGCCGAGGCGCGCGACGAGCAAGGTCGCCCGCGCGCCGAGCGCCATGGGTACGTCCATCCCGCCGCGCGCCGCGAGATAACGCACGGCGCGGGGGCCCTCCTCCACGCGGAACGAGTCTCCCTCCGCGAGACGAACGGGCGCCGCGCCGTCCACCGAAAGGATGACCTCTCCCCGGGCCCGCACCGAAAGCGCGCCGAGGGGCACCTCGATCGCCGCTGCACCGGGCGCATTGCCCACGGCCTCGTTCGCGGCCGCGTGCGTCTCCGGATCGAGCGGCCCCGACGGCGGGAGCCCCCGCGCGAGTTGCCCCGCGCGTCCTCCATCCTGCACCGTCGCGCACGCGGGTGCGGCCTCCACGACGAGGGCGCGGATGGATTGTTCATTTGGGACAATCTCCTTCCGCGCCGGCACCGGCTCCGCCTCGCTCACCGGCTCGAACCGCACCCGATCCCCCGGCGAAAACAGAATCGGCGAATCACGGCCTGGATCAAAGAGCGAGGCCCCGGGCGCGCGGCCGAGCAGATTCCATCCCCCGGGCGAATCGAAAGGATAGATCCCGGTGAACGTCCCCGCGATGCCCACGCTGCCCGCCGGCACGCGTGGGCGCGGCGAGCTCCGGCGCGGCAAAACCAGCCTGGGATCGATCGGCCCGCAATACCCGAATCCCGGCAAGAACCCGACGAGCTCGACCGTGACCTCACGCTCGGCGTGCAGGCGCACGACAGCCTCCGTCGATACACCGAGCGCACCCGCGATCGATTCCAGATCCGGCCCATCGTACACCACGGGGATCACGTGCGTTCGTCCGGACACATGTGCCCTCGCCGCGCCGGAAACCGCGGCCGTGATCGTCCGGACAACCTCGTCCGAGCACGCGACGTTCGCCACGACGACCACGCCGCCGCCGACCACCACGTCGCTCCCCGGAAAAACCTCGCGCAACGCAGCGGCCGCCGCATGCGTTCGCGCGGCCCGATCCGGCGCGCTCTCCACGCCGAGATCGACGTACACCGCCGATTCCCCGTACGAAAGGACGCCCGCCCCGCCGCTCACGCCCGCCCCCGCGTTTCCAGGAGCCCCGCCAATTCGAGCCCTCCCCGCACGGCCCGCGCAATCGTGAGCGCGCCGGGCGTATCCCCGTGCACGCAAAGCGTTTCGAACGTGCCCGCGGCCGCGAGGCGCAACGCCTGCGCCCGCGCCGACGCCGGATCCGTGATCAACGCGCCCGCCTGCGTGCGTGGCACGAGTTTTCCCTCGGGCCCGTACGCCCGATCGGCAAACCCCTCGCGCAGATACGCGCGCCCCTCCGCCGCCGCGAGGCGGGCGAGCGCGCCCTCGGGCGGACCCACGAGCGCCACCCGAGCCCCGAGCCCCGCGTCGATTCCCGAGGCGACCGCCGCCGCGATCGCCGGATCCCGCGCCGCATCGTGATAAAGTGCGCCGTGCGGTTTCACGGCCTCGATCGCAATGCCCACCCGCCGCGCCACCCGGGCGAGCGCCTCGACCTGCGACCGCACGGACGCCGCGAGCTCCGCGCTCGTCATCACCACGCTCGTCCGGCCAAACCCGGCCCGATCCGGGTAGGAGGGATGCGCGGCGAGCCGGGCGCCCGCGCGGCGCGCGAGCTCGCACGCACGTTCCATCGTGGCCTCGTCGCCCGCGTGCCCGCCGCACGCGACGTTGACCATCGTCGCGATCGAATAAAGCTCCTCGGGTTCGCCCGGTAGCTCGCCGAGGTCCACGTTCAGTGAGACGGCCATGATTCCCTCACCCTGCCATTCTAGGGATCCGAACGCACCACGGTCCACGTGAGCGCGTGCCAGAACGCGCCCGCCGCAATGCCCGGCTGCGCGCCCACCGCGACGAGCGTGAACGCCCGCCCGTCCTCGAAGTCCGCCTGCGTGAGCCCGCCCCGCGAAAGGGCCGCATCGAGCGGCGACGCCGAGGTCTTCACGATCTGCCCCGGCACGAACGTGAGGATCTCCGCTTGCGCGATCGATCCCCATTCGAACCGCGCGAGCTGCCGGAACGGCGGAACGGGCCCGACCGCCCCCGCCGTGAGCGAGGGCGCGACCTGCTGCGGCATTCCTCCTTCGGTCCCGGGCACGAGCCGCACGTCGACGGAAGGCATCGGCTGCGCCGCGTGCGCGGCCTGGAGCGAGAGTTTTCCCTCGGCCGTCACGCGCGACATGGCCGCGGCGAGCAGCCCCGGATTGGGCGTGTCCGCCGAATACGTCGGGCCACACGCCTCTTTTTCGAGCGGATCGGTATGACCGGGCCCGCCCACGCAGCCCGTCGGCACGAGCAAAAGGCTCCGCTTGGCGACGAACGCGGAGGCCGGAATCACCGCGACCGGCGCCACCACGACGCCCGCCGGCGCATTGCCCTCGGTGAGCGTGGCGCATCCGAGATCCTTGGTTTTCGCGAGGTCGCCGGCGATGACGTGCAGATACACGTCCTCGTCCGCGGGCAAGAGGCTCGCCGGATCGACCCGCGAGGCCGCGGCGAATGCGAGCCCCGACGGATCGGCGGGATACGGCGCGGGATCACCGCCGTCGGGGTAGGGGACGAAGCAGAGCCGGATCGCCTCGTGATCGTTCACGCCATTGACGATCGTGAGCACGGGCGGTCCGTCGGGCTCGGGCACGACCTCGCTTCCGCCCGCGCCGCCGCCGCCGGTGCCGCTCGACGACGAGGAGCTCGAAGAAGCGCTCGTCGACGGCTCTGGCGGCGCGTCCGTGCCTTCCGCGCAGCCGGAAGCGAGGCCAAACGCAAGGGGCGCAAGGGCGGCGAGGAGGAATGTCGTCGGGCGGAGGAGGGCGGTCATGCGCCGAGTTTAGCGCGCGCCGGGGGATTCAGCGTCGGATCGAGTAGAGGAAGCTCGCCTTGGGCTGCCGGAGCCATCGATCGGTGATCGTCTTCTTCAGATCCGCGTACGCGCCGGGCGCGTCCACGTATTTCGCGACGAGCGCCTCGGCCCCGGGTTTGTCGCCGCTGCCCTTGATCTTCGCCACGATCCCCATGAGCTTCTTGCTCGCCGCGGGGAACGCATCGAGCTTCACCGAGAAGCAGCCCGCATCCGTACCATTCTGCGCTTTTTCGTTCGCGTTCCAGACGAGCACGCCCTCGTCGAGCAGAAAGCCCACCTGGATCGCCGCGAGCTGGCTGTAGTTGAGCGGGTGCTTGGCTTCGTCGTACATCCCGCGCGAGATGTGGCCGAAGCCCCAGGCGATGTCTCGCACGTGCGCGAAGTTCGCCTTGGTCTTGTCGATCGTGCCCCGCTCGACGAGCCAATCCGTGAAATAGAGCGCAGCCGACTGGGCCTTGAGCTCCTCCAGCGTGCTCGCGAGCGGCCCGCCGAAGATCTCGCTGTCGATCTTGCCATTCACCGCGTACTGATGCGAAGGCCCGAGGTTGTGCGCCGCTTCGTGCAGGACCGTGCTCATGAGCTGCGGCCCCGGATCGTCCGTGTACGACGTCATGGTCTGCGCGCAGAACAAGGACGCGGCGAGCCCGTGCTGCGAGGCGATGCTGTCCGGGTCGGTATAAAAGTTCGTCATCGCGACCGTGCGGCCGCGCCCCTGGTTGCCCACGGGGCCGAAGTTCGGCAGGCTCTGGCCGATCGTCGCGCCAAACGCATCCCGCGAGTCGCCCGCGTTCAAGATGACCGTGATGAAATCGGGCAGCTTGAAGGAGACCTTCTGCGCTGCATACGGCGGCCCGGCGAGCGCCGCGAGCGCCTGCTCCATGTCCTGCTTCAGCGGATCGAGCTTCTCCTTCCATTCGATCGAGCCCTGGTCGATCCGCGCGAAGCTCACGTGAAAGCCCGCCTTCTCGCTGCACGGCTCGAAATACGTCTCGTCCGGGCCGATGCGTAGATACCATTTCGAGTTGAACGTGCTCATCCGCGCCCACGCCTCGTCCGCCTCGAACCAGCTCCCGTCGCGGAACGCCTTCGCGGCGGCACGCAAATACGTCTGGAACGAGGCCTCGTCCGGATTCGTGATCGCCTCGGCCGCCGCGTCGAGCTCGCGCGCCACGGCCTGCATGTCGTTCTCGTAGGCGCGGTGGTACGGCACGGCCTTGAGCGCGTCACCCTCGCCCGTCACCACGACGAACGGATCCATGAGCGCGCGGGCGTCCGGGCGCGCCGCGAGCACCTTGCAGAAATCGGGATTCGATTGCAGCTCCGCGGGATAGAGCCCCGACGGGACGCGCTTCTGCTCGCCCGGCGGCCGCGGGATCGCGTAGCAATTGACGTCGCCCTTCGTCGGCGGCGCCTCGCATTGCGGGCCCTGGTTCCGATAGAAGAGCCGCCGGCTCGCCGGATCGTCCGCGGGGACCCTCGAGGCGAGCGAGAGCGTGCCGGTCTGCTTCTGGTAGATCTTCTCGACGAGCCGCGCCGCCGCGAGCACGTGATGCACGATCGCCCGATCCTCCTCGGTCGCGGCGCCCGCGTGAAAGTCCGAGGCCACGAGCGTCGGCCGGCCCGCGTCGAGCTCGCGCAGGACGGCCTTGCGGCGCTCGACCTCGCCGGGCGCGAGGCCCTGGAAGCTCGGGCCGTTCTTCACGAAGGACACGATCGAGGCGTACGCCTGGCCGAACGTCGGGTTGAAGCCGCCGGCCGAGACCCAGTGGGTCTCCTCCGTCTGCGTCGGGCCCCAGAGCACCGCGAGCTCGTTCGGATCGAGGGTCTTGTCCTGATCCGCGTCCGCGGTCCAGAAGAGCGGCAGATCGAGGGCGACCGCGGCGCGATTGAAGTCCGCGCGAGGTACCGCATCGAACGTGGCCTGCCAGACCCCGTCCGGCGAGACGGCCGGCGGCGCGCCGCCGCACGAGGCAGTGAGCGCGAGGACCAACGGAAACGCGAGGCGAGGCCAGGAAAAACGCATGCGCCCTTCTATCACGAGAGGCCCGGAAGTAGGCTTCCCAAAGCCCCGTGACCGCACGCGATTCGAAGACGCTCCGCCTCACCCGCTCCGCCGCCGCCTCCGTTCGCCGAGGTCATCCCTGGGTGTACCGCGAAGGCCTCGCACGGCCGCCCAAGCTCGACTCGGGCACGCCCGTCGCCCTCGCGAGCGAGGAGGGCCAGCCGCTCGGCGTGGGCCTCTGGGACGCGGAATCCCCCATCGCAGTGCGCGTCTTCGGCCAGAGCGGGCGCCTCGACGAGCGCGCGCTCGTCGAGCGGATCGAGCGCGCGTTCGCCCGTCGCGAGGCGTTCGTCGGGCCCGACACCGACGCCTACCGACTCTGCAACGGCGAGGGCGACCACGTGCCCGGCCTCGTGATCGACAGGTACGCGCACGTCGCGATCGTCCGCCTCGACGGCGATCACCTCGATCCGTGGATCGACAAACTCGCGCCGAAGCTCGCGCGCTCGCTCGCCGCACGCGGCGTCCGCAGCGTCGCGCTCCGCCGCGCCCGCGACGAGGCCGGCGATCGTCGTATCCGCCCGCTCGCCGGCGACGAGCCCGAGGACCGCGTGATCGTCCGCGAGAACGGCATGGCGATGGAGGTCGACCTCGCGCACGGGCAGAAGACGGGCGCGTTCCTCGATCAGCGCGACAACCGCGCCCGCGTCCGCGCGTTCGGCGCCCGCCGCGCCCGCGCGCTGAACCTCTACAGCTACGCAGGCGGCTTCTCGGTCGCGGCCGCGCTCGGCGGCGCCGCGCACGTGACCTCGGTCGACGTGGCGGCCGCCGCGCACGCGACCGCGCAACGCTCGTTCCGCGCGAACGGGCTCGACCCGGCGAAGCACGCGTTCGTCACGGCCGACGCCTTCGCCTTCCTCGAAGCCGCGGCGCGTCGTGGTGAGAAGTTCGACCTCATCGTCTCGGATCCACCGAGCTTCGCGCCGAACGAGCGAACGAAGCCGCGCGCGCTCGCCGCGTACCGCAAGCTCCACGGCGCGCTCGCCAAGGTCTTGGCGCCGGGCGGGCTGCTCTGCGCGGCGTCTTGTTCGAGCCACGTCTCGGCCGAGGAGTTCCTCGGGACACTCGACGACGCCGCGCTCGGGCGGGACGACCTCTCGCTCGTGGCCATGCACGGCCAGCCGCCCGATCATCCCACGCTGCCCGCGTGGTTCGAGGGCCGGTACCTGAAGTTCGCGGTCCTCGCCTGACGGTTCGTCGAGGCGAACCCGTTGGACGTCCAACGATCAGGCGCGCCGATCAGAAGCCGGGATCACGCACCTTGGGCAGGTTGTCCGGGCTGCCCGATTTCGTCGTGCCGGTGCTCTTCGTGCTCGGCGCCTTCGTGGTGGTGGGCGTCGTCGTGGCCTTCGTCCCCGCGCCGTGGTTAGGCGCCCCGGGCTGCGTCGCGGCGCTCGTCGCGGGCGCGGCGCTCGCGACGGGCGGGGGGAGGGTGGTCGGCGTGGGCGCGGGCGTGGGCGCCGCGGGCGCCTGCGTGGCGGCGGGCTGCGTCGCGGCCTCCGGCAGCGTCGAGTTTTGCGAGAACGCGATGACCGCGCCGCCGATCGCGAGCGCGCCGATCGCGCCGAACACCACGGCGAGCTTCTTCTTTCCGCCTCCCGTGAAGGCCGCGGCGTCGACGTCGGCGACGATCGCGGCGGTCGTCGGCGACGAGGGCGCGCCTTGCGTCGCGGTGAGCGCGCCCGGCATCAGGCTCGCGCGGCCGTGCGCGATCGTGGCGATGTCGGTCATCGTTCCGGGCGGCGGGATCGACTGCAGCCCCGGCGGGATCGTGGGCATGCGATTGCCGAGCAGGCCCGGCGGGATCGTCCCGCCGTTCGCCCGCGCCTGCGCGAGGAGCGCGGCGCGCTGCGCCTTGAGCTGCTCGCGTTGCTCGGCGCGCTCGTCGGCGACCTTGAGGCCCTCGCGGATCGCCGTGCGGCGCTTCTCGGCGCGCTCGCCGAGCATGCCCTTCACGAACGCGACCACGTCCTCGTCGGGCTGCCCCGCGAGCTTGAGCTCCGTGATCCCGCGATCGATCGCGCGCGCGAACTCCGCCATCGTCGGGTAACGCTTGTCGGCGTCCTTCTCGAGCGCCTTCATGACGATGTCGTTCAGGAGCTGCGGACAGTTCGGCATCTCCGAGATCAGCGAGGGCGCCGGCTCTTTGTCGCAGATCCGGCGCAGCGTGATCATGTCGTTGTCCCCGCGGAACGGGTGCTTCGAGGCGAGGAGCTGGTAGAGCACGATGCCGAGCGCGAAGATGTCCGTGCGGCGATCCACGGCCTTGCCGAGCGCCTGCTCGGGCGACATGAACGGCACCTTGCCCTTGAGCTGCCCGTCCTTCGTCGCGCCCGTGTCCGAGACGGCCGTGGCCTTGGCGACGCCGAAGTCCACGATCTTCACGACGCCGTCGTACGTGACGAGGATGTTCTGCGGCGAGACGTCGCGATGCACGAGCCCGACGAGCGTGCCGAGCTCATCCTGCAGCTCGTGCGCGGCGTGGAGCCCGAGCGCCGCGTTGAGGCAGATGCGGAGCGCGATGAGCATCGGCACGCCGCCCTTCTGCCGCGACGCGCGCGCGAGCTGACTGAGCGGCTCGCCGTCGATCCACTCCATCACGATGTAGATCAGCCCGTCCTGCTCGCCGAGATCGAGGATCTCGCAGACGTGCGGATGCCGGATGCGCGAGGCGAGGCCCGCCTCCGCGAGGAACATCTCCTCGAACTGCGGATCCTGCGACAGCTCGGGCAACATCGTCTTGACCGCGACGATTTTCTGAAAGCCGCGCGTGCCCTTCATGCGCGCGGCCCACACGACGGCCATGCCGCCCTGCGCGATCGGTACGAGCAATTCGTACCGCCCCAGCGTGTGTCCCGCCCCCACGTCCCCGAGCGAGCTCATGCGTCCCCCCTCAAACCCCCGCACGCGCACAAAACGAGGCCGCCCGAGCACCTCGCCCGGTCTCGCAGCTCGTACCTCGCCGGACCCTGCACGGTTTTCGTCCGTCAGGATCGCAGAAGGACGGCCGCGCCTCAAGAAGATCGCAACGAGCCGTCCCTGTCGAACTTCTGCATGCAGCTCAGCAAAAACCGCACGATCGCCTCCGCCTTCGGCACGAGCGTGGCCACCTCGATCTGCTCGTCGTGCGTGTGAAAGCCCGATCCGCGCGGCCCGAGTCCGTCAATCGAGGGGATGCCGAGCGCCGCCGTCGTCGCCGCATCCGAGCCTCCACCCACGAGCGGCGCCTCGCCGTCTCCGAGCCCCGCGGCCCGCGCGCACGCGGCGTACGTCTCGTAGAGCGCCGCGGACGCCGCGGTGCGCTCGAGCGATGATCGCGCGATGCCGCCCGTCACCGTGACCGTCGTCCCCGACACGGCCGCTTCTTTCGCGGCCTCGGCGAGCGCCACGAGGAGCGCGTCTCCGTCGGCGCGCCGCTCGTAGCGGAAATCGAGCTCGGCCTCGGCCCGAGCGGGCACCGTGTTCTTCGAGTGTCCGCCGCGGATCGTCCCCACGTTCACGGTCACGCCGCGCGTGTAGTCCGTGAGCTTTTGCGCGTGATCGATGAACCGCGCGAGCGCCCAGATCGCGTTCGCGCCGTCTGCATGCGCGTTGCCCGCGTGCGCCGCTTTGCCCGTCGCGACGATATGCGCGCTGCCCGTGCCCTTGCGCGACGTGATCACGAGATCCTTCGCGCGCCCGGCTTCGAACACGAGCGCCGCGCGCGCGCCCGCGACCTCCTCGGCGATCACACGTTGCCCCTCGGGCGAACCGACCTCTTCGTCCGACACGATCACCACGCGGATCGGCACGCGCGCGAGCAGCCCCACGTGCGCGAGCGCGCGCAGCGCTTCGAGCACCACGACGAGCCCGCCCTTCATGTCGAGGACCCCGGGGCCCCGCGCGATCGGCCCCTCGCGCCGGAACCCCTCGAAGGTCCCGGGCGGAAACACCGTATCGAGGTGCCCCACGATCGCCACGCACCCCGCGGCCGACGCTTCCGCTGCCTCCGTCCTCGCGACCCAGTGCGGAGCGTACCTTGCGCTCGCGTGGGACCGCACCGAGCTCACGCCTTCGATCCCGCGCAGCTCTGCCGCGAGCATCTCGCCCACGCGTGTCCCGCCCGGCACGTTGTCCGTGAACGAATTCACCCCGACGAGCGCTTCGAGCAGCACGAGCGCCGCTTCTTCCCGCACGCGGAGGTGCGCTTTCGCCGCCTCGATCATGCGCGGAGCTTCGTCCAAAACGCCCGGATTGACGAGCCCCCCGCGCCTTGCCCGTGTGACGGCGTGCGCTACATGACAGGGAATCTGGGCGAGGCGTGGTTGTTGGTCGGGGCGGGGTGCGCGGCCGGATGAATTTGCTCCATACGTTGGAAATCCACGCATCGCAGATCTTCGTGGGCGTGGGTGTCTTCGGAGTGAGCCTCGCGCTCAGCCTGGCCGTGGTGGCGCTCGTGATCGTCCGGCTCGATCCGGATCATTTCGAGGAGACACGAGGCCCGGGTCGGTTCCTCGCGGATCGCCCGGCCTGGCAGCGCGCCCTCGGGATCGCCGGAAAGAACCTGCTCGGGTTTTTCCTGGTCATTCTGGGGATCGTGCTCTCCTTGCCCGGCGTGCCAGGCCAAGGGCTGCTCACGATTTTCATCGGGCTCGTGCTCCTGGACGTTCCGGGCAAACGCGCGATCGAGCGGCGGATCATCGCGGTGCCGGCGGTCTTTCGCGCGTGCAACCGACTGCGCGCTCGTTTCGACAAACCGCCGTTCACCCTAACGACGGGGCGGCGCGCGAAGGAACGCGACGAGCTCGCGGACGAACGGGTCCGGCTCGGATTCGATCCGCGCGAGGGCCTCGGCGCGCGGAAGATCCCTCACGAAGAGCGCACGAAACGCCCGCTTCAGCGCGACACGTGATTCGAGCGGCACGCCCGTTCGTTCGAGCCCGACGCGGTTCAGAGCTCGCACGCGCGCCCGGTTTCCCTCGGCGATCACGAACGGCGGCACGTCGCGCTCGACCATCGATCCGCCCGCGAGGAACGAGCGCGCGCCCACGCGGACGAACGGCGCGACAGCGACGTGACCGCCGGTCACCACATAATCCTCGAGCACGACGTGCCCCGCGAGCAGCGTCCCGTTCGCGAGCGTCACGCGATCCCCCACGATCGCGTCGTGCGCGACGTGCACGCCCACCATGAAGAGCCCCGCGCTCCCGATGCGCGTCACGCCGCCGCCATGCCCGGTGCCGCGGTGTGCTGTCACGTGCTCGCGAAATACGTTGTCGTCGCCCACGACGAGCGTGGTCGGCTCGCCCGCGTACCTTCGATCCTGCGGCGCGCCGCCGATCACCGCGAACGAATGGACCACGTTGCGGCGTCCGAGCCTGCTGCCCGCCGCGATCACCGCGTGCGCGTCGATGCGGCAGCCGTCGCCGATCTCCGCGTCGCCCTCGAGGACGGCGAACGGGCCGACGACGACGTCCGCGCCGAGCTTCGCCCCGGGATCGACGTGCGCGAGCGGATGGATCGAGACGGCCACGGGCGGCGCATTCTCGTGACCCGCGCCGCGCTTGGCAAGGCGAACGCCCGCAAAGTTGTGCCGCGCGAGGGCCGGCCGGCCGAAGCCTGCACGGCGCCTCGCGCGGCCCCGCGATCCGTCACGGGTTCGAGAAGTGGTAGCGCGCCGTCACGGTCGCCGTGATCGTGAGCTCACCGGGCTCGACCGTCGTCTTCAGCTCGAGCGACGCCTTCGCGATGCCCGCGTCGAGCCAGATCGGCGACAGGCGGCCCTGCGAGCCATCCAGGCTGTGCAGCCCGAGCAGCCGGACGCCCGACGAAGCCGCGAGGATCTTCGCGTTCCGCTCCGCGTCCACAGCCGCGAGGTGCAGCGCCTTGGCCTGCGCCTCCTCCGGGCGCGCGAGGAAGAACGAGATCCCCTGCACCACGTTTGCGCCCGCGCCGACGGCCGCGTCGATGACCTTCGCCGCCTGCCCTCCGAGCGCCTGCGCGTCCGCGAGCCGCAGCGTGATCGACAGCGTGTTCTGCGCGCGATAGCCGACGATCCTCGGCGCGCGGTTGGCCTCGGGCTTGTCATGGACCGGGTAGATCTGCAGCGTCGTCGTCTGCAACGTGAGGCCCTCGAGGCCGAGCTTCTCGATCGCGCTCGTCACGAGCGCCATCTTGCGCGCGAGCTCGCTCTGCGCCTGATCCAGCGTCTTCGCCTGGACCTCGACGCCGAGCTCGGCGCGCATCGCGTCCGGCTTCGCCACGATCTCGCCCTGGCCGCTCGTCGTGATGAACTCCGTGAGCTGCTCTTGCAGGACGATGTTCGACTGCGCCTTCTCGCCGACCTGCGCCCCGGCGCCGCTGCTCTTCACCTCGGCCTTGGCCTGCGAGAAAGCGGCCGGGAAAACGAACGACAGGACTCCGAGCGCCATGCCCGCGAGCCGCCGCGAGCCGCTCCGGAGACGTTTCGTCATTGCCATGATGTCCCCCCTTCACGGCGCGGAGATGGCTCTCCGCGCGTTATTTCCCATGGCGGACGAGCCGCCACGTGCAACCAGGGCGAGCGTGGGGCCCGAGCCGTGCTTTGACCAGGTGGGGACGGACGGACGGCGCTCCGAAATGGAAACAGCCCGCTACGAAGGGAAAACGTAGCGGGCCGCCTCGGGGGAAACGCAGAGCCGAGAGATTACTTGCACTTCTTGAAGAGACCGACCCCCGTGCATTTCGTGCCGGTCTTCGCCGTGCTCGTCGGCTTCGTCGTCGGCGTGGGGTTCGTCTTCGTCGTGCTACCGCCGCCGCTGCCGCTCGACTTCGCGGTGTTCGCGGCCTGCGCCGTCTCTTTCGGGGCCTCGGCGAGCTTGAATTCCTTCTCGAACTTCTTGCCGGCCTCGATCGTGATGTCTTCGCTCTGCGTGACGTACCCGGCCTTCGAGAGCTCGACCTTGTGCGCGCCCGGCGCGAGCTTGAGCTTCGATGGATCCTCGATCGCCTTGTCGTCGACCTTGATCGTGTCGCAGCCCGGGTTGCACTTGATCGCGACCTCGACCTCCTCGGCCGCGGGCGGCGGCGTGGGCGGCGGCGTCTCGCCCGTGCTCGGGGGCGCCGCGGTGCTGTCACCGGTCGTGGTCGGCGCGCCCGTCGGCGTGATGGCGATCGGCGCGTTCGGGTCGTCGCCCTCTTTCTTGTCCTTGCCGCCCGCGATGATGAACGCGCCCACCGCGCCGCCGATGAGCAGCACGGCCGCGACGCCGATGATGATCGGCAGCTTCTTCGAGCCGCCGCCGGCATCCATCGGCAGGCGCGGCGCCGCCGTCGTCGGCGCCGCCGGGCCGGGGCCCATGCCCATGCCCATGTCCGCGTTCGTCGGTCCGCCCGGACCCATGCCGGGACCACCCATGCCGCCTCCGGGCGGAGGCGGCGGCGGGTAGCCCGAGCCATCATTCGCGCCGACGGGCTGGTACACCGGCACCGCGGCCGTCGGGCCCATCGGATCGGCGCCGCCGATCGCGGGGAACGCGATGGTCGCGCTCGTGGCCATCTCGGGCATGTTCGCCGCGGCGGAGAAGGCCACGGCGAGCTCGCTGGCCTGGCGGAAGCGCTCGTTCGGATCGAGCGCGAGCGCGCGATTGAACACCGCGTCGAGCACGGGCGAGACCATCGCGCCGAGCTCCTGCGCGCGCTGCGACGCGGGCTGGCGAGGGCCGACGAGCTCGTGTTGCCACGAGGCGAGGTCGGGCTGCGCGCCCTGGCAGGAGCGCCAGTACGGCCGGCCCGTGAGCGCGTAGAAGAGCACGAGGCCCATCGCGAACACGTCGGCCGCGGGGCCCGCGGGCGCGCCGCCTTGCATTTGCTCGGGCGCGACCCAGGGCGCGGCGATCGCGTAGCCCTCGTTCGTCTGGACGTAGCTCCGCGCGAGGCCCGCGCCGAAGTCCATGATGCGCACGGCGAAGCCTTGCGGCGCGACGAACACGTTCGTCGGCTTGAGCGCGTGATGCATGAGCTGCCGCACGTGGGCGTTGTCCAGCGTGCGCGCCATGTTCTGCGCGATCTGCGCGACCTCCTGCGGCGAGAGCGGGCGCTGCGAGACGAGCTGCGCGAGTGACGGCGTCGGTGACAGCTCCGTCACCGTGAAGGGCGCGGCGGTCTGCGGATCATAACCCGCGTCGAGGACCGGCAGCACGGCGTCGGGCGGCAGCCCGTTCGTCGCCGTGTAGATCTGCTCGATCATCGTCATCACTTCGGGGCGCTGCGCGATGTTCGGCGAGTAGATACGCACCGCCATCGCGCGCCCCGTCGCGTCGATGACGCGGTAGGTGGCCGAGGAGCCGCCGTTGCCCAGGAGGGCCTGGACCGAGTATTTTCCCGCGATGACGTAGCCGGGGGAGAGCTGGGGCGCGGTCACGACGTTCCTTATTCGGCCTTGATGGACTCGATCGCCTTGCTCACCGCGCCCATGCCGGCCTCGTCATCGTCGGCCGCGAAGCCCAGGCCGAGCAGCGCGGGTTCGCCGTCCTTGAGCGGCGCCTGCAGCACGAGCAGCGTGCCCTTCTTCTTCGCGCGCTCCGAGCCCGCCGCGGTCCAGACGTTGAGCTTGACGCCGTTGACCTCTTGCGTGTTGTCGGGCTTCTTCCAGTTGACCTTGTAGCCCTTCGGCAGGGTGACGGTGGTCGTCTTGATGAGCTCCGCGAGCGCCGCTTCACGCGCCGCAGCGTCCTTCTTCGCGTCCTTGTCCGGCGTGTACGAGCCGAACACGACGATCGCGCCCTCCTCCGAGGCCTGCGCGATCGTCTGCGCCTCGCCTTGCGCGTACGTCCACTTCTCGGCGGGTTGGAAGACGACCTTGGCGCTCTTGACCGTCGCCGTCGTGCCCTGCTTGGCGGCGCACTTTTCGTCGAGCGACTCGCACTTGGGCGGGGGCGGCGGCGTCTCGACGGTTTTCTCGGCGCCATCGCCTTCCGGCGGCTTGGGTTCGGGCGTGTTCCCGCCGCAGGCCGCGGCCACGAGAAGCAGTGCGAGGGGAGCGATTGCTTTGAAGGTGCGGTAGACCATGCGCAAATCCGAGCGTGTCAGATGCCGGCCGGCGTCCGCAAGTATTTCGGGTCTCGCCCCCCCCACCTTCGCCGCCGGATCCTGGGGCGCGGGGAGCGCTCGGGAGACGAAGCTCAGGGCTTCTTCTTCATGCCGGGCAGGTAGGCCTTCTCCGGCGCCTGCTCGAGGAACTCGATCTTCTCGGCCGTCATGATCCCGTACTTCGGGTTCGCGGCGGCGCCCGAGCTCGCCTTCGTGAACGTCACCGCGTAGGTGCCCGTCACCTTGACCTTCGCCCCGACATTGGGGATCGGGTTCGGCAGGTCCGCGCCCCAGAACTCGTCGGCGAGCTTCGCCTCGCCTTCCTTGCCCTTCGGCTGCTTGTCGATCGCCTCGATCAGCGTGAAGACCTGGGCGAAGTTCGAGGCCCAGCCCATGACGTCGATCATGTCCTTCGTCTCGCCCTTCTCGTCCGCGATCGCGAAGGTCGGGATCGGCGCCTTGCAGTCCGGCGGATCGCCCTTGCCCGTCTTGTGGATCGAGCACGCAGGCGCGTCGGCGTAGTTCGTCTTGACGATGTAGCCGACGATCGAGACCTGCTTCGCGTTGACGTCCTCGAAGTGCACGCGGCTGCGGAGATCGTGCGTGATGCCCCAGACCGTGTACGCGCCGTCCGGCGTCTTCTTCTGCTTCTGCGGGAGCGTCGGCACGGCGGGCATCGAGGCCTTCTTGCCGCTGACGGCGGGCTTGGCCTTGTACGGCTCCTCCGACGGCCCGCAGCCGAGCACGGCCGAGCCTGTCACGGAGGCGAGGGCGAAAACGAGTGCATGTCGGACGTTCATGAGTCTCTCCGGGCCGCTCGAGGGTACGCCCTCGGGCACAGGCTGCCGCCCTGGGCAGGGGGATTGGGCTGGAAAGGGCTAACACGATGGCGCACGGCGCGTAAAGAGATTCGCCGAAGGAGGGGAGCCGAGGCGCCTCGGTCCCTCATAATGAGGCGCTCGAGCAGGCCGACAGGCCCGTCCAAACCTGCTGGCGACGTCGAGCGTCGCCTGGGCCACGAAGGTAGGGTAGTCTCCACGAACCATGCGCGAGACGAAGCTGCGCGCCCCGTTCGAGACTTCACGCGTCCTCGTCATGATCCTGGCGGGTGGAGAGGGCCGGAGGCTCGGTCCTCTCACGTCGGATCGCGCCAAGCCGGCGGTTCCGTTCGGCGGGCGCTACCGGATCATCGACATCGTCCTCTCGAACTTCGTCAACTCGGGGCTGCACAAGATCAAGATCCTCACGCAGTACAAGAGCGCGTCGCTCGACGAGCACATCGCGCGTGCGTGGCGCCTGTCGCCGATGCTCGACAACTTCATCGAGACGATCCCGGCGCAGCAGCGCACCGGCAAGAGCTGGTTCAAGGGCTCGGCCGACGCCGTCTACCAGACCCAGCACGTCATCACGGACGAGTCGCCCACGCACGTCTGCATCTTCGGCGGCGACCACGTCTACAAGATGGACATGCGCCAGATGCTCGACGAGCACCTCGAGCGCTCTGCCGAGGTCACGGTCGCGGCCATCCCCGTCCCGCGCAAGGAGGCCACGCAGTTCGGCGTGATCGAGGCCGACGCGAGCGGCCGGATCATCGCCTTCCACGAGAAGGTCCCCGACCCGCCGCCGATGCCCGGCCACCCCGATCTCGCCCTCGCCTCGATGGGCAACTACATCTTCAACACGGGCCATCTGCTCGACGCGCTCGAGCAGGACGCGAAGAACGAGCAGAGCGCGCACGACTTCGGCCGCGACATCATCCCGTACATGGTCAAGAACGGCAGGCGCGCGTTCGTCTACGATTTCCAGACGAACCGCGTGCCCGGCGAGGACGAGGGCTCGAACGCCTACTGGCGCGACATCGGCACGATCGACGCCTACTGGGCCGCGCAGATGGATCTCATCAGCGTGCAGCCCGCCTTCAACCTCTACAACCAGCGCTGGCCGATCCGCACCGCGATGAGCCACGATCCGCCGGCGAAGTTCGTCTTCCGCGACGAGTGGAACGCGCGCGTCGGCATCGCGACCGAGAGCCTCGTCTCGCTCGGCTGCATCATCTCCGGCGGCCGCATCCATCGGAGCGTCCTTTCGAACCGCTGCCGTGTGAACTCCTTCAGCCACGTCGAGGAGAGCGTGCTCTTCGAGAATGTCGTGATCGGCAGGCATGCCAAGATCCGCCGCGCGATCATCGACAAGGACGTCGAGGTCCCGTCGGGGGCCGAGATCGGCTACAACCTCGAGGAAGACAGGAAGCGCTGGTACGTGAGCGAGGGCGGCATCGTCGTGATCCCCAAGCGCGCGAAGATCGGCTGAGCGGGAGCGATGGGTCGAACGGTCGTGGTTGGCGACCTGCACGGATGCAGGTACGAGCTCGAAGATCTGCTCAGCCACGTCGGTTTCGGCGCGGGCGATCAGCTGGTCTCCGTGGGTGATCTCGTCGTGCGCGGGCCCGATCCGGCGGGCACGATCGACGTGCTCCGCAAGCTCCAGGCGCGCGCCGTGCGTGGCAACCACGAGGATCGGCTCCTGCGCTACCGGCAGATGCCTCCGAGCATCGCGCCGCAGCTCGGGAGCCTGCAGCGCGATGTCGTGCGGGCCCTGCGCCGCAAGCACTGGGAGTTCCTCGCGTCGCTGCCGCTCTGGATCGACTTGCCGGAGCACGGCCTGCGCGTCGTGCACGCCGGCGTCGATCCCGCGCTGCCGATCGAGCGCCAGAGTCCGCGTACGCTCATGTACGTGCGTTCGCTCAACGTGAGCGGCGTGCCCGAGGAGCGGCGCGGCTCGATCCTGTGGGGCGAGCGCTACGTCGGGCCGCCGCACCTCGTCTTCGGGCACAACGCCCTCGAGCGCCCGCAGATCCACCGTGACGCGACGGGCATCGACACGGGCTGCGTGTACGGCGGCCGCCTCACCGCGATGGTGCTACGCGCGGGCGAACATCCGCCTCCGCCCGAGGATCGGATGAGCGTCCTCGTGAGCGTGCCGGCGCGAAGGACCTACTACCCGCGCTGAACGAGCGATCGCACGGCGCTCGCCAACGGCGCGCGTTTCCGGCTACCCTCAGGCCCATGCGCTCCGTCTGGCTTCGCCTCGCCGCGACGCTCGCCCTCACGGCTGCTTGCCATTCTGCGTTCGTCGTCGCGACGCCCTCCCTCGCGTTTGCGCAAGCCGCTGCCAAGGGCGACAAGGCCAGCGTCACCTCGCTCATCCAGCGCGGCAGCGCGCTCTTCGACGACGCCGAATACGAAGAGTCGATCCAGACGCTCTCCGCCGCGCTCCTCCGCCCCGGCACGAGCAAGCAGGAGAAGATCGAGATCTACCGCCTGCTCGCCTACAACTACATCGTGCTCAAGCGCGTGGACGAGGCGGACGCCGCCGTGCGCGGGCTGCTCGTGCTCGACGAGACGTACACCTTGCCGCCGACCGAATCGCCGCGCTTCAAGGACTTCTTCAAGGCGACGCGCGAGAAGTGGGAGGCCGAGGGCAAGCCGGGCCGCGAGAAGATCGACTCGCCCGTGGCCGAAAAGCCGATCCGCATCATGCACACCTCGCCCGCGCAGGTGCCGCCGGGGACCTTGATCAAGCTCACGGGCCGCGTCGAGGATCCGGACGGCCGCGTGCGCGCGATGCAGCTCGCGTATCGCGCGGGCGCCGAGGGCAAGTTCGTCCTCGTGCCCGCGAGCTACACGCTCGGAGAGTTCCGCGCGCAGATCCCGAGCGACGCGGTCAAACCCCCGCTCGTCGAGTACTACCTGCAGGCGATCGACAAGGGCGGCTTGCCGCTCACCTCGCGAGGTGATGCCGCGACGCCGCTGCGGATCGCCGTGCCTGCGGCGCAGAAGAGCGGTGTCTTGTCGAGCCCGTGGTTCTGGGTGCCCGTCGGCCTCGCGGTCGTGGGCGGCGGCGTGGCTGCGACGTACTTCCTTCTCAACCAGCGGACCTCGACCGTGACGATTCGCGTGACGGAGTAGCCGATCTCGGGTGGCCCGAAGGCCCGATCCGCGCCAGAACCTCGACCTGAAATGACCGAGCCCGTTTATCCGTTCGTCGCCGTCGACGTCCCCCGCGATCGAGCCGAAGAGCTCGGCGCACACCTCTTCGATCTCGGCGCCATGGGCGTCGAGGAGCGCGACGAGCAGACGCTCGCGAAAGGCGCGGGCTCCGGACAGGTGACCCTCGTCGCGAGCTTCTCCACGCGCGAAGAAGCCGACCAGGCGATCGCGGCGCTCGTCGAGGAGGACCCCTCGCTCGCGCCGCGCATCGAGGAGATCGTGGGCGACGCCTGGCGCGACGCCTGGAAGCAGCACTTCGAGCCGTTCCAGTTCACGTCCGACATCGTCGTGGTGCCGCCGTGGGTCGCTTACGAGAAGAAGCGCGCGGACGAGCACGTGCTCGAGCTCGAGCCGGGTCGCGCCTTCGGCACGGGCCTGCATGCGACGACCGCCCTCGTCGCCGAGATTCTTCACGATCGTAAGAGCTCGCTTCCGGGCGCGCGTGTGCTCGACGTCGGCACGGGCAGCGGGATCCTCGCGCTCGTCGCGCTGATCTACGGCGCCGCGAGCGCGCTCGCGATCGACAACGACCCCGAGGTCATCGACGTCGTGCGCGAGAACGCCGAGCGCAATGGCCTCGTCGATCGCGTCGTCGTCCGCGAGCAGACGATCGAGCACGTGACCGAGACGTTCCCCGTCGTGCTCGCGAACATCGAGACGCGCGTGCTGCGTCCGATCGCGGAGGATCTTGCGCGCGCGGTCGCGCCTTCGGGGCTCTTGATCCTCTCGGGGATCCTCGCGGCCGAGCACGACGAGATCGTCGCGCGGTACACCTCGCTCGCGCGTTCGCTGCGCCACCTCGAGACGCGACGCCGCGGCGACGGCACGGGCGACGACTGGGTCGCGATCGCGTTCGCTGCGTCATGAGGGGCCCGCTGCGTGTCCCCGTCGCCCGCGTCGAGGCGGGCTCTTCGATCCTCGACGAAGACGCCTCCCGGTACGTCGCGCGCGTGCATCGCAAGCGCCTCGGCGATCGCGTGGTGCTCTTCGATCCCGACCGCGCGATCGAGGCCGACGCCGAGATCACCGCGATCGATCGCGCGAGCGTCTCCGTCGTCGTCGAGGAGCCCCGCGCGGCCACGTTCCTGCCTGCGCGCCGCGTGACGCTCCTCCAGGCCACGTGCAAGAGCGACAAGTTCGACGCCATCGTCCGTGACGCGACCGAGCTCGGCGCGAGCCGCGTGGTCCCGATCGTCGCCGAGCGATCCGTGGGCCGCCCCGCGGACGGCCGCGCGGCGCGGTGGCGCCGCATCGCGGTCGAGGCCGCGCGGCAATGTGGTCGCGGCGACGCTCCGGCGATCTCATCGCCGATGGAGCTCGTCGAGGCCGTGCAGCTCTTCGCCTCGGGCGAGGGCGTTCATGGCTTCTGCCTGGATCCCGTGGCCGACGCGCCGCTCGGCCCGGCGATCCGGCGCCTCGGCCCGGAGGTCGAGCTCGCGTTCGTCGTGGGCCCCGAGGGGGGTTTGTCGCCGGCCGAGATCGAGGCGTGCACCTCGGCCGGCCTCTCGCGTGTCTCGTTCGGCCCGCTCACGCTCCGCGCCGAGACGGTATGCGCGGCGGTGCTCGGCGGCGTGGTGCTCCTCTCGCGATAACGCCTCGCGCCGGGGACAAACGCCGCGGACAAACGCGGGCCGCGGACAAACCCCGCATCGGACTTGACAAACCCGGGCGCCCGGCATCACCTTCCGGCGTGTCTTTCCTCGACGACGTGCGCCGCACTCTCGATCGCCCGGAGGGCTCCTCGTGGGCGCTCTCGGGCCTCGGCGCGCATCGGAAGACGCTGCTCGACGCGCTCGAGGTCCTCGAGGCGCGCGGTGAGCCCGAGGAGAAAATCGAGCGCTTGCACGACGTCTGGTCCGACAAGCTCGGGGCGTTCGTCCAGGAAATGCAGCGATTGCTGGAAGGAGGCCTCGCGTTCGGCGCGAGCGCCGCGGAGCAGCATGCGCTCGTCGACGTCGCCCTCCGCCGCCGGCTCGGTTTGTCCGATTCGGCTGGCTCGCGCATCCGCGATCGCGAGCTCGATCGCCTCTCCAGCGAAGTCCTTTTCTCCATCCAGCGCCCCGAGCGCACCCCGACCCTTTGGCCCGAGCGGTATGCGCTCGAAGTGCGCGCATTGCGGCGCGCCGAGGGCGAGACGCTCCTCACGCCCATTGGCCGGCTCGTCCTCGGCCTGCCCGAGCGGGATGCCGTCCGCTGGCTGCTCGCCGTCGAGGTCGCGCAATCGCGCGGGCCCTCGGATCCTTGGCGATTGTCGCGCGCGGCCGCGGCGCGCCTCGTCGCGGCCCGCAGGCTCCGTGTCTTCTGGTATGGCAGCGAAGTGGCCGCGCATCCGCAATCGCTCGATCGTCTCGCTGCGCTCGGCCTCCTTTCGTTCGAGGACGAGGCCGAGGAGGCGCTCACCACCTACGAGCTCACCGAGAATGGCGCCGAGCTGCTCGCCGAGGTCGCCTCGGGCGATACGCCGATGGTCCTCCTCGCCGGCGCGCTCATTCAGGACGAGACGGCCGCCGTCCTCGGTCGCATTCGCGCTGCCACGACATTGATCCAGCGCGAGAGCGCCGCATTCGCCATGACGCGGCACGCGCGCATGGTCGCGCACGAGATCCGCAATGCCCTCGTCCCCGTGCGCGAGGCCATCGACGACCTCTTCGCCTCGCTCCAGCGCGACGGCCGCGGCGCGCTCGTCGATCGGCACGGCGCCACCATCACGGGCGGCGTGGATCGCATCTTCCGATTCATGACCGAAATGGCGCAGGTCGTCGAGCGCGCCGGCCCTCCGCCCGAGCCTTTCGACGTCGCGGCGGCCATCGAGGACGCGCTCGCCGCCCTCGCCGAGGAGCTCGGCCGCGTCGCGTTCTTCGACCGGCCTCGCTTCCTCCCGCCCGTTCGTGGCCGCCGGGATCGGTTCGTCCTGGCCATCGTCGATTTGCTCCGCAATGCGGCGCGCGCCCGCGACGACCGTCCGGCCGAGATTCGTGTGGCCGCCGCGCTCGACCCCGACGGCGCCATCGTCGTCACCGTCGACGACGACGGCCCGGGCGTCCCACCCGAGTATCGAAAAGCGATCTTTGCGCCCGGGTTTTCCCTGCGCCCGGGTGGGACGGGGCAGGGGCTCGCGCTCGTGCGCGAGGTCGCGCGCGCGGAGCTCGGCGGCGAGGCGCATTGTGAAGAGAGCCCGCTCGGCGGCGCTCGATTCGTCCTCCGCCTGCCCGTGGATGCCGGAAGGAGCGCCGCGTGAGACCGATGGGCCGCATTTTGATCATCGACGACGACCCGAGCTTCTTGCAGCTCTATCGCGCGCGGCTCGGCGCCGAGGGGTATCTCGTCGAGACTGCGAACGAGATCGAAACGGCGCTCGTGCGGCTCGACCAGGGCGGCTGGGACGTCGTGCTCGTCGATCAGAAGCTCGACGGCAAGACGGGCCCGGACACCGGGCTCGACCTCGTCTCCGAGGTTTCCCGACGCGCGCCGCTCGCGAAGACCATCCTCGTCACGGGGTATGCCACGGAGGCGGCGGTCACGCGTGCGTTTCAGGACGGCGCTTACGATTACCTCGAAAAAGGCCCGATCTTCCGGGTCCTCTTGCTGGCGAAACTACGCAATGCGCTCGAGGCCGTGCGGGCACACCATTACGGCGAGCTCTCCTCGGACGAGGCCGAGGCGGCGATTCGCGACACCTGGGCCGCGGCCGAGAGCGAGACGGATCCGAACCGCAAGGGCAAGCTGCTCGAAGACCTCATGGTCCTCGTCTTCAAGACGATCCCCGGCTTTCGCCACGCCTCGGCCCGGCGCCGCAACGAGGAGGAGGAGATCGACCTCGTCATTCGCAACGAGTCCACCGATCCCTTCTGGGTGAACGAACGCACCTCGTACATCCTCGCCGAATGCAAGAACTGGACGCGGCCCGCGGGCGCCACGGAGATACGGAGCTTCTTGTGGAAGCTCTCGCGCAAATTCAATCGATCCCGCCTCGGTCTTTTCATTGCGCCGGGCGGTTTTTCCGCGCCCTTGCGCAGCGATCTGCACGGCGAGCGCCGGGATGATTATCTCGTTTTGCTCATCGGAAAGGCCGACCTCCGGGAGCTCGTCCTCGCGCCGGATCGAAATGCCTTCATGAAGAAGTTGCACGAACGGGCCGTGCTCGAATTGCACGGCGAGGTCCGTTGAGAAACCGTCAGCGCTTGCGTGCGCCGATCAGCTTCCGCAGGGCCTCGGCCAGCGTCGGGTAGGTGCGGCGCGATTGCATGTCGACGCCGAGGTCCACCATCGTCTTCGCCACGCTCGGCCGGATCCCCGAGAGCAGCCCGGTCGCGCCGACGAGCTCCACGCTGCGCATCACGTTCGAGAGGTGCTGCGCCGCCTCCGCGTCGACCGTGTCCACGCCCGTCAGGTCCAGAATCACCGCGCTCGATTGCCGGCAGACGACCTCCGTGAGCAGCCGTTCGAGCAGGATGCTCGCGCGGGCCTGGTCGATCGAGCCGATGAGCGGCACGACGAGCACGCCCTGCCAGACCTCGATGATCGGGCTCGACAAACCGATGATGGCTTGCTTTTGCGATTGGATCAGCGCGACCTGCTCTTCGAGCCGCCGCTGGTTGTCCACGCGTTCCGTCACGTTCTCGGCCACGGAGTAGATACGCACCACGCGGTCGCCGAACGTGTCGCGCACGGGGATGATCGTGTTGCGCCAGTGCGTCGTGACATGCGATATCTCGGAGGCGACCTGCTCCCCAGCGAATGCCCGCTCCATGTCTGCGCGGAAGTCCTCGCGGCCGCCATAAACCTCATAGAGGTTTTTTCCGACGAGCTCGCCGGGCGCGAGGCCGAGGTCCTTGAGGCCGTTTCCCAGGGACATCTTGCACGTCCCGTCCGCGTCCATGGCCCAGATCGCGAGGGGAAGCTCCGAGAGCGCCCGGATCAAGGCCTTGGCCTGGAGGGTCTCTTCCGAGTTCTCGTTGGCGCGGAGCGAGAATCCAACGATTGCGGTGACGTCGCCGGCCGCGTCTCGTACGGGCGTGAGACGGCGTATCCAGTCGGACATGCCTTCGATGCTGTCCCCGTAGAGCTCCTCCCCTGCGAGGGCGCGCTCGGTCTCCTCGCGTGCGACCGATCCGGCGGGATAGAGCTTGAACGCATTCATGCCGACGAGCGCGCCCGGCTTGACGCCGAAGTGGGCGAGCCCCCTGCCTTCCGAGACCAGGATCGTCCCATCCTTGGCGATCGACCAGAGGATCCCCTCGAATCGATCGAAGATCTTGCCGAGGAGCACGCTCCGGAGCGGGACGGGCTCGTCTTTCGTGAGGAGCGGCGCCAGTTGCGCTGGAACGTCCGCGCGGGGCTCCGCGGGGCCGTCCCTCCGAACGCATACTCCGCCGTTCCCGACCGACCACGCGGTCCAGCGTTTCGTCATGCCTGCCGCGGGGCGCGCCAAAAACATCGATTTCGTCGATTGCCCATCCGCCACGGCCGCGCAGGCCGATGATACAACGCTCCGATCCACCGGATCGAAGAGCGCGAGCAGCGATGAGGCCTCGCCGAGCTCTGCGCGGGCCGCTTCATTTCGCGCCACCACGACGTCGCCCTCGACGAGCAGCAGTGGATCCGGGCACCCGTCGAACATCCCGCCGAGGTGGCGGTGTATGTCCCCTACCATGGGCCCGGATTTAACAGAGATGCGAGAGGGATACAACCCGAGGCGTCCTCCGAGCGCGCGTGATACGAACAACACGGAGGTCCCCCATGAATCCGGCCGTTCAGAGCGGGTGCACAGGCTCGTGCGCCGCATTCTTGCCGGCGAGGAAGCCGAAGACGAGGGCGGGTCCGATCGTCCCGCCCGCGCCCCAGTATCCGCGGCCGGCCGGCGATGCAATGCAATTGCCGGCGCCGAAGAGGCCGGGGATCTCCGAGCCGTCGGGGCGGAGCACGTGCCCGTCCGTCCCGACGATCGGGCCGCCGCACGTATCGAGCGTCCCGGCGCCGAGGATCACCGCGTAATAAGGCCCGCTCGTCGACATCGGGTGCATCGTGCGATTCGTGGTCACGCTGCGCGACGGCCCTTGCCAGGCATTTTCGAAGGACGTGGCGCCACGCTGGAAATCGAGGTCCACGCCCGTCGCGGCGAATCCATTGAAGCGCGTGATCGTGGCCTCGAGGTTCGTCACGAAATTCGGATCGAGCGCCGCGGTGGGCACCACGGCGCTCGCCGCGAACCGCTGGCCGCGCAGCGCATCGAGTCGCGCGTCGATCGCTGCGGCGAGCTCCGCGCGTGTATTCGCCTTGATGACGAACGAGGGCAATGTCCCCGGCGTCGGCACGACGCCGCGCCACGGCCAGGCCGTCGGCTCCTGGGCCACGGCCTCGTCCCAGATCATGAACTGGAGGAGGTTCGGCTCATCGGTCCCGAGCGCCAGGAAATGGCTCTGCGCCCGGATGTGGTAAGGCATCTTCTCGTTGACGCAGCGGCGCCCGTACTTGTTGACGAGGATCGTGCTGTCGCCGTAGACGCTGAATGCGATGGCGCCGAGGTTCGTCACGTGGCCATTCTGCGCCGCGGCTTCCTCGATCGCGAGCTGGAAGTAAAATCCATTCGATAGATTCCCGAACGCGGCGCCGAGGCTCGCCGCGATGTCCAGGAAATCGCCCTTGCCCGTGGGGACGCTGCCGGTGCCGAAGAGCGGCCCGCGTTGCAACCCGAGCACTTTTTCGCGCGTATGGGAAAAACCGCCGGTCGCGAACACGACCGCGCGCCGCGCCCGCGCCCGCTTGCGAACGCCGTTGTGCTCGATCTCCACGCCGACCACCTCACCGTCCTTCTTCTGGATCGCGCCGACGACCCGGTGTTTCGTGCGAATGGGCACGTGCCTCGCGTCGAGCCAATCGATCATCGACTGCGTCAGAAGGAAACCCGGCCATCCGGCCAGGCCCGGAGGCGCATTGCCGAGCACGCGGCCATAAGGAGAGACGTTCTCGGGCAGGCCGGCGTGGTAGTCCGGATCCGCGATCGGGCTCGGAGAGAAGCCGAATCCCGGGTAGATGTAGGGGAACAGGGCGCCGAGCTGCGTGAGCTCGTCGATCACGTCGGAGCCGCGATCGTAGAACGTGGCGAGGAGGTCGTACTCGCGTTTCGGCAGGCCGAGCCGCGGCGCTGCCGGGTCGTAGAGCGACGGATAGGAGAGGCGGGCCATGAGCTTCAGCGCGTCGGGACGCGGATCCGTGAGGCCCTGCGCCCGCATCAGCGAGTTGTTGGGGATCCAGAATGCGCCGCCCGATATCGAGGTGGTCCCCCCGGGCTCGGGACCCGCCTCCAGCAAGAGCACGGATACGCCCTCGTGCACGGCTGCCACCGCTGCGGCGAGCGCCGCGCCACCAGCCCCCACGATCACCACGTCCGCATCATAGTGCCATGTCATGCGAGTGCTCCCTGTTCGAGGAACGAGTCAAAGATCCGGCCAGGATTGATCCATCTAACCGATATCACCCCACGCCCGCGGAGAATTTCCGTCCAGTGAGCACGATTTTGCTCCCGTTGCCATTTTGTGCCAGGGATGCGCGCCATGGAGCGTCAGGAGTGCCAGGGGGTTTTCGGCGGCCGTCGCGAAAAGCCGCGCTTCCCCGGCTGGAACGGCCCTTGCCGTGCCGGGGGTCGAGGTGCTCATGGCCAGGTCCAATCGAGTCGGCAGAATTCTGCGTCACGTCCTTTCTCTCTCGATCGCCCCCGCCGCCGTCGCTTGCGGGATCGATACCGATGGCTTCACCGCGGTCACGTGCGGGTCCGATCGTTACCTCTCCGATTTGCGGACCGCCGAGGAGCTCGATTACATGGAGCTCATCAACATCGGCGAGGGAACGTCGGACGAGCGGCGCGTGGTCGCGACCTCCGGGGACAAGTGCGGCTCCGCGAGCAACGTCGCCATGTGCGAGGCCGCGATCGCAGCCGCCACGTCGTCCCAAGGTTTTCGTATCGGCCAGTGCGTCGATTCTTGCCCGCGCCACATCCTGGTCACGAACAAAGGCGACGAGGTCAAGGTCCTCGATACGAAGGAGGCCGTCCTCGCCTTGATCCGACCCATCGACACGGCCGGCGAGGCCGTGCTCGCCGCCGAGCTCGCGGAGTATCACGTCGCCTGCGACAACACGGACGAGGGCGGCGTCCGGGCCTCGGGCTCCGGCTTCGACGTGCTCGGCACGAGATACACCGAGGTCTGCGATCCGATCGAGCGCGAGCTCTACCTCCTCGGCATCAATGCCGACGGGAACGTCCAGGAGATCGACTCCGAGGTCGTCGAATGGGAGTCCGGCACCTGCATTGGCCGGCGCCCCGCGGGGCTCGCGCGCCGCAAAGCCCGCGGCTCGACACGCGTGGGCGTATATCTCGCGAGCGTCGCGCACCTCGAAGCCGCGAGCGTCGACGCGTTCGAGGCTCTCGCCGCGGAGCTCGCCCATCACGGCGCGCCGCGCGCGCTCATCGAGCGTGCCGGTATCGCGCGTCGCGACGAGGTCCGGCACGCGCGGGTGATGCGCAGGCTCGCGTCGCGTCATGGCGGGCAATTCCGCGCCCCGAGCGTCGCGAAGCAAGCCCCGCGCTCGCTCGAGGCCATCGCGCTCGACAATGCCGTCGAGGGTTGCGTGCGCGAGACGTTCGGCGCGCTCGTCGGCATGTGGCAAGCCCGCGTCGCGAAGGATCCTGCCGTCCGCCGCGCCATGCGCCGCATCGCGCTCGACGAGGCCCGGCATGCCTCGCTCGCGTGGGCCATCGACGAATGGATTCGTCCGCATCTCGACGACGCGGCGCGAGAAAGGGTGGAAGCCGCGCGTCGGAATACGCTCGAAATCGTGGCGGCCGAGGAGCGGGCTGGAAATGACCCCGAGCTCGTCTCGACCCTGGGCCTACCCGATGGTCCTGCCGGCGAGCGGCTCGCTCTTCATTTCAAGGAAGCCGTACTCGCGCTCGCGGCGTGAAGCGCGGACGATGGGCTCGCGGGGCCGCCGCGCGGACTTAGATTTCCTGGGCGGGCGCGCTATCGTGGCGCGTTTGCCCAGGAGGTCCACGATGCCCCGGATTGTCAGGATGTTGTGCATCACCGCCGTCGCGGGCGGTTGCGTCGGAGCCCCGGCGATCGCACAGCACGATATCGGTGGACGGATGGATTTCCTCCCGCCCGCGCGGGAAGTGAATCGCCTCGCCGAGGCCCCTCCTGGCCGAACCCTGGCCATCACGGGCGCGACGCTCTTCGATGGTCGCGGCGCGCCGCCCGTGCCCGACGCGGTGGTCGTCGTCCGCGAAGGACGAATCCTCGCCGTCGGTCCGCGCGTCGCCGTGGAAATCCCCGCGGGCGCGGAGATCGTCGATGCGACGGGACAATCCGTTTTGCCCGGCCTCATCGACGCCCATTTTCACCTCGATGGCGACATTCCCCTGCCGTCCCTGTTCCTCCAGCGCGGCGTGACGTCCCTGCGCGACCCGGGCGCATGGATCGAGGCGTATGACCCGGTGCGCTCTTCCTCCGCACCGATCCCGCGCCTCTTTTTGACCGGACCCCACCTCGACGCGCCGCCGCCCGCGCACCCGAAGGACGCGCTCATCGTCCTCGATCCGGCCGAGGCGCGCGCCGCCGTCCATCGCCTCGCAGACCAGGGCGCGTCGGCCATCAAGGTTTATTATCGATTGCCCCTCGCCACCATCCGGGCCGTCAACGAGGCCGCCCACGAGCGGGGCCTCATCACGACGGCGCACCTCGAAATCGTGGACGCGGGCGACGCCGTGCGCGCTGGGCTCGACGGCGTCGAGCACGTCACCTCGTTCGGCACCGCGATCGCACCGCTGCGCGAGGCCGAGGCTTTCCGGCAGGCCGTCCTCGCGGACAACGCCGCCCGCGGCCCGGGTCGTTATGCGCTCTGGAGCAACGTCGATCTGGATTCCCCGCGCGTCCGCGCGATCCTCGACCTGCTAATCTCCGAGGGCACGTTCTTCACGCCCACGCTCGCCATTTTCGAGCGCCGCCCGGGCGATCGAGATAGCAATGACGCCGAGGCCCGCGCCTTCACCAAGATGCTCGGCTTCGTCCGCCGCGCGCATGGCGCCGGCGTCCGGATCGTGGTCGGCTCCCATTCCGACGTGCCCCACGCCGAGCGCGGAGGCGCATACGTCCGCGAATTGGAACTTCTCCACGAGGCCGGCCTCTCGCGGGGTGAGGTCCTCTCGGCCGCCACGCTGGAGAATGCGAGATTCTTTCGTATCCAGGACCGGCTGGGGAGCCTCGAACCCGGTAAAATCGCCGATTTGATCCTCGTCGGCGGCAACCCCGGCGAGGACCTCTCCGCCATGCGCGACGTCCGCCGGGTCATGCTGAACGGGGTATGGGTCAGGCCTTGAGCGCCCCGGCGCGTGGGTCGAGACGGTCTTACGTCAGCGCGGGCCGAGGGACAACGAGAGCAACGCGAGGAACGCACCCTCGCCGTATTTCGTATTTGGATCGAATCGCGCCACGTACCTCGCAGGGTCCGCGGTCACGACGGTGCCAGCGCTCACGAGCGTGAGATCGGGGTTTTGCCAGCGCGGCAGGAGCGCGGAGAGCGTCTCCGCCGCGACGCACGCATACCCTGGTTCGGGAAGCCAACCCATACGAGCGCCAACGCCCATTCCATAAGCGATGAGCGAGGAAGCCGACGTCTCCTCGACATTCCCTTCGAGGTCCTCCGCCCCGAGGACCGTCATCCAGAGGCCGGAGGGCCTTCGTTCGGCGAGCAGCGCCGCGGCCGTTCGCCGGTAGCTCTCAAGAATGAAGGAATGGGAAGGGTGGCTCTCTGGTAGGTGAAGGAGCACCTCGGAGAGGCCGGCCAGGACCCAGCCATTGCCGCGTCCCCAGAAGACCGGGCTCCGCCCGGTGCTCGGATCGGCCCACCCGGGCAGCGTTCCCTCGGCGCTCCGCTCCGCCCAGCCGTGCACGTGCAAGCCCGTCCGAGGATCCACGAGGTGCTGGATATGCAGGACCGTTTGTCGCGCGGCCTCGTTGATGAAGGCATCGTCGCCCGTGGCCGCCCCGAGCCGCGCGAGGAACGTGAGGAGCAGGAAATCCGAGTCGACCCAGAGCTCCACCGAGCCCTGGTACCCCTCCAGCGCGGAAGAAATGTGCGAAATGCTCCCGTCCTCGGCCCTCTGAAAGGTCCGCCGCATGGAGTCGTGGATGCTCTTCGCCGCCGCGAGATACCGGACTTCGCCGGTCTCCTGGTACAGGAAGAGCACGTTGAGCCCGCAGGCGATGAAATCGACGTCGGGCGAGGCCGGCTCGAACGACCCATCCTCGCCGATGGCCGTGTCCAGGCTCGACTGGAGATATTCGAGCCACGCCGCCCGCGCCGTCGGATTCGCTGCATACACCTTCTCCACGCCCCACAAGAGCGTCGCGTCGCGCCAGTAACAGCGGGCGCTCGAAGCCGGGTATTTCGAGCGGACCGCGGACAGCACCTCGCCCGCGACAACCTCCACGCGCGCGGGTGGATCCGGGCAGGCGGCACCTTGAAATGGGGGAGGAACGAGCAGGACGACGAGAACCAACGTGAGCAGGGTTCGCATGGTCATTCCCTTCTTTCCGGCAACCCGGACGCCGTTCAGCGGGCCTTCGCAGTCGATGCGGGAGCCTGCAAGGAGCGTGACCCGGCCGCGCTCGACCACGCGGGCGCTCGGCCGGGCGCCGCCCATCCCGCCCCGCGCACGGTCGCGACCTCCTTCGCCTCGCCGCCGCCTTCGTGTACACTCCGCCCCGCATGCGCGGCGCCATCCTCTTCAACGGCAATGCCGAGTCCGACGAATGGCTCGTCCGGGCCGCGGCCCCATTCCTCGCGACGTCGCGGCACAAGGATCCGGCCATCGCCGCCGCGCGCCGCACCCTGCTCGTCACGGCCGGCTGGGCCGACCACGAGTACGACGAGGCGCACGTCAAGCGCGCCCTCAACGCCGCTGGCTTCCCCTCCGTCTTCGAGGACGGCTTCGATCGCGCCCACGAGAACCTCTCCCTGCTGACCGAGCTCGACGGCGTCCTCGCCGAGGCGCCCGAGCTCGCCGAGGCGTTCCGCGAGCTGCGCCGCGCCGAGGCCACCGCGCGCAGGTTTTACCTCGAGCACAATGCGCACACGATCGACCTCTTCCGCCGCACCCTGCGCGAGGCGAAATCCGAGGCGCCCGACACCGATCTCCAGAGCCTGCTCGCCGATATGACGCACCCCACGGGCCCCCGCGCGCTCGCCCGCCACGCCCTCGCGCGCGAGCTCCGGCGCGCCTTCCACACGCTCGAATCGAACGACGACCACCTCTTCGAGCTCTTCGGTGATATCGAGCGACGCGCCTTCGACGCCGCCGGCGCCCTCTACCACCCGGCGTTCCGTGCCGCGAAAGAGCGGCTCGAAGCGCGCATCCTCTCCGCGAGCAACATCTTCCTCTTCGGCGGCCGCCTCGATCTCTTGCTCGGCGCGCTCCGCTTCTTTCGCCTGCGTGACGTCTTCGTCGAGGCCTTGCGCCGCGGCGCGCAGATCGTCGCCGTCTCCGCGGGCGCCATGGTCCTTTGCGAGCGCGTCATCGTCTACGACGATTTCGCCGAGACCCCGCGCGATTTCCAGCTCTACGACCGCGGCCTCGGCATCGTGCAGGACATCCAGATCTTCCCCCATTGCATGGAGCGCATTCAAACGGACGACCCCGACAACCTCGCCTACCTCGCGCGAAGATTCCGCCATCACGCGTGCGTGGGCCTGAACCAGCGCTCGCTGCTCCGGCTCGACCTCTCGCCGCGCCGGGCCGTCAGCGTCGGCGCGGGCGACGGCGTCTACGTCTTCGGTCCCGACGGGAGGAAGCGCTGCCATCACGCCGGCGAGGAGGTCTCGATCTCGTGAACGGCATGGTCGACCGGAAGAATCGGGTATTTTCGTTCCTCGGGCACTGGTTCACCATCGCGCCGGTCGCGCGGCACACGCTCGCGCCGCGCCGCGTTTCGGCTTCCGTTCCGTTTCGGCTGACGGTCCCGGACACGAAATACGGCGAGGTTCGCCTCTCGGGCCGATTGCACCACGCGGCGTCCGACACGCTGCTCGTCGTCGTCCACGGCCTCGGGGGCGACGTCCGCAGCCATTACGTGCTCTCGGCCTCCGCTGCCGCCGAGGCCGCCGGAATCGCGAGCCTGCGCGTGAACCTGCGTGGCTCCGACCGCACGGGCGAGGACATTTACCACGCGGCCCTCACCCAGGACCTCCACGCGATCCTCGCGAGCGCGGAGCTCTCCCGCTATTCGCGCATCCTCCTCCTCGGATACTCGCTCGGCGGGCACATCGTCCTCCGGGCCGCCACCGAATCGCTCGATCCCCGCGTCCGCGCCGTCGCCGCGGTGTGCCCCCCGCTCGATCTCTTCGTCGGCGCGCGCGCCATCGACGAACCGGCGCGGCTCGTGTATCGACGCCACGTCCTCTCGGCCATCAAGGAGATTTACGCCGAGGTCGCGGGCCGCCGCCCCGTGCCTTTGCCGCTCGCCGAGGCGCGCCGCATTGCCACGATCCGCGACTGGGACGAGCACATCGTGGCCCCGCGCTTCGGCTTTCGCGGCGCGGACCATTATTATGGGGAGTCGAGCGTCGCGCCGCGCCTCGCGACGCTCGCCGTCCCCTCGCTCGTCGTGGCCGCCGCGCACGACCCCATGGTCCCGGCCCACACGCTCCTGCCCATTCTCTCCGGCGCCCGCCCGCCGCTCGAGGTGCGGTGGATCGATCGCGGCGGGCACGTCGGTTTTCCGGCCCGCGTCGACCTCGGTTTTCCCGGGCCGGGCGGGCTCGAAGATCAGGTCGTCGCGTGGCTCCAGGGCCGCGCGGGGGCTTGACGCGCGGCCCTTCGGTTCATTTGGGGACGCACGTCCCCGGCGTGTCCGGGTTGAAGCACATCTGGCCGCACGGGCAGACGCTCGCGCCGTCGCATGTGCCCCCCAAGCAATCCGCGTCGGACCAGCACTTCGGCAGCAGCACCTTCTCCTTGCAGCGGTTCATGACGCACGTGGCGACGAGCGGGCAATTCGACGTCGTCTGACAGCATTGGTCCAAGCCCGGGCATGTCGAAATATCGACCGTGCCCTCGGGACACTCCCACTTCCCGCTCATGCAGACGGGGGGCACGGTATCCCCGGCTTGGCACGATACCTTGCACGTTGGCCCAACGGCGCCACACGGGACGGATACTCCGCCCGTGCCACCGCTCCCGTTGTTGCCGCCTCCGACGCCCCCCGTGCCGCCGCCGCCGGCGTTGCCGCCGCTCGCGCCGTGGCCCGCACTGCCGCCTTCCCCGTCACCCCCTTCGCCCCCGTTCCCCGAGGGCGGCTCGTAACTCCCGAGCGCACAAGCCGTGAACATCAAGGAAACGAACGCGATCGAAACGAAGCCAAGTCGATGGTTCATGCCCCGGATGATACCATGAGATCAGGTCGCCGCGTGGCTCCGGGACCGCGCGGGCACGTGAGCGTCGGGGCCGTTGTTGTCAAGACGGCACACACTTGCCCGGCGTATCCTCCGTGAAGCAGTCCTGTCCGCATGCGCAAACCATGGCGCCCTCGCAAACCTCTGCTTCCGTGCAATTCGCGTTGGACCAGCATTCCCCGGGGATCAGCGGCTCCTTGCACACCTTGTTGACGCATGTGAACGTCGCCGGGCATTCCGACGGCGTCGTGCAGCAACCGGACTGCATCGGGCAGTTGCTCGCATCGGTCGAGCCGGTGGGACAGACCCACGCGGCGGCGATGCATTCGGGGTTCGCCGGCATGTGCGGCATGCAGTCGTACCAGCAGACGGGCGGAATCTGACCGCTGCAATCCACACTCGACCCCCCATGGCCGCCCGTGCCAGGGATGCCGCCGCTCCCGCCGTTTCCACCATTACCGCCATTTCCACCGCTGCCGCTCCCGCTCGCGGTGATCGCCCCGCCGCCTCCCTCGCCGCCGGCGCCCCCCACGCTCGGGCCCTCTCCCCCTTCGCCCCCGTTCCCCGTGGGCGGCTGGTAACTTCCGAGCCCACACGCGGCAAGCCCCAAGGAAACGATCGTGATCGAAACGAAAGCAAGTCGATGGTTCATGCCATCGATCGTATCACGGAATGGCGAACGACCATATGACCGTGAGCGGCTTTCCCTCGAATGGTTGCACGATCACCTGCCGGAACGCGCGATCCACGCACGCCCCGACCTTCGTCCCCACGAAACGCTCGTCGAGCGAGACGGCCGAGACCGTCCCCTTCGGATCGAGGACGAGCGCGACCTTGCCGTTGCCCTTCGGCTGCTCCTCGTCCTCGCGCTTGCAAGAGGCGGCGACCACCTTCGCCTGCGAGAGCTTCGAGTACGCCTCCCCGAGCACCACGGACCGCGCCACGGGCCCGCCGCGCGGCTGCGGCAACGCCGTCACCGGCCCCGTGAGCCCGGGCTCGACGACGGGCGGCGGGATGTTTTCGGTCTCGCGCAGGAGGTCTTCGAGCGGCTCGGGCAGCTTCGCGTTGTCGCGCTCCTGCTTGACGAGATACTCGTCGAGCTGGCGGACGACGCTCGAATCGAGCGCCGTGGGCTCCTTCGGCTCGGAGGGCGACGCCTTCGCCTGGAGCGCGAGCGAGCCCTGCACGAGCTTCAGCGCCGTCAGCGCCGCCTTCGCCTCGGCCTCGCGCTTCTCGGCCTCCTTTTGCCCCGAGACGGCGCGCTCCCGGTCGGCCTGCGCCTTCGCCTCGCGCGCGAGCGCGAGCGCCGCCTCGGCCTTCGCCATGGCCGTGTCCGCCTCGGCCTGCGCGCGCTTGGCCTCGAGGTCGACGTACACCGTCCCCGCCGCGAGCGCGATCGCCCCGGCGAGGATGCCGAGCACGCCCACGATGATGCGGCTCCTCTGCGTCGCTGCGACGCTGGCCGCGTAAAACCGTTTTGCCGCGCCTTCGAGGCGCATCTGCCGCACCCGCAGGATCTCTTCGAGCATGAGCAGGCGGCGCCTTCGCCAGAGGAGCTCGGGGTCGGGTTTTTCCTCCCAAACCTTCGCGGCTTCCTCGAAATCCTGGATGACGAGCCGCTCCTCGCGCTCGCTCGCGACCCAGTCCCTCAGCCTGCCCCAGTGCACGAGCAGCGCCTCGTGGGCGAGCGTCACGAGCTCGACCTCGCCGTCCTTGCGCCGCTCGGTCTCGCGCAGGACGAGCCGCGCCTCCGCAAAGACCTGCACGACCGCGCGCGCCGCGGGACCGAGCTCGCGCACGAGCTCTCCGATCCGCCGCGTCATGCGCGCCCCCGCGGGCGTCGTCAGCGAGAGCAGGATGCGCTGCACCACGCGCTCGGTGCCCGCCTCTTTCACCGCGCGATCCATGGTCTCGTTCGCGTGCCGCGAGAGCGCCCCGGAGAACTCGATCGCGCGGAGCGACGACCGCGTGATGAGCTTCCTCGCGCGGTCGCGGCTGTGCCAGAGCTCGCGCAGCGCGAACTCGACGAGCGGCATCGATCCGGCCGTCGTCTCCAGCGCTTCGAGCAGCTCCTTGCGCAGCCGCGGATCCTCGAACGTGTAGCCGTAGCTCTCGAACGCCGCGTCGATGACCTCGCCCCACGCGGCCGGTCCGAGCGGCGAGACGAGCACCGCGCCGCGCGTGATCACGCGGCCCACCTGCTCGTGCGCGAGGATCGGATCGAGCAAATCGCGCCGCGCCGTCACCACGACGCGCAGGCCCGGCCAGGGGCGTTCGCCGAGCCGCGCGAGCAGATCGAGCGTCCACGTCTGGCTTTTTCCGCCGGGGCCCTGCGCGAGCGTGGCGATTTCTTCGAGCTGATCGACGAGCAGCACGAGCCCGCGCTTGCTCTGCGAGAGCCAAGCCGCGACCCGCGCGGCCGCCTCCTCGGGCGAGCGCTTCGGATCGAGGCCCATGTGAAAGAGCGCCGTCGTGAGGACCTGCCGCGGATCGGTACCGGGCGAGATCAAGACGGTCTCCCATTGCCGCGGGCCGCCGAGCGCGCCGTCGGCGATCGCGGGCAGGATGCCGGCGCGCGCGAGGCTCGATTTGCCGCTCCCGCTCGGGCCGAGCAGCGCCGCGAGGCCACGCGTGCGCAAGACTTCGAGCGCCGCCGCGACCTCGACCCTGCGGCCGAAGAACACGTCGCGGTGCTCCTTCTCGAAGCGCTCGAGCCCACGGAACGGGCCGTCTTCCTCCGGCGGCAGCGCGCGCCTTCGCCCGACGAGCGCGCTGCGAATGCGTTCGAGCTCGATCGCCACGATCTCGGCGGATCGAGGCCGCTCCTCCGGCTCGGGGGCGAGCAGCGCGTCGATGAGATCGCCGAGCGAGGCCGGGATCTCCGACACGAGCTCGGCGACGCGCGGCGGCCCTTTTCGCCCGTGGAGGACGTCCTCGTCGAGCGAGCCCCGACCCGCCGCGGGCGTCCGACCGACGAGGCAAACGAAGAGCACCGCGCCGAGCGCATAGAGATCACTCGCGCTCGTCGCGGGCGAGAGATCACGCCAGCAGACTGGATCGACGAACCCCCGTTTTCCCCCGATCGCCTCGAGCGGCGATCGAAAACCTCGATCACTCGGGCGATCCCGCGGCGTCCCGGGCGCGCTCGGGATCTTCGATCGTATCGAGGGAATGGTTTGTCCTGGCGTGGCGTTCGACGCGGCCGAGATGCCGAAATCGATGAGCTTGTAGGCCGCGGGCGTGCCGAGCAGGGCGACGTCGACGACCACGTTCGCGGGCGAGATGTCGCGGTGCACGAGCCCGGCGCCGTGCACCGCGACGAGCGCCGAGGCGATCGCGATGCCGGCGTCGATCGTCTCGCGCACCGAGAGCGTCTGCTTGTCGCGCAGCCGCTCGCCGAGCGACTCGCCCGCGACGTACTCCATCGCGAGGCCGATCACGCCGCGCGCCTCGTCGACGGGGAGCTGGTAGAAGCGCACGACGTTCGGGTGCTCGACGCGGCAGAGCCGCGCCGCCTCGTCGATGATCGCTTGCCGGCCGGCCTCGCCGCCCGCGTCGAGCGAAAAGAGCTTCACCGCCGAGAGCCGGAGCTTCGTCGTGCCCGCGGTCTCTTCGGCCAGCCAAACCGGCGCGAAGCCGCCGCGACCGAGCTGCCGCACGAGCCAGAACGCCCCGATGCGCCGCTCGGCATCGGAGAGATCGGTCAGCCGACGGACGGCTTCGGGCAGGGCGCTCGACATGCCAGGGCGGACATTGTCACGAGGCCAGGGCGGCGTGTCAAATGGAGCCGACGCGGGATCGAGTCAGGTGCGTGTTCGCCGGAAGAGAGCCTGCACCTCGTCTACCCGATCGGCGACGATGCAGAGCATCCAGTGGCGCACGCGATGGTCGGGAATCGTATACGCAATGAGGCGCAGCTTGCCGGAGAGACCCCGCGGCGGCAGCGCCGTGCTGAAGATGGGCGTCTTGCGGGTCGTCTCCATCTCCGGCCGCGTCCGCGCCGCCTCGTCGAGAGGCTGCTGTTCGGGCTGGATCCAGTGCGCGTTTCCCATCGGGCGCGGCGACACCTCGCGCGGCACGCCCGGCCTGTCCATCAGGTCGCGGTCGGCGCCCCAGAAGGGCAGGTCGTTCGGTCGATGTTCCTTCCTTTGCATGTTCGCCTCCCTCCTGGAAAATCACTTGGCCCCTGGTGGAATGAGCGCCACCTTGAGGACCCCGTCCGTGCGGGCATTGAAGATGCGATACATCTCGGCGGTCTCCTCGAGCGGCACGCGATGGCTGATGAGCGCCTTCGGGTCGATGCGACCCTCCCGGATGTGCTCGACGAGGCGGGGCATGTAACGCTTGACGTCGCATTGCCCTGCTTTGATCGTCAGGCCTTTGTTCATCGCGGTGCCCACGTCCACGAGGTTCCACGGCGGCCCGTAGACGCCGATGATCGAGACCCGCCCGCCGCGCCGCGCCGCCTGGATCGCCCAGTTCAGCGCCACCGGCGATCCGGCCTGGACACGGAGCGCTTTGCCCAGGACGCCGTGCAAGAGCGACCCTTTCGCTTCGAGGCCGACGGCTTCGATGCACACGTCCGGACCACGACCGTCCGTCATTTCGAGCAGCCGCGCGACGACGTCGGGGTGCTCCTTGAAATCGATGGTCTCCGCCGCGTTGTACGTCCGTGCGAACGCGAGGCGATCCTCGACGGAGTCGATCGCGATGACCCTGCGCGCGCCCAGGATCCATGCGCACCGCTGCGTGAAGAGCCCGACGGGCCCGCAGCCGAAGACGGCCACGGTGTCCTCGGGCGTGATGTCGCCCATCTCCGCGGCCTGATAGGCCGTGGGGAGGATATCCGAGAGAAACAGCACATCCTCGTCGGAGAGGTCGTTCGGGATCTTCATCGGCCCGACGTCGGCAAACGGGACACGCACGAGCTCGGCTTGTCCACCCTGGTACCCGCCGGTCGTGTGCGAATACCCGAACACGCCGCCGACGACCTTCGTCATCGGATTCGTGTTCTCGCAGAGCGAGGTCCGCTCGCGCTGGCAAAAGAAACACGTGCCGCAGGCGATGTTGAAGGGCACGACGACACGATCGCCGCGCGAGAGGCTCGCGACCGAGGGGCCGACCTCCTCGACGACGCCGGTGAACTCATGGCCGAAGATCGTGCCGACGCGGGTATCGGGGATGTAGCCGTTGTACAGGTGCAGATCGGAGCCGCAGATGGTCGCGCGCGTCACCCGCAGAACGACGTCGTTCGGATGTTCGATCCGCGGCTCGGGATTTTCCTCGACGCGGACCCGCCTCGGGCCATGGTACGTGAGTGCCAGCATGCGTGATCTCCCTCCCGAGGGTCACGAATGCAAGAGGCAGACCGGCGGTCAGCGAGGCCCGGACGATTCCGAGAGAATCGCGTCAAGCTGGAAATGCCGAGGAATCGATCACGGCTTCGTGAGCACGCCCTCGATACGCACGGTGACGGGAACCTCGAACACGCCGGAGACGCCGCCGCTCGTGTAGGCGTAATGGCGCATGACGAAGGCGCCCTCGGCGTCGGTGCGCGTGACGAAGCGGGTCGTGACCTTGCCATTCTGGTTGAGCTCCGCGGTCATCCAATCGGGCCCTTCGAGGCCGCCGCCGAGGGCGCCCGGGAAGGTGTCCGCGGTGGCGCCGACCATCACGTGAAACCACCGATACCCCTGGGGCGTCTCGAACGGTGGCAAATCGAAGACGAGGGTACCGACGACGCCCACCGCCTCCGGCAGGCCGGTGGTGAAGCGCAGGTCCTGGTCGTTGTGGGTGAGCACGGGCGCGGGCGTCTCGAGCGGCTTTTCGAGAGGTCGATACACGAGGCCGTCCACTGGGGAGGGCGAGAGGAAGCCGACTGCGTCGATCCATGGCTCGATGCCGCTCTCGGTCCCCGGCTCGGTCTCCGAGCTGCTGCGAAGCTCGACCTCGCCGCCCTCGGCGCCCACCATGAAGAGGCTCGTATATCGCCAGGGAAAATGCGAATCGGCGGGAGCGCTTGCCCAGCGCGGAAGGGCATTGTCGGCCCCCGCCGGTTGCGCAGGCCCCATGTGGAACGTCACGGGGGCTTCGCGCCAAACACCGGGGCCGAGGTGCACCGCGCCGAACATGCCCGTGGCCCCCTGATCGGCGCCGAGCACGGGATAACGATGCACGGTATCGAGCGTCGGCCACGGGTCCTTCCAGCCGTCGTCGTTCGGATTCGCCGCGTAAAACCGCACGGGTTGGTCGAGCAGGTGCACGTAATGCCCGCCGGCCGCCTCCGGGACGAGGAACGCGCCGAGCTCGACGAGGACGTCCGCGTTCGCATTGCCAGGCACCTCGACCACGAACGCGCCGTCCGCGCCGCGCATCACGAGGAAGCCGTGCGTCGCCGAGACGAGCGGCCCGACCGTGTGCGGCGCGCCGGGGATCGCCGCGTCGCTCGGCTCGACGCGCACGTCGATGTCCTCCGGGGACGTCGTGCGCACCGTGACCGAGCCGATGACGCCCACGACGTCCGCCGTCGCCGCGCCGAGATCACAATCGTCGAGGTTGATCGCGATGCGCCTGGAATTGCCCTGAATGGGCGGAAACACACCGCATTTCGCGCCCGCGGGGTTCGTCGTATCGACCAGGACCGCGGGCGCCGTCTCCCGGAAGACGAGCGGCGCGCCGAGCTCGGGGGGCGTCGAGGGGCCGCCACCCGCGCCGCCTGCGCCTCCATTTCCACCGCCCGCGCCGCCGATTCCCCCGCCGCCTGCGCCGCCGGTGCCGCCGGATCCGCCATCGCCGTCGCTGGACGGCCCGCCGGTGGGGTCCACGCCGGCGGCGCACGCCGCGAGGGCGAGGCCGAGCGCAATCGAGAGGAGCGAGGGGGCAAAAGGAGAATGGCGGTCGTTTTTCATGGCCATCGACCATTGCAACGGCGATGCCACGCCCTCCGGGGACGCCCCCGCCTTGCGCTGCGCTCGGCGGGCAGCGGCCCGCGTGTGCAACCTTTGGCCCGAGGATGAGCAACTCGTTGCACACGCGCTCGCGCCGTTGACCGCGGCGCACGAGGGCGGCTACCTTCGCGGAGAGCCGGAACCCGAAGCGAAACGCATGCTTGGAGGTTGTCTGGGCAACGAGTTTCTCCCCGGCGACCGTTTGGGGCGATACGAGCTCCTCAAGGTCATCGGCCGCGGCGGCTTCGCGGCCGTTTGGCGCGCTCGCACCGTGGGTCCAGGCGGATTCGAGCGCCTCGCGGCCATCAAGGTGATGCAGCCAGCGCGCGCCAGCCTCAAGCGCTTCCAGGACATGCTGCTCGACGAGGCGCGGCTCGTCGCGCGGATCCAGCATCCGAACGTCGCCCAGATCTGGGACGTCGGCGAGGACCCGCGTTCCCTGTACTTCGTGATGGAGCTCGTCGACGGCGCCTCGCTCGACGAGCTGCGCTATCGGGCCGAGGCCGAGGGCAACGTGCTACCGATCCGCGCGGTGTTCCGGGTGCTCGCCGACGTCTGCGGCGGCCTGCACGCCGCACACGAACTCGCCCAGGAGGGCGCGCCGCTCGGGCTCGTGCACCGGGACGTCTCGCCCCAGAACATCCTCGTATCGCGCCTCGGCATCGGCAAGCTCATCGACTTCGGCATCGCCAAGGCCAAGGAGCGGCTCGCCGCCGACACGACGACGGGGTTCATCAAGGGGAAAATCAGCTACATGGCGCCGGAGCAAGCCCGCTCCGAGGACCTCGATCGGCGCGCGGACGTGTGGGCGATCGGCGCCGTCGCGTTCGACCTCGTGGAGGGACACCCGCCCTTCGAGGGACAAACCGAGGTCGGGCGGCTCGCCGCGCTCGTCGGCCCCGCCCCCGCGCCCGCCCTGCATGAACGCGTGCCCGCGCCGCTGCGCGCCGTCGTGGATCGCGCGCTCCGCAAGGACCCGAACGAGCGGCTCCCGACGGCGCTGGCCCTCAAGGAGGCCATCGAGGAGGCCCTCATCGAGGCCGAAATGGAGACGTCCACCGATGAAGCCGCGGCCCTGCTCGCGCCCTACTTTCTCCCCGCCGAGGGCGCAGCCGCGCCGTTCGAGGCGACCGTCGCGGAACGCCCCCTCGGCTCCACCGTCGCGGTACCGAGCCCCGTGACCGAGGTGGTGCAGATCCCGATGAACCGCGGGAGGTCCTTGCCTCTGCTCCTCGTCGGGCTCCTCGGGCTCGGCGGCGCCCTCGCGGCGCTCCGCGCGATCCTGTCGCCCACGTCGCTCCCCGCGGTCGAGGCTCCCTCCGAGGCCGCCGCCGCGCCCCGACCGGCCTCGCCGCCGACGGTGGCCCTGGCACCGGCGCCGTCGATGTCCGCGCCCCCGCCCACTTCTTCTGCGTCCGCTCTGCGCGCCCCTTCGCCGCCTGCGCGCACGGCTCCATCGACGACCTCGCGTCCGGCGGCACCACCCGTGCATGGGTCGTCCACGCGACCCCGCACGAGCCATCCAGACGATGACGATGCGATCGAATGACCGAATCCGCTGGGCCTGGTGTTTCCTTTTCGTGGCGAGCCTCGTGGCCGCACCCGCGCGCGTGTACGCCGGGGATCCCGCGGCGGACCGCGACGAGGCCAAGCGCCTGTACGTCGAGGCGAAGCGGCTCCGCACCCAGGGCAAGCGCGCCGAGGCCCTCGAGCGCTTCCGGCAGGCTCACGAGCTCGCCCCGACGCCCGTGCTCCGCCTGGAGCTCGCGCGCATGCTCGAAGGCGAAGCCAAGCTCGTCGAGGCGCACCGGCTGCTCGCCTCCATCGAAGAGATGCCCGTCTCGCCCACCGAGACGCAAAAAGGAAAGGACGCGCGGGCCGAAGCGCGAACCCTCGCGGCGTCCGTCGGCGCGCGCATCCCGAAGGTGACGATCTCCGTCGCGCCGAGCTCCCAGGGCGCGCAAGTCCTCCTCGACGGCGCGCCGCTCCCGAGCGACACGCTCGGCGCAGAGATCCCGCTCGATCCCGGCGAGCACCGGGTCTCCCTCGTCCGCGGCGACGTGACCGCGGAGAAAACGATCACGCTCGCGGAGGGCGAACGCGTGCCTGTCGAGCTCCGAGCGCCCGACCCCGCGCCCCCGCCCGCGCCGGCACCTTCCGCCTCCGTCCCCGTGCCGACCACGACGACCACGGCGCCGGCCGCCGCCCCTCTGCCTCTCGCGCCCCGTCCCACGCTGGCCGAGCCCGCGCCTCGACGTGCCCTCACGCCGTGGGTCCCCGTGTCCTTTGCCGCGGGCGGGCTCGCGCTCGCGGCGGGGCTCGTCACCGGCGGGCTCGCCATGTCCCAGGTCGACAGGCTGGAACGTGGCTGCCCGAGCAACGCGTGCCCGCCCCCGTATCACGACCTGCTCGCCGCCCACCAGGCGCTGACGACCACCTCTTCCGTCACCATCCCCGTCGGCGCCGCGCTGCTCGTGGCCGGCGCGGTGACGTGGGTCGTCACGAAAAACCGCAGCGCCTCCCCCGTGACCGCCACGTTGCGATGGACCGGCGCGGGTCTTGCTGTGGACGGCGCCTGGTGAGCCTCATGAAGACCTTCGCGACGACGGTGATCCTCTTCCTCGCCACGCTCTCCGGCTGCGCCCAGATCCTCGGGACCGACGACCTCGAGCCCTGCGACGCGGATCGCTGCGGCGACGACCGAACCTCCGGCGGATCGAGCTCCTCCGGCAGCGGTGGCGACGGCGGCGGCGCCCCTTGCGACGCGGCCGACATCGAGCTGACCGTGCACGTCAGTGGATCGGTCAAGATCGAGATCGACGGGACCGACATCGACTTCGAGCTCGACCATCCTGGCCCCGCCTGCGTCTCCAAGGGCACGACCACGCTGCGCGCCACCTGCGATCAGAGCGGCGGCTCGGACCCGGAGATCGTCGTCGCGTGGGGCCACGATGTCTGCTCCACCGACGCCACGACCTGCACGCTCGATCTCCAAGAGGACACGACACTCACGCTCGTCGCGAAAGACCCCTGCCTCTGAGCGCCGCGCGGGTGCGCGCCCTCGAACGGCGGTACGATGACCTGCCGCCATGGACCGCAAACCGCCGCAGCAGACCGAAGACCACGCCTACGCCGCGCGACCGCGGGAGACGCGCCTGTGCCTCACCGTCGCGCTCGGCCCGCAAAAGCCCTTCGTGGTCGTGCTGCCCCCGGACGGCGCCGTGAGCGTCGGCCGCGACCCGCAAGCATCCCTCGGCCTCGCCAATCCCACCCTTTCCCGCCTGCATTTCGCCCTCGATGGGCTCGCCGGGGACGTCACCGTCCGCGACCTCGGCTCCCGCAACGGCACCTTGCTCGAAGGCGCGCGGCTCGGCGAGGCGCCCGTGTCGCTCCCGCTCGGCGCGGAGATCATCGCCGGCGAAGGCCGCTTCTCCCTCATCCGCAGGACTAGCTTGCCGCACGGCGCGCGCGCCTTCGAGCTCGTCGCCGGCTTCGAGGTCGGGCTCGTCGCCCTGCGCGCCGCGGGGAAGAGCCCCGTCACCATCGCCGCCGTCGAGCTCTCCGCGCCGTTCCACGAGTCTCCCGACGCGCTCACCGTCTTCGCGCAGCTCCCGCCCGAGGCGCTCCTCGGCCTCGTCTCCGACACCACGCTCCTCCTCGCGGCGCCGTCCGCCACCGCCGCCGCATGGCTCGTGGATGCCCTCGCGCAGCGCGGCGTCGCCGCGTCCCGGCACGCCACGCTCCTGCTCACGGACGATCGCACCGACGCGGTCCCTCGCATCCTCCGGCAGCTTCACGCAGCGCCGCCGTCCTCCGCGGCCGAGGACGATCACGACGTACCGCCGGCATTCCGCTACCCGTCGTTGCGAAAGATCCACGCCGACTTGCGCCGCATCGCGCCGCGCCCGATCAGCGTGCTCGTCACGGGCGAGACGGGGACGGGCAAGGAGGTCGTCGCGCGGGAGATTCATCGCCTCAGCCGGCGCAAAGGACCGCTCGTCGCCGTCAACACCGCGGCGCTGCCCGAGGCGCTCATCGAGAGCGAGCTCTTCGGGCACGAGCGCGGCGCTTTTTCCGGCGCGCTCGGAGCGAAGGCGGGGCTCCTCGAAACGGCGGACAAGGGCACGCTTTTTCTCGACGAGATCGGCGAATTGCCCCTCGCGCTCCAGGCGAAGCTCCTGCGTGTCCTCGAAGAACAATCGGTCCGCCGCGTCGGCGCCAACGTCGAGCGGAAGGTCGACCTCCGGATCGTCGCCGCGACCCACCAGGACCTCGAAGGCCTCGTCCGGGAGCGCCGCTTTCGTCAGGACCTTCTTTTCCGCCTGAATGGCGCGCTCGTCCTCCTGCCGCCGCTTCGCGAGCGCCGGGACGAGATCCCCGCCCTCGCGCGGCACCTCCTTGCGGAGCTGACGAACGGGTCTCCGCCGCTCCTCTCCGCGTCCGCGCAGAGCGCGCTCTCGGGGTATACGTTTCCGGGCAACGTGCGCGAGCTCAAGCAAATGCTCTCCCGTGCGCTCGCGTTCGCCGATCACGGCGTCATCGAGGTCGAGCACCTCCCGCAAACCGTAAAACCCTCGTCGTGCGTCGAGGCGACCGAGCGACACGCGGCGGCCGACGTCCGCGCCTCCGTCCGGGATTTCGAGCGTGATCGCATCGTCGAGGCGCTCGCGCAGGCGGGCGGCAACCGCACCCGCGCTGCGGAAATCCTGGGCCTGCCGCGCCGAACGTTGCTGTACAAACTGTCCAAGATGCGCCTCTCGCAGGAGTGAGGGCGCTCTCAGGCCGCCGGCCGGTGTGCAACGCCTGGCGCACCGCCCTGTGCAAGCCATTGCATACCGCGGCCGATTTCCCCGGCAAACGGGCCCGCGTCCTCCTGGTACGGATCGTGTTCATGGGAAAGCCAGCGCCTCGAACGGCGCTCGCACCGAAAGGGAAACCCATGAGCCTGTATTCGAAGACGCTCGCGCTGGTGTTCGCCTCCACGATCCTCGCCACGGTCACGCCCGCGCTTGCGGACCAAGCGGACAAGGCCGCCTGCGTGGGCCTCGCGGAGGGGGACGATTGCACGGACGGCGATGGCAGGGCCGGATATTGTATCCCCGACGAGAGTGATTCGGGGGTGCTCACCTGCGAGGACCTGCGCTCGGACGGCTCGGGCGGCTCGGGTAGCTCGAACCAGCCCATCATCGCGTGCTCGACGACCCCGGGTGTCCCGGCGCCGCTGCCCCTTTCGCTCCTCGCCGCGGCTGCGCTCGCGTGGGGGCGCCGGCGGGCTCGCCCGCGCTGAGCCCCGTCGCTACGTCACTTCGACGGCGGCGGCACGTCGAAAAAAAGCGACATGAAAAAGACCCGGTCGTGGGTCCAGCCCGAAGCATCCTCCCGGCTCCGGAGCATGAAGCCCGCGTCGAGGCGCGTCTGGGGCGAGAGCATTCGCGCGAGGCCGATCAGCGCGCGGTTCTGGTTCAGGCCGAGCCCCGAGAGGTCCACGAGCACCTCGTCCCAGACGAACGGCAGCCATTTCGCGCCCTTCGGCGCGTAGTTGATCCGGAGCTGATTGCGATACCGGTACCTCGTCTCCGTATCGCGGAACCTCGCCTCGAACCGGTTCCGGTCGTTCCACGTGAAATCACCGATACGACCGAAAAAGTTCGGCTCGAACTCGAAGCGCGCCTCCTGCGCGAATGCGCCCGTGGCCAGGCGATCGGCGTAGATCGTCCCGTGGACGCCGACGAACAGGAAGTCGGTCAGAAAAAACAGAGGCCCCGTCCGCAGGAACGACTGGTGCAGGCCGCCGCTTCGACCGTTCATGCGCGACTCCGCATACACGCGGAGATCGATGCGCGGGAACGTCGGCTTGTCCGCGCGGACGATCGGCACGCGGTTCTCGGACCAGAGCCAGACTTCGTAATCGGCGTGCGCCTCGGACGCGAGGCAGAGCGCGAGGAGGGCGGCAGGGACGGCGAGGGCGCGCTTCATGCCCTGCAGTCGAGCCACAGGTTTCGTTGGTGGTCAAGCGATCGGGCGCGCCCTAGCCCTGATCGAGCACCGCGGACGTGCTTTGCCAGCTCCCGATGTCCCGCGGCACGAGGTTCGCCCCGCCACCACGCGCGTCCATGACACGCGCCCCCTCGTGCGTGAACGTGATGCCGACGAGCGGCGGCGCCCCCGGATCCTTTTCGTAGTACGTCCGCCACACCGGCGACGTCGAGCCCGCTTGCCGACGCATCACCGAGGACATCGTCACGATCCACGGCAGCCCCACCGGATCGAGCGCCATCGCCACCGGCCGATCCTTGGCCTCGACCTCCTCGGGGATCACCGCGCCTCGATCCAGGCCGAGCACGAAGCCCTCGCCCGCGGCCCACGAGAGCCGCTCGCCGCTGCAGAGCGCCGCGTACAGCGCGGGTTTGTCCTGCACGCCCGTCGCGTACACCGTCGTCTGTCCATCGTAGCTCGCGAACAGCGCGCGCCCGCGCGTGCCCTTCGCGTTCGCGCCCACGACGAGCATGCCGTAAGGACCCGAGGACAGCGCGAGCACGTGGCCCGAGAGCGGCAGCGCGACGGGCGCGGACCAGCCCTCGTCGTTCCACAGCCAGAGCTCGGGCAAGCTGTCCTCGTCGCCCTCCACGGCTGCCGTGACGACGGCGAACGTCTGCCCATCCCCGAGCGCGGCTTCGATCGGCGTCTCGCGCGGAGGGAGCACGAGCGGGACGATCTGACCCGGCCGCACGAGCCGCACGTGCGAGGGGCCGACGAGCGCGAAGCCCGCGTGCGGGCCGCGCACCACGAACGTCGTCGCCGCGACGATCGACGCGTCCTTGGCCCCGATGGGGATGGGCAAGGCGCGCGGGCCCCAGAGGTACATCAGCCGCCCACCGAAGCGCGCGAGCGCGCGGCCGTCGGGCTGGAACGCGACGTTGCCGGGCCGGAGCGGCGGCAGCATCACGCCTTTGATCTCGACGGGCAGAAGCTCGACGATCTCGGCGGTCGGCTCGAGCGTCACGGCGGGGCTCGCGAGCGCCTGTGTCGTGCGGAACGCGGTCGTCGCGCGGTCCTCGCGCGCGGCGCGGGCCTTCCAGCGCGCGGCGGCCGCTTCGAGCAGGGGCAAGAGCGCATCGGCGAAGGCGCGGGCCGAATCGAACCGCGAAGGCGCCTCGCGCGGGGCGAGCGCGCGCGCGGCCTCCTCGTTTCGCAAGGGATCGGGCAAGGCCGGCGAGGCGCCCTTGCCGAGCACACGATCGAGCTCGCCGAGCGTCGCGCGATCGGCGGCGAAGCCCGGATGCAGGCGCGGCGCGGTCACGAGCGAACGGCGCTCGCCGGTCACGAGAAAGCCGTTGTCCCAGGGCCCGCGGCACCAGTGCTCGCCTCCGAGGACGAACCACACGACAGCGGCGAGCGCGTGCACGTCGGTCCACGGACCGATGAGCGGATTCTTCTCGCCGGGGCGCGAGAGCCACTGCTCGGAGCCTGCGTACTCGCGCGTGAGCGCCGCGATCGTGTACGTCGCATCGGCGACGCGGGCGATGCCGCAGTCGGCGATCTTCGGCGTCTCGTCGCCGACGGGCCCGACGATGAGCACGTTGTCGGGCTTGAGATCGCGGTGGATGATGCCCTCGTCGTGGAGCGCGAGCACACCCTCGACGATGCCGCGGCAGAGGCGCAAGGCGCGGATCGGATCACATCCGTCGGGCGCGCGCGTGACGCGATCGGCGAGCGACGATCCATCGGGCCCGCCGTCGACGTACTCGAGCGCGAGCCAAGGCAGCTTCACGGTCCGCCCGCGCACGTCGACGGGCGCCTCGCCCATCCCGTAGAAGCCCACGACGAACTCGGTGGGCGGCGTGCGGTCCATGATGCGGCTGAGCGCCGTGGCCTCGCGCTGCGCGAGCTGCCCTGCGAAGATCCCTTCTTGCATGAGGTCCGACACCATGGCCGGCTTCATGACCTTCACGGCGATGCGGGGCGGGCAGAGCGGCGAGAGCGCGGGGGAACGTCTCGAGGGATCGACCTCGGCGAGGAACACGCTCGACATGCCGCCCACGCCGAGCAGCCTGGCGAGGCGCGCGCCAGTGGGGCTGCCCCACGCGTCTGCAAGCGGGGGCGCGCCGCGCGCGAGGTCGCGAAGATCGACGTCTTGGGAGCGCAGGAGCGGCATGCTCGGGGAGCGATGGTAGGCGCGGATGGTGCCTGCCGTCAAAGTGCGCGACAGACGGGCGGGGGCGGAGGCGCACGCGGAGGCGGAGGCGGAGGCGTGGGCGGTACGGGTACGCAGGGGCTCCCGCTCGGGTCGTCGAGCGTACCGTCGTGTTCGGCCTCTTCAGGGCCAAGCCGTGCTCGCCAGCGTGTTGGGGGGCGTTCCGGGATGAACTGCCGGACGATTCCACCGTATCCAGCAGGTGAGCGGTGCGGAGCGACGGTGCGGCCCCTCGTGCCGATGATGAGCGTGTGGGCGTGAAATCACAGCATATGACGGGAGCCTACAGCTTCGTGCAGCTTCCCGCCGGAGTGCAATTGGCCTTGATGGGGTAGGCGTCGCCGATGCACGAGTCCGTCTCGTTCGTGCCCTTCGGCCGGCAGGTCAATCCGCCCGCCTCATTTGTGTAGCAGCAGGAGGTAAATGGGAGCGGCTGAGCATTCAATGGCACCACAGCGAACCCAATGGCGCCAAGCGCGAGCGTTGCGATGACGATTCTGCGAGCGTGAGCGTAGATGGACATGGCGTAACCTCCGGGGCAGCAAAGCGTTGTTTCTTGGTGAGGCGAACCTCGCCGCCGCGCTGCCTTTCTCGTGATGAAGCACGCCCCGTGCCGCGCCCGCCGAAGGATTGGGCGCTCTGGCGATTTTGGCGAGGCGACGCCAACGCGCCCCCGGTGAGTTGTACGCGCTACAGACGCCCGTCATGCGGGTGTGACAGAAGTCCGTCATGCGGGCGTGACAGCGTCGCGCGGGCGTGACACCACGACCGAGCTTGGCGCCCGCGCGTGCCTGACGCTCGTCGACGCCGGCGAGGCCATCGCGCTCGAGTTGCTCGCTCGACCGCCACTTCATTTGCGAGCGTTCCTCCGCCCCGAGCCAGGACGGCGCCGTCGCCTTCAACGTGAGCAACACGGATGACGCCACCAAGAACACGAAGGACGTGCCGCTGAACCTCAACGCCCAAATGCTCCTGACGTTCGGGACCTGCGGCGTGGCGGGCGCCTCGAAGTCCGGCGACACGCTCATTCGCCTCATCGACCCCTCGGGCGACCAGCTCCGAAAGAATGACGACGCCTGCGGCGGCACCGGCTCCAACATCTCGTACGTGCTCCCGACGACCGGGACCTAACATCCTCTCGCGCGACGGCGCCGGTCCTAATGCCCACGGAGATACCGCGGGATCCCGCTAGGGTGGTGCCGCGGCAGCACCCGGATGCGCTTCCCCCATCCGCAGGCGCGCCGCGTCCGCGATGAACTGCTCGATGCGCAGTTCATCGACTCCAGCGCTTGCGCTGGTCCAGGTCCATGGGCAGCGGCGCGCAGTGGCCCTGCAGCTGGAAGCGGACCGCAGATGATTGCGGGCGCGAACGAACACCGTGGTTGGCACCTGCGTCAACCGGACTACTGACGAAAGCAGCTCCGATAGACGGCAAGATCACCGGAGATCGATACGGGCGCGAGCCATGAGCGCGAGGGCAAGGGTAAATCGACGCTGCACACCCGGATCACGCGCGTCTGAGCGATCGACGCGAGGTCGTCCATGACTTGGTTGAGCCTGCTACCGCTGAAGGGGCAATACAGAAAGAAGACCGAGCCGCTCGTGATGTAACGAGTGAGCTTCGCCGCATCGCCTTCGATCACCGTCACCCGTTGTGCATTCAATCGTGCAGCGAGGCCGCGTGCCCTGCGGACGAGCGCCGACTGGATCTCGACCCCAATCGCGCTCGCTCCCGTCAAAAAGTGCGTCAGCGCCGTGGCTCGCCCGAGGCCGGAGCCGACGTCCACGAACACATCCTCGGATTGGACCTCGGCAAGCTCGATCATGCGCAGCAGCGTATCGACCGAGCACGGCAGATATGGAACGCAGCCGCGTGGCAATTCAGGATCGTCGTGCGGTAGCTCGCCGAGCCCAAAGACCCGATCGAGCCACGCATCGCGTTCGCCCTCGGGAACGTTCGTCAGCGCCGCTCGGAATGCCAGCGGGCTCGCCTGACGCGTCGATAGCCATCTGCGTATGGTTTCAGGGTCCAACACTGCTCCTCCATGCGAGCCTACCTCACGAGCGCCTGGTCGTCACCTGTGTCGCGGTATCATCGAAGTCGCGGACAGTAGGCCCGTGAGCCCGGAGCTGCGCGACCTCGCCGCGCTTCCGAAAAACCCCTCTCGACGCCGCACCGGTGATCGGTGGGTTCACCGCCCCCTCTGCTCGTCGTGCTCGCGGGGCAGGTCTACGCGGATGCGCTGGTCTTTGGTGCCACTGGCATAATCTGCCCCCGCCGTGAAGGGGTGCGGTGCGCGGGTGGCGTGGCTCGAAAAAGGGAATATAGCGGCAACCCACCGATACTCGCTTCCTCGTGATCCCTCGGCCCCACGAATGACGAACATGGCGAAGTCTGGTAACGTCTTGGCCGGAGGTGCGGAGTTGGGCGGGACGTCAAGCCAAATAGGTGTGTCCGCGAGAGTGCCATGGAAGGTCGAACACGAGCCATTGCGTCAGAGCGATAGGAACAAGCTCGGGGAGCTTGGACTGGCTTTCGATTATGGCAGTGCCAGCGCTGCGCGCGGCCGATGCGGTGCCGTTCGTTGGCCCGACGCTATGCGAAGAAGCGGCCCGCTGACGCGCGACTTCGGAGGGGGCCCTCGAGAACGAGACGATCGAGCCGACGGCGCTCGAGCCGACCGCCCCGCCCCGCGTTGCCCACGGAGGCCCTGTCGTGCCTGAAGTTGTCCGTATCCTCTCTTGGACGAGCCTGATCTACGGGCTCCTCTCGCTTTCGATCCCTCGGGTTGGTCACGCCGGAGGCATCGAGTCTACCGTCGCGGGCGCACGCGCGGTCGGTCGCGGTGGCGCGATGGGCGCCTCTGCGACGGGCTTCGACGCATTGCGGTACAACCCCGCCCGCCTGCACCTCACGAAACGCTGGAACATGGGGCTCGACGCGCAGCTCCACATCACCGAGGTCTGCTTCGATCGCGAGGACCTCGACGGCACGACGTACCCGACGGTCTGCAACGAGGCGGCTCCGCTTCTCGTGCCGCAGCTCGGCGTCTCGATCCCGCTCGGGAAGCGGTTCGGGATCGCGTTCGGCATCCTGCCGCCGCCTTCCGCGACATCCAAGCTCGAGTTCGGCGACCCGACCGATGGCACGATCGAGGTCGATGGGCAGCGCGTCGCCTCTCCGTCGCGGCACGCGAACGTCATCACGGACAACTCGGCGCTCTTCCCGACGGTCGGGTTCAGCGCCTCGCTGCACGAAAGGGTCCGTGCGGGCCTCTCGTTCGGCTCCGGGATCGTGATGGTCGAGAGCATCTCGTACACGGCCGGCATGCCGGGGGCGGGGCCGACGCTCGACACGCGCAACGCGCTCTCCGGGGTCGATTACTTCGTGCCGAAGGTCGTCTTCGCGGTCGATGCCGAGCCGATCGACGGCTTCAGCATCGCCTCGATCACGACCTACACGGCCGACGTGAACGCCGATGCTGCGCTCTTCCTCTCGGGCCTCAGCGGCGGTGGCTTCTCGACGCGCGTCGACGGCGTGAAGGTGAACCAGCCGTTTGGCTGGGAGACCACCGTCGCGCTTCGTTACGCCCACCCCCGCTTCGACGTCGAGGTGGACGTGGCGTACCAGGGCCACGCGGCGACGCAGCAGACGACGGTCGACATCCCCGACGACGCGGCGCTCCCGATCGACGTGAGCGTCGATGGAATGCCGCTCGGCGCGCTCCCGGACGTCAAGTACGTCGAACGACGATGGAGGAACCAGTTCGTCCTCCGCGCGGGCGGCGACGCCATCGTCGTGCCGGATCTCTTGTGGCTCCGCGCGGGCGTCTCCTACGAGAGCAATGGCAACACGCACGGATACCAGTCGGTGGAGAACTTTCTCGCGCCTCGGACGGCCCTCCACGTCGGCACCAGCGTCCGCGTGCACCGAGCGTTGCAGCTCAACTTCGGCTACTCGAAGATCTTCCAGCCGGACACGACCGTCGCGCCCGAGGACGCGCGCGTCGAGCAGGGAGTCGGCTCCCGTCCGCCGCCTCTCGATGACCCGAACCGCACCGTCTACATCAATGGCGGACGCTACCGAGGCGGCGTCCACGTCATCGCCCTCGGCCTCACGTTCGAGCTGCCGGCGCCAGAATCCAAGCCCACGCTTGCCGCCGCCAAAACCTCCGAGGACCCGGCCAACACGGAACGGCAATGAAGAAGTACGCTTTTTTGACCCTCCTTCTCGCGGGCTGCATCGCCGACTTGAGCATCGGGGTGCCCGAGCCGTCCGAGCAGTGCAATCCGGAAGGTCTCGACGTGCTCCTCGACGTCTTTCCGACGTGTGACCTCGGGATCTGCGGCGACCTGCCCGAGCACCAGGCGCGCGGCCGCTGCGTCGACGACAATCAGCTCGGCGCCGAGCAGCTCGAGCTCCTCGCGCCCTGCGCGAACACCGCGGCGCCCTCGCACTGCGTACCCGTGGAGCTCGTCGTCACCGACGGCCTCACGAAGCCGCCCGTCTGCGAGTCCATCGGCGGCGCCGAAGGCCGCTGCATGTCGATCTGCGTCCCGCAGATCCATGCGAAGCAGGACCAGCTCCCGCAGGACGTCTGCGAGGACGGAAAGCTCTGCGCGCCTTGCTACGACCCGTTCACGGGCGAGTCGAGCGGAGCGTGCGACGCGAGCGTCTGCGACGCCCCGGTCGAGCCCCCGGTCACCTTCCCGACCTGTTGCGAGGGCAAGGGCGGTGGGAGCTGCGCGCCGCGGACGCTCGTACCCGACGACAAAGAAGAGAAGCTCGGCGAAGATTCGTGCGGCGCAACCCCGGAGGACGACGTCTGCGTCCCGACGGGCTTCGGCGACACGAGCTACGTGCCGCCGACCTGTGACGCGGGCGTCATTCTGGGCGAAGGTCGATGCCTCCCGACGTGCATCCCGCTGGTGAGCACCATCGACATCGTCTTGTCGCAGAAAGACTGCCCCGAGGCATTCCAGGTCTGCGTTCCCTGCTCGCTCAACGGCGACTACTGCAACTGACGTAGGCTTCGCCGCTCCAACCCCGGGCATTGCCGACAACCTCCGCGAGCCCGTCGACGAAGCCCCCGACCGTTGCCGACAAGCGCGGCGAGCCTGTCGACGGAGCCCCCGGTCGTTGCCGACAAGCGCGGCGAGCCCGTCGACGAAGCCCCCGACCGTTGCCGACAAGCGCGCCGAGCCCGTCGACGAAGCCCCCAGCCGTTGCCGACGAGCGCGGCGAGCATGTCGACAATGACCCCAGCCGTTGCCGACGAGCGCGGCGAGCATGTCGACAATGACCCCAGCCGTTGCCGACAACCGCAGCGAGCATGTCGACAAAGCCCCCGCCCGTTGCCGACAACCGCAGCGAGCATGTCGACGGAGCCCCCGCCCGTTGCCGACAAGCACGGCGAGCCCGTCGACGAAGCCCCCGGCCGTTGCCGACAAGCGCGGCGAGCATGTCGAGAACGCCCCTCCTCGTTGCCGACGAGCCCGGCGAGCACGTCGACAAAGCCCCTCCTCGTTGCCGACGAGCCCGGCGAGCATGCCTTGGACCTCCCGGCACCTCGTTCACGGTTCACGGACGCGCCAAAAATGTGCTCCGAGCGGATGGTGAATACCCACCCTTCGTCGAACGCGCACACAGGGCCCACTCCCCTGCACGAAGGAGGATGACCATGTCGGAGAACGCAATCGGAAAGTATACGGGCAAGGGTGTCGTCGACGCGATGCCGTTCAAGCACAAGCTCGTCGACGTCAAGCAAGGCGAGCTTTCGAGGTTCAAGCGCTCGAAGCCGGGGTGCGCCGGCGTCCTCGCCGACCTCGCCGCCGCGATGCCCGAGCACGGCAACGTGGCGCGTATCCATCCGGATTGTTATGCCGAGATCGTCGATACGGCGCAGACCCTGGAGCAGATCCGCGCCCAGCGCCCCGAGGCCGACAAACTCGCCGAGGTCCTCCGGGAGAGCGAAGTCTACTACGAGGACAAACTCGAGGGGCTGATCAGCAGGCTCGCCAAGACCGTCCTCGATACCGCGAAGGACGAGAACAAGCCCGCCCTGCTCGCGATCTTCGAGTCCGCGATCCAGTACCGGACGCAATACGCGGACAAGGGGGTCGCCACCCGCCGCAAGAACCAGCAGAACGCAGGCGCGCCGGACGACGAGGCCCCGAGCGAGGTATGACGCGCCCGCATTGAAACGCCCCGCCTGACCCGCTCCCCTTCAATCCCCCGTCTCTCCACTGCCCGGCGGATACACATGCCTCCGCCCCCACGGGTCCTCGACCGTCCGCCGCCCGTCTTCCCCTTCCGCGCCCAGATACCCCGGCCCGATCGGCACTTTCCCGTAGCCGCCCGGGATATCCAGCACGTACGTCGGCTGCGCGATCCCCGACAAAGTCTGCCGGAGCTCGCGCAGGATCGTTTGCCCCTCCGCGATGCTCGTCCGGAAATGCCCCGTTCCCACCGCCAGATCCCCGTGGTGCAGGTAATACGGTTTGACCCGTAAAACAACGAGCTCGCGGAACAGCTCCTTCAACGTCTCGGCGTCCGCGTTCACCCCCCGCAAGAGCACCGTCTGCGACAGCATCGGGATGCCCGCGTCCACGATCCGCGCGCACGCCTCGCGCGCCTTCGGACCGAGCTCGCGGGGATGGTTGGTGTGCAAAACGACGTACGTCGTCAGACCCGGCACGCGCAGCGCCTCGATCATCGCCTCGTCGATGCGCCCGGGCTCCATCACCGGCACGCGCGTGTGCACGCGCAGGATCCGCACGTGCTCGATCGCGGCGAGCGCGGAGGTGATCTCGGCGAGCTTGCGAGGCGGCAAGATCAGCGGATCGCCCCCGCTCAGGATCACCTCCCACACCTCCTCGTGCGCGCGCACGTACGCGAGCGCCGCCGCGAGCTCCTCGCGCGACAGCACCTCGCTGCCCGGACCGACCTTCTCGCGCCGGAAGCAGAAGCGGCAGTACGCGGGACAGACGTGGACCGGCTTCAAGAGCAGCCTGTCCGGGTAGCGGTGTGTGATCCCCTTGACTGGCGTGTGCGGATCGTCGCCGATCGGATCCACGCGTTCTTCCGGCAGGATCCGGAGCTCGCGTTTGCTTGGCAGGAACTGCTTCGCGATCGGGTCGTTCGGATCACCCGGCGTGACGAGGTCCACGAGATCGGGCGTGATGGCCACGCTGAAGCGTTCTGCGACACGCTCGAGCGCCTCGATCTCCCCGCGATCCACGAGACCCTTCTCGACCAGCTCGCTGACGCGTCGCGACGTCCGGCGCGCGTCTTCGTGCGCGCCCTCGCGCTCTTGCGCGCGTTCCACTTCGCATGCCCTCGCACCCACGGCGCCGCTCCTCCTAGTGTTCTTTCGGTCCAAAAGCCAGCGACGTCGAGCCCTCGCGCCCCCGCTCGTCTGCTGGCTCTCCATCGCCCCTGGAAAGGGGACGGCCCGCGTCGTAAGAAAGAACCTGCCTTTCCGGCTCGACGAACATGCGCACGAACCGCTCCTTTCTCGCTGCCCTCTTCGCTGCCACCCTGCTCGCTCCGGCCGGATCCTTCGCGGACGAATCGTCCGGCAAGGTCCTCGGGCGCGCCGCGATCCTCGCGCAGAAAGGCGACTACGCCGCCGCGCAGAAGGAGCTCGACGCCGTCAAGTCCGGGCCCGAGCGCGGCCCGGCCCTCCTCGAGAAGGCGCGGCTCGAGCTCCTCCAGGGTCGCTACGCCGACGCCGTGAAGACGGCGAAGAGCGCCGCGGCGCTCGGCAAGGACACGAAGATCCAGGCCGCGCCCATCATCGCCGAGGCGCTCGCGTCGCAAGGCAAGGTGAGCGAGGCGATCGACGCCGTGAAGGACGTCGCGGACGAGGATGCGGCGCACCGGGCGCGGCTCGTCCTCGGCGAGCTCTTGATCCGCAGCGGAAAACGCGGCGCGGCGAGCGTGCCGCTGCGCAGGCTCGTCGAGGCGTACAACGACGACACGATCAACGATCGTGACGCCGAGGGCCTCTCGCTCGTCGGCCGCGCGGCGCACCTCCTGCGCTCGGCGCACGACGCGAACCAGGCCTACGGCGAGGCCGAGAAGGCGGGCGCGAAGACGCGCGTCGAGACGCTCCTCTGGCGCGCCGAGCTCTTCCTCGACAAGTACAACCCCGGCGAGGCGGGCGAGTCCGTCAAGGCCGCGCAGAAGATCGCGCCCAAGGATCCGCGCGTCCACGTCGCCATGGCGCGCGTCAAGCTCGAGAACGCCATGGACTTCGAGGCGGCCGAGAGCGAGATCAAGCAGGCGCTCGAGGTGAACCCGAACCTCACCTCGGCGTACGTGATCCGCGCCGGCCTCGCGCTGCGCACGATGGACATCGCGGCGGCCGACGCGGCCGTCAAGCGTGGCCTCGAGGTCGACGCGACGAACCTGGAGCTGCTCTCGATGAAGGCGGCGACGCGCTTCCTCGCCGACGATCTCGCGGGCTACGAGGCCACGAAGAAGCAGGTCCCCTCGCTCTGCCCCGAGTACTCCGCGTTCTTTCAGATCGTCGCGGAGTACGCCGAGTGGGAGCATCGCTACGAGGACATCGTCCGCATGATGGACGAGGCCACGCAGGTCGACGCGCAGGACATGAAGGCCTTCGCGACGCTCGGCCTGAACAAGATCCGCCTCGGCGACGACGACGGCGGGCTCGATGCGCTCCGCAAGTCGTGGAAGAAGGATCGGTTCAACGTCCGCGCCTACAACACGCTGAACCTGTTCGAGAAGACGATCCCCGGGGAGTACGTCGCGACGAACGGCACGCGCTTCCGCATTCGTTACCACAAGGACGAGAAGCCCGTCCTCGAGCGCTACGTCCCGCGCATGCTCGACGAGGCGTGGGATTCGATGGTGAAGCGGTATGGCTTCACGCCGAAGATGCCCGTCTCGATCGAGCTCTACGCCGACTCGGAGCATTTCAGCATCCGCACGAGCGGCCTGCCGAACGTCGGCATCCAGGGCGTCTGCTTCGGGCAGTCGCTCGCGGCGCTCTCACCCGGCGCGGGGCCGTTCAACTGGGGCAACGTGCTCTGGCACGAGCTCGGGCACGTCTTCGCGATCCAGTATTCGAAGAGCCACGTCCCGCGCTGGTTCACCGAGGGCCTCAGCGAATACGAGACCATCATTCGCCGCCCCGAATGGCAACGCGAGGAGGACCCGGCGCTCTTCGCCGCGCTGAAGGGCGGGCGCATCCCGCCGCTCGACGGCTTCAATCGCGCCTTCACCCACGTCGACTCCGTGGAGGACGTGACGATGGCCTATTTCGCGGCGAGCCAGCTCGTCGTGTTCATGGCCGACAAGTACGGATTCGACAAGGTGGCGGCCATGCTGCCGCGCTGGGGCAAAGGCGAGCGCACGCCGGACGTCATCAAGGGCGCGCTCGGCGTCCCGCACGACGAGGTCGATCGGCAGTTCCGCGAGTGGCTGAAGAAGCGGCTCGCGCGCTACGAAAAGCAATACGTGCCCGACCTGCACGCGCCGCCGCTCGACGAGGCGCGCAAGGCGCTGCGTACCGATCCGAAAAACCCGAAGAAGCTCGTGGAGCTCGCGCTCGCGCTCTTTTCGGACGGGCAGAAGCCGGAGGCGCTCGCGGTGCTCGACGAGGCGCTCGCGCTCGATCCGAAGCAGCCCGACGCGAACTTCGTGCGCCTGCGCCTCGCCATGGGCGAAAAGAAGCTCGACGACGCGGCGCGGATCCTCGACAAGATGGTGTCGAACGGCCACGACGGCTACGTCCTGCGCATGAAGGCCGCCGACCTCGCGGAGATGCGCAAGGACAAGGCGCGCATGAAGGCCTGCTTCGAGGCCGCGTTCAAGTTCGACCCGTCGCAGGCCGAGCCGCTCCAGGGCCTCTACGACCTCGCGAAGGAGCAGAAGGACGTCGCCGGGCAGCTCGACGCCTTGCGGCGGCTGTCGCTGCTCGATCAGCACGACCGGCGCGTGTGGGTGAAGCTTCTGGAGCTGCTCGTCGAGCGCGGCCTCTGGGAAGAGGCCGTCAAGGTGGGCGAGAGCGCGATCTACGTCGACGTCTCGAACACCAAGGTCCACCGCCTCTACGCCAAGGCCCTCGCGCGCTCTGGCCGGCAGATCTCGGCGATCTTCGAGCTGAACAGCGCGATCCTCACGAAGCCCGAGCCCGCCGAGATGACCCAGATCTACGAGGAGCTCGCGAAGGGCTACGACAAGCTCGGCAAAGCCGATTACGCCAAGCAGGCCCGCGACCTCGCGAAGCTCGTCGCGCCGAAGGGCTGAAACGATCCCGCGGGCGCGGGGAGCCCTGCGCCCGCGCGGGATCGATTCCTTTCAGGTGGAGCGTTTTTCCTTCGCGTCGGCGCGCTTCTGGGAGAGCTCGTCGAAGCCGCCGAAGATCCGCTCGTCGAGATCACGCGGCAGGTGCGGGTGCTCGATCAGCTCGTCGCGCAGCGCCGCGCGGAAACGGCCGAGCAGGCCGATCGTGGTCACGCGCAGCGCCGTCTGCTGGCGGAAATACTCGAACCCCGTCGCTTGCCCGCGTCCCGCGAGGAGCTGCGCGAGTTTGTCGCCGTGATCCACGAACGCGCTCGCCCAGTCGTAGAGCGTCTTTCCGTCGGGCGTCGGCGCGGCGCGCAGGTCGGCTTCGAGCTCCGCGAGCTTCGGCCGGTTCTGCTTCGCCGCGGCCGCCTCCTCCGCGTAGCTGTCGCTGAGCACGCCGAGGTCCCGGATGAACGCCTCGCGAATGCGACGCGCCGCCGCGCGCCGCTCCTCGGGCAGGAACGGATGGGAGAGGACGGCCTCGGTGTAATGCCAGATCGCCGTGCCGAGCCCGTCGTGCTGCGCGTCGGCCTCGGTCAGATCGGAGGCGGGCCTGCCCCCCGCGTCCTCGAGGTTCTCGATCGCCTTGCGCTTCGCGCCGAGGATCGGGCCATAAAGCTTGCCCGTCTGCGTGGCCTTCAGCGCCTCGTCGCGGTGATGGAACAGGTCCAAGAGGCCCGCGCGCAGGTCGGACAGGGTCAGGTTTCGCATGACAAATCCCTCCGTGATCCTTCGTTCCAGACGGAGGGTACAGCCGTGCTCGGCGCGGGGGAAGGACGAGCGCCTCAGAATCGTCCGAGGAGGGAGACGCCGCCGCCGAGGGGGCCGACGGTGGGCACGACGGCCATGGCCGCGCCGCCGTCGCGCTTGGTCGGTCGCGTGACGAGCCAAAGGACGCCCGCAGCCACCACGCTCGCCCCGCCGAGCCCGATGCCGACCGCGGACGTGGCGCGTGTCGTACCGGACAAACCTCCCGTCGCCAGGGCCACCCCGGCAATCCCCGCGCCCGCGAGGAAGGCGCTGGCGCCGCCGACCCCGAGCACGAGCGCGGTCGTGGTGTGCCCGCTCGGGGCCGAGGTTTCCGCGCGCGAATGCGTCGAGGGAATCGTGATGTCGGCTGGAGGCGCGGGGGGCGCTTCGTGCTCGCCGCGCAGGGAAGGCACGCTGAGCTCGATGGGCACGGACGTGTCCTGCACGGGCACGACGCGACGATAGGGCTTTCGCCCGGGCGCCATGGCTTCGAGCACGTGCTCGCCGAGCTCGACGGGGAGCGGATCGCCGGTCCACGCCGCGCGATCGAGCGGCCTGCCGTCGATCGTGACCTCGAGATCGGGCGTCTCCGCGACCTCCTTCGGCACCCAGACGACGAGCCGCGCGAGCATCGCCGAAAGCGCCTCGCTGCGCAGGCGCGCCCGGCTCTCCCGATCGGTCATGCCGGCGCGCTTCGCCTCGATCGCGACCTCGGTGTAGAGCCGATACGCCGGCTCACGCCGGTTGGTTTTTTCATAACATTCCGCGAGCCTGTACCGCGTGCCCATGGCCGGATCGAGCTCGAGGCTCTGCTCGAGCATGGGACAGGCCTCGGTGTCGCGTCCCTCGGTCGCGAGCTCCATCGCGCGGGTGAAGAGCACCTCGGCGCGCTCGACCGGGCCGAGCTCATGTGTCGACGCGGGCTCCTCGGCGCGCGCGGCCGTCATCGTGCAGAAAAGGGCGATCGCCGTGAACAGCGCGGCTCTTGTGTGCTTTCCGGACATGTCGAAACTCCTTTTTCGATCGCCGCGTCAATGGCGCCCCGTGAAGGGGTCGTAAGGGCGGTGCCCCGCCGGAACGGGTTTGGCGGGGCTCGTCGCCGTGGGCGTCGATGCGGGCGATTTTCGCGCGGGCGTACGGCCCGCGTCGGCGGACGCCGAAGCGGTCGGCGCGGGCTCGATCTCGATCTCGATATCCATTGCGTCCGCCGCGGGCGTCACCGTGGACACGGGCGCGGGCGGCTGCGCCGCGGGCATGGGGAGCGCTTCCCGCGTGGTCGTGAAAGGCACGTGCACGCCGAGGGCTCTCGTCTCCTGGGTTCGTTGCGGCATGCTCCGGAAGGCGGGCCATTGCACGCCGATCGCCGCGACCCCCGCGCCTGCGAGCGCCGAGAGCGCGGTCAAGCCCGCGACGAGCACGAGGCGTACCGGCCGTGAAGCGGGTTTGGATTGCGGGCCCTCCCAGGGCCCCATGCTCCTCTCGTCCTTCTCGATCATCTCGGCCGCGGGCATCTGTTCCCCGACCAAGGTGATGGGAGGACGGCTCGGCATGCGCACGGGCCCCGAGGGGGGCGTGGACGTCCGCGTCGGCGTCGGGGGCGACGATTCGAGGGTTTCTCGCGGCGTGACCAGCCGGAGTCGGCCGGGCGGAATGCTGCTGCGGCGCGCGAGGGTGCAAAGGCGGGTCGCGTCCTCGTCCTCCTCGAGCGTCATACCCCAGGGCCCGAACGGCCGGAGCGCGGCGAGCAGCTCGCCGGCCGAGGGATACCGGCGGGAGGGATGTTTGTCCAGGCAACGCATGACGACGTTGTCGAGGCCGCGCGGGACGTCGGGCCGGATCGCGGAGGGCAGCTTGACGGGTTTGGCGAGGACGGCCGCGAAGATCTCGGGGACCGTGGCGGCCTGGAACGGAGCTCGTCCCGTGAGCAATTTGTAGAGAATGGCGCCGAGGGCCCAGACGTCGGCCCGCGCGCAAACCTTGCTCGCCGAGCGCATCTGCTCGGGCGCCATGTAAAGTGGAGAGCCCATGAGGTCGCGCGCACCGGTCATCTCCGGATCGTCCCCCTCGGGTCTCGTGTGCTTGGAGATCCCGAAATCAAGGACCTTGATGCAAGGCGTTCCGTCCGCGCGGCGCGTGAGGAAGAGGTTTCCGGGCTTCAAATCGCGGTGGACGATCCCGGCGCCGTGGGCCTCCGCGAGCGCGTGGCAGGCTTGCGAGACGTACAGGACGGCCTCCTCGATGGGGAAGGCGCCGCGACGCTTTTGCATCGCAGCGAGGTCCTGTCCTTCGAGCATCTCCATCACGATGTAGGGCGCGCCGGAGTCGAGGCGGCCGACGTCGTACACCTCGGCGACGTGCTCGCTGCGCAGGCGAACGACGGCGCGCGCCTCGCGCAGGAAGCGCTCGACGGATTGCTCGCTCGACGCCTCGGGACGCATGAGCTTCACGGCCCGGACCTCGCGCAGGTCGAGGTGCGTGGCCGCGACGACGACGCCCATTCCGCCCATCCCGAGCACCTTCTCCACGCGGTATTTGCCGGCGAGGACGTCCCCCACCGAAACGATGCTCGATGCCTCCTGCTTCGACATGGTGCCTTCCGATCAAATGAAGAAAGGTAGGTATGGCCCCACGCCCCCCCGAGGGCGCGCGGCGGCGAGCGCACGAATCCCCGGCGTCCGACGCTGAATCAGCGTCACGGACGTTGGGTCGTGGCATGGCCTTGCCGGTCGGGCCGTAATGTGTCCCACCCCTGGAGCTTTGCAAGTCTCTGCAAAACCGGGCCGACCCGAGATCGCGGAGAAAACCACGAAATCATGCAAAAGGATTTTTTTCGTGGTCGGCAGCCTTCTACCCGGGTCGTCCGGGCAGCGGCGCATGTCCGCGTCATGCAGGGGCTTTCCCCTGATGCGGGGCGTTCCTGAAGGAAACACGCGATCAGGGCGAGATCGCGGTGTCGTGGGGCGGTAAGGAGGGAATGCGGGGGGAAAACGAGGTGCGCCGCGACGGACGCGCGCGCGCCCGGAACGATTACTTCCGCGGCAGCGACACGCGCACGACCTCGCCGCCGCTCGTCCCGACCCAAACCCAGGCCGAGCCTTTGTTCGTGACGAGCATCGTGGTCGGCTCCCCGCGCGCGCCGAGCGAAAGGGAGTGTGTCGGGGTCATCGGCCCGCCGCCCGCGGCGTCGAGCGTCGCGCCGTCGAAGAGCGCCGCGCGTCCGTCGGCGAAGCCCACGACGAGGCTCGTCTCGCTCACCGCCGCGCACGTGATCGGCACGCCGATGTCGACCATCTTCGCGGCCAGCCGTCCGCCGCGCTGGGTCACGATGCACGCCGCGCTGTCGCCCTTCTTGTAAAGCACGTGCTGGGCCGTGCCGCTGTTCAGGCGGTCGAACTTCTTCGCCTCGGCGGGCAGATTCACGCGTCCGTTCGCGCCGGGCTCCGGCGTCGGGCCGGGGTGCATGCGCAGCTCGAGCCCGCCCGAGACTTCCACGACGACCGTGGTATCGGCGGCGCCGAGGTCGGCGGCCTTCACGTTTCCGCGCAGCACGAAGGGCCGCGCCTCGACCTCGTTGCCCGATACGGAGAGCTGGATGGCGTTGCCGTCCCAGGTGAGCGCGAGCGCGTGTTCGCCCGAGGAGCGACCGCGCAGCGAGCGCACGTCGCCGGCGACGCGCTCGAGCTTGGCGCGGTGGTGGATGTCGAGCACCGCCCAGACCTCGTTTTCGCTTCGCACGAGGGCCACGTCGCGCGACAGCATCGCGACTTCGTCGCCCTGGCCGAGCGAGAGGTTCACCGTCTTGTTCGTGCCGCTGCCGATCGGCACGACGGCGAGGCGCGCGGGCGCGGCGGAGACCATGGCCACGAGGCCCGGATTGTCGATCGCGGCCACGCCGCGGACATCCGCGTCGAGGGACTCGACACGACGGGGAGCAGAGAGGCTTTTGTAGGGCATCGCGAGGAGCGTAATGGATCCCGTGCCCGTTGCGGAAGCACCTTTCGCCCATCCGCGCGCATCTTCTCGGGTGGACAATTTCCTGTACGATGCCCCCATGCGCTTCCCCTCCCGCTCCTGCCTCGATTCGCCCCGAAAGCTCTTTGCCGGCCTCACGGCGCTCGCCTTGCTCGTCAGCGGTTGCAGCGACCCCCCGAGCAACTGCGGTGTTGCCGGGTGTGGCGAGGGTGGTGCGGGCGGCGGCGGCGGCGCGGGCGGAGGCGGAGGAGGTGGCGGCGGCACGGGCCTGACCGGGGACATCACGGCGAACGTCGTCCGGTACGACTACACGTTCGACCTCGTCACGGCCGAAGCGCGGTCGCTCCTCGCGCTCGACGTCGCGGCGCCGGGCGGGGATTGCTACAGCGTATCGTGCGAGGCCTCCTCGCTCACGGACGTCACGTGGAACGACGGTTCCGCAGGATCCGCCGAATTCGCGAGCAACGTGCTCGAAGCGTGTGGCGCAGGCGTGCCCGCGGGCCCGACGGTCACGGTCGGGGCACGCACGACGGTTTCGAAGGATACGTGGTGGGGCCTCGACGTCGGGTTCTCGCGCAAGAAAGACCTCGCGGGCGGGGAATTTTCCTATCTGCTCTCGTGGGTCGGCGGCTGCGACAGGTTCGGCCCTTGCGACGACGATCCCGCGCGCATGAGCGATTTTCATTTCGAGGTCACGCACCCCGCGGGCACCGTGGTGCTCTGCCCGGGGACGCTCACGGCGGGCGAGACGAAGACGACGTGCGACGTCACGAATGCGCCGACCTATTCCGCGTTCGCGATCGCCGCCGATCCGCTGTGGGAACGCGCGCCCTATGGCACGTTCGCGGACGTCGAGCTCGTGTTTTACGAGGTCCCGCTCGGCACGATCGCCGCGTCGCTCGACAAGGCGAGCGTCGGCGCGTTCATGGACTGGATCACCGCGCTGCTCGGGCCGTTCCCGTATGGCAAGGAGCTGCGCATCGCGGGCGGGCCGACGGCGTGGCTCGGCTTCGAGCACCCGGGCAACATCGTCTTGCAGGAGCAGCTCGACAAACTCCAGACCGATTACGCCGATGCCACGATGCACGTGCTGATGCACGAAATCGTCCATCAATGGGCCGGCGACCACACGACGCTCGCGTCCGCGACCGATTTCGTCTGGAAGGAGGCGACGGCGGAGTATCTCGCCTACGTCTTCGAGGATCTGGCGCGCCCCGAGGGCGAGGCGGCGGCGACGCGCGCCTACTGGGACGGCGTCTCGCCGTTCTCCACGCACTGGCCCCGCCCCACGGACGAGCCCGCGCCCGAGGTGCAGGACTTTTACGGGGACGTGTATGGCCCCGGGCCGATGGTGCTTTATCTCCAGCTCGAACCGCTCATCGGCAGGAACGCGGTGCTCGCGGGCATCGCGGACTTCCTCTCGAAATCGGGCGGGCGCAGCGTGGCGGAGCTCAGGGACGCGCTCGAAGCCGCGTCCGGGCAGGACCTCGACGTTTATTTCGACGCGTGGGTCTTCGGCAAAGGCGCGCCGGTCTGGCCCACGTTCGACGTCTCGGCGACGCAGCTCGACGGCGTGGCCACGATCACGGTCACCCAGCAAAACCCGGCTGGAAAGCTCTTCCCCTGCGTCGTCGAGGTCGAGGTGAAGGGCGCGACGGAGACGGCGCGCGTCAACGTCGATTTCGGCCTCGCTCCCCAGGACGCCGCGGCCACGATGCAGGTCCCGTTCACCGAGCCGGTCGAGACCGTCACGCTCGATCCGGATCACCGCCTCCTCGGCACGAAGGCGGGCGTGCAGCCGATCCTGATCGAGCGGCCGGTCTGGATTTTCTGATTCTCCGCATTTGACGCCATTTCGCGTCAGTTCTCCCGCGCCCGCAAGCCCTGATGACCACGCCGCCCGCCGGGCGTCCGTTGGCATCATCCTGGCAATCGCTTCCGGACGAGGGGCCCGTTTGCCTGGGGCGCGCGCAAAACGCGCTCCCTCGGCAGGGCCGCTGGAGGGATATGGTCAGGTCCAAAGGTACGGGACTCGGTCGACTCGCAGCATTCGCGCTTCTTCCGCTTTCCGGCGTGGCACTCGCGGATACGGTCTCGCTCCTGGCGCAGCGAGGCGGGCCCGACGGAGGGGCCGAGGCTCCACCACCGCCGGACGGGCCAAGTGTTTCGTCGTTCTGGGCCTACGACGAGCTTTTCACGTTTCCCCTCGATAACGGCTGCTGGTACAGCGCCAGCATTCGCGGCACGGTGCGACCGATCGTCGCGGGCCGCGATGCGGGGCAAAAGGTCGAGCCCGACCTCGCGGTGACGGCCTCGCTCTCCTGCCAGGGCGCGGCGACGGTCAAGGTCTCCGAGCGTGTCGCGAGCACGGGGCCGATCACGCGGGCGCAGGTGGAACACCTGCTCGAATGGCGCGCGAGCATTCTGACCGACGAGGCCGGGAAGAAATGTTCGTACGTGCCGGAAATCGATCTCGTGGGCGAAGGGCTCGTGGGGGCGGGCGTCACCTACCTTTGCCCGCTTCAGAGGCCGTAAATTCGCGCGAAATCGCTCAGCCCTTCACGCCACCTGCCGTGAGGCCGGCGACGAGGTGACGCTGCGCCACGTAAAAGAGCGCCATCACCGGGAGCGAGACGACGAGCGCGCCCGCGGCGAACTTTTCCCATTGCGCGTCGTACTCGCCGATGAACCGCTGCAGCATCACGGGCAGCGTGAACATCTCTTCCTTGTCGAGCAGCGTCGCGGCGAGGATGAACTCGTTGTAGGCGCCCATGAACGCGAAGAGCGCGGTCACGGCGATCGCGGGGCGCGCCGCCGGCAAGACCACGCGGACGAAGGCGGAGAAACGCGTGGCGCCGTCGACCATCGCGGCCTCTTCGAGGTCGACCGGGATCGCCTCGAATGCCGCGCGGAGCTGGAAGATCGAGAAGGGCACGCTCGTCGAGGCATAACAGACGACGAGGCCCGTCCGCGAGTTCAAGAGGCCGAGGTAATTGAGGATCATGTAGAGCGGGATCGCGCTCGCCACGGCCGGGAACATCTGCGTGGCGAGCAGCGCCCGCACGCCCGACTCCTTGCCGGCGAAGCGGAACCGCGCGAGGGCATACGCCGTCGGAATGGCGATGAGCACGCCGACGAGCGCCGTCGCGAGCGAGACGACGAGCGAATTCGCGAGCTGGCGGCCGAAGAGCCAGATGTCGACGCCGTCGACCTTGCGCGTGGCGCCCACGACGGCCGAGAGGTGCGCGAGCGTCGGCGCCTCCGGAACGGGAATCACGCGGGGCGAAGGCGTTTGCGTGCCCGAAAATGCGAGCGCGACGACCCAGAGGACGGGATACAGCGCGAACGACACCGCAAGCACGAGGACGACGTGAGACGCAGCCGATTCGAAGAACGAAGGCTTCTTGTTCACGCCGCACCTCCCGCCGCCTTCGCCATCGCCGCCGCCGAGGCCTCCTTTTCGCGCGCCTCGCGTCGCTCCGCGCGCCAATCCGAGATCCGGGTCCGGCCGAAGAGCAGGAGGAAGATCAGCACGGCATACGCCGCGGCGTACCCGTATTGCGCATTGCGGGTGAAGGCCCAGCGATAGGCCTCGGTGACGAGGATCTCGGTCGTCCCGTCGGGCTCGCCGCCCGAGACGAGGAAGACGACGTTGAACATGTTGAACGTCCAGACCGCGCCCATCGTCACGGCGGGCAAGAGGCTCGGCCGGATCATCGGGAGCGTGACGAGCCAGAGCCTTTGCCAGCGGCTCGCGCCGTCGACCTTCGCCGCTTCGAGCACGTCGTCCGGCACCGCCGTGAGCGCGCCGATCGTCACGACCATCATGAAGGGAAAGCCGAGCCAGACGTTCGTCGCCACGTTCGCCGCGAATGCGGTGGAGAAGCGAGCGAACCACGAAATGGGCTCGAGGCTCGTGCCGAAGGTCTCGTTGAGGGCCTGGATGAGGCCCGTGACGGCCCCGAATTGGCGGTGGAACATGCCCTTCCACGCGAGCGCGGTCACGTAGCTCGGCACGGCCCAGGGGATGATCAAGAGCACGCGATAGAGCGCGCGGAGCCGCAGCATCGGCCGGGAGAGCAGGAGCGCGAGCGCGACGCCGATCGCGACGTGGAAAAACACGTTGAGCACGGTCCAGAGGACGGTGACGAGCAGGACCACGTAAAACGATCCCGTCGAGAGGAGCGGGCCGCCGCGCGCCGTGAGGATCTGGACGAAATTGTGGAGGCCGACGTAATTGTTCCAGCCGACCTCTTTCAGATTCTGGATCGAGCCGCCGAGCAGCGACGTGAGCGCGCCGAGCACGAGCGGCAAGACCACGAGGACGCCGACCGCGATCACGGCATGCGCGACGTACGCATACGCCGGCAGCGAGCGCTTCACGTCTCTCCGGAACTCGGGCTCCTTCGCGCGCCGGACGAGCGAAACGGCGCCGAGCAAGAGCAGCGCGCCGAACACGACGAGCCCGGGCGTGCGCGAGGCGGGCGGCGGCGCCGGGCGGCGCACGTCGTCGAATCGACGCTTGGCCTCGGAGAGCGCGAGGGCGGGGAGCGCGTCGCGGCGGAGGACCTTGCGAATGGCCCGGTCGGAAGGCTCCCACACGGCGTTCATCGCGAGCGACGAGGGCATCGCAATCGAGGACCGGGCTTGCTCGGCGAATGCGGCGAGGAAAGCGTCCTCCGGCGGCAAGGGGACGTCGATGCGGGCGGGCAAGGTGCGCGCTCGTTCGAGGCGGATCTTCGTGGCCTCGGGGCTCGCGAGCAGCCGCGCGAGCGCGCGGACCTCCGGGCGCGTCGCGCCTTTGGGCGTGAGCATGACGGCCTCGACGCCGAGATAAGGCTGGAGGGGTTTTCCGGCCGCGCGAACATGCGGCAGCGGCGCCACGCGGTAATGGAGCAAGGGCGCGTCTGCCAGGCTCGTCGCGAGCCACGGGCCGTCGATCGCGAACGCCGCCTTGCCGGAGCGGAACAGGTTCGTGACGACCGAGACGTCGGTATCCTCGGCGACCACCTTTTTCGCGCGCAGGTCGAGGACGAAATCGAGCGATTTCTCCGCGGCGGGCCCAACGAATCCGAACTGATCGTCGGGCGTCAGCATGAGCCCGCCGAACGCGTGGACGAACCCGGCGTGGTAATACGTCGACTGCGAATAGTAGGCGAGGGGAACGACCCCGGCCGGGAGATGCTCGGCCAGCGCGGCGATCGATTCGAGGTCGGCTGGGATTTCCTTGACGAGGTCCGTGTTCACGTAAAGAGCGATGCTCTTCTGCGTGATCGGAACGCCATACGGCTCGCCGTGGAGCGAGACGGCGGCGAGCGTGGGGCCGGCGAACGCATTTCGGTCGAGCGCGTCGCCCACGGGCGCGACGACCTTGCGGCCGTCGTAATCACCGAGCTTGTCGTGCGCGTCGAGGAAGAGGTCCGGCCCCTCGCCGAACTGGACGGCGGCGGAGACCTTGGACTTGAAGGCGTCCGAGGGGAGCGCGAGCAATTCGACGCGCTCGCCCTGGAAGCGCGCGACGATCTCTTCGAGCGCTTTTTGCTCGTCGCCGCGCTGCGCGTGCCAGAGCCGGATGGGCTCGGCCCGGGCCGCGGGCGCGAAAAAGACGACCACGAAGAGCAGTGCGAAGGCCCAACACCCGCGGAACGGTCGCCGCTCGGTCGATTTCACGCTTTCACCTCGCGCGGAGCGATGTTCCGGTGGCCGCGTCGAACAGGTGGATCGAGCGGAACACGAGGGGGAGCGTCTCGCCTTTTTTGATGCTCCGGCGAGCGTCCACGCGAGCAATGAACGGCGCGCCCGCGATCTCGCCGTGCGCATACGTCTCCGGGCCGAGCGCCTCGACGACCGTGACCACGAACTTCGTCGTCTCCTCGCCGCCCTCGGCGACCTCCACCTCGTGCGGCCGCACGCCGAGCGTCACCTTCCGCCCCGGTTCGAGCCCGCCCGCGAACGTCGCCTCGTCGACGGGAACGACGAGGTCGTGGGCGCGAAACACCCAGGCCGATTCCGCCCTTTCCAGCGCCCCGTCCACGAAATTCATGGCGGGGCTGCCGAGGAACGCCGCGACGAACTTCGTCGCCGGTTTGTCGAAGATTTCCAAAGGAGCGCCGGATTGCTCGACCTGCCCCTTGTTCAGCACGAAGATCACGTCGGCCAGCGTCATCGCCTCGACCTGGTCGTGCGTGACGTACACGCTCGTCGCGCCGAGCTCGTCGTGGAGCTTGCGGATGTCCACGCGGACCTGCGCTCGCAGGGCCGCGTCGAGGTTCGAGAGCGGCTCGTCGTAGAGGTAGAGATCCGCCTTGCGGACGATCGCGCGCCCCATCGCGACGCGCTGCCGCTGCCCGCCCGAGAGCTGCTTCGGCAATCGATCGAGCAGCGCCCCGAGCCCGAGCATGTCGGAGGCGCGCTTCACCTGTTTTTCGATCTCGGCCGCGTCGGTCTTGCGGAGCTTCAGCCCGAACGCGAGGTTTTCCCGCACGGTGAGGTGCGGGTAAAGCGCGTACGATTGGAACACCATGGCGATGTTCCGATCGCGCGGCTCGAGCCGCGTGACGTCTCGATCCCCGAGCTCGATCTTGCCGGTGTCGGCCTCCTCGAGCCCGGCGAGCAGGCGCAGGAGCGTGGATTTCCCGCACCCGCTCGGTCCGACGAGGACGGCGAAATGGCCCTCGGGCACGCGCACGTCCACGCCCTTGAGCACCTCGGTTTGTCCGAACTTCTTCTTGAGGGCCGTGACCGTGACCGACGCCATCGATGGGAGCTCCGGGGCTAGCGCTGGGACTCGGGGACGAGGACGGCGCCGCTCGAAGGCGGCAGCTTGATCGAGAGGCGGCCATCGTTCGTGACGGGATAGGTTTGTCCGCCCTCATTGAGCACGTCGACGAGCACCGTGCCGGGCGCGGCGCCGACCTGCATGGGCTGGCCGCCGAACTCGGGCGAGCCTTCCTTCTCGATGTTCGCGTTGATCACGACGATCGAATAGGAGTCGCCCGCGTCGCCGCCCGTGCGCTCGAATGCGAAGACGTTCGCGTCGGGATCACTCGGGCCCGTGCGATCGCTGGCCCAGAGGATCTGGAGATCGCCCTTGCTGAGGGCGGGGTACTTGCGCCGGATCTCCGAGAGGCGGCGAATCCACTGGAACGTGGGCGCCGCCATGTCGTAGCCGGACGTCCAGAGGTCCTCGCGATTGCCGGGATCGTTGCCGCCCTGGAAATCCTGCTCGGTGCCGTAATACACGCAGGGAATGCCCTCCTCGGTGAAGAGGAAGAGCAGCGCGTTGTGCAGCATCTTCCGGCGCGTCTCCAGCGAGAGCGGCGTGCCGAAGATCGGATCCTCGGGGTACATGCCCGCGCCCGTGAAGAGGAAGCGCGGCACGTCGTGGTTGTCGAGGAAGTTGACGAGCAGCTTCTGCGGCGAGACGCCCTGGCCCGACGCGTTCACCGCGCCGCCCTGCGCCGGCGTCACGCCGTAATTGACGGCGCGGTCGGCCCAGAGCTTCTGGATGTTCGAGGTGGGCCCGCGATAACGGAAGACGTCGCGGATGACCTGGAATTGCTGCGGGAAGTAAAACACGCTGTCGAGCATGTCCGCCGTCAGCGGGACGCCGTCGGTCACGCACTGGTTGTCCGTGGCGAGCTCGTCGGCCGGCGGCGGGGCGTCGTTTCCATTCTTCGTGAACGAACCGACGAGCTGATCGCGGCCGTCGAACGCCTCGCCGAACATGAAGAAGTTCGTCTTGCCCTTCGCGGCCAGGCGCTGCCGCACCTTCTGCGTGAAATGCCGCCAGAAGCCGTTCTCGACGTGCTTGACCGTGTCGATGCGGAAGCCGTCGATGTCGGTGAGCTCGATCCAGCGCGTGTAGGCGTCGACCATCGCGTCGCGGATCGGGCAGAGCTCCGTGTTGACGTCCTTCAATCCGCCCGGGAAGTCGCCGCGCACGAGCTGATCGGGGTCGTCGAAATTGTACGTGCGGCCCTTGCGGTTGTAGGCGAGCGGGTTTTGCAGGATCTCCGGGAACGGCGGCATGTGGTTCGACGCCGGGTCGTGCGCGAAGATGATCGGCGCGAGGCCCGATTCCCCGAGGGAGGTCTCCGCCTGCACGCCGCGGACGTCGTACGTCGGGTCGTACTCGTTCTCCTTGAAGACATTGGGCGTGCCGGGCACGGATTGGTTGAGCGGGTCGTCCGCCTGCCCATTGCCGTTGATGTCGTAGAAGAAGAGCTGCCCCATGTGGTTCGTGACGATGTCCAGGATGACCTTGATGTTGCGGCCATGCGCCGCCTTCACGAGGCTCTGGAGCGCCGCGAGGTCACCGAACTGCGGGGCCGGCTGGGTGAGGTCCTGCGCCCAGTAGCCGTGGTACGCGTCGAATCCAGCGTCCGTGTAGACGTTCTTCACGACGGGGGAGATCCACAGCGTGGTGACGCCGAGCTCGTCGAGGTAATCGAGCCGCTGCTCGAGCCCCTTCCAGTCGCCGCCGTGCCATTTGCCGGGCGCCGAAGGATAGACGGAGAAGTTATTTCCCCAGTCGCCGTCGGCGAAGCGGTCGATGAGGACCTGGTAGATGATCTCCTCGCGCCAGTCGACGACGTTCGTCTTGAGCTCGACCTCCGGCGGGTCCTCGAACTCCATGCAGCCAGTCGATCCGAATCCGGAGACGACGAGGCCGAGGATTGCGGCCGATGAACGCGCTCGATTCATGAGGCTCCTTCGATTCGCTTTCATGTCATCCACCGTAGGTCGTCTGCGCGTTGAACCACCACTCGACCCCGACGCCGAAGAAATGCTCCCATTCCCGCAGGCTGAACACGTCGTCCTTCGGGTACATCGAGCGCGCCCCCTCGTCGCGGTGCGTGAGGAGGTAAATGAGGCGGAGCTGCGGGCGGCTGTAGCTGCCCTTGCCCGCGGGATTCAGGAAAGGCACGAAGCCGATGCGGAAGAGGCCGCCCATGACTGGATCGTTCGTGGGCGCCGGAATGGGCTGGCCCGGCGGCGTGGGCGGTTGGTACCGGACGCCGCGCTGCTGCGCCTGGTAGGAGATCTCCGTCGCGATGCCGCCCCACTCCGTGAGGAAGAAATGGGGACGGGCCATGATGATGCCCTCGTCGACGTCATTGTAATCGAGGCCCTCGCTCGCATCCCGGAAGCTCCGGAAATAGCCGGCCGCCATGAGCCCGAGCGGGCCCGTCTCCCAGTTGCCGCTCAGGGTGATCCAGAGCTCGCGCGCGCCCGCCGAGGTGCGGTCCGGCGCGAGCTGGAACGGCGTGCCGAACTCGCCGTACGCCGCGGCGCCGCCCGCATACCGGATGAACAGGTTCACGTGCGAGGCGTCGCGCCCCGTGAACGCGCCGAATTGCGCGCCGACCACGTACCCGAAATCCGCCGGCAGGGTCTCGAACGCGCCCTTCACCTCGGTCTCGCGCTGGCCCGAGGGGATGTCGTGGAGCTCGCCGTAAAGGACCGCCTTCACGCCGGCCGTCTCTCCGACCTTGACGACATGGCTCGCCTTCAGGCTCGTGATGAACTTCTGCCGGTCGAGGATGTTGACGTTCGCCGCGCCGACCTGGTTCAAGGCCGGCGTGCGCGCGACGGTTTGGCTGAAGAAACCCGTGCGCGGCTGGTTCAGGCCGGCGTGCCAGGCGATGAAGGTGCGGCCATTGGCGAAATCGTAGCGCAGGCCGCCGCCCATCGTGTTCAGGTTGTCGAGGGGCCAGTAATCGATGAGGTAGGCGTCGTCGCCGCGGTACATGCGCGAGCCGACCCAGGCCGAGAGGCCCTTCGTGACGATGTTGTTCGCCTGGAGGAACAGGTTCCGGACCGCCATGCGGATGGTGAAGTCCGCATTGTAATGAAAGAGCGGCGCCGAGGTGCCGAGCGTGATGACGGCCCGCGTCGTCGTGCCCGTGGCTTTCCAGTAATCCTGGCGCTGGACGTCGAGCTCGAAATAAGGCGATTCGTCGAGGCGCGAGCCACGCGCGACGAGGTCGGCGTCGCGACCGGGGCGCTTTCGGAAATCGGTGGCCGCACCGACGCGGCCGTACGAGCCCAGGAAAAACCCGCTCTCCGGCGGCGGAGGTTCGGCCGCTTTCGGCGCCTCGGCGGCTTTGGGCGCCTCCGCCTTGGGCTCGGCCGGCTTCACGTCGCCCGCGCCTTCGCGCTTTTGCGCCGCTGCGCCGTCGTTCGTGGCGGGCGGATCCGCCTGCTTGCCCGCTTCGGGCGCTGGCGGCGGCGCCGGCGGCGCGTCGGCCGGCGGCGGCGCGCCTTCGGACGTAGCAGGCTTCGGGTCTACGGTGGGCTCGGTTTGCGCTGCCGCGAGAGACGGGGAGGCACAGAGCGCCGCGGCGAGGAGGGCCGAGGGGACGCCGTGAAGACGGCTCCTTCGCGGCCCGAATTCGGGTCCGGATCGTCGCACGCCGGCACGGTACACCAAGGTGCGGCCCCGCGTGAAGATTGCATCGTCGCGACGCACGACCCCATCGTCAAACCCGGACGCTGCGCGGCAGGATGCTGCGGACCCACCCGAGCAAGCGCGTGTACCCGTCGAATGCGAGGGCGATCACGATGCCGTCGTAGGGTACGCGATACCGTACGTCTCCAAAGTAAATCATCGCCATGAGCACGAGCGCGACGAGGTGCGCGGAGAGCAGCGCGTGTCGCGCGAGGTGGCGGCGGACGGAGGCGGCGAAGGCCACGAGCATCGGCGGCAGGAGCAACACGTTGTGCAGATCGATCGCGCGCCGCATGAGGCGGCGATACTCGTCGGTGCCCGAGTCGGGCCAGACGATATTGTAACCCCAGAGCAGCACCACGTGGCCGAGGGCGTATCGCGCTTGCCGGACGAGGCCGGTCGTCGCGACGCACTTCCTCGCGAGCGCGTGGAACGGGCCCTCATTCCACATCGTGCCCTGGACGGTGAGCTTCACGCCGAGCGCAGGATCGAGCCGGACGAACGCGCCCGGGTATTTCTTGTCGCGATAGGCGAGGTAGCCCATCGGAGGCGGCCCGAACGAGGCGTAGTAGCCGCGCGTGCGCGCTTCGATGTCGACGGCGTGGCAGCGGCCGAACGCGTAATTGAGGGGGCCGTTCGCGGAGATCAGGCCGACGCGGCCCATGTGGTGGTGAAAACGCGCGGCGGACACGGCGAGCACGAGGACGATGGGCACGAGCGCGCGCGCGAGGTGCGCCGGGCGGACGCGCGGCAAGGCGCGGCGGCGCGCGAGCCAGACGAGGGAAAGCAGCGGGAGCGAGAGCAGGATCTGCGGGCGGAAGGTGGCCCCGAGCGCGACGGCCGCGCCGAAGAGATAGGCCTCACGCGCGCGCCCCGTATCCACGAGGCGGAGCGAAAAGAGCGCGGCGGCGGTGACGCACACCGTGAAGGGCAGCTCGCTCAGGAAGTATCCGCCGAGCGAGATCCACGGATAATAGAAGCAAGCGACGAGCGCGGCGATCCGCGGCGCGATCCGGCCGCGGCCGATCCGCTCCACGAGGAGCGAGACGAGCGGCACGAGCGAGGCGCCGAGGAGCGCGTAGAGGACGGCCGGCGCCGCATGGTTTTCCCGGCCAAACACGGCGCGGACGAGGGCGAGGAGGACGTGCGTGCCGTAGGGGAAGAAGGCGGCGGAGGGGTCCTTGCGGAGCGGGGCGTCGAGCAGCGCCGTCGAGCGCTCGAAGTAGCCCGCCATGTCGGAGTAGATGTGCTCGGCAGGCGGATGGACGACGAGGTTCCACACGAGCCGCAGCGCGAGCGCGAGGAGCGTGACGGCGACGAGGAACGGGCGGCGCGGAGGCCGGATCGTCATCGACGCGAGGCGCGGAAAGCTTCGGCGAAGCGCGCGGCGAGGTCGCGATCGATCGGCGCGCCGGCGCGACCGCCTGCGCGGAGCGCGGAGCCGACGATGATGCCGTGGGCTCTCCGGACCGCGGAGAGGTTTTCCGTCGTGACGCCGCTCGCGACGTAGACGGGGACGGAGACGGCGCGCGAGACCGTGTCGAGATCGGCCTCGGAGGCGGCGCGCCCGGTGCCGCTGCCCGTGACGAGCAGGGCGTCGGCGAGGCCGCGCTCGGCGAGGTCGTGCGCTTCTTCCTCGATGGGACGCGGCGCGAGGGGCGCGGAGTGCTTGACGTCGACGTCGCAGAAGATGCGGACGCGATCGGCCGAGAGCGCGCGGCGCGTGCGCAGCGTGTGGTGCGCGGCGCCTTGCACGAGGCCCTGATCGGTGACGCGCGCGCCGGTGTGCACGTTGACGCGGATCATGTCGGCGTGCGCGGCGACGGCCACGGCGAGCGCGGCGTCGGCGTCGTTGCGCAGGATGTTCACGCCGAGGAAGAGGCCCTTTGCGCCTTCCCGCGCGGCGCGCGCGCAGGCGGTCATGCACGCGATCGTGATCGGCGGGACGGGGCCGGGGAAGAAGGGCGCGTCGCCGAAGTTCTCGATGACGATGCCGTCGTAGCCCGTGGCCACGAGCAGCTCCGCCTCGCGAAAGGCGCGCTCTTCGGCGGGGCCGAGATCGCCGTCGGATCGAGGGCTGCCGGGAAGGGGCGGGAGGTGGATGACGCCGAGGAGGCTGGGGAGGACGCTCGTCACGCGGAGACCCTTATCACGTCGATCACGAAGATCGCTTCTTCGCCGTGAACTGGTTGTAGGTCATCCGGATCGTCTCCTTCTGACCGCGGTTCAGATAGGGATCGCCGTCGAGGGCCGCGAGGAAATCTCCAGCGCCGCCGCCGCTCGCCGCCGCGGTCGCCGCGGGCGTCTTCGTCGCCTCTTCGCGGGCTTTTCCGAGCTCGGCTTCGAGGGCCGTCGCCTTCTCCTGGGCTTCCTTCGCTGCCGCTTCACGCTCGCGTAGCTTCGTCTCGATCTCCGAGAGTTGCTTCTTCGCGGCGACGGCCCCCTCCTCGGCGGCCTTCTTCTGCCGCTCCACGTCGGTGAGCTTCTTCGCGGCGGCTGCGGCCTCGGTGCGCGCGGCGCTCTCGGCCTTCGAGAGCTCGCTGATCTTCTGCTCGCTCGCGGCCGCTGCGCTGCGACCTTCCTCGGCGACGCGGGCGAGCTCGGCGATGGTCTTCTGCGCGACGTCGCCTTCGAAGGCCTTCGCTTCGAGCGCGCGTTTTGCTTCTTCCTGTGCCTTCTGCGCCGCGTCCCGCTCCTCTGCGAGCCGCGCGACCTCGGCCTCGATCGCTTCGAGCTTCTGCTGTGCGTCGGCGGCGGCCTCGGCTTCCTTCTTCGCGGCCTCGGCCTCTTTCTTCGCGGCCTCGGCTTCCTTTTCGGCGGCGGCGCGCTGGGATTTCAGGTGGATGAGTTCGCTCGTGGCGCGCTCGCGATCCTTGCGCTCTTCGAGGAGCTGCCGCTGCGCGGTCTTGAGGCGCGCGACGGTTTGTCGCCGGAGCAGCGAGAGCATCACGCAGAGGCCGAGGGCGATGAGGGTGAGCCAGTAGAGCGTGGACTGCGGCATCGAGCTTTGGGGTCTACGGTAACGGAAACGGCGCTTCGTTTCACCTCCCGTGGCCCGGATCGGTCCACCTCGATCCTGTGGGAAAAATCCCGAAGACGGACTAGGCTCCGCCGCCATGTGGTGGCTGTGGATCGTCGCGCCGATCGCCGCGGGGCTCATCTTCGTGCTCACGGGGCAGGTCGACAAGCGAGCACTTTCGGCAATCGAAGCGTGGCGTGACGCGCTCGGCGCGCGGCGGACCGGGCAGGGCAAGGCCCGATCGAAGGCGGCGGGCGCGAAAAAGAAGAAGGGCAAGGACGCGCGTCCGAAGCGCGTCGGGAACCTCCCGCCCGTGCTCGGGCCGGTGGCGGAGCTCGCGGGCGGCGGGAAGTTGCTCGGCGATTACGAGCTCGTGCCGAAGGTGGCGTACGCGCGGTTCGTCCAGGGAGACCTGGCGGGCAGCAGCGATCACCAGACGGTGATCGTGGCGCTGGAGGAGGCGGGCCCCACGTTCACGGCGCGGCCGCTCCCGTTCGTGGACGGCAAACCCGCGCCGAACACGGGCATCCAGTTCCGCAAGCACCCGGAGTTCATGGAGGGCTACGTCGTCGAGGGATCGACGGCGGTCGCGAAGGCGATCGGCAAGTGGCTGACGCGCCCGCTGCGCGATCTTCTGTGCGAGTCGGGCGAGGTGTGGGTGCGCGTGGAGGGGAAGGCCATGGCGCTTTCGATCTACGGGGCGGTGCGCGAGGAGAAGATCGCGGCGCTGCTCGAGGTCGCCGACGTGTTCGTCGCGGAGCACGGCGCGGCAGGCGGGCCGTCGCTGTTCGGTGAGGACGAGGAGACGCGCGCGGCGCGGCTCGCCGAGGACGAGAGCGACGACGAGGACGACGAGGACGAGGACGAAGAAGAGGACGAGGACGAAGAAGAGGACGACGAGGAAGAAGAGCCCGCGAAGCCTGCGGCGAAGGCGCCGGCGAAGTCTGCGGCCAAGGCGCCGGCGAAGTCCTCGAAGCCGGCGAAGGGCTGAGGGGCCGGCGCCTAGATCCGATCGGGCGGGCTTGTCAAGCCTGGGCGGGGAGGGACGCGTCCTCGGACGGGGCTCCGCTCTGCATGGCGGCTTTGTCATTCTCGGCATCCTCGCCGTGTTCGCTTTCGGGGGCGCTCCGACACGAGATCGCTCGGTTTGCCAAGGGGTGATGCTTCGCGGTTGCGCCTCGGGGCTGCGTTACGTTCCTCGGCATGAGCGCCCCGCCGGTCCCTCGCCTGCGCGCCGTCGACCTAAACCTCCTGACGGTCCTGGATGCCCTGCTCGTCGAGCGCAGCGTGACACGGGCGGCCGATCGCCTCGGCATGACCCAGCCGGCCGTGAGCAACGCCTTGACCCGGCTGCGGCTGCTGTTCGACGACGAGCTTTTCGTGCGCCACGGCAAGGCAATGGCGCCAACGCCCCGCGCTCTCTCGCTCGCCGGCCCGATCCGCAAGGCGCTCGAGCTGATCCAAGCCTCGTTGGCGCACGCCGATGCCTTCGATTGCACGGCGAACCGTACATTCACGCTCGGCCTGCAAGACATCGGAGAGGCCATCCTCCTGCCGCGCTTCTTGCAGCGGCTCGAACAGCTCGGCGCAGGTATCCGTCTCGATATCCGGCGTGAACCGGGGGCCGCGCTGCATGACGAAATGCGCCTCGGCAAGGTCGAGCTCGTCCTCGATTACGTCGTCATCTCGGGCGAGGAGTTCCGGCGCAAGCGCGTCCTCGACCTGACGATGGTGCCGCTCGTGCGCCGGGATCATCCGGTCGTAGGAGAATCGCTGACCCTTGACGAGTTCCTCGGGCTGGAGCACCTGATCCTCGAGCCACGGGAGGGCCAGACGAACCCATCCGAGCAGGCCCTGGCTGTCCTTGGGCGCTCGCGGCACGTGCGGATGCAGGTGCCCCACTTTCTATCGATGCCGCTCCTCGTGTCGCGATCGAACCTCGTGTGCACGATGCCTCTGCCGCTGGCGCGCCTGTGCGAGCAGCACTTTCCCGTGCGGGCGGTGAGCTGCCCGCTGCCCGTCGGCCCGATACCGTTCTTCATGATGTGGCATGCCCACCAGGACGCCGACCCGGCTCATCAATGGCTCCGGCAAACGATCGTCGAGCTATGCGGGCTCATCTGACGGGCCTCGAGCATTCACGCCGGCAATGGTTCTCATACCAATTCTCGATTGGTAACTCCTCGGGCGGCGACGCATGGTGTCGCGCAGAGGATGAAAAACATGACCATGTTCGGACTCAAATCGTCCCCCAAGCAGAGCGGACGAGGAGGCGCCCTTCATATCGCTGGCAGCGATCGCGTCGCTTCCATTGCGGCTGGTGAGACGCTCCTCGGCGCGGCCGTGCGGGAGGACATCCCGTTTCCCCGGATGTGCAACGTGGGCGAGTGCGGAGCCTGCAAGTGCCGCCTCACGCGAGGACACGTCCGCCTCAAAAAGGATATTTCGCTCCACGTTTCCCCCGAGGAGCTCTCGTCCGGCTTCATTCTCGCTTGCCAGAGCGTGGCCGAGTCGGCCGAGGTGGAGGTGGAGGTGCTGGGAGCGGGCGACGATGACGCGGGGAAGCAAGCGCCGAGGAAGATGGACGCGAGCATCACGCAGATGACCATGCTCACGCCGGACGTCTGCGAACTCGAGCTGAGTCTCGCCGTGGACATCGATTACGTAGCGGGCCAATACGCGCAGCTCACCGTCCCCGGGGTCATGGGCCTCGACGAGCCGCGCTGCTATTCGTTCGCCGAGGCGCCGACCGGGCGGAGCTCGAAACGCCGGGCCATTTTTCATATCAGGCACGTGCCGGGCGGAGCCTTCACCGGCTGGCTCTTCGCCGCGGATCGGACGGGCGATCGTTTATGTCTGTCTGGGCCGCACGGAGGCCTTTGCTATCGAGAGGCCGAGCGGCCGCTCTTGTGTGTGGCGGCGGGTACGGGCCTCGCGCCCATCAAGGCGATCCTGGAGCAAGGGCTCGCGGAGGGGTTCACCCATGATGTGACGCTCGTCGTCGGGGCGCGTACCCGGCGGGATCTTTATGCGATCGATTCCATCCTCGCGATTCAGGAGCGATGGCACGGCTCGTTCGCGTTCGTCCCCGTGCTTTCGCAGGAGTCCGAAGACTCGGCTTGGAGGGGGAGGCGGGGGCGCGTCACCGATTACCTGCGCGAGCGAGAAAAGAGCCTCGCCGATTGCGCGGCGTACCTCTGCGGCCCGCCTGCGATGATCGACTCCGCGCTCGAAGTGCTGCGCCACAGGATCCCGCCGAAGCATTTGCATCACGACAGGTTTTTGGACCGCGGCTCGATCGCCACGGCCGCGTCTGCGGTTGCCTGATCGCGGTCATACGCCCGAAAGGAGGATAAGTCATGTTCGATACGATTCTGATCACGACCGGCATCATCGTGCTCTTCGGCGCCATCGAATTCGGATACGGCCTTCATCGGCGGCCCGGCGTGCTCACGATGCGGGAGCTCGGCACGAGCCTCGTCTCCCTTGGCGCCAGTTTCCTGATCCGCGTAGCGGTCAACGTCGCCGTGCTCCTGCCGCTCGGGAGGCTCTGGCCGGGCTCCAAGGGGGCGCTTGCTGGCTATGGCCCGTGGCCCTTCGCGGTGCTCTACCTGCTGCTCGTCGATTATGGGTTTTACTGGGTGCACCGAAAGTGCCACGAGGTACCGTGGCTCTGGCGCCTCCACAAGCCTCACCACGTTTCGGAGCAGCTCCACGCCGCCGTCACGTACCGGGAAAACTGGATCTTCAACCTGCTGCTGCCGCACGCCTGGGTAGGCCCGCTCATGGTCTGGCTCGGCCAGCCTGGAGCCTATCTAGCGGGAACGGCTTTCTATACCCTGATCGCAGTGTCGCTGCACTGCGATCTTCGCTGGGATCTGCACCTCCAGCGCAATCGCTTCCTGCGCCCCTTCATGTGGGTGGTCGAGCGCGTCATCACGCTGCCCGACGTCCACCACGTCCACCACGGACTGGGCCGATACGGCAATGCCATGAAAAACTATGGCGGATCACTCGCCATCTTCGATCTGTTGCACGGGACGCTCGTGATCCCGCATGCCCGCCAGGAGGGCTTTGGTTTGCCCAAGGGCGCGTCGATCGAACCGTGGAGCGAGCAGATCTTCTGGCCGCTCGTGCGCTCGAAGAAGAAGGAGAGAGTCACGGAAGAGCTTTCGCCGGACGGCGAAGCGCCGACGGCGGGTGCGCTCGCAATGGCAAAGGCGGTCATCTACACGGCGGATGGTCGCGCCATCATCGTGAGCTGAGTCGAGGTTTCACGCAGCGCGCGCGGCGACGTGCTCCACGCCGACAGCGGCGTGCTATCCTCGGAGCCATGCGGATCGTTGCCGTCGCAGACACGCACCTCTATCACACGCAGCTCGTGGTCCCACGAGGCGACGTGTTCGTTCACGCGGGAGACCTGTGCCGGTTCGGGGATCTCGACGAGCTCGCCGAAGCCGCCGCGTGGATCCGAAGTCTGCCCCATCGGTACAAGGTCGTGGTCGCGGGAAACCACGACTGGGCCTTCGTCCACCATCCGCGCGAAGCACGCGCGCTGCTCGGCAAGGGTGTCGTTTACCTGGAGGATTCCGGGGTCTGTATCGATGGCATCACCTTCTGGGGCAGCCCCTGGCAGCCGGCGTTCCACGACTGGGCGTTCAATCTCCCGCGGGGCGAGGCGCTCGCGGAGAAATGGGCCGCCATTCCCGAGGGGATCGATGTCCTGATCACGCACTCGCCCCCGTTCGGAATCGGTGATCGCTCGTGGTCCGAGGTGCGGCATGGCTGTGCGGATCTGATGGCACGTGTTCGTCAGGTGAAGCCCCGTCTCCACATCTTCGGCCATATCCATGAGGATGGGGGTGTGTTTCGCGAGGAGGAGGGCGTCACTTGCTTCGCGAACGTGACGACCTGGGAGTGCGCGCGGCGTCCAACGGTGCTCGATATCGCGGGCGAGGTCGTCACGGAGATCGACGTTCCGAAGGCGCGGCGCTGAGGAACAGCTCGCCGCCCGTTCGCTGGGCTCGGCGGGGACCGGACGCCCATTGCATCAAAGCGAGAAGAGCAGCGCGCGCACGGGGCTCGCCTCGAGCGCGACCGGCAGAGGCGGGCAAACGAGCGTGTAGCTGCCCGCCGTGACGCCATCGAGATCGAGCGCGACGAGCGCGGGCAGCCCCGCGGACGCAAGGCGGGTGTGGGCGGGGAAGGTCGTGGAATCGAGAGGGTCGAGGCTGTAGGCATCGAATCCGACGAGGACGGGGCGGCGCGCGAGCAGCGCGTCGATCGCCTGCGGATCCAGAAAGGCGAGGTCGACCGCGGGGGGAGGAGCATGCCAGCAGGCGCTGTTGCGCGTGCGGAGGAGGAGGCGGCTCCGGCGCGGGATGCGGGTGAGGTCGCCGAGGTCCGAGGCCTCGATGCGGTCCTTGGGGAGGCGCGCGAGATCCACGACGAAGGCGGGGCCGACGAAGGTGTCGGGCGGAAAGGCGGAGAGATCCGGGGCGCCGAGGAGGAAATGGGAGGGCGCGTCGAGGTGGGTGCCGACATGGGCGTGAAGGTGGAGGCTGGAGACGTCGAGCGGGTCGCCGTCACGAATGCGCGCGAGGGGACGCAGTTCCGGGGGGGGATCCCCGGGGAAGACGGGGGTCGTCGCGGCAAGGGAGAGCGAGAGGTCCTTGACGAGGCGCATGGCTTGCGAGGGTAGCCGGCCGAGCGGGGAGGTGTCGAGGGATCGAACGGTGAACGCGGGGTCGGCCATCCTTGGGCGCTTTGGCTTGTGATTCTCGGCAGGCTGTGGGGGATGGCTGTGCCACGCCGAAAGATCACCTCTCCTCTTCCTTATTCTTACGACGGTGGAGGCGCGTAGCCGGGACTTGCGCCTCGATTGAAACATTTTGCTCTCACGGCTCGCCGAGGCGAGCGCGGGGAGTGAGGAAGAGTCGCCCAGCCGGCTCGCGCATCGACTCCGGCCACTTCCAGATTCCCCACCTACACGATTCGCTCGCCGCCATTCGCGCCGCCCCTCCGCGCATTGCCGCGACTGTCGTCGCCTGGACGTGCCTGCGGGCAATCCCGTCCCCTGCGCAGCCCGCTTCGCTGCTCTGCCTCCACGAAATCCGAGCGAGAAAGCCCAGAGCGCCCGAACAGCCACCTCTCGCTGCCCATTCCGCGCTCGAGGGCGGGCTCGAGCGCCTCGCGCCATGGGCCTCGGGAGGCCGCGTCGAGCATTACGCGGAGAGGCCTGCGAGGTCCCGCCGCGATGCCGTGCTCAATGTGGACCGAAGTCCAAAAACTCGTTGACGATGATGTGTATCGCGGACATATTCAGGTATGACTTCTTGGAAATCTACGCTTGGTTCCTCCATCGTCCGCGCGGTGGCAACGCAGAACAATGCCCAGTATGGGGTACAGACGCTCGACGGCGTTTCCTTGGCTGTCGGCGATCGAGTCCTGTGTACCGGCCAAACCCTCGCGGCCGGGAACGGAATCTTCATCGTCGATAACGAGAGCTGGCGACGCGCGCAGGATATGGCGACGTCCGCCGACTGTGTGCCGGGCACCCACGTGTACGTCTCGGAAGGGACCCTCTTCAAGAATACGGATTGGTACCTTCAGACGGCCAGTCCGATTACGCTCGGGACCACGGCGCTCAACTTCCAGCGCTCGTTTCCCGACTACAACGTCCACCGCTTCGGCGCCGTCGGCGATGGGAAGACGATCACCGACGGCGCGACGACCGCGGGCTCCGCGATCTTGACCTCGGCGACCGCGGCGTTTACCGCGGCCGATACGGGCAAGCCTCTCCTGATCAACATGCCGTCGAATCCGGCGACCGGGACCGTCGCCCTGCAGAACGGAAGTACGATCGTCAACGGTACGGGTACTCAGTTCCTGACCGATTTCTCGGCGCCGTATTACGAAGCCGTCATGATCAACGGTGTCCTGTACACCGTAACGAACGTCATCAGCGATACCCAGCTCACGGTGAGGTACGCGCCCACTTCCCCCGGTATCATCTCCGGTTTGACGATTTACCGTGACGTCCAGACGCAGACGACGATCACGTACGTGAGCGCGACGCAAGTCACGATGGGCGTAACAGCCACGACCACAGCCTCCGGTCTCACGGCGACCTACGGCACGGACGACACGACGGCCATCCAGGCAGCGATGACGGCCGCTACCGCCGATGGCAATGGAAATGCAAGGGTGACGTTCCACGCCAAGATGTACATCGTCTCCGAAAATCTCGGTGTGACCTCGGCCGCTGGTGTCACCATCGAGGGCGCCGGCATGGATCGAACGATCATCAAAGACATTCGTCCGTCGACGGTGAATCCGAGCGCGGGTTATGGGGGGCAGCTCTCCTTCGTCACGTGCAGAAACTGCCAGGTCCGCGATCTGACAGTCGATGGCTCCATCCCCGAGGTCGTGGTCGCCGTCACGACGCCAGCCAGGAGGAAGGGCATCTTCTTCGATGCATCGTCCGATTGCAAGGTGTATCGTGTGAAGACGACTCGACATCGGCACGAGTCGATCTATGCGCATCACGACTGTAAAAATTGGCACGTCTTCGAGTGCGTCGTGACGAGGACGAATAGCAACGCCATCAATCTGAATTCAGACGGGACGGCGTGCGAAGGGTGCAACATCTCCAACAACAAGATTGATTCCTTCGCAGGAAGCGCAATTCTGGTCGGAGCCCTATCCGCGGTGATCATTGGAAACGACTGCACGTTCGTGGCGCCCGGATCCGTCGGGGCTGGGATGATCGGGGTCGACTCCTCGGCTCGAGCGATCATCGCCAACAACATCCTCCATGATTTCATAACGGATTCGGCGGGTGTGGGGGCCATCGACATCTACGGGGCCGTCAACGATCACGCGTGCATCAACATCGTGGGCAATGTGTTCACCAACATCCAGAGCGGATGGCATGCGGGCACGGGGGCTGCCGTTTCGCTCAACAATGTCGCCGGAACGACGTTTGTCACCGGAAATCTGGTCGACGACTGCACCGCCGTGGTCGCCGGCGGCAAGTTCGTGAACATCGCAGGAGCGAATACCGGAAAGGTCCACGTCGCCGGAAACACGTTCAACGCTCGTGCGGGATCGAATCTCACCGTAGGCATCAACGTCGCCTCGACAGTGCCCGCTGGCGCTGTCGCCATCGGACCGAACCACTACTCGCCGGCGGTGACCACTCCTTATGCACTCGGCGCCGCGGCTGCGCTTCTCGGGATGCGCCGAACGGTGTCATCCACCGGAACGACCGCGCTCGCCGCGAGCGATGACGATGTCTTCGTCACGGCGAATGGCGCAGTGACGGTTACGCTGCCCGATCCCACGCTGTTCAGTGGCGGGGGGAAGCGGATCATGGTCAAGAACACGTCGGCGCAGACGGGAACGACGACGATCGGCACAGCCGCCGGAACGATTGACGGGAATACGACGGTTTCCTTGGCGGGGGCGAACCTCAGCTATACGGTCGAGTCCGACGGTTCGAACTGGCAGATCGTCGCGAAGGTATAATACGGCGCGCGCTCGAGCTCGCGCGCGTCCTGCGTCGTCGCCAGGTTCTCATGCCCCGCCATCCGCTGCACCCCATGCACCGGCACTCCATTACCGCTCCCGCTCCCGCCTCGGGTTCCAGCGCCCCTCACCCGTCGTAACCGCTTTTTCGGAGCGGGTGTCGACGATGGCCGCAAATCCGGTCCTGACGCCAATTTGAACGTCGCGGAGATCCGCGTTATAGTGGCGCCCTTCGAGGAGGGAGGTGAGCCGATGCGTGCTTCCGTACTTGGTTTCCAAGAGGTCGACCGGACGCGGATCATGGATGTCGGGGGGAAAGGCGCCAGCCTGGGGGAGCTTTCCAGGTTGGAAGGCATCCGCGTGCCGGATGGCTTCTGTGTTTCGACCGAAGCCTTCAAGCGGATCCTGGGAGAAGCGCCGTCGCTTGGCGAATGGCTCGATCGGTTGTCGCGTCTGAAGGCGGAAGACCGCGACGGAATCCGGGAGCTCAGCGCGGAGATCCGCAGCATCATCGAAGAGATCGCCATCCCTGATGACTTGCAGGATGTGATCACCCGCTATCTCTCGAGGCTTGGCGAGGAAGGGGCCTATGCCGTACGGTCCAGCGCGACGGCGGAGGATCTGCCGGCGGCTTCCTTTGCAGGCCAGCAGGATACGTATCTGAACGTCATCGGGAAGCCGGCGATCCTGAAGCACATCAGCCGGTGCTGGGCATCGCTCTTCACCGAGCGGGCGGTGACCTACCGCCTTCGACACGGCTTCGACCACCGCAAGGTCCACATGGCGGTGGTGGTGCAGAAGCTGATCGTCCCGCAGGCGGCCGGAATCCTGTTCACGGCCGATCCCGTCACCTCGAACCGGAAGGTGTCATTCATCGAGGCTGGCTTCGGCCTGGGGGAGGCCCTGGTCTCCGGCCTGGTGAACGCCGATGGCTACAAGGTGCGAAGCGGCCAGGTCATCGAGAAGGCGATCGCCACCAAGAAGCTTTCGACCTGGGCCTCGAAGGAGGGCGGTACGAAGGAGCTGGCGATCGAGCCCGAGCGGCAGAACCGGCCCGTGCTGACGGATGAGCAGATCGGGCGGCTCGAGCGTCTGGGCAGGCGGATCGAAGGGCATTTCGGTCGCCCCCAGGACATCGAATGGTGCCTGGTCGAGGATGATTTCTACATCGTCCAGAGCCGGCCGATCACGACCTTGTTCCCCATCCCCGAGGCTTTTGACCAAGGCCAGCACGTCTATGTATCCGTCGGCCATCAACAAATGATGACCGACCCCATGAAGCCCTTGGGGCTGTCCTTGTTCCAGTTGACCGCTGCTCGCCCCATGTATGAAGCGGGTGGGAGGTTGTTCATCGATCTCACGAAGGAGCTGGCTTCACCGGTCAGCAGAGACGCCGTCTTGAATGGCTTGGGCCGATCCGATCCGCTCATCAGGGACGCTCTGACGACCGTCATCGAGCGGGGGGATTTCATCGAATCGGTGCCGGCTGATCCGCAAGCATCGGGTCCCGGTCGAGGCAAGCCAGGTATGCCGCCTGCGGGTTTCCAGGCGCCCATCGAAGACGATGCGGCGATCGTGGCTGATTTGATCGCGCGCAGCCAGACGTCGCTCGAAGCGCTGAAGCAGAACATCCGAACGAAATCCGGAACGGAGTTGTTCGATTTCATCCTGGAAGACGTTCAGCAGCTCACGAAGAGCTTCACGGATCCGCGAAGCTTGGGCGTGATCATGGCCGCGGTGAATGCTTCCTCATGGATCAATGAGAAGATGATGGAATGGCTGGGTGAGAAGAACGCAGCCGACACGCTTTCTCAGTCCGTACCGAACAACATCACCTCGGAAATGGGGCTGGCGCTCTTGGACGTCGCGGACGTGATCCGTCCTCGTCCGGAGGTGATTGCTCATTTGCAAACGGCAAAGGATGATGGCTTCTTGGAGGGCTTGACCCGGCTCACGGGTGGACCGGAAGCCTACGAAGCCATCTGCGCTTACCTCGACAAATACGGCATGCGCTGCGTCGGGGAAATCGATGTGACGAGAACGCGTTGGAGCGAAAGCCCCACGACACTCGTCCCCTTGATCCTCAGCAACATCAAGAACTTCGAGCCTGGGGCCGGCAGCCGGAAGTTCGAGCAAGGGCGGCAGGAGGCCTCGAAGAAGGAACAAGCGTTACTGGATCGATTGAAACGATTGCCGGAGGGGGACCAAAAGGCCGGAGAAGCGGAGCGGATGATCCGCCGGCTCCGGAACGTCCTCGGCTATCGTGAATACCCGAAGTACGACATCGTCAACCGCTACTTCGTCTACAAGCAGGCCTTGCTGAAAGAAGCCGAGCAGCTCGTGCGGGCCAACGTGATCCGTGAGAAAGCAGATATCTACTATCTCACGTTCCAGGAGCTTCGCGAGGTCGTGCGCACGAACGAGCTGGATGACCAGATCGTCCGCCAGCGCAAGGACGAGCACGAGCTCTATCGGAAGCTGACGCCACCGCGGGTGATCACGTCCGATGGTGAAATCGTCGCAGGTGCGTACAAGCGCGCCGATCTCCCCGCTGGCGCCATCGTCGGTCTACCGGTTTCTTCTGGTGTCGTCGAGGGACGCGCCCGCGTCCTCTTGGATATGGCCGATGCCGATCTGGCCGAGGGGGATATCCTCGTCACCTCCTTCACGGACCCTAGCTGGACCCCCTTGTTCGTGTCCATCAAGGGCCTGGTGACCGAAGTGGGGGGACGGATGACCCACGGCGCGGTGATCGCCCGTGAATACGGCTTGCCGGCCGTCGTGGGCGTGGAGCATGCGACCACGCTGATCAAGGATGGGCAACGCATTCGCGTGCATGGAACGGAAGGGTACGTCGAGATCCTGCCGTAGCCACATGCCGCAGGAGCCACGCCCACGGCCTGCGGCGACCGTTTCGCCGGCGAGCCCGCCGCCGTGATCGGACTCCGCCGCTTGCCTCGTCGGCGAGACCCCCGCCCTGATCGGACCTCGCCGGGGCCTCGTCGACCAGGCACCCGACGAGGTCCGATCTCCTCGGGGGTCTCGTCGACGAGGGATCCGGGTGAACCTTACGTTGTGGTTGCGTGTAGGTGCGAAGGCCAGGATGGCCTGCGGCGGGCGAATTGCACAGTCGGGCCGACAGGATTTACGATGAGCGTCCCCATGGCCGAGCACCTTCCTCGGACGGTCGATTATTTTCTGGTGCTGGCCCGCGCACGCGACCTCCTGCCAGATGCAAAGGCAATTCTCGACGAGAGGGCTCTCGTGAGCCCCGACCTGATGGCTGAAGCATTGCGGATGTGCGGCATTACGCCGGCCTGGGCGACCTTCGATCCCGAAGATGCCTCGCACCTCGAACGGCTGATCGAGGCGGTCGGCGGGGACGTCTATGTCGTTGGTGATTCCGCGTATTCTGCCGGCTTGCAAGTGATTCACGTTCGACATGACGAATGGAATGACATCCAGCTCGACGTCGGTCTTGGTTTCGACGCCACGCTGACCGGAGTCACCGCTCCAGCAATCGCTCTCATTCATCACGAAGGACTGTGCGCAGTCGTGACCGACCTCAGAGCCCACGGGTCGCCCGAAGACGCGCGAGAGCTCGAACGACAGTTGGTGGAGCAAGCCGAGCGACGACGTGGCGAAGCGCTGGAGCGATTGCCACTGGCCGTGCGGGAGGGCATGCTGGCGATTCTCGAAGAGAAGAGGAGCATCGATGCCATCAAGTATCTTCGAGAACAGCTCGGGTATTCGCTGTCGACCGCGAAAGACATCGTCGACGCCGTTCGGCGATCCGCGATTCGATGAGGGCGCAATGGCTACGTCCCCTTCCGACATCGAGAACATCCCCGGGTTCATGGACTGGTTCGTAGGGGAGCCACCCGCATCGCGCGGGGCGCCGGCCGAGGTCATCGAGGTTCATGGCCTGGGCTGCACGTTCTCTCGATCGCTCACCGAAAAAGAGCGGGCCGAGGTCCTCAGCTTCCTTCACCGCCACGTCGACGCACACAAGGAGTACCGATTGATCGGGACCCTCTCGATGCCTCTCGCGGAGATCTCCGTGGAGCGCATCGACGAAGTCCGCACCGTCGCGCGCGGAATCGAGATCGCCGGCGGTCATGGCGGCCACTGGCTGAGTTTGGAATCGAGGGTAATTCTCTATTTCGGCACGCGTCGCGACGCCGCCGAGAAGAAGCTCGCGACGCTCGGGCCCAGGGTGTACGGCAGGCGGATCGTGGACAGCGACGGAGAATGCCTCTTGATCGGGCAGCTCCAGATTCCACTCCGCGAGGACCTGGGGACGAGCGCCGAGGTCGAGCGGTACATCGAGCTCGCACGAAAAGAGATCGGCAACGACGAGTTCGAGGCCCCGCCGAGGTTTCTTGCCGAAGTATCCATGCTCTTCGACGAGCGCGCTGCGGCCGAGGCCATGCGTCCGCGGTTCGGGGCCATCGGGCTCGGGACCAAGGTCGTCGAGGAAATCCACGAAATCGCGCGCTCGAAGGTCGTCGCGTGGCAAGAACGCCGGCGGGTCGAGACGGGGCGCGTCGAAGAGCTGATGCAACCCCGCAGGCAGCACGGGGGCGGATGGTGGGCTCGGTTGTGGCGGCGTTGAAGCGCCGGGCTCCGAGCGCCGGCGTACCTCAATCCTCCCGCACGAGCAGCTTCCGCAAGAGCTCCAGCGGATGGAAGCCGAGCATCTCCTCGAGCTCTCCATGCTGCGCGCTCTTCGCCGCCCGATCCCACAATCGCTCGATCGACCCGGCTACCACGCCGTTCGAATCGACGCGCTCCATCACCTTGCGCACCGCCAAAAATGCCGCGCGGCTCGCGTCGATCCCCAGCGGGATCGCCATCGGCGCGGGCAACGGCGAAAGAATGATGTCACGCACGAACGCCGCGCGCGCCCACGCGCCCGGGCTCGGATCCACTTCGAGCGCGCGGAACGTCGCCGTCTCCGCGTAACAGCCGAACGCGATCGGCCCGACGCGATCCTCGATCGCGTGTGACAGGTGCCGGTAGTCGCGGCGCCAGTCGCCCGAGAGCAGGCCCATGTCGCCGCGGATCTCGTCGGGGCCGAGGATCAAGCTGATGCCGTCCTGACCACGACGCAGCGCCACGCTCGTCCAGAGCTCGCCGCCCTCGAAGATGCCGAGCACCAGCGCCTTGCCGATCGGGCACACTGCGTCGAGGCTCGTGCGCACCATGCCCGGCGTCGGGATCGGCACGCCGCGCAGGCGCAGCGGCCACGCCGAGAGACGGCCCGCCGCGAGCTCGGCTTGCGCGAGCGAGAAGAGCGTGACCGTCTGTGTCGCGAGGTCGTCGCCCTTGCGCGAGCGCGACGCGAAGCGCTCCATGATCCGTTCGAGCGTGCCGCTCTCGAGCACGATGCAGAAGCTCGCATCGTTTCGCTTCGCGAGGTCTTCGGCCGTCATCGGCCACTCGATGTCCTCGATCCCGAGGCGACCTACGTTCGTGTGCAGGAGCTTGCGCAGGCGGCCGCGGTCGTGGATGGCGATCACGCCGCCGCGCGGGCGGTTCGGATCACGCAGCTCGCCCGTGGTGCGACGCGGCCGGAAGAGCGACAGGACGCGGACCCAGTCCGTCGCGGTGAACCCCTCGAAGCGTACGTGGGGGGAGAGCACGGCGGCGGAGGGTACCCCGACGCGTGGAGGTTGTCAGGTCCCGCTCTCGGCCGCGGGCTTCTTCTTCTTGCGCTTCTTCTTCTTGCCCTTGTCGTCCTCGGGCTTCTTGGCCTTGTCGCCTTCCTTCGCGTCCGCCGAGGCAGGCTGCGCCGCCGGCGCCTCGCCCTCGCTCGCGCCTTCGGCCGTGTCCTTGCTGCGGTAGTGCGAGAAGCCGAGCTTCTCGTAGTAGCCCGCCTTGCCCGTCTGTCCGGGCTCGCGGCTCTCGATCGTGCCGCCGCCCGGCTGGGGCTCGGGGACGCCCGGCGTGCGGATGTCGGGGCCCTGCGTGACCACGAGGTACTCGTCCACGACGTACTCGGGGTGCTCGTCGTCCTTCGCGTTGACGTCGAGCTCCTTCGGGCCCGTGCCGACGTTGATGATCTGCGCCGTCGGCGGGTACGAGTCGCTCCACTTGTAACGAAGCGCGTGCGCGCCGTCGCGCACGACGCGCGAGCTCGTGGTCTTGAAGCCGGGGATGCCGCGCTGCGCGAGCACGCGCGTGCCCTCGGGGAGTTTTGGTGTTTGGCGCTCGACCTCCTCGAACGGCAGGACCTCGTCGATGCGCCGGAAGTACGTGACCGTGTGGCGGCGCTCGGGGCCGAGGATCTCGGCGCGCACGACGCCGTTCGACACCGTCTCGTGCAGGACGATCGGGAAGTCGAAGGGGTTGCGGAAGCGGAAGCTGATCGTCGGATAGACGACGGTCGCGTCGAGGCCGAGCTTGATGTAGGAGCTCGGCCGCGAGTGCGGGTACCGCTCGACGATGTCGAGCCCCGCGAAGAAGGCCGCGCCGTGCAGCGTGCCGGAGATCTGGCAGGTGCCGCCGCCGAGGCCGTCGACGAGCTCGCCCTGCGCGATGACGGTCGCGACGCGGTAGCCGTGCGCCTCGTCGCGCGGGCCGACGACGTCGTTGAAGTCGAAGACCTCGCCGGGCATGACCACGGCGCCGTCGAGCTTCGAGGCCGCGAGGCGGAGGTTGTACGTGCGGTCCCTCGTGCGCTCGCCTTGCGTGTAGCGCGTCTCGAAGTAGCCGAGCACGTGGTCGAACTTCACGTTGCCCATCTGCTCGGCGCGGCGCTTGGGCGGGACGTTCTCCACCGCGGCCGCGACCTCGTCCGCGCCCTGGCGGAAGGCCGCGTCGATGCGCGCGATCGTGCCGTAGACGTCGAGCCTGTGGCCGTCCTTCTCGGGGACGAGTTTTTTCTGGGCGAGGTCGACGTACGCGTCGGTCGCGGCCGCGTCGAGCTCGCTCTTCAGCGCGAGGAGTTTGTCGACGGCGGCCTCGGCGTCGAGGATGAGCGGCAGGGGGACGTCGAGCGGCTTGCCGGGGTTCGTCTGGTCGTGGGCGCGGCGGAGGGGGCTCTCGGGGCGAAGCGCCTCGCGCACGAAGCCCGCGAGGCGGACGCGATCGATCTCGGCGCCGAGCGCGCCGCGGCGGATCTTGCGGCCCGTGCCGTCGGGCAGCTTGATCGTGATCTCGCCGGAGGCGTACCTGCGCACGAGGTCGAGCGCGTTCGCGACCGGGTCGCCCTGCATCGGCACGGCCATGCCGGCGACGCGCAGCTCGGGCGTGGGATGCACGACGGGCGCCTCGGGCGCGGGCGGCAAGAGCAGCCACGTGATGCCGAGCCCGGAGGCGATCGCCACGGCCGCCATCGCCGCGTAACGTTTTACCTCGGAGGATCGCGGGGTCCGCATCGCCCCGGCATCTTGGAAAGAGAGGCGGGAGGCGTCAAGGGAACGGCGCAATGCAACACTGTTGCAAAAGCATCCGAAGTGGTTTAGAAGGGACGTCGTGGTACGGCGGTTCGTTGGTCGACCGCCGTGCGTCACGGCGCTCGCGGGGGCGCGGGTTTCCCGGACCCCTTCTTCCCCGCGCCCTCGCGAGCGTTTTTTCTGCGCGGCGTTCTAGCGCGCTTCGTCAGCGACGAAACCCTTCCAGCGCCGCATGTAGTCGATGAACCTCGGGCTGAGGCCACGCTCGGAGAGCTCCTCGGCCGTCATCGGAGGGCGCCTCGGCTCCCACGTGGCGTCGCGCACGCGGAGCGGCCAGTCGGGGTTCAGGATGGCGACGCGGGCGAGCGAGACGCCGTCGGCGCCGAGGGCGAGGAGCGACTCGGCCTCGGCGCGCGTCCAGATCTTGCCCGCGACGAAGAGCGGGATGGAATCCGGGAGAGCGCGGCGAAAGAGCGGGATGGGATGCTCGTCGGGGCGCTTCTTCGTGCTCGCGAAACTGTCCCAGAGCGAGACGCCGAGGAAGTCGATGCCGTCCTCGGCGAGCCATCCCGCGAGCGTCGAGCTCTCGTCGAGGTCGAGGCCCTTCGCCTGGCCCCAGTCCTCGGGCGAGATGCGCACGCCGACGAGGAACGACGCAGGGACGGCGGCGCGCACGGCGCGCGTGGCTTCGCGGAGGAGCCGCGCGCGGTTCTCGAAGGAGCCGCCGTAGGCGTCGTCGCGCTTGTTGCCGGTGGCGCTCAAGAACTGGCCGAAGAGGTAGCCGTGCGCGCCGTGGAGCTGGACGCCGTCGAAGCCCGCGCGGTGCGCGCGCACGGCGGCGTCGCGGAAGGCGGCGATCACGCGCTCGATGTCCTCGGGCGTGGCCGCGCGGGGGTTCGCGGGGTCGCCTTCGATCTCGCTCGCGCTCCACGGGCGCTCGCCGGTGACGCTCGCGTCGGCGCGGGCGCCGCCGTGGTAGAGCTGCACGATGGAGAGGGCGCCGCGCTCGCGGAGCGCCGCGGCGAGGCGCGTGAGGCCCGGCAGGAGCGCGTCGTCGTAGATGCCGAGCTCGCCGGGCCAGCCCTGGCCGTCCAGCGTGACGTGCGCCGCGCACGTGGCGACGATGCCGAAGCCTCCCTCGGCCCGCAGGGCGAGCCAGCGGAGCTCGTCGTCGGAGAGCGTGCCGTCGGCGTGGCTCTGCTGGTTCGTCATGGGGGCGAGGGCGATGCGATTGCGCGCCGTGCGGCCGTTGCGAAACGCGAGCGGTTCGAGGAGGTCTTTCGAGGCCATCGTGCGGCGAGGCTAGCAGCGCTCCCGCGTGGGGCCATGCTCGGACATTATGCGTCCGAGCGAAGGGCCTCGTGCATTGAAATGAGCCCGGCGATCCATTAAAGAGAGCAGACGCACCGCGGTCGGTAGAGGGACGCGGCGAGGGCGGGCCGGACACGCCGGTTGCCCGCGCCGCGCGGCGCGCGGACCCATGCTTTTTCCACGAGGCTCGCATGAACCTTGCTGCACAGCGCTCGCCCGCGGCGCGCTCGGGCGTGGACGATCGATTCGTCGCCGATGAATTCCTCACCCTTCGCGGCCGCGCGGTCCGATGGGAGCTCGCCGCCTGGTCGGGGGCGATCACGCAGGCGCTCGCGCGGGCGCTCGCGCAGAGCCGTGAGGACAGGGTCGCGGCGCTCGCCCCGTGCTTCGAGGAGGCCGCGATCGTCGCAGGTCACCTCGGCCGTCACGAGGACGCGCGCCGCGTCGCGGAGGCCGCTGTCCGGTTCTATGCAGCAATCGCCCGGCAAAAACGATCGGCCGAGGCGCTCTCCTTCGCCGTGTCGGCGCTCGTCGGGCTCGGCGCCGCGGAGCGCGCGGCAGGTCGGCTCGACGAGGCGCTCTTGCACCTCGGGCGGGTGCGTTCGCTCGGGCTCGGCGCGGAGATCGGCGCGGGGCAGCTCCGCGTGTCGCGCGCGCAATGGGAGAGCGTGCTCGCGCTGGAGCCGGCCGCGGCGCGGGCGATCGCGCTCGCGTCGGCGACGGAGACGCTCTCGGCGCTGCTCGCGGCGCGCAGGCTCGAGGACGTGGTATCGCTCGCGCTCGTCTCGCGGCGCGGCGCGACGGATCCTCCGTCGCTCGAATGGGCGCGCAAGGAGGCCGCGCTCTCTGCGCTTTGCCATCTCGGCCGCCCCGACGAGGCGCTCGCGCTCGCCGCGCGTTACACCGTCGAGGCCGGCGAAGCCGAGCGGCTCGTCTTCGAGCTGCGCCGGGCCGAGGTGCTCGCGTGTTTCGGCGACGCCGTGAAGGCGCGCGCGCTCGCCGAGGTGGTGCTCGGGCAACTCGAACGGAAATGGCGCGCGCGCCCCGGCACGCTCGAAGACGTGCGGCTCGCCGCGCGCGTGGCGAGGCTCTGCGCGCTGCTCGGCGAGGCGACCTCGGCCGATTTCTGCTGGGCCGCGCTGGCCGAGGCGCTCGCGATCGGCGACGTGCCGCTGCAAGCGGAGCTGCTCGTGTCCATCGTGGAGACGGATTGGGATCAGGAGCGGCGCGAGGACGCGTCGGATCTCCTGCGCGCGGTGGCGCTCGGCTCGGGTTATCGATTGCCCGCGGCCGAGCGTCTTCTTTCGCCCGAGGACGGACCACGCTCGTCGCGCTCGGCCGACGAGCGCGCGCCGGGCTTCACCTCGCTCGTCGCCTCGCTCTGTGCGCTCGACCCGAGCAAGCGCACGTCGTGACCCTCGAAAGCCGCGCCGATCCGTGTAGCATCGGTGTCGGCACGCCATGACCGATCCCACGACCGACCGAATCACCCAGGGGACGATGCGCACGCCCGGCGGCGCGCCTTTGCCGCTCGAGCACACCGACGTCGAGGCCAAGATCAGCGGCCCCGTCGCGAGCGTCACGCTGAAGCAGCGCTTTCGCAACACGACGGGCGGCCCGATCGAGGCCGAATACCTCTTCCCGCTGCCGCACGATGCGTCGGTGCACACGATGCGTTTTCGCATCGGCGCGCGCACGGTCGAGGCCGTCGTCAAGGAAAAGGAAGAGGCGAAGCGCGCCTACGAGGCCGCGCGGCGCGAGGGGCGCAGCGCGACCTTGCTCGAACAGGATCGGCCGAACCTGTTCACGCTGAGCGTCGCGAACATCCCGGACGGCGAGACGATCGAGGTCACGCTCGGTTATCAGGAGAAGCTCGCGTTCGACGAGGGCGAGTGGCGCTTCGTGTTCCCCATGGTGACGACCGAGCGTTACCACGCGAGGACGGCCGCCGAGGTGCCGGACGCGAGGGCGGTTCGGCCGCCGCGCGCGGCGACGGGCGAGCGGAAAGCGGACGTGAGCGTCAGCGTGGAGATCCGCCCCGGCGTGCCGATCGAGCCGCCGCGCTCGCCCTCGCACCGGATCGACCTCGAGCCCCTCGAAGGCGGCGCATTCCGGGTGAAGCTGCACGCGTCGGAGACCGTCCCGAACCGGGATTTTGTCGTTGCTTATCATGCGCAACACGACAAGGGCGTGCGGCCGCGGGTGCATTTCGAGCGCCAGGCCGACAAGATGGGCACGTTCCTGCTCGTCGTGACGCCGCCCGTTGCGCCGATCGAGGATCTCTCGCTCGCGGAAGCCGGCCCGGCCGGCGATCACCGCACGTTCCGCTGCAACAACTGCGGCGGCGCGCTCCGGGACCCTTCGGTCGTGAAGGAATGGCCGGGCCTCGGGCCGGCGTGGAAATGCGAGTATTGCGGCGCCGTCGTGGCGGCGACGCGCGAGCTCGCCAAGGTCGGGCTCCCGCGCGACGTCGTCTTCCTCGTCGATCGCTCGTGCTCGATGCGCGGCCAGAGCCTCGCGCAGGCGCGGCGCGCGGTGCGCTCGATCCTCGATCACCTCGGGCCGGCCGATCGCGCGCAGGTCTTCGTGTTCGATCACGACCGGATCGCCGCGGACCAGCAAGGAGAAAAATTCGTTCCGATCACGAAAGAATGGGTCGAGCAGATCGACGTGTTCCTTCGAGGCATGACGGCGCGCGGCGGCACGGAGCTCGAAGAGGCGCTCGTCCGCGCGGCGAAATTGCAATCCGAGAAGGGCCGGACGCGGCTCGTCGTCTTGCTGACGGACGGCGCCGTGGGCAACGAGGGCCGGATCTTCCGGCGTGCGCCGGAGATCCTCGGCAAGGAGACGCGCCTGTACGTGCTCGGCGTGGGGCCTTCGGTGAATCGTTATCTCGTCGAGCGGCTCGCGCGGGCGGGCGGAGGCGCGAGCGACGTGCTCTTGCCCGGCGAGGACGTCGAGACCGTCGTGCCACGTTTCGCGCGCCGCGTCCGCCAGGCCGGCCCCGTGCTCACGAACCTGCGTTTGTCCTGGGACGACGCGATGCCCGTGGACGTGTATCCGCAGCCGGCGCCCGAGCTCTTTGGAGGACAAACCGTGCAACTCCTCGGGCGTTTTGCCGGGTCGGGGAAGAGCCGGCTCGTGCTCACGGCCGAGCGCGCGACGGGGGAGCCGTTCCGGCAGGAGGTCGACGTGGAGCTGCCGGAGCAATCCGATCAGATCCCGGGGCTCGAAAGGCTCTGGGCGAGGCTCCGCATCGACGCACGACTGGCCCGGCTCGCCGAGGCGCCCGGGGAGGCGGCCGAGGTGCGCATGGAGGTGCTCGCGCTCGCGCTCAAGCACAAATTGCTGAGCCCGTACACGGCGCTCGTGGCCGAGGACAGCGAAAAACGCGTCGAGGGGCCCGCGAAGAAGGTGCAAATGGAGGCCGTGGCCTCGCACGAGGAGGAGGCAGTAGACGAACCGGTCGCGGAAGGCGCCGGAGAGTTCGTCGAGAAAATGGCGAAGGGCGGCGGAGCAAGGCGGGAGAGAGGGGGCGGCGGCGCGATGGATATGCTCTCCGCCCGTTCGATCTCCTTCGAGGACGAGGACGCGTTCGAGGATGGCGCGGAGGAGCGTTCCAGGAGCACGCGCGCCGGCACGATTCGAACGTCTGCGCCCGCCCTTGCGGCCCCGCGTGCCGCCCCCGCCGCGCCGGCGCGCCCCGCGATGGCCGCGCCTCCCGCGCCGGGAGGGGCGCCTCGGTCGCGAGCAACGCTTGGCGGGCCAAGCACCGCCAAGCCTGCGCCGCCGCTCGCGAAGTCGGCATTCGTCCCCGAGTCGGTCGAAGCGCCCAAGCGAGGCGGAGGGTTTTTTTCGAAGGTGAAGGAAGCCTTCGGGCTCGGCGAGAAAGAAGAGGCGCCGCCCCCGGCGCCAGCAATGGACTTCATGCCGATGGAAGAGGACGACGCGCCGACCACGTCGCGCGAGCTCGCGGAGATCGATGCACGTATCTCCCCGGAACCCGTGGATACGCCGGTTCCGGTCGGTCGGGCGCAGCAAGGCCGGTCGCAAGGCGCGCCGCCCTTGCAATCGAGCGACTCCGAGGCGTATTCGCCCGAGATGCTCGCCCGCGTGGCGAGCGCCGGGGTCGGCGAGCTCGATCTCGTGTTCCTCGTCGACGAGACGGGCAGCATGGGCGAATACATCGAGGAGGTGAAGCGCAGGCTCGTCGAGATCATCGACGCGCTCCGGCGCGCCCCGCTTTGCCGCAGCCTGCGCCTCGGCCTCGTGAGTTATCGCGACCATCCTCCGCAAGATCGCTCCTTCGCGAGCCGCGTCGTGCCCCTCACCGACGATATCGCGTCGATCAAGAAGGGCGTCGAGCGAATGCAAGCCTCGGGCGGCGGTGATGGCCCCGAATCGGTGACGGACGGGCTGTACGACCTCGTGCGGCTCGACTGGCGGCCCCGCGCGGCGCGTGTCGTCGTCTGGGTCGGCGACGCGCCGCCGCACGGCGTGGAGCCCTCGGGCGACGCCTTCCCCCAGGGCTGCCCCTGCGGGCACCACTGGTATGCGCAGGCCGAGAACGCCCGCGAGATGGGCATCGTCATTCACGCCGTCGGCTGCCTGCCCACGCTGCGCCAGTACGTGGGCGCCGAGGACGTGTTCAAGACGGTGGCGCGGACGGCCCGCGGCCTTTACTTGCCGCTCGAGCGCGCGAACCTCTTGATCCCGATCATCACCGGCGTCGCCGAGACCGAGCTCGACAAGCAACGCATCGAGGAGCACATCGCCGAGGTGCTCGCGAAATACGAAAATGAGCTCGTCCCGGCCGATCAGGAGGAGCGCGTCCGTTTCGTGACCGACGTCCTCCGCCAGGGGAACGTGCGCCCGCGCGGCCTCGTCTACGACCCTGAGAAATCCGGCCCCTCGCCGCTCCGCTTCCGCGACATCACGCCCGCCGACGTGGAGGAAGGAATCGAGCGGCTCCGCAGGGTCGCCCGTACCTCCCTGTAAAACCCATTCCTCTCAGTAGCAGAGCTCGGGCCGCGAGCTCCGCGGGCTCGAGGGCCGCTCGCCCGTGATCGCGCGGGCGCTCGCCTGCGCGGCTTGCACGCATTCGCGCAAAAAATGCCGGTAGATGTCGAGCGCGCCCGCGCCGATCTCCGCGAGCTGCTCGGCGGCCTCGGGCATTCCGTCGAGGATCTTCTCCAGCGTCGAGGCATGAAGCGCCGCGCGCCCCACGCCGACCGGCGCGCGCTTTCGCAGCCACGGGAGCCGCTCGGCCATGTCCGCGCCGAGCACCCGCTGGGCCTGGATCATGAGCCCGACGGAGAGCGCGCTCGTGACGCGCTCGATCTCGTACTGGATCGCCGCGTACCCGAGGGGAAGGTCGGCCCCGAGGACCTCCTCGTTGAGCACGCGATAGGCCCGCATGACCACGGTCGGGCGCTCGGCGAGCATGGCGACGTCGATCGCGATGCCGCACCGAATGCTGATGATCTGGGCGACGGCGCGCGCGTCGCGCAGGACGAGCGAGGCGCGGGCGTCTTCCTCCGCCGCGTGCTCGCGGAACGACTGGGCGACGGCGTGGAGCCTGAGCTTTTCGCATTGCTCGGCGGCGCGCCGCGACCAGCGCGCCGTCGGCTGCGTGAGGTAGGGCGTCCGGGCGAACCATTCGAGCAAAAAGCACTCGACCAGGACGGGGGATGCGTCAGCCGCCAGGATCTCCCCGAGGACGTGATCATTCTCGACCTCCGCGCGGAGTGAAAGGACACGTGGCTCGTAGAGGGTCTTCAAGCTGTTCATAGGAATGCCTCGCACGGATGAATTTGCATTCGCCATGCCACGAGCGAAAATGGCCGGGAAATTGGAACCGTCACGGGATTGTCGAGCCGATTCTGCTCGATTGGCGCTTCGAGGGCCCTCGTTGGGGCGAGATCGTACTGACGCGCGTGCCCTACGGTGATGCTTCGCCTCATCAGGGATGCGACGCAGGCTCCCCATCGGGCGCGCACCTCCGCACCCGAGGTCGATTGGTGCATTCTCACACAACGAACTTGACTGTTGACAAGGAAACGTTTTTCGTGTGGAGGGCCTGTCCGGTGTCCTCGCAGCCTGGACGGAGTGAGCGGGGACGCCGGGAGAAGGGAAGCGAGCCCACCGTGACCATGTCCGACAGCCGCTTCGCGAGGCCACGCACGGCGCGGGCCCACCGCGGGGGTGGTTCGAAGCGACCACGCAGGCGCATGGTGGCTTGCGTTTCGGGGCGTGCTCGACCTACGGTTCCGCGAGCGGTGCTTTCCATCGGAACGAAGGGAACGACGAGAACGTGAAGGGGCGCCTCGAGCTCGCAGTCTTCGCCGCGGGCGGCGTCACCCGTCACCCGCTGCCCGCCGAGGGGAAGGTGATCCTGGGCCGCGCCGAGGAGAGCGACATCCGGATCGACGACGGCTCCGTCTCGCGCCGTCACGCGCAGATCTACCTCGGGCCGCCCTTGCGCATCGAGGACCTCGGCAGCGCGAACGGAACCACGGTGCGTCGCGAGAAGGGCGCGGGCGGGACGGTGCGCCTGCTCGACACGCGCGTCGAGCCCGGGAAACTCGTGGAGTTCGGCGTCGGCGACGCGATCAACCTCGGCTCGACGATCCTCGTCGTCCGCAAGGTCGACGACGAGGAGCCCGAGGTGCGCGGCGACGGTTCGCCGAGCAGCTACGTCATCCGCGACGAGGCGATGAAGCGCCTCTACGCGCTCGCCGAGCGCGTCGCGGAAGGCCCGATCAGCGTGCTCTTGCTCGGCGAGACCGGCTCCGGCAAGGAGGTCCTCGCCGAGACGATCCACCGCAAGTCGCCGCGCGCTTCGGGGCCGTTTTTGCGCTTGAACTGCGCCGCGCTGAGCGAGTCGCTCCTCGAGAGCGAGCTCTTCGGTCACGAGAAGGGCGCGTTCACGAACGCGGTGCGCTCGAAGCCGGGCCTCTTCGAAACCGCGGAGAAAGGCACGGTTTTCCTCGACGAGGTCGGCGAGCTGCCGCTCGGCATCCAGGTGAAGCTCTTGCGTGTGCTCGAGGACCGCCAGGTGATGCGCGTCGGCGGGCTTGCGCCGCGGCCCATCGACGTGCGCTTCGTCTCCGCGACGAACCGCGACCTCGCGAGCGAGGTGCAGAAGGGCACGTTCCGCCAGGACCTTTACTTCCGGCTCAACGGCATCGCGCTCTCGATCCCTCCCTTGCGCGAGCGTCGCTCGGAGATCGAGCCCCTCGCGCGGACGTTCGCGGCGCGCGCGGCGGCTTCGATCGGCAGGAGCCCGCCGGAGATCACGCGCGAGGCGCTCGCGGCGATGACGAGCTACGACTGGCCGGGCAACGTGCGCGAGCTGCGCAACGCCATCGAGCGCGCCGTCGTGCTCTGCGAGGGCGTGATCCGGCCCGAGGACCTCGTGCTGGAAGGACGCGTGCAAGGAACGGCCTCTGCGCCGCGGAACGTGCCGCTCACGGGCACCGTCCCGCTCACGACGCTCGATCCGTCGTTCGCGTCGTTCTCGGTTCCGCCCGACGACGCGACGTCGCAGCTCCGCGGAGGCGTGGTGGACACGAGCTCGTCGGGCAGCCTGCGCGAGGAGCTCGGCTCGCTCGAGCGGCAGCGCATGATCGACGCGCTCGAGAAATGCGCGGGCAACCAGACCGCGGCTGCGGCGATGCTCGGAATGCCTCGACGTACCTTCGTCTCGAAGCTCTCGGCCTACAACATCCCCCGGCCGCGGAAGAAGGGCTAGGGTCGGGTTTGCCGTTGGGGGCGTAGCTCGGCGAGCCGAGTCACGCCCCATACCCCCGAGGGGTGTCGGGATCCGGATCGCGCGCGAAGCGCACGATCTTGGTCCCGCGCGCCCGAACTCTGGCATAATGGGGAATAATTCGAGGAACGCATGGGCGCGCCGAGCGTGGTCTTTCTCCCGACTGGAACGCTATTTCACGAGCGTTATCGTGTCCTTCGGGGCATCAAGGCGGGCGCGATGGGCGCGGTGCACGAGGCGCGCGACGAGCGCACCCACGGCCTCTGCGCGCTCAAGGTCATGCTTCCCGGCGTGCTCGAGGACGCGGTGCTGCGGGAGCGGTTCGCCCAGGAAGCGCGGATCACCGGCGAACTCCGGAGCGATCACGTCGTGCGCGTGACCGACGCGGGCATCGATCAAACGACGAGCATGCCGTTCCTCGTGATGGAGCTGCTCCACGGCGAGGAGGTCGGCGCGATGCTGAAGAAGCGCGGCCACATCCCGATCGACGAGGCGCTCGTCTACCTCGGGCAGGTCGCGTTCGCGCTCGACAAGGCCCACGCCGGGGGCATCGTCCACCGTGATCTGAAGCCGGGCAACCTCTTCATCACGGAGCGCGACGACGGCACGCCGTGCGTGAAGATCCTCGATTTCGGCATCGCGAAGATCGTCTCCGAAGGGACGAACTCGAACATGACGCAGGCCGTCGGCACGCCGACGTACATGGCCCCCGAGCAGATCGCCGGCAAGAGCAGCCAGATCGGGCCCGCGACCGACATCCACGCGCTCGGCCACATCACCTACACGATGCTCACGGGCGAGGCGTACTGGCAGGAAGACGCGCGCGAGCACGGCGTCTACGCGCTCATCCGCCGCGTCGTCGAGGGGCCGGAGGAGATGCCCACGGCGCGCGCGCTCCGGCGCCGCGGCATGGTCTTGCCGCCCTGGTTCGACGGCTGGTTCGCCCGCGCGACGGCGCTCCACCCCGAGGATCGTTTCCAGCGCGCGACGGAGGCGATCGCGGAGCTGCGTGATCAGTATGCGGAGTCGGGGCCGGATTCGTTCCGGATGAACCTGACGATCCCGCTCGTGCGGCGCTCCGACGGGCCGGAGCGGCCGCTCGAGGAGGCGTCGACGACGCGCGCCTCGGTGGCCTTGATTCAGGCCTCGACGCCGCCCGCGCCGCCGCCTGCGCGGGCGCGCTGGGGGACGGCCGTGCTCGTCGCGCTCGTTTGTAGCGTGCTCACCCTCGTGGGAGGGCTCGGGGTGCAGGCGCTCGTCGGCGCGGCGCCGCTCTCGGTCGCGCGTGCGGGGTTGCCCGATACGGTGCCGCTCCCGCCGATCGCGGCGGGCGAGGTGCCGCGCACCGAGCCCACGAATCCCGCGCCCGAGGCTTCCGCCGAGGCGATCGATATCGACCCTGCCCCGGCGGCCGGCACGCCCGCGGCTGCGCAGACGGCTGCGTTGTCCGGAAAAACCGGAACGGTCGGGCAAACGGTACGCCCGGCTTCCACCGGGGCACAGCCTCCCTCCACGAAGAGCACGGGGACGAAGCCGACCCGCAAGCCCTACGAGCCTCCGAGCTCGATCGATTAGGAGACCGCTTTGCCCATGATGAGCGGAAAACCAAGCGCGTGGATCGTTCGTTCGTTCGTCGCGCTCGGGGTCATCCTCGTCGCGCCGGGCGCGCGCGCGGGAGACCCGGCCGACGAGGCGCGGGCGAATGCGCTGTTCCAGGAGGCGCGCGCGGCGTTCATCGCGGAGGATTACGCGACGGCGTGCCCGAAATACGAGGAGGTCGTCAAGCTGCGCCCGGGCCTCGGCGCGCGCATCGGCCTCGGCGATTGTTATCGCAGAATGGGCCGTCTCGCGCGGGCCTGGGAGACGTACCGGGGCATCGTGGACGACGCGGCGCGCGTTGCTTCGACATCGAAGAGTTTTACCGAGAAGTCGACGGCCCAGAAGCGCGGGAGCGAGGCGAAATCGCGCATGGGCGAGATCGAGCCGCGGCTCGGCTGGATCACGGTCTCCGTGCCCGAGGCGGTCCTCGCGCTCCCGAACCTCGTGGTCACGCTGGACGGGGTCCCGCTCGCGCGGGAGGTGTTCGGCACGCGCCTGCCGGCCGAGCGCGGCGAGCACGTGGTCGACGCCGGCGCGCCCGGGAAAAAGTCCTGGGAAAAGAGCCTGGCCATCGCCGAGGGCGCGGAGCTGACGGTCGCGGTGCAGGCGCTCGAGGACGAGGCCGCGCCGAAGCCCGAGCCGAAATCGTCCCCGGAGACGAAGGGGCAGGAGCCGCCCAAGGGGACGAATCCGGCGACGTCGACGACTGCGAATGCGGCGACGACGACGCAGGGCCCCTCCGGGCTGCTCGGGCCCCGCGAGCCGGACCGCATTCCGGAAGCGCCGAAGGAGAGCTTTTTCAGCACCCAGCGCATCATCGGGCTCGGGCTCGGGATCGCGGGGCTCGGGGCAGGCGCCGTCGGCACGTATTTCGGTCTCCGCGCGATCGACAAGCGCGACGAGAGCGAGGTGGACGGGCATTGCGCCGGCAACACCTGCAACGAGTTCGGCTACGACGCGCGCAAGGATGCTTATCAGTCGGGAAACCTCTCCACGGGGCTCCTCGTCGCGGGCGGCGTCGTATTCGCCGGCGGCCTCGCCCTCTTCTTGACCGCGCCGAAGCGCACGAAGACGCAGACGACGTCGCTCGTCGTGGGTCCTTCTTCTTTGTACTGGACGGGGCAGTTCTAGCGCCCGAAAGGGAACTCGGTCATGCGGCGTGCATTGGTGCTTGGGCTCGTGCTCGTGGGGTTTGGGGCGGGGGCCGTCGGGTGCAATGCAGCCCTCGGGGTCGACGATCCGGTGCTCGTGCAGACGGGGCCCGGCGGCACGGGCAGCGGCGGCCAGGGCGGCGCCGGAGGCCAGGGCGGGAGCGGCGGGTCGGAGTGCACGGCCGTGGAGACGGCCTGCGACGGGCTCGACGACGATTGCAATGGCACGATCGACGACCTGCCTCTCGCGAGCTGCGGGGAGGGCGTCTGCCGCGTGACCGTGGAGGCGTGCGTCGACGGTATGCCCGTGCCGTGCGTGCCCGGCTCGCCGTCGCAGGACGAGCTCTGCGACGACGACAACGACGGCATCGACGACAACTGCAATGGTCAGGTCGACGAGGGCTGCCCCTGCAAGATCGGCGAGACGCAGGCTTGTTATACCGGCTCGCCGGACACGCGGAACATCGGCGCGTGCAAGGACGGCTCGCAGACGTGCATCGCGGAGAACACGTGGGGGCCCTGCGAGGGCGACACGCTCCCCTCGCTCGAGACCTGCAATGCGGTCGACGACGATTGCGACAACATCGTCGACGACGGCTTCCCGGAGATCGTCTGCGGCGAGGGCGCTTGCCAGGTGACCGTGTCCACCTGCAACCCGGCCGGCGGCGATCCGCCAGAATGCACGCCGAAGGACCCGGTCGAGGAGACCTGCAACGGCCTGGACGACGATTGCAACGGCATCGTCGACAACGGCGATCCGGGCGGCGGCGGGGCGTGCATGTCGGGGGTGCCGGGGCAATGTGCCACGGGGACGTACCATTGTGATGGCGGCGCGCTCAACTGCATCCCCGACGCGAAGCCCACGATGGAGACCTGCAACAACGCCGACGACGACTGTGATGGCACGACGGACGAGGACAACCCGGGCGGCGGCATCGATTGCCCGACGGGCCAGATGGGCGAGTGCGCGTTCGGCAAGACGAAGTGCTTCGTGGGCTCCTTGATCTGCGCCGCGCCGCCGCCGGTGGACGAGATCTGCGACGGCAAGGACAACGACTGCGACGGCGAGATCGACACGCACGGCGTCGACGCCGACAAACCGTGCACGACGGACATGCCGGGCGAGTGCTCGTCGGGCAAGACCCTGTGCGTGGCGGGCGAGCTCCAGTGCAAGCCTTCGAAGTTGCCCGAAATGGAGTATTGCGACGGCAAGGACAACGACTGCGACGGGACGACCGACGAGGGCAACCCGAACGGCGGCGCGGCTTGCACGCTCTCCTTCAACAAGGGCGTGTGCGCGGCGGGGACCGAGACGTGCGTGGGCGGCATCGTCACCTGCGTGCAGAACGTGCAGCCGTCGGCCGAGGTCTGCGACGGCCTCGACAACGATTGCGACGGCGACGTGGACGAGAGCCTCGCCTGCGGCGCCTGCGGCTCGTCGACGATCGCCTCGGGGAGCTGCGCGAGCTTCGCGATCCCCGCGCAAAACCCGCTCACGACGAATTGCGAGCAGGTCTTCCCCCCGGCGTCGAGCATCGCGCTCTCGATCGCCGAGACGGCCGTCAAGTATTACGTCAATGCTGCGGGCGGCAACGACAACAATGACGGCAAGAGCCCCGCGAAGGCCTGGGCGACGCTCTGCAAGGCCGTGGCGATGGCCCCCGCGGGCAGCACGATCCTCGTCGCGCAGGGCGGCTACGCGTCGACCTCGGTCATCGTGGCCAAGGAGCTCACGATCAAGGGCGGGTTCAGCTCCTCGTTCGCGAACTGGAACCCGGACACGTATCCCACTGCGTTCTACGGGCAGCTCACGCTCGACCACAACAAGGCGGTCTGGGGCGGCTTCAGGATGCTCGCGTCACCCACGAGCTCGCTCACGCAGCACAACCTCCGCGCCGGCACGTTCGTGCGCAATTACGTGCAGACGCTGTTCAGCGGCGGCGCCACGACCTCGGCGGCCCTCGGCGCGACGGCTTGCCCGGGGAGCACGTCGACGCTCTTCGGCAATGACCTGTATGCCCGCTCCACCACCTCCACCACGCACGCGGCCATCCAGTTCGGCAACCAGCGCGGCACGACGATCCTCGATTCGAACCGCGTCTGCGTCGAGGGCAAGAGCAACGGCGCCACGACCTACGCCATCAATGGATCCGGCCCGAACACGGCCAGCGTGGCCTCCCTGATCGTCCGGAACAACGTGCTCGAGGCGGCGAGCAACAATGCCTACCTCGTCAATTTCCTGGGCAGCAGCGGGGGCGTCGATTTCAACCTGATCTTCACGAACAACACGATGTTCGCCCGCACGTACGGCGTCTGGGGCGCCGCGGCGTCGAGCGGCAAGATGCGCTGGCGGCTGACGAACAACATCCTGTTCAGCATCACGGGCGGCAGCACGGCGGTGAACCTCGGCGCGGGCGCGGGCGTCTCGCTCGACTCGGCGGAGGGCAACCTCGTCTTCGGGTTCAACAACAACCTCTTCAGCGCGCCCGTCCCCCTGGCCTCGTCCGGCAACGACACGACGAACACGCCCACGGTGACGAGCGTCTTCATCAATGCGACGGGCGGCGATCTCCGGCTGAAGAACGGCGGTCAGGGCGACGGTACCGGGAAAAACGTCTACAACCAGGCCACGTACGGTACGGTCACGACGGACATCCAGCAATCGGCGCGGCCCCAGGCGGGGGTCTGGGATCGCGGGGCGTTCATGAATTGACGGCCAGACCTCGAGGAACGGCGCGGTTCGTGCGCCCGGCCTCTTGCGATGCGCCGCGGATCGAGGCTCAATGAGGCATGCACAAGCCGCTCCCCGGCGCGCGCATGGACCGCCGTGTCGCGCTCCAGAACCTCATCCTCGCGGTCGCGGCAGCCGTCGTCACGAGCTGCGACAACATCGATAATTTCGAAGTGGATGTCGGCGCCAAGGCGACGATCCCCGCCGGCACCGTCCTCGACGAGCTGCTCGGCGTCCTCGCGTTCGACGAATTCCAGAGCATCAACCTCACGCAGGAGCTCGACAACCAGGGCGTCACGAAGGACGACGTCGATTCCGTACGCATGATCTCGCTCTCGCTCGTCATCGACGGGCCTGCGGGGGCGAACTTCGATTTCCTCGAATCGCTCGCGTTCCACGCGGAGACCGAGGGACAACCCAAGGTGCTCGTGGCCGAGATCGATCCCGTCCCGAAGGGGCAGACCTCCCTCGAGCTCGTCGTGTCCGGCGCCGAGCTGAAGCCGTACGTCGTCGCGCCCTCGATGAAGCTCACGGCCACGACGAAGGGCAAGCGCCCGCCGAAGGAGACGATGGTCACGGCCGCGGCGGTGCTCGACGTCGACGTCACCGTGCCCGGTTGCTGAGCTTGACGACGGCGCCGAGCACGCTTTTCATGGCGTGGTGAGGATCGTCGCGCTCGCTCTTTTTCTTCCCCTCCTCTTCGACGGATGCGCGGAGGCGCCTTCCCCCGCGGCGCCCCCGCGCGCGCCGCGGCCGCGGGCGCCTTGCGCGGAGCGCGTGCCCACACGCGTACCGCTCTATGGCGATCTTCACGTCCACACGGCATTTTCTTTCGACGCGCGTTCGTACGACACCGTGGTCACGCCGGCCGACGCGTATCGCTTCGCGCGCGGCGAGGCGATCCTCCTGCCGCCGCTCGACGCGTCGGGCAAGGGCACGCGCGAGGCGCGGATCGACAGGCCGCTCGATTTCGTGGCCGTCACCGATCACGGCGAGTTCCTCGGCGAGATGTACCATTGCACCACGCCCACCTCGCCCAAGTACGACACGTTCACCTGCCAGACGTATCGCGAGAAGGTCGGGCAGGGCGCCTCCACGTTCGCCGTGCGCCTCTCCCAGCCAAACCCGATGCGCGTGGGCGAGCTCTGCGGCGAGGGCAAGGACTGCGAGGCCGCGGCGCGCGAGCGCTGGCAGGCCATGCAGGACGCGGCCGAGGCGGCCTACGATCGCACGGCGTCCTGCTCGTTCACCTCATTCGTCGGGTACGAATACACGAACACGCTCGGAATCTCGAACCTGCACCGGAACGTGATCTTCGTGAACGACATCGTGCCCGACCTGCCCGTCACGTATTTCGAGGCCCCGACGGCGCTCGACCTCTGGACGCTCTTGCGCGACGGATGCAAGAACGCCGAGAATGGCTGCGACGTGCTGGTCTTGCCGCACAACTCGAACCTCTCGAACGGCCAGCTCTTCGACCCCAGGTATCCCGGCGGCGCGACGATCGAGGAGGAGGCCTCGCGCGCGGCGCTCCGGGCGGAGATGGAGCCCGTCGCCGAGATCTTTCAGCACAAAGGATCGAGCGAGTGCCGCAATGGCTTCCTCGACGTCGAGGCCGACGTCGATCCGCTCTGCGACTTCGAGGAGCTCCGGCCCGACGACGACGAGCAATGCGGCGACAAACCCGGCTCGGGCGGCATGCGCCTCTGGGGCTGCACGCACCGGCACGATTTTCTCCGGTATGTCCTGAAAACCGGCCTCCTCGAAGCCGAGCGCCTCGGCGCGAACCCGTTTCAGTTCGGCCTCATCGGCTCGACCGACACCCACAACGGCACGCCGGGCAACACCTCCAGCGTGGGGTTCCCCGGGCACGTCGGGCTCGTCGACGATACCCCGGACAAACGCCTCGGCGTCGGCACGGAGACGCACGACGGCGTCATCAACAACCCCGGCGGCCTCGCGGGGGTCTGGGCCGAGGAGAACTCGCGCGAGTCGATCTTCGAGGCGATCCGCCGCCGCGAGACCTTCGCCACGAGCGGCCCCCGCATTCCGATCCGCTTCTTCGGCGGCTTCGGCTACGACGCGGGCCTCTGCGGGCGTCCCGAGCGGCTCGAAGAGGCCTACGCCGCCGGCGCTCCCATGGGCGGGATGCTCGGAGCGTCGTCGGGATCGGATCCGACGTTTTTCGTGCAGGCGAGCGCCGATCCCGGCACGGCGAGCTGGCCGGGTCGGCCGCTCGAGCGGCTCCAGATCATCAAAGGTTACGTGCGCGAAGGAAAGGTGCACGAGAAGGTCTACGACGTCGCGGGCGCGGCCGCCGCGGAGCCCGCCGTGGATACGTCGACATGCGAGGTGCTGGCCGAGGGCGCGGAGGAGCTCTGCGTGGTCTGGACGGACCCCGATTTCGATCCGAAAGAGCGCGCCTTCTATTATGCCCGCGCCGTCGAGGTGCCGAGCTGCCGCTACAGCACGTACGAATGCAACGGGCTCGATCCGGCCTCGGCGCCCGCGGCGTGCGCCGATGCGTCCCTCCCGAAGACGGTGCAGCACCGCGCCTGGAGCTCGCCGATCTGGTACGGGCCGTGAAGGCCGCCCGCCTGTCCATCCCGGGCGGCGGTCGCGGGCCCTCGACAACGTCCGCCGTCGCGCCTACGAACTTTCCGGAGTCGTACGCGCCCGATTCGTATCGAGACGAGAGGAGGCCGGAATGGAGCAGAACGAGGAGCAATGGGTAGCGCGAGGAGCCCATGACGGAACACGTCTTCTCCGGCATTCATGACCTTACCGCCGAGGCCGTCCTTCTCCTCCGCAGCGCCCTCGACGTGCTCGACGAGGCGATCGTCATGGCGGATCAGACCGGCCGGATCGTCGCGTGGAACAAGACTGCGGCGCGCCTCGTCGGTCTGCCCGTCGACGCCCCACCCGAGGCGTGGAACGAGGCCTTTGGCATTTTCCTGCCGGACGAGCGGACGCCTTGCCCCGCCGAGACCGTCCCGCTCTGGCGAGCGCTCCAGGGCGAACGCGTGGACGACGTCGAGCTTTACGTGAAGAACCCGCGTATGTCGCAGGGGGTTCACGTCCTCGTCTCCGCGCGGCCCATCCCGGGCGAGCAAGGGCGCGTCCGCGGGGGCGTCGCGGTCTTTCAGGACGCGACGTTCACCAGGCTCGCGCAGGTCGCGCGGAGGCATGCCGAGGCGCGCCTGCGCGCGATCGTCGCCAACACGCCGAACGTCGCGATCGAGGGGTACGACATGCAAGGCCGGGTTCTCTACTGGAATCGCGCGGCCGAGCGTCTCTTCGGCTGGTCCGAGGAGGAGGTCGTGGGCAAGACGCTCGACGGCATGATGCTGGATACGCCTTCCACGCAGAAGTTCGTGGAGACGCTCGAGGAGATTGCGCGCACGGGGAACCCGAACGGGCCCAATGAATGGTCGTGCCACCGCAAGGACGGCGGCGAGATCTGGGTCTACTCGACGATCTTTGCGATCCCGACCATCACGGGGGATACCGAATTCGTTTGCATGGACGTGGACGTGACGCCGCTCAAGCTCGCCGAGGACCGGATCCGCGAGCAGGCGAAGCAGATGGAGGCGCAGGCCATCGGCAACGCGAACCTCTTTCACGAGGCGCTGCAGGCGATCTCGGCGCGCGACGACTTTCTCGCCGTCGCCTCGCACGAGCTCCGCACGCCGCTCACGCCGCTCAAGCTGCAGCTCGAGCGCCTCGTGCGCGACGCGCGCGCGGGCGTCTCGCAGGAGCGCATGGCGCCCGCGCTCGAGGTGGCCTATCGCCAGGTCGGTCGGCTCGCGGCGCTCATCGATCGCCTGCTCGACGTCTCGCGCATCACGGCCGGCAAGCTCGATCTCTGCCTCGACGACGTCGATCTCTGCGCGCTCGTGCACGATGTCGTCACGCGCTTCGGGCGCGAGGCCGAGGAGGCCGGGTGTCCCCTCGCGTTTCACCATGACAAACCTATCTGGGGCACGTGGGATCGGCTGCGGATCGAGCAGGTGGTCACGAACCTCCTCGGCAATGCGATCAAGTACGGCCGCGGCAAGCCGATCGAGCTCGAGCTCGAGGCGGACGAGGGCATGGCGCGCCTCACGGTCCGCGACCACGGCGTCGGCATCGCGCCCGAGGATCAGGGCAAGATCTTCGAGCGATTCGAGCGCGCCGTCACGAACCAGTCCTTCGGCGGCCTCGGGCTCGGGCTGTGGATCGTGCGGCAGATCGTGGAGACGCACGGCGGGACCGTGCGGGTGGAGAGCGCGCCGGGCGTGGGCTCCACGTTCCGGGTGGAGCTGCCGCGGCGGGAGAAAGCGCTCGACGAATCGCACGGCACGATTTCGATTTCTCCGGAGACGTGATCGCTGTTGCCAGCGGCGCGCCGGGGAGCGATCCTCGCGTGCATGCAGAAGCTCGCGCTTGCGTCCTTTGCCTCCTTCGCTCTCTTCGCCCTCGCTTGCAGCTCGCCTTCGGGCGGGGGAAGCTCGCAGGGATCGGGCTCGGGGGGCGGTGGCGGTGGCTCCTCGTCATCGAGCGGCAGCGCGTCGTCGAGCGGCATGTCGTCCTCCTCGGGCTCCTCGTCGTCGAGCGGCGCCGGGGGCGGCGGCCCCATGGCGGAGGTGCATTTCATCGGTCGATTCACGAACGAGGCGGACCCGCGTTTCGCCTGGCCGGGCAGCACGATCGTCGCGCGTTTTTCGGGCACGGGCCTCGACGTGCGCCTCGCGGACGCCGGCAACAACCATTTCGCGGTGGTGATCGACGATGGGCCGCCGACCGACCTCGCGACGAGCAGCGCGAAGGATACGTACACGCTCGCGGCGAACCTGCCCGCCGGGGAGCACACGGTCCTGCTCGAAAAGCGCACCGAGTCGTTCGTGGGCGTCGTGCAGTTCAAGGGCTTCGTGCCGGCGCCCGGCGGCGCGCTCGTCCCCACGCCCGAGCCGTGGAGCCGCAAGATCGAGCTCGTCGGCGACTCGATCACCTGCGGTTATGGTAACACCGGCGCGGGCCCGCTCTGCCCATTCTCGCCCGAGACCGAGGACGAGTATTCGGCCTACGGCGCCATCGCGGCGCGCAAGCTCGGGGCCGCGCACGTGGGGATCTCGTATTCGGGGATCGGCGTGTATCGCGATTACGGAGGCGTGACGGAGAACCAGATGCCCGTCCGCTTCGAGCGCACGCTCGCCGATGATCCCGCCTCGACCTGGAGTTTTTCCTACATCCCGGACGTCGTCGTCGTGAACCTCGGGACGAACGATTTTGCCAAGGGCGACCCCGGGCAGGCGTACGTCGACGCGCTCTCCGGGTTCCTGGACAAACTGCGCGGGCATTACCCGAACGCGTACTTGCTCTGCGCCGTGGGCTCCATGCTCACCGACACGTACCCGGCCGGCGCGATGCACCTGACGAAGGCGAAGCAGCATATCAACACGGCGGTCGAATCCCGCAAGGCGAAGGGCGACACGAACGTGGGGTTCGTGGACCTCGGCGAGCAGAACTCGGCCGTGGACGGGATTGGCTGCGATTATCACCCGAGCGTCGCGACGCACCAGAAGATGGCGGACAAGCTCGCGGCCGCCATTCAAACGGCCAAGGGCTGGTGAGGCGTCAAGGCGAGGGGGCGCGGTCCGGGGTCACGGTCCGCGCCCACCGCTCGATGGGCCCTCGCTCCGGCGGCGCGAGGCCGAGCGCGCGGGCGACGAGGTCGTCGAGCGCGTCCTGCTCGGACCGGCGGATGCCCTGATTGCGGGCGCCGAAGTTCTCGGCGAGCGCCTCGATTTCCGGGACGAGCTCGGGATGGGCCGGCGCGGGGAGCGCGCGCAGGTGGGTGATCTTCACCTGCGGCATTCCCTGCCGGGCGTCGCGGTGCCGCATGTAATGGTAGAAGCGAACGGGGCTCGCGTTGAGCCAGCCGAGCAGGAACGCCGCGCTCCATTGATCGTCGGAGAAACCCGCGAGGATCGAATTCCGGAAGGCGAGGCCGTCGGACAGCGCGACCATCGGGAAGCGGGCCGTCTGGCGGATGAGGAGGCGCACGGCGAGCCATTCGACGTCCTTGCGAAAGCGACCGGCGAAATCGGTGGGATCGCAATAAAGGCGCGGAGGACGCCGGGAAAACGGCTCGATGTCGCCGCCCACGCGCAGGCCGATCTGGAAACGCCCGTCGGGCGCCTCGCGCTCGTGCAGGTGCCGGACGTCGTCGCCGTTGCTCTGAAAACCCCGCTCGCCGAAGAGGTGCGGCGGGAGCTTCGGCAGGGCCGAGAGTTTTTCGAGGAGGGCCTTCGTCTCGGCGTCGAGGTCCGAGCGCGAAAGCGGCCAGGCGAGGGCCGTGCCCAGCGAGGTTTTTTCGTTTCGGCGCGTGGAGAGCAGGCCCATGCTCGGCTGAAAGACGCCTTCGAAGGCGTCCCCGAAATCGGGCAGCTCGTCGTCGCACGCGCAGAGCACGTCGTGCGCGCGGCGCGAGGGCTCGTAGCCGCCGAGGTCGGACATCGACGTGGGCAAGACGAGCCCGAGCCGACCTCCGGGACGGAGCATGCGGGCGCACTGGTGGACGAAGAGGCCCTGCAGATTGCGATATCCCGCGAAGGCGGGATTCGTGCGTCGATAGAATTCGCGAAGATCGTCCGCGAGGGGCTGCGCGGCGCGGCCGGCGTACGAGACCCAGGGCGGGTTTCCCACGAAAGCGTCGAAGCCGCCGCGGCCGAAGACCTCGGGCAGCTCGATGTGCCAGTGAAACGGAGAGCGGGTGGTCGCGAGCGCCGCGGCCTCGGCTTCGAGCTCGGCGACGCCCTCGCCGGCGAGATGACGCGTGGCGAGATCGGGCAGGGCGGCGAGGCGTTCTTTCTGGGCTTCTTTCTCCGAGGCGAAATGCGCGGAGAGCAGGGCATGGCTCACGGTGCGGAGCGGCGCGATGGCACGATCGGCTTCGGCGAGGTGGTCCGGATCGGCCGTCTCGAAAAAACGTCGCCGCACTGCCGCGGCCTCGGCCAGGCGTTCGCGTACCAGCGCGGGGGAGACGTCTTCGAGCTCCTCGCGCCCGAGGCCCACGAGCGAATCCCCGTGGCGCAGGCTGGCTTCGAGGAACGAAAATGGATGCGTCTTCGGCGCCGTGAGCAGCCACAGCGAGACGCGGGCCAGGTCCACGGCGATGGGATTGCGATCCACGCCGTACAGGCAAACCTCGGCGACGCGCCTCCGCGCGTGGGATTGCGGGTCCTCGTCGGGCGGCGCGTCCGTGGGCATTCCTGCGCGCTCCCAGGCGGCGACGAGGCGATCGGCGAGCCACCGACAAACCTGCACGAGAAACGCGCCCGCGCCCATGGCGGGATCGCAGACCGAGAGGCCGAGAATCTCTTCGGGGCTCGCGTCCGGGCGCACGAGCGGAGCAAGCGTGCGCTCGACCATGATCCGCGTGAGGAGAGGCGAGGTGTAATGGGCGCCGAGGCGGCGTCGCTCCTCGGAAAAACCCATCAGGGTCTCGTAGACGGTGCCGAGATGCTCGACGTCGAGGTCGGCGTAGACGAGGCGCTCGCCCGCGGCGAGGAGGAGTTTGTCGAGGATACGCAGGACGACGGCGTCGGAGAGCGGCCCTTCGAGGAAGGGATACGCGTCCGCGTCGAAGAGCGAGCCGCACCGGGCAGGGCTCGGGGGCGGAGTTTGTCCGATGGTGCCTTCGTGAAGACGGCGAAACAGGGCGAGGATACGCGGCCAGGCGTCGTGACGATCGGCGAGCGAGGCGCGGTCGGCCGCGCTGAGCTCGGCGTGGAGGGCGCCGAGGTCGTCGCCTGGAATGAGCCCGCGCGACGACGCGAAAAGGACGACGACGAGGCGCAGGATCGCGCTCACGAGCCCCGCGGCGTCCGCTCCCGGAAATCCGGAGGCGAGCTCGCGCAGGGCGAGGGGGGCCTGTTCTCGCAAAACGCCCGCGCCTCGGGCCGCCTTCACGTTCTCCGTCACAGTTTCTCGCAATGGACGAGCTCGATCCAGGGGAGCGCCGCCTCGCTCGCGTCCGTCTCCGCTGGGCTCGTGGACGTGTCGTTTCGCGCATACCCGGTCGCGGCGCCGTTGCTCACGAGCCCGATGCCGTGGGAGGTCGTGGCGAGCGAGACCTCGCCTCCGTGAATATGCGTGCGCGGGGTCGCGCTCGAAAGAGGTTCGCCGCCGAACGAGAGATCCGGAGGCGCGTCTTTCGGCAGGCCCACGACGAGCCGGCCTTGCGTCGCGGCGGCCTGCTGGAAGCCCGTGGGGCACTTGGGGCCGTCGTAAAAGATCTGCATGCCTTTCGGCAAAGGTTTGACCCCGGCGACGGGCTCCGCGAGCTTCTTGCACGCGAGGAGCTGTACGTAAGGCAAACCCGTGGTCGATTCCTCGGAGGTCGTCGCGAATTCGACCGTGCCGGCCGCGGCGACGCCCTGGTTGCCGCCGCCCGGGGCGCCCGCATACGTGATGGGGACGAGGTCGAACGTCGCATGCACGCCGTGCGTGTGGGGCCGCTCTTCGCCGCTGAGGAGCGGCTCGCCCACGGTCGTGCCGCCCGACGCGTCGGCGATCGTCGGCAAGATCGTTCGTCCGGCCGCGGCCTTGTACGGCTCCCATCCGCTCGGGCAGGCGGGTACCTGGAAAAACCCGATCGTATTCGTGGGCAATGCGTCGCCGCGCGCCCCGGGGCCGCCGCCCGCGCTGCCGCCGCCGCTCCCGCCGCTTCCATTCCCGCCGGCGCCCTCCGATGCTCCGCCGGTCGTCGAGACCGAGCCGGCCGCGCAAGCGGTGACGAGGGCGATCGCCGCGATCGTGGCCACGCTTTTCATTGCTTGACGCATGCGATCACCTGCACGAAAGGAAGGCCCGACACACCCGGGTCGGTGGTCCCTGCAATGGCGTACGTTTGCGCCTGCGCCCCCGACTGGTTGCTCCCGTCGGCGGCCGCGATCGCCTTCGAGGGCAGGACGATCTCCCCCGCATAGTCGTGGGTGTGCGTGCGATCCTCGCGGTCTCCGAGCGGCTCGCCGACCTGCACGCCGACATCCTTGCCCTCGGCGACCGCCACGACGAGACGTCCCTCGATGTTCGGCGCGGGGGCCCATCCAGGGGGACAAACACCACCTTCGACGTGAGCCACCATGCCGGGCGGCACACCATCTTCCTCCACGGGCTCCCCGGACGCGCTCCGGCTCGCGACGAGCCCGAGGCCAAGACCGAGGCCGAGGAGCAGAAACCTTCCTGTCGTCGTACCCGAGATTGGTTTGTGCATGTGCGAGGGGTATCGACCCGCTCCGGCGGCGTCAACGGGTAGCGTATGACGCACCGCTCCCGTGTCCGGCTTCTCCGCGTCGACGTCCCTTCCATTTTTCCCATCGATCCCGTGCCTTTTGAGATAGGCTCCGGTGCGATGCAAATCCTCTCGGTCGGTCCCCTGCGCACCGGATCTCTCGTGTGGCAGAAGCGCGCGGGGGGCTTCGTCCTCACGGTCGTTTGCAAGGCCACGTATTGGCTCCAGCCCGGCGAGGCCGTGCTCAACAACGAGCAAGAGGCCCTCAATGAGGCCGACGATCACTGGGACGACGACCCGAACCGGAGCTTGCGCGCCGCGAGCGACCTCGTGCCGCTCAAGCCGCGCCCCGAGGTCACGCTCGTCGGTTATGCCTACGCGCCGAACCAGCAGGCCGTCCGATCGCTCGTGGCTCGCCTCATCGTCGGCGAGATCGACAAGTCGATCGAGGTGTTCTGCGACCGCTCGTTCCTGCCCGACGGCTCGCTCCAGGAAGGCAGCCGGTTCACCCGCATGCGCCTCACGTGGGAGCGCGCGGGCGGCGGGCCCGGGACGAACAACCCCGTCGGCGTGCGCGCCGACGTGCGCGATGGATATGGAAGGCGCGCGCTGCCGAACCTGCAGCCCCTCGGGATGTACGTCTCCTCGGCCGACGATTTCGTGCCGCCCGTGTGCTACGCGCCGATCGCGACGAGCTGGCCCTCGCGCGCGGACCTCGTGGGGCGCGCGCCGCCGCCCGCGGGCGTGGGGCTCGAAGGGCCGAGCGAGGCGTATTTCAATGCCGCGCCCTCGGATCAGCTCCTCACGGCGCTGCGCGACAACGAGCGTATCGTGCTCGAAAACCTGCACCCGGAGCACGCGCGGCTCGTGACGAACCTGCCGGGCGTGCGGCCCGCGATCTTCGTCGACCGCGGACAAGGGCCGGCGCAACGGCAGAAGGTGCGCGCCGACGCGCTCTGGATCGATACGGACCGCGGGATCGCCACGCTCACCTGGCGCGTGCAGATCCCGCTTTCGCGGCCGGACGAGCCGGGGCGCATCATCGTCGGAATGGAGATGCCCGGCCACGAGATGAGCTGGGGCGAGATCGTCCAGGCCATGGCGGCCTCGGAATCGAAGGGGTATTCGGAGGAAGACCATACCCAGACGAACGTGATCTCGGCGGCGGAGGCCGAGGCGGCGCGCCGCGCGGCGTTGCCCTTCGCGGCCGCGTCCCTGCAGCCGGCCGCGCGCGAGCCGCAGCCCTCGCTCGCGGGGGATTTGCCGTTCCAATCGTCGGCGCCGTCGGCGCCGCGCGCCTGGCAGCAGCAGCTCCAGACGCCGCAGCCGCCGACGATGAAGCCCCCGCACTTGCCCTCGGCGGCGCGCGCCTCGCTGCCGGGGACCGTCGTCTCCCCCGCGCCCGTGCCGCCCGTGCCCAAGCCCGCGCCGTCGGTGCCACAGGCCGCGCCCAAGCCCACATCGATCTCGACGCCCGCGTTCGTCCCGCCCGTCGTGCCCGCGCCGGTCGCGCCGCCCGCGCCCGTGGCCGCGCCGCCGCCGGTCGTCCCCGTGCCCGTTCCGGCGCCCGTGCAGGTCCCGCCGCCGGTCGCCGTCTCCACGATTCCCGCGGCGCCCCCGTCGCGCCCGCCGC